>NZ_JBVKBW010000003.1:0-441350 GCF_055635295.1 Streptomyces sp. NPDC111520 | reverse complement strand
AAGCTAGGGAAAGGAAAACCAAGACCAAGCCCCCACCTGATGAGAAAAGCGCCCCCGTTGGGCCACCCCCCCCCCCCCGCCGCTCCCCGACCCGGGTGCCTCCCCCCCCCCCCCCCGGGACCCCGGCCCCAATACAACCGCGACCGGGGTCACTTCACCCGGCCGTACCAGACGCTGCGGCTCCAGATCTTCTCCAGCCGCACCCGCCCGCCGGGCCTGGGGGAGTGCCAGATCTTTCCGTGCCCGGCGTACATCCCCACGTGGTACACGTTGCTCCCGTAGTGGAAGAAGACCAGGTCACCGCGGGTCCTCCCGGACTTCCGGATGTGCCGGACGCTGTTGTACTGCGCCCCCGCGGTGCGGGGCAGCTTCTTGCCCGCCTTCTTGAACGAGTAGAAGGTGAGCCCGGAGCAGTCAAACCTGCCGGGACCGGCCGCGCCGTACTGGTAGAGGGCGCCCTTCTTGGACGCCGCGATCTTCAGCGCCTTGGCGGAGACGGTCGCCGCCTCGGCCTGCTGGGCGAGTTCGGGCAGTACCGCGGGACCGGCCACGGCGGCCGCCGTGAGGGCGGAGACCGCCCCCAGCCGGCACAGGACCCCGGACATGGCTGTCGGCGCACTCATGCGCAACCCTTCGTCGTCCGCCTGCGAAGGATGACCTGTCGGGTTCGGGCAGGCGAAGATGCCCGGCCGCGGCTGCGGCTTCACCCCAAGGGTCCGGCGACCGGCGCCGGACCCGCCTTGCTCGGGTCCTCCGCTCCTGCTGATGCGTCGTCGTCGACCTGGCATCCGCGCGGCGGCAGGATTCGGCGTCCGCGCGGACCGCCCCGCCGGGATGACGGGGGCTTGTCGTCGAAGGGATGATCACCCACCGAAGCGGTCGATTCCCAGCGCAACCGGTCGAATGTGAGTCTGTTCACGACTCACCTATTCGGGTGGACTCCGGGACGCAGGCCATGGACTGACGACTCGAAAGCAGTCGAACACCTGGGATGGAGCGTCAGATTCCGGTTGTGTGCGGCCATATCGCGCAACTCGGGGTCATCCGGCCGTCCACGGCAGATACAACGATCGGGCGAGTCCATTCGGTTCGAGTTCGCGCCGCCCGAACGGACCAGTGTGTCGTGACGCTCCGTCAGCGGGGTCGCGGTGACGGCAAGGTGACCTGCCCCGTGCGCCGTTCACCGTCGAGCACCCGCAGCGCCCTTTCCAGTGTCCCCGTGTGCACCTCGTTCTCCCCGCGCGCATGCATCAGCGTCAGCGCGTCACGCAGCTCCGCCGCCCGCCCCACCAGGGCCTGCGCGGCGCGCAGCGCCCCGTAGGTGTCCCGGGAACGGGACGGGTTGATCCGGCCCAGCAGGTCCACGACGCCCAGGTAGGCGTCGACGAGCTCGCCCTCGGCCCGGGTCAGGGCCGGGAGCGGGGGCAGTTCGGGCACCACGGCCGGTCACCGCACGGCGCGCGGGGCGCGGCCGGCGCCGTCCTTGCGGCTCAGCGTCAGCCGGTCCACCAGGCCGTAGGCGAGGGCCGACGGAGCGTCAAAAATCGTGTCCCGTTCGATGTCGGCCCGGATGCGCTCGGAGTCCTGGCCGGTGTGGCGTACCAGCAGCTCTTCCAACTGATCACGGCGCCGGAGCAGTTCCCTGGCCTGGATCTCCAGGTCGGCCGTGGTGCCCTGGATCACCTCCGCGAACGAGGGCTGGTGGATCAGCACCCGCGAGCCGGGGGTCGCCAGCCGCTTGCCGGGCGCTCCGGCGGCGAGCAGGACGGCCGCCGCCGAGGCCGCCTGGCCGACGCACACCGTCGACACGTCGCAGCTTACGAACTGCATGGTGTCGTAGATCGCGGTCATCGCGGTGAAGGACCCGCCGGGGGAATTGATGTAGAGCGAGATGTCCTGCTCCGGTGCGGCGGACTCCAGGTGGATCAGCTGCGCCATCACGTCGTTCGCCGAGGTGTCGTCGATGGGCGTCCCGAGCAGGACGATCCGCTCCTGGAGCAGCTTGGAGTACGGGTCCATGGAACGCACGCCCTCGCTGGTGCGCTCGGTGAACTCGGGCAGGACGTAGCGGGCGGTCGGTCGAAGCATCGCTGCACCTCCGTGGGCACCCTGGGCAGGGGTGCCCGTCGCTGTAAAAAATGTACAGGACGTACATCTCGTTATGATGGGGAGCATGGCCCACGAAGTACCGGTGACACAAGCGCGTGCGGAACTGGCGGAACTGATCAACCGCGTCGTCTACGGCGGTGAGCGGGTGGTCGTGACCCGTCACGGCAAGCCGCTGGTCGCCCTGGTTTCCGCCGCTGACCTGCAACGACTCCAGGAGCTGGACGCCGCCCCCGAGGAGGCGGTGGTCAGTACGGTCTCCTCGGTGCGGGGAGCGGTGTCCGCCACGGGCGAACGGCGGCGCTTCGGCATCGCCGCCGAGCACCGCGGCACGACGAACGCCCGCCACGACGGGACCTGAGCGTCCCCTCGTGGCGTCGAAGGGGCGCCGTCGCGGGCGCGGAACCCCCGGTGCCGGTCCTGCCGAGGCACCGAGGCCACCAAGGGTGCCGAACCCGTGTCGTACGCAGGGGAGCTGGGACGCCGTGGCATCCTGCCGGAGGACGCCACCCCGGCGAGGGCGTCCGCGCCCTGACCGGCACCGTCCGTCCGGAGGGCGGCGGTTAACGCGGACGAAACGCCACCGGACTAACCTGCGCCCTCCGGACAACGGCAGAGCGGATCCGCGGGCCGGGGACGCCCGGCGGGCCCGTTCACCCGGGACGACTGCGAGGTGTGGCCATGCGACTGACCCCCCACGAACAGGAACGCCTGCTCGTCCACGTCGCCGCCGACGTGGCGGAGAAGCGGCGGGCCAGGGGACTGAGGCTGAACCACCCCGAGGCCGTCGCGCTGATCACCTCGCACCTCCTCGAGGGCGCCCGGGACGGCCGGACCGTCGCCGAGCTGATGGCCTCCGGACGCAAGGTGCTCACCCGGGGCGACGTCATGGAGGGCGTGCCGGAGATGATCCACGACGTCCAGGTGGAGGCCACCTTCCCGGACGGCACCAAGCTCGTCACCGTCCACGAGCCGATCGTCTAGGGGCCGCCGCGTGATCCCCGGGGAGATCCTGCACGCCGCCGAACCGGTCGTGCTCAACGCAGGTAAGCCGGTCACCCGGCTGACCGTGCTGAACTCCGCCGACCGGCCGGTCCAGGTCGGCTCCCACTACCACTTCGCCGAGGCCAACCCCGGCCTCGTCTTCGACCGCGCCGCCGCCCGCGGCAAGCGCCTGGCCGTCGCCGCCGGGACCGCCGTGCGCTTCGAGCCCGGCATCCCCGTCGAGGTCGAGCTCGTGCCGCTCGGCGGCGCGCGGATCGTGATCGGGCTGCGCGGGGAGACCGGAGGTGCCCTCGATGGCTGAGCTCTCGCGGGCGGTCTACGCCGACCTGTTCGGGCCGACGACCGGGGACCGGCTACGGCTCGCCGACACCGACCTGCTGGTCGAGGTCGAGAGGGACCTTTCGGGAGGCGCCGACGGCTCGGGCGACGAGGTCGTCTTCGGCGGCGGCAAGGTGATCCGCGAGTCGATGGGGCAGGCCCGCGCCACCCGCGCCGAGGGCACTCCCGACACGGTGATCACCGGCGCCGTCGTCCTGGACCACTGGGGCGTGGTCAAGGCGGACATCGGCATCCGCGACGGGCGGATCACGGCGCTGGGCAAGGCCGGCAACCCCGACACCATGGACGGCGTCCACCCGGACCTGGTCATCGGACCCGAGACGGAGGTCATCGCCGGCAACGGCAGGATCGTCACCGCCGGGGCGGTCGACGCGCACGTCCACTTCATCTCCCCGACGATCGTGGACGAGGCCCTGGCCTCCGGCGTCACCACGCTCGTCGGTGGTGGCACCGGTCCCGCCGAGGGCACCAAGGCCACCACCATCACGCCGGGGTCCTGGCACCTGGCCCGGATGTTCGCCGCGCTGGAGCAGTACCCCGTCAACATCGGCCTGCTCGGCAAGGGCAACACGGTCTCCCACGAGGCGATGCTCTCCCAGCTGCGCGGCGGGGCCGTCGGCTTCAAGATCCACGAGGACTGGGGCGCCACCCCGGCCGCCATCGACGCCTGCCTGACGGTGTGCGAGGCGACCGGTGCCCAGCTCGCCGTCCACACCGACACCCTCAACGAGGCCGGCTTCGTCGAGGACACCCTCGCCGCCATCGCCGGACGGGGCATCCACGCGTACCACACCGAGGGCGCGGGCGGCGGGCACGCGCCGGACATCATGACCGTCGTCGGGCACCCCAACGTCCTGCCGTCCTCGACCAACCCGACCCGGCCGCACACCGTCAACACCGTCGAGGAGCACCTCGACATGCTGATGGTCTGCCACCACCTCAACCCCGCCGTGCCCGAGGACCTCGCCTTCGCCGAGTCACGGATCAGGCCCGGGACGATCGCGGCCGAGGACGTGCTGCACGACCTGGGCGCCATCTCGATCATCTCCTCGGACTCCCAGGCCATGGGCCGGATCGGCGAGGTCGTGCTGCGCACCTGGCAGACCGCGCACGTCATGAAACGGCGGCGCGGGGCCCTGCCCGGGGACGGGCGGGCCGACAACCTGCGCGCACGTCGATATGTCGCCAAGTACACCATCAACCCCGCCGTCGCCCAGGGCCTCGACGGCGAGATCGGCTCGGTCGAGAGCGGCAAGCTCGCCGACCTGGTGCTGTGGGAGCCGGCGTTCTTCGGCGTCAAACCCCAACTCGTCCTCAAGGGCGGCCAGATCGCCTACGCGCAGATGGGCGACGCCAACGCCTCCATCCCCACCCCCCAGCCGGTCATGCCGCGGCCGATGTTCGGGGCGACCGGCCGGGCCCCCGCCGCCAACTCCTTCACCTTCGTCACGCAGACCGCCCTCGAGGACGGCCTCCCCGAACGCCTCGGCCTCGGGAAGCAGTTCCTCCCGATCCGCGACACCCGGTGCGTCACCAAGACGGACATGCGTGAGAACGACGCCATGCCGAGGGTCGAGGTCGATCCCGACACCTTCACCGTCCGCATCGACGGAGACGTCGTCGAACCCGCACCGGCTGTGGAACTGCCCATGGCCCAGCGGTACTTCCTCTTCTGAGCGGAGCACGGGGACGATGAACCGCGCCGCCCTGCTGCTGCTCGCCGACGGCCGCTTCCCCGCCGGGGGCCACGCCCACTCCGGAGGGGCCGAGGCCGCCGTCGAGGCAGGCCGGATCACCGGGCCCGGCACGCTGGAGGAGTTCTGCCGGGGCAGGCTGCACACCACGGGCCTGGTGTCCGCGGCGCTTGCCGCCGCGGCCGCAGCGGGCGCCGACCCGCTCGCCCTGGACGAGGCCGCCGACGCCCGCACCCCCTCGCCCGCGCTGCGGCGGAGCGCCCGCCGCCTCGGCCGCCAGATGATGCGCGCCGCCCGCGCCGCCTGGCCGTCACCCGGACTCGACGCGCTCGCCGCCGCCCGGCCGCGGGGCGCCCACCAGCCCGTCGTCCTCGGCGTGACGGCCGGGGCCGCCGGCCTCGCCCCGCCGGACGCCGCCCACGCCGCGGCGTACGAGTCCGTGACCGGCCCGGCCACCGCCGCCCTACGCCTGCTGAGCCTCGACCCGTTCGCGGTGACCGCCGTCCTCGCCCGGCTCGCACCGGACCTGGACGAGGTCGCCGCCCGGGCCGCCGACGCCGCGCACCGCTGCCTCACCGAGGGCACCGACGCCCTGCCGGCCGCCTGCGCACCTCTCCTCGACGTGTACGCCGAGGCCCACGCCGGGTGGCCCGTCCGCCTCTTCGCCTCCTAGGGGGAGCCCATGCACCTCGACCACGACCACACCGTCCTCCCGCAGCGGCACACCTGGGCCGGCCCCACCGCCCGCCCCGACGGCGCCCGCCGCGCCCTGCGCATCGGCCTCGGCGGCCCCGTCGGCTCGGGCAAGACCGCCACCGTCGCCGCGCTGTGCCGCGCGCTGCGCGACGAGCTGTCCATCGCGGTCGTCACCAACGACATCTACACCCGCGAGGACGCCGACTTCCTCCTGCGCGAGGCCGTCCTGCCGCCCGAGCGGATCGCCGCCGTGGAGACCGGCGCGTGCCCGCACACCGCGATCCGCGACGACATCTCCGCCAACCTCGAGGCCGTGGAGGAACTGGAGGACACCGTCGGGCCGCTGGACCTCGTCCTGGTGGAGTCCGGCGGCGACAACCTCACCGCCACCTTCTCCAAGGGCCTGGTCGACGCCCAGGTCTTCGTCATCGACGTCGCCGGCGGCGACGACATCCCGCGCAAGGGCGGCCCCGGGGTCACCACGGCCGACCTGCTGGTGGTCAACAAGACCGACCTCGCCCCCTACGTCGGCTCCGACCTCGGCCGCATGGCGCGCGACGCGCAGCGGCAGCGCGGGGACCTGCCGGTGGTCTTCACCTCCCTGGTCGCCGAGGACGGCGTCGCCCCCGTCACCGGGTGGGTCCGTACGCGGCTCGCGGCATGGGCCGCCGTCCCCGCGTGAGCGGCGTCCACGCCACCGCGCGGATCACCGCCGTCCCGGACGGCCGCGGCGGCACCGCGCTGCCCGAACTCACCGGCGAGGGGCCGCTCGCGCTCCGCCGTACGCGGTGCGCCGACGGACGGGCGGCCCGGGTGACGGTCGTCGGCGCCATGACCGCACCGCTCGGCGGCGACCGGCTGGCCGTGCACGTCACCGCCGCGCCGGGCGCCGTGCTGCACGTGGACGCGGCGGCGGCCACCGTGGCGCTGCCCGGCCGCGACGGGGAGCAAGCGCGCTACGACGTACGGCTCACCGTCGGCGAGGGCGCCGAACTGCACTGGCTGCCCGAGCCGTTGATCGCCGCGCAGGGCAGCGACCTGCACATGACCACCAGGGCCGAACTCGCCCCGGGCGCACGCCTGCTGCTGCGCGAGGAGCAGATCCTCGGCCGCGCGGGGGAACGGCCGGGCCGGCTCACCACCCGCCTCACGGTACGGATCGGCGGCCGTCCGCTGCTGGACCAGGAGCTGTCCTTCGGGCCGGGCGCGGCGGCGTGGGCCGGGCCCGCCGTCCTGCACACCCACCGTGCCGTGGGCCAACTGCTCGTCGTCGACCCGGCGTTCGCCGACAAGCCGGCGCAGGCACGGGTACCGGTACGGGACGCGGAGCGCGGGGAGGCCGTGCTGACGCCGCTGGCCGGTCCCGCCGCGCTGCTGACCGCGCTCGCCCCGGACGGGCTGTGCCTGCGCCGGATGCTGTCGGCTAGCGTGGCCCCGTGACGTCCATAGACACCGAGAACCCCGGCCGCTACGGCCCCAGCGCGACCACCGAGGCACAGCCGGAGCAGGTCGGCCCCGTCCGCACCGAGTACGCGCCCGCCCACGACGGCGACCCCGACCCGGGCGAGATCGTCTGGACCTGGGTCCCCTACGAGGAGAACGACGGCCGCGGCAAGGACCGCCCGGTCCTCGTCGTCGCGCGGGAGCGGACCGACACGCTGCTCGCGGTGCAGCTCTCCAGCAAGGAGCACAACGACGACCGCGAGTGGGTCGCCATCGGCTCCGGCCCGTGGGACAAGTCCGGCCGCGCGTCCTGGGTGAACGTCGACCGGGTGCTGCGCGTCCACCCCGACGGCATGCGCCGCGAGGCCTGCGCGCTCGACCGGGGCCGTTTCAACATCGTCGTGAACCGGCTCAAGGAGCTGTACCGCTGGCGCTGACGCGCCCGCGGACCGGCCCCCGGGGCGGCCACTTGAACCCGAGCAGCCGCCCCGGGGGCCGGAACCGGCGCCGCGTCAGGGCTTCACGTCGGCGACGACCGAGTACTGCGTCGACTCGTGCTCGAGGACCAGCTCCCGCAGCCCGACGCGCCGCGCCTTGAAGTCCTCGCTCGCCAGGTACGCGAGGTACTGGTCCAGCGACCGCCACTCGCTGGTCACGATCCAGCTGTCGGGGTCGGCGTGGGACCGGCACAACTGCGAGCTGATGAAGCCGTCGGCGTTGACGATGCCGCGGTGCACGAGGTCGTATGCCGCCGCATACTGATCGCCCGTGCCCTCGTGGAGCCGGATCCGCAGAACGACGCGTGTCTTCGGGGTGCTGTCCATGGGACCTCGATCCTTGGGGGGCGCGAGGACCGTGCGCACGCCGCGGGCCGTGCCGGGCGGAGGCCCGTGGCCGCGCTCGGGACGGTGGCGTGGGGCCCGGAAGGGACCCTCGGTCGCACGGGGCGGTACGGGACCGCCTTGGCAGGGCCGTCGAGCCGGGTCCCGGGACGGTCGCCCGGGGGACCGCCTCGTCCATCCCGGGGGATGGGGCGCCTGGTTACCGCCGTCACTCGACTGTGCGGCCCTCACCCGGGCGGGGCAAAAGGCGCTGGGCCGATCGGGTGAGCGGCGCCCGGGGCCCACGGCACCCGGGCCCCGGCCTGCAGGCCGGTCGGCACCGCCGCCGCCCCGCCCGCGCCGTCGTGGTGCGGCCCTTCCGTACGGTGTGCGGCACCGCGGCGACGCCGGCCGCCTTCTCGGCCGCGGAACGCGGCGGCAGCGCCGGGCCGAGCCCGGACCTGACGGGTTCCGGCACCGTGCGGGCCTCGGGCCCCTCGTGGTGCCCCCGCCCGTCCGGAAGCCCTCCCCGGCGGGTGCTCCTCGGCCAGGACCACCGTCGTGATGCCGGGCCGGGCCGGTGGACGCGGGGCACGACCGAAGCGGCCGGCGGCCCCCGGGCCGCGTCCACCGCCCGCATCGCCGGCCGGGGACCGCTCCGAGTCCGTCCGCTCCCACCGCCGCGGCGGCGGCGGAGCCCGCCGTCGACGGTTTCGGCGCGATGCGGGCGGTGCCCGGCAGCCCGTATCGCAGCGAACGGGAACGGGGCATTTCCTTCCCCGGCACGAGCGCGGGCCTCCGGCACGCGTTCCCGGGAGTCCGCCCGGAACGCGCGGCGGCGACGGCGCCGCCCGCCATGCGGAGTACGACCCCGCGGCCGAGGACGGCGCTCGCCTGTTCGCTCGCCGGCCACGAGGCCGCCCTCCGTCCCGCCCCGGGCTCCCCGCGCCCGGGGTGAGACGCCCCGGGCTCCCGCGCCCGGGCACCTGCTCGCCGACCTGGCGGCGTGCGGCCTGCCGTGCACCGGCCCACGACCCTGACCGCGAACCCCACGTCGCCGAACTCCCCGGCCACCGCCACCTGGTGAGCCTCCTCCGGCCGGAGCCGTCGGTGCCCCGAGCAGGCCGCCAACAGCTGCTTCCACCTTATGGGTTGGTAAAGAAACGCTCATGGGATCTTCTCCCGGAGCCCTTCCGGGCGAAAGGATCCCCCTGCAGTTGTGATCGGGCCGCCACGAGCGGCACCAACAGCAGGGGGAGTTCATGGTGAGACGCACCGCCGTGCTCGGGCTGACCGCGGCCCTCATAGCCGGCACCGTCGCCACGGCGGCACCGCAGACCGCGGTCGCCCACAGTGCGCCGGCGACCCACGGACACGACGGACACAGCGGCGACGCCGAGGCCAAGGGCGTACGGATCGCCGCCGCGCACGCGGCCCGTAAGGGCATCGACTGGGCCGACTGCCCCGCGGACTGGGGCATCGCGAGCCCCGTCCAGTGCGGCTGGGTGACCGTGCCCGTCGACTACGCCAAGCCGTACGGCAAGACGATCAGGATCGCGGTGGACCGCATCGGCAACACCGGGACCGCCGGCGAGCGACAGGGCGCCCTCATCTACAACCCGGGCGGGCCCGGTGGTTCCGGCATGCGCTTCCCGCTCCGCGTGACGACCAAGAACCCGATCTGGGCGGCGACCGCCAAGGCCTACGACTTCGTCGGCTTCGACCCGCGCGGCGTCGGCCACTCCGCCCCCATCTCCTGCGCCGACCCGCAGGAGTTCGTGAAGGCCCCCAAGGCCGACCCGGTGCCGGACAGCGAGGCCGACAAGCGGGCGCAGCGCAAGCTGGCCGCCGAGTACGCGGAAGGCTGCAAGGAGCGCACCGGCGCCGCGATGCTGTCGCAGATGACGACGGCCAACACCGCCCGTGACCTCGACGTCGTCCGCGCTGCCCTCGGCGAGCGGAAGCTCAACTACCTCGGCGTCTCCTACGGCACCTACCTCGGTGCCGTCTACGCCACGCTCTTCCCGACGCACGTGCGCCGCATGGTCGTCGACAGCGTCGTGAACCCGTCGCGCGACCAGATCTGGTACCAGAACAACCTCGACCAGGACGTCGCCTTCGAGGGCCGCTGGAACGACTGGAAGGCCTGGGTCGCGAAGTACGACTCCGTCTACCACATCGGCAACACCCCGGCGAAGGTCCAGGCACAGTGGGAGCGGCTGCGGGCGACCGCCAAGGCGCACCCGATCGGCGGGGTCGTGGGCCCGGCCGAGCTGCTGGGCCTCTTCCAGAGCGCCCCGTACTACGACTCGTCATGGGCGGCCGTGGCCGGCATCTGGAGCGCCTACCTCGGCGGCGACACCCAGGCGCTGGTCGACGCCGCGGCCCCCGACCTGTCGGACACCGCGGGCAACGCCGCCTCGGAGAACGGCAACGCGGTCTACACGGCGGTGGAGTGCACCGACGCCAGGTGGCCGCGCGACTGGCGCACCTGGGACCGCGACAACAGTCGGCTGCACGCCAAGTACCCGTTCCTGACCTGGTCCAACGCGTGGATGAACCTGCCGTGCGCCACCTGGGGCGTCCCGCAGCGGACCCCGGTGGAGGTGCGGACCGGCCACGGCCTGCCGCGCGTCATGATCGTCCAGAGCACCCGTGACGCGGCGACCCCGTACACGGGCGCCGTGGAGCTGCACAAGCGGCTCAAGGGCTCCCTGATGATCACCGAGAAGGGCGCCGGTTCGCACGGCGTCACCGGCCTGGTCAACCCCTGCGTCAACGACCGCGTCACCGGCTACTTCGTGACGGGCAGGCTCGACCGGTCCGACGTGACGTGCGCCGCGCACGCCGCGCCGGTGCCGCCCACGAGCTGACCCACCCGGTACGAGGCCGGACGGCCCCGCCGCACCCCTGAGGGGCGCGGCGGGGCCGTCCGGTTTTTCGGGGCCCGCGTCCGGGAGGCTAACCGAGCCGCACCCCGGTCGTGCCGGAACCCTCGTTGCCGTCACCGGTGTTGACGGTGCCGCGCGGCTCGAACATCAGGATGCGGGTGCCCTCCTCGGCACGCGGCCGGTGCGGGACGCCGCGGGGCACGGTGAACACCTCGTGCGGGCCCAGCGTCACGGTGCGGTCCGGCAGTTCCAGGTGCAGCCGTCCGGCGAGCACGAGGAAGAACTCGTCGGTGTCCGCGTGCGCGTGCTCGGGGAAGTCGCCCTCGACGTTGGCGACCTTGACGTCGTACTCGTTGACCTCGGCGAGGACGTGCGGCATCCACTTCTGGTCCACGGCGTCCATCACGGTGTCGATGTTGCGCTTGTCGTTCATGTGACTCCTCTACCCGGGGAAGGCGGCGGCGAAGGCGGCCCGGGTGGGCGAGTCCGTGCGCCGGTCCAGTACGGCGAAGACGACGCGGCCGAAGCGGCCGGCGAACCGCCCGCCCGGCCCGAGGTGCTCGCGGAAGGCGGCGGCGACCGCCGCCGGGTCGTTGCGGAACACCCCGCAGCCCCAGGCGCCCAGGACCAGGGAGGGGTAGCCGTGCGCCGCCGCGACCTCGAGCACCCTGCCCGCGCGCGACACCAGCGCGGCGGGCACCCGCTCCACGGCCGCCGGGTCCTGACGGGCGATCACCCCCGCGTTGGGTGCGGCGGAGGTGAGGAAGCCGGCCTCGAACGGCTCGTCCAGCAGGACGCCGTGCTCGTCGCGGAAGACCGGGACGCCGGGGGAGTGGATCACCCGGTCGCTGTAGAAGGGGCTGCGGTCGGCGCGGTGCCAGTCGTAGAACTCCCGCACCGTGAGCAGCGTCGTGTACAGCGCCGACGCCCGGCACAGCGCCTCCTCCTGGGCCTGCGCACCGTTGACGTAGCCGCCGCCGGGATTGCGCGCCGAGGCGAAGTTCAGCACGGCGACCGGAGTCCCCGGTGCCTCCCGCACCAGACGGCGTGCCGCCCGCAGGCTGTCCTCGCCGGTCACCGCGAAGGCCGTGGGCCCGCCGCCCGGCGCGCCGGTGCCCGCCGCGCCGGTGCCGTGGCCGGGGCCGGGATCGACGGGGCTGGGGCCGTACATCCGCGTCCCCCGCACGGCCTGTTCGACGGCCTCGCCGATCGCCACCTCGACACCGCGTGCCGTCCGGTAGCGGCCGGTCGCGACGAGACCTTGCGTCTCCTTGGCGAGGGCCCTCAGCCGCGCGCTCATGTCCGTTCCCTTCCCACGCCCCGAGGCTAATCGGCCTCCCGGGGCCCGGCCAGGGATTTTCCGGCGGCCAGCCAGCGGTCCTCGGCCTCGTAGTCGAACAGGTCGCCGAAGCGGTCGTAGGTCGACGCCAGGACGGGGAAGGCCTCCCGCCAGTCCCGCCCGCCGAGCCGTTCCACCAGCCAGGCCACGTTCTCCGGCAGCGACTCCGCGTAGCCGGTCACGGCGCGGTAGCCCAGCTCGCGCTCCGCGGCCGACATGTCCAGCACGAAGGGGTGCGCCGTGGTCCACGGGGTGTCGCCCACGTTCTTCGCCGGGGGAGGCCCGTCCACGGCGTACGTCTGCGCCTCGTGGCCCAGCACCGCGGCGATCGCGTCCGCGATCTCCGCCACCGTCGGGGCGTACGGGTCGCCGGCGTTGAGCACCCGGGAGCCGGGACGCCGGGCGGCCAGCCGCACCAGCTCGGCGAGGTTGGCGGCGTGCACCGGGTGGAAACGGCTCTTCCCGCCGTACGCGAGCACCCGGAACGGCCGCCGGTCCACGGCCCGCTTGACGAAGTACAGCTCCCTCGGCCGCAGGCTGTGCGGGCCGTGCACCGCCCCGGCGCGCAGCAGGGTGACCGGCAACCGTCCCTCCGCCGCCAGCAGGTCGCGCTCCAGCGCCACCTTGCGCGCCGAGTAGCCGCCTTCGCCGGGGGCCAGCACCGGCTGCGTCTCCGTGACGGGCACCGGGAAGACGGGCGCGCCGCCCGGCTCCCCGTCGGTGTCGAGGCTGCGGCCCCGGCCGTCCTCGTACACGGAGCAACTGGACACGACGACCGCCGAGCCGATGCGGTCCGCCAGTCCCGTCAGCTGCCGGGCGTGCTCCGGGCCGTAGGCGACGCAGTCCAGCAGCACGTCGCAGCCCTCGCCGAGCGCCGCCGCCAGCGCCGCGGTGTCCTCGCGGTCCACGGCCACCGGCCGGACCCCGTCGGGCCACTGCACCTCACCGCCGCCCCCGCGGGAGGCGGCCCGCACCTCCCAGCCGTCCTCGGCGAGGGCGCGCACCGCCGCCCGGCCGATCTGTCCCGTCGCCCCGATCACGAACGCAGTTCCCGTCATGACGGCGACGCTAGGCGGGCCGGTGACGGCGGGGCCAGGGGCGTTCGCCCTGCGCGGATCCGCGCAGGGCGCAACCGGCCGGGTGCGGCCGGTCCGGGGCGCGGCCGGTCAGGCGCTGCGGCGCAGCCGGGAGCCGATGCCGGACTGGCCCTGCTGCTCCGCCTTGACCTCGGCGGCGTAGCGGTCGACGTACTCCTGCCCGGAGAGCGAGAGGATGGCGTACATGATCTCGTCCGTGGCCGAGCGCACCACGTAGCGCTCGTTGTCCATCCCCTCGAAGCGGGAGAACTCCAGCGGCTCGCCGAAGCGGATGGTCACCGGCTTGATGCGGGGCAGCCGGCGGCCGGCGGGCTGGATCTCGTACGTGCCGATCATCGCGCAGGGGACCACCGGGACCCCGGCGCGGATGGCCATGGTGGCCACGCCGACCTTGCCCTTGTAGAGGCGACCGTCGTGGGAGCGGGTGCCCTCGGGGTAGATGCCGAGGAGTTCGCCCTTGGCGAGCACCTTCATCCCCTCGCGGATCGCCGATTCGCCGGCCTTGCCGCCGGAGCGGTCGACCGGGATCTGCCCGATGCTGTGGAAGAAGGCCGCGGTCAGCCGCCCCTTGAGGCCGGTGCCGGTGAAGTACTCGGCCTTGGCCAGGAAGGTGATCCGGCGCGGCAGGATCGCGGGCATCAGGAAGTGGTCGGAGAACGACAGGTGGTTGCCCGCGACGATCGCCGCGCCCTCCTCCGGGATGTTCTCCATGCCCTCGATCCTCGGGCGGAACAGCACCCGCAACAGCGGGCCGAGGACCACGTACTTGAGCACGTAGTAGAACACGGACTGACTCCCAACTGGCGCCGATCGGCTCCGGGGCGGCGTTCTGCCAGGTCACAACGCGGTTCGAGGATGGTCAGTCTAGGCGCGGCGGGCGCCGTGCGTCACCGGGCCGGCACGCCCGCCGGCTTCCCCGGCCACGGGGGCCTCGTCACGGCCGGGCACTGCGGCACGATCCTGGCGAGGAACGCGACCGTCGACGACAGCCGGGGCAGCGTGCAGGGCCTGACCACGACGAACGTGTGCGCCGAACCGGGCGACTCCGGCGGCTCGTCCATCAGCGGCGACCAGGCCCAGGGTCTCGCCTGGGCCGGGGCACCTGCTCCTCCGGAGGCGAGACCTGGTCCCGGCCCGCCGATCCGATCCTGGCCCGGTACGGGCTGCCCCCGCACATCGCCTGAGGCCCCCGGGCTCCCGGGCCCCCGCGACCCTCAGTGTCCCGTCGCGCCCTCGCGGGCGCGGCGGGGCAGCAGGAAGGCGGCCGCCAGCGCCGCGACGAACGCGACCGCGGCCATGAGCGCCGTCCACTGGGTCGCGGGCACCGTGCCGCCGTCCGCCGCGTACGAGAAGAACGCCGTGCCGAGCACCGCGACGCCGACCGAACCGCCCAGCTGCTGCACGGCGTTGAGGACGCCGGAGGCAGAGCCGGTCTCGCGCTCCTCGACGTCGGCGAGGGCGATGTCGAAGAACGGCGCCATGATCAGGCCCATCGCGAAGCCGTTCAGCAGCAGGGCCGGCAGCAGCTGCCAGGTCGTCGCGCCCTCGCCCGCCAGGTGCACGGTGAGTGCCAGCGCGGCGACGGCCACCGCCGACAGCGCGAAGCCGGCCTGGATGGTGCGCCGGCCGTACTTCGGGCCGAGGACGGCACCGGAGAGGACCGCGCCCACGACCGTGCCGGCGGACCAGGGGATCATCGAGGCGCCCGCGTGCAGGGCGCTGTAGCCGAGCCCGACCTGAAGGTGCAGGGTGAGCACCAGCATCAGCCCGCTGACCGCCGCGAAGAAGACGACGCCGACCAGGAGCGCGGCGGAGAAGCCGCGGTGGCGGAAGAGCCCGGGTTCCACGAGCGGGGAACCGCCCCGCGCCACCAGCCTCCGCTGGTACCGGGCGAAGAGGGCGAGCACCGGGACCGCGCCCGCCATCGACAGGTACGTCCACAGCGGCCAGCCCAGGTCGCGGCCCTGCACCAGCGGGTAGACCAGCATGAGCACCCCGAGGCTGACCAGCGCGGAACCCGGCAGGTCCAGCCGTGCCGCGTGCGGCGAGCGGCCCTCGGGCAGGATGCGCAGCGCGACGGCGAAGGCGACGACGCCGATCGGGACGTTGATCAGGAACACCGAACGCCAGCCGGAGCCGAACAGGTCCGCGTCGGTGAGGAAGCCGCCGAGCACCGGCCCGGCGACCGCGGCGAGCCCCATGACCGGCCCGAACGCGCCGAAGGCCGCCCCCTGCTCCTTCGGCGGGAACATCTGGCGCAGGATGCCGAGGCCCTGCGGCACCATCATCGCGGCGAACAGCCCCTGTGCGGCCCGTCCGCCGATCAGCGTCCCCGCGGAGCCCGCGGCCGCGCACAGCGCGGAGCACACGGTGAACCCGGCGAGCCCGGTGAGGAACATCCGCCGGCGGCCGACGATGTCGCCGAGCCGCGCCCCGGTGATCATCAGCACGGAGAAGGCCAGCGTGTAGGCGGCGGTGATCCACTGGATCTGCGTGGAGCTGCCGCCGAAGTCTGCGCGGATCGAGGGCGAGGCGACGCCGACGATCGTCGCGTCGAGCAGGTCCATGATCTCGACGGCGAGGATGACGGCCAGCCCGAGCCTGCGCAGGGGATGGCCCGTGGCCGGGGGAGCGGGCGGGGAGAGGGACTGGGTGCTCATGGGGGCCTCCACGGGACCGGGGCGTGGCGAACGAACGCCGTTCGTTCCGAACGAACAGTGTTCTAGATAACGAACGGCGTTCGTGTCAAGTACGCTGTCCGTGGTCCGCTCCCGGAGGTACGCAGCACGTGACATCGGTCCCCGTCCCGCCCTGGCGCGCCGAGCGCAGGAAGGCCCCCCGCCGCAGCCTCAGCCGCGAGGCGATCGTCACGGCGGCCCTCCACGTCGTCGGCACCGAGGGCCTGGACGCCCTGAGCATGCGCAGGGTCGCCCAGGAACTGGACACCGGCGCCGCCTCGCTCTACGCGCACGTGGCCAACAAGGAGGAGCTGCTCGAACTGCTCCTCGACCGCATCCAGGCCGACGTGGTCCGCCCCGAGCCCGATCCGGCGCGGTGGCAGGAGCAGATCAAGGAGATGGCCCGCCAGGGCCGCCGCGTCCTCGTCGCCCACCGGGACCTGGCCCGCGCCGCGATCGGCCAGGGCATCCCCTTCGGGCCCAACGCCCTCCTCAACGCCGAGGCCATGCTCGCGATCCTCAAGGCCGGCGGCCTCTCCGACCAGGTCTGCGCCTACGGCGTGGACGCCCTCGCGCTCTTCGTCACCGCCACCGCGGTCGAGGAGAGCCTGCGCAACCAGGGCCCGGGCGGGACGGGCGTCACCCTCGACGAGCAGATCGCCCGCATCCGCGAGTACTTCGGCTCACTGCCCCCCGAGCGCTTCCCCCACATCACGGGCATGGTCGACGCCCTGATGCGCGACGAGGGCGACGAGCGCTTCGAGTTCGGCCTCGACCTCCTCGTCTCCGGTCTCGCGCGCCACGCCGCGGCGGCCTGAGGCCGGCCCCCCGACGGTCGCCACTTCGGGACAGGTACTCGGGCGGAGCTGAGTACGCGCGCTCTGTTCGGCGCGCGGGCGAGGCGGGACGCTCGGCCCATGCGCCCATCGACAGCGAATCCCGCTTCCCGGTTGTTGCCGTTCCTCCTCCTGGCGGTCGCCGCGTCCGCCGACTGGGCCGCCTGGCTGGGCTGGGACCGGCACCGTGACGTGCGGCCCGACGGGACCGTGACCGGTCCCTACGAGGCCTGGCAGGTCGCAGGGCTGGTTCTGACCCTCCTGGTACCCGTGTGCTGGGCCGCGTCCCGCGGCCTCGTCACGGCCGCCGTGCTCGGCACCACGCTCGGCCTGACCGTCGCCGCCTTCGTCGACTGGTCCGACGACTCCAGCGGCCTCTTCGTGGTCGGCGTCGGCATGGTCCTCGCCGGGAGCCTCGTCGTGACGGCCGTCGTCGCCAAGGTGGTCGCCTCCGTGGCGGGAGGCGGACGAGGGACAGGGGTGTGAGGGGTGGTGGTGCCCACGGTCCCAGAATTCACCGGAACGACCTTGTAATGAAAACATCCCCGGTCCTAGTCTCCGAGCAGGAAGGCGATGGGGAGGGTGAGATGGGGACGACGGGTTCCGCTCCCGCGGACACGCGGATGATGGGGATCGTGCACGGCGCGCTGCGCCGCGACCTGGAGCGCACGCGGACGGTGCTGGCCTCCGCGCCGTATCCGGGGCTGCGGCAGGGGAGCGCGCTCGGGCGGCACGTCGTGTGGCTGATGGAGTTCCTGCACGCGCACCACACCGGTGAGGACGACGGCCTGTGGCCGCTGGTGCTCGAACGCGACCCGGCCGCCGGGCCGCTGCTGGAGTCCCTGGACGCCGACCACCGCCGGATCACCCCGGCGGCCGTGACCGTGACGGACGCGGCGCGGCGGTACGCGGAGACGGCCTCGGAGGAGGCGCGCGTCAGACTCCTCGCCGCGCTGGACTCGTTGACGGCCGTCCTCGTTCCGCACCTGGAGCGTGAGGTCGCGGAGGCCATGCCGGTCGTCTCGGCCGCCCTCACCCAGGACGACTGGCACGCCTGGGACCAGCGGTACAACGTCAAGTCCAAGTCGTTCACGCAACTCGGCATCGAGGGGCACTGGCTGCTCGACGACATCGACCCCGAAGGGCACCGGATCGTGGTCCGCCTGGTGCCCCCGGTCCCGCGCTTCATCCTGCTGTACGGCTTCGCCCGCGCCTACCGGCGCCGGCGCGCGGAATGGTGGCGCCCGCGGGGTGCCGCGGCGAACGGGACGGCGCGCTCATGACGGAGGAGGCACCCCGGGCGCGGCGCACCTACCGTTCGCCGCGACGGGAGCAACAGGCCGGGGAGACGCGGGCCGTCGTGCTGGCCGCGGCCGTCCGGCTGTTCGGCGAGCGCGGCTGGGCGGCCACCGGGATGCGCGACGTCGCCCGCGAAGCCGGGGTGTCGGTCGAGACGGTGTACGCGGGCTTCCGGTCCAAGGGCGAACTGCTGATGGCCGCGCTCGACGTCGCCGTCGTCGGGGACGCGCGCCCCGAAACACTCGCCGAACGCCCGGAGTTCGCCGGGCTCGCGGCCGGGACACGGCAGGAGCGGATCGCCGCCGCCGCGCGACTGGTCACCGCGATCCACCGGCGCACCGCCGGCGTTCACCTCGCGCTGCGCGAGGCCGCCGCCTCGAACGGCGACCTGGCCGAGAAGCTGCGGGACAACCAGCGGCGCCGCCGCATCAGCATCGAGCAGGGCATGACCCTCGTCACGGGTCGCGCGGTGACCCCGCAGGAGCTGGACGGGGTGTGGGCGGTCCTCGGCGTCGAGGTCTACCAGCTGCTGACCGGGCTCTCCGGCTGGACGCCGCAGCAGTACGAACAGTGGGCGGCCGGCGTCATCGACCGGCTGCTCGACACGGACGACGGGGCACGGCACCGAGGGGGAGAAGCATGAGGCACGACGAGAGCGGCAACGGTGACGGCGGGAGCGACCGGGCGGAGCGTGGCGTCGCCCGGACGTGTCGCAGCGAGGTGGTCGTCGACGCGCCGGCCGAGGCGGTGTGGCGCGTCGTCGCGGACGTCACCCGGAACAGCGAGTGGAGCCACGAGTGCCACCGGGTCAGCCGGCTGCGGGGGGCGACCACGGTGGCGACGGGCGTCCGCTTTCGCGGGTACAACCGGTCGGGGCTGATGCGCTGGAGCCGGGTCTGCGAGGTGGTGGCGTTCGAGGCCCCACGCCTGATCACCTGGCGCACGATCCCCTCACCGCTGTTCCCCGACAGCACCGACTGGACCATCGAACTGGAGCCGGCCGGCGCGGGGACACGGGTGGTGCAGACCTACCGCATGCGGAGCACGCCCCGCTGGTTCCGGTGGCTCGTGGGCAGGCTGGTCCCCGCCCACCTCGACCGCAGCGGTGACCTCACGGGCGACCTGCGCCGCCTCGGGACGATCGCCGCCCGCGACGCGCACGCCGCCGCGCCCCGCCCCTGAGACGCGGCCGGCCCCGCCCGGCCCCCGAACCCCGTCCCGCCGGGCGTGGGCTCGGGTTCTTGCGGGGGCCGGTCGGGGGCGGCGGGGGGCCGCACGGTTCCCGAGTGGTGAGGCCCGGGGTCGGGCCGGGCTACCGGTCGAGCCCTGTGTGCGAGGGCTGCGGTGTGCCGTGGGCCCTGGGCCGAGCCGCGTCCCGCCGGGCGTGGGCTCGAATTCCCCCGTGCGTGCACGGCTGCGGTGTGCCGGGGGTCCCGGGCCGGCTCGCGTTCGCCCGGAGGGGCGGGCGTCGTCTCGCCGGGCGTCGGCTCCGCACGGTCCCGCTCGGGCCCGCGGGGGCCGGTCGGGGTCTGCGCGGCGCCGCACGGCTCCCGAGAGGTGAGGTCCCGGGTCCGGGCTACCGGCTGAGCCCTGTGCGCGAAGGCCTGCGACGTGCGTCGGCCGCGCACCGAGCCCCGTGGCGCCGTGGTTCGCGACGAGAAGCCCCGGCTTCGGGTACCCGTCCGACAGGCGGCAGCACCGGCCCTGCCGTCCTGTCGGCGCGCACAACTGGCGGGTCGCCTCTACGGCGAGCGCGTCCGCCGCACCGACCGTAATGACGCGTACCAGGTGCCCGCGTGACGGGCCCGGGATCGCGGGCAGTCGGACTTCGAGCGTCTCGCCGTCCGCCCGGCCGACCGCAGCACGTCGACGTCGAGCCGGGCGCGGGCGGCGGCAGCCCCTCCTCGGGCGCCGCGCAGCGCGCCTACCGGGGCGTCCGGATCGCGAACACCCCGATCGTGGCCAGCATCAGGACGACCCAGGCGAACCACACCCAGCCGTTGGGGCCGAGTGCGACCGTGTAGGCGGTCACGGCGACCAGACACGCCACCGTGCACGTGATCATCGCCTTCGCAGGTGTGGGCATGGACGGACTCCTCCCCGGGGGCCGCGGGGCGGCGGCCCGGACTCCATGGTCCCGCCGCCGCCCGCCGTGCGCTACCAGTCGCCGTCGGTGACCTGTCCCTCGTCGCCCAATTGCTTCAGCTGACCCGGATGCGGTGCCACCCACGGCGACTCGTCCTCGCCGAGCCAGTCACCGACCGGCTTCACCTGGGTGAGCGTGCCGGGCGCCGCCAGGTCCTCGGCGTCGGCGTCGTAGTAGTCGAACCAGGGCAGCCCGGCGGCGGTGTACGCGGCGCGGTTCACCGGGGAGGGGGGCGCCGGCTCGCCGGTGATGCGGCGCCATTCCGGCACCGTCGTGAGGTGGACGAAGACCCGGCCCGAGGGCTCCGCACGCCAGTCGGAGGGCTTGCGGTCGTCGCGGTAGACCTCCTGCCGCATCCGGCCGCCCGCGCCCAGCCCCATGGAGACGGGGGAGCGCTTGGCGCCCCCGCCCCCTCCGCCCGGACGCGGCGCGCTCCCCGGGGCCGGCGGCGGGGCGGCCGCCGGGGCGGCCATCGGCATGGCGCCCGGCGCACCGCCGTAGCCGCCGAAGGCCGCGCGACGGGTGCTCTCCCGGCGCCGCTGCTCCGCCCGCCACGCCGCGAGTTGCTCCTCGCCGAGTTCGGTCACCTGCAACTGCACCCCGCCCCAGACCTCCTCGCCGCTGACCTGGCCCTCGACGGTCGCGCCCAGGCCCAGCGGCACGGCCACGAACTGCCGGATCGTCCCGGAGCCGGAGTTGATGCCGTCCAGCCACGGCTGTCGTGGCAATACGACGTAGTTCTGCGGGTCCTGCGACAGCCGGTCGCTCCACGGCCGCCCCGACACCGCGCACACCTTGCCGACGCCCACCTGGAGCGCGGCCGGCGCGGAGGCCGAGAAGCTGAGCCACATGGCCTCGCGCTGGTAGACGGGGAGCATCACGCCGCCCCGCGCCAGCCACTCCCGGGGCGCGGTGCCGGGGTGGTCCGAGACCCGGCGCAGCGGGAAGGTGCCGAGCCCGGGTGGGAGCGGGTGCGTCCCCGTCTCCGGCAGCCGCAGCGTGCGCATGAAGCGCACCGTGACGCCGCCCGGCAACTGCAGCGCGTCGCCCGATATCCGTACCTGGTCGCCCATCACGGGCCTCCCTTCGCGGCGGGCGGCCCCGTCAGCCGCGACCCCGTGCCTCCAAGGATGCCAAGTACGCGTTGTAGGCTGCCAGTTCCGCGTCGCCGTCGCGGTCCGCGGCGCGGTCCTTGCGGCGGGCCTGGCGCTGGTCGGAGGTGTACCACTGGATCAGCAGCGCCACCAGGACGATCACCGACGGGATCTCGCTGAACGCCCACGCGATGCCGCCGGCCGCGGTCTGGTCGTCCAGCGCGTCGATCCCCAGCGAAGCGGGCGGGTGCTGGAAGGCGCCGATCATCGGCTCGCTCGCCATCATCAGGGCGATGCCGAAGAAGGCGTGGAACGGCATCCCGGCGAACAGCTCCAGGATCCGCATCACATGGCTCGGCCGGTTCGGTCCCGGGTCCACGCCCATGATCGGCCAGAAGAAGACCAGGCCCACGGCGAGGAAGTGGGCCATCATCGCGATGTGCCCGAGGCGGCTGCCCATGAGGGTGTCGAACAGCGGGGTGAAGTAGAGCCCGTACAGGCTGGCGATGAAGAGCGGGATGGTGAACGCCGGATGCGTGATCACCCGCAGGTAGCGGCTGTGCAGCAGCGCCACCAGCAGCTCACGCGGGCCCCTGCGGCCGCGTCCCGCCGTCGGCAGCGCCCGCAGCGTCAGCGTCACCGGGGCGCCCAGCAGCAGGAGGATGGGCGAGACCATGCTGACGACCATGTGCTGCACCATGTGGACGCTGAACATGGCCATGCCGTAGTCGTTCAGCGCGGTGCACATCACCAGGGCGATGGAGAGGACCCCGGCGACGAAGGCGACGACCCGGCCGGCCGGCCAGCGGTCACCGCGCCGCCACAGCCGTACGACCCCCAAGCCGTAGAGCACGAGCGCGAGCACGCAGCCGGCCAGGAAGACCGGATCCCCGCTGAACTCGAGCCCGCGGCCGAGGGTGAACGGCGGGAGCTCCGTCGTCATCCCGTGTCCGCCGTGGTCCATCCGTCACTCTCCTGTCGCGCCTGCCGCACGCACCCCGCCGTCGGCAATGTGCCGGTTGGGGCGGGTGCGCCCGCACCAGACTAGAACCGCCCCCGGCCGCGCTCGCGACCGGGGGCGGTTCCAGGAACGTGATCAGCGCGTCACAGCACGCACTCGGCCTCGACGTAGCGCTCGGCCGGGACGGTCTTGAGGTGCTCGACGGCCTCGGACAGCGGGACCAGCGTGATGTCGGTGCCGCGCAGCGCCGTCATCATGCCGAAGTCGCCGTTGTGCGCGGCCTCGACGGCGTGCCAGCCGAAGCGGGTGGCCAGCACCCGGTCGTAGGCGGTGGGCGTGCCGCCGCGCTGCACGTGGCCGAGGATGACCGGGCGGGCCTCCTTGCCCAGCCGCTCCTCCAGCTCGATCGAGAGCCGGGTGGCGATGCCGGTGAAGCGCTCGTGGCCGTAGACGTCCTTGACGCCCGACTCGAAGTCCATCGTGCCCTCGCGCGGCTTCGCGCCCTCGGAGACCACGACGATCGCGAACTTCTTGCCCGCCGAGAAGCGCTCGCCGACCATCTTGGTCAGCTCGCCGATGTCGAAGGGGCGCTCCGGGACGACGATCGCGTGCGCGCCGGCCGCCATGCCGGAGTGCAGGGCGATCCAGCCGGTGTGCCGGCCCATGACCTCGACGATGAGCACGCGCTGGTGCGACTCGGCGGTGGTCTTCAGGCGGTCCAGTGCCTCGGTGGCCACCGTGACGGCGGTGTCGAAGCCGAAGGTGACGTCGGTGGAGGCGATGTCGTTGTCGATCGTCTTGGGCACGCCCACGATCGGCAGGCCGTTGTCGGACAGCAGCCGGGCGGCCTTGAGGGTGCCCTCGCCGCCGATCGGGATGATCGCGTCGAGACCGAGGTCGGCGACGTGGCCCTTGGCCCGCTCGACGCCGTCCCGCAGGTGCTCGGGGCGCACCCGGGAGGAGCCGAGGATGGTGCCGCCGCGGGCCAGGATGCCGCCGACCGCGTCCAGGTCGAGCTTGCGGTAGTCGCACTCGAGGAGACCCTTCCACCCGTCGTGGAAGCCTATGACCTCGTCCCCGTGGTCGACGACCGCGCGGTGCACGACCGACCGGATGACGGCGTTGAGCCCGGGGCAGTCGCCGCCGCTCGTCAGCACACCAATACGCATTTGCTGGTTACTCCTGAATGATCGATCCGGGCGCCGGACCTCGTCGTCCGGATGGACCCGCGGCTACGCGCACCGCTGGTGCCTACGTTATCGAGCCGGGCGCGGGGGGCGGAAACGCCGCCCGCAGTGCGGACACCACCCGGCCCCGGCCCCGTCGTCCCCCGGTCCGGCCCGCGACGCTGCGGGCCTCAGGCGGGCTGGGTCGCCGCCGCGATGCGTTCCGCGCGCAGCGCCTCGTACCACTGGTCGTCGACCGGCGGCAGCGCCCTGACGTCCATCGCGAGCTTGATCAGCATGTCCGCGATCTGCGGGTTGCGGGCCATGACGGGGCCGTGCATGTAGGTGCCGAAGACGGTCTCGTTGTACGCGCCCTCGGTCCCGTCGCCGGTGCCGTTGCCGTTGCCGAAGCGGGTCCGGGCCAGCGGGCGGGCCGCCTTGCCGACGTGGGTGACGCCCTGGTGGTTCTCGAAGCCGGTCAGCGGGGGCAGGCCGAGCTCGGGGTCGATGTCGGCCAGCACGTCGCCGACGCAGCGCGCGCCCTCGCCGCGGACGCTGACCACGTCCAGCAGGCCCAGGCCCGGCTCGGGGCGGCCGAGGTCGTTGACGAACTCGTTGCCGATGATCTGGTAGCCGGCGCACACCGAGAAGACGATCGCGCCGTTGTCGACCGCGCGGTTCAGCCCGCCGTCGCGGCGCAGCCGCTCGGCGGCCAGCCGCTGCGGGCGGTCCTCGCCGCCGCCGATCAGGTAGATGTCGCCCGAGGTCGGGATCGGCTGGTCGGACCGCACGTCGATCCGGGTGACCGGCACCCGCCGCTGGCGGGCCCGGCGCTCGGTGACCAGGACGTTGCCCTGGTCACCGTAGGTGCTCAGCAGGTCGGGGTAGACCCACACCAGACGCAGGCTGGAGTCGCTCACAGCGTGTTCTCCTGTCGAAACGGGTCTTCGGTCAGTTGCCGACGCGGCGGCGGAGGTCCTGGAAGGCGGTGTAGTTGGCGATGGCCTCGATCCGGCCGGCCGGCGAGGTGCCGACCGCCTCGTCGAAGTCCCGGCACACCTCGAACTGCAGCCCCGCCACCTCCAGGCGGACCGCGAGGTCCAGCTTGCGGTCGCCGACGACCCGGATCGGGTGCCCCGCCAGGCGCGTGTAGTCCACGTCCCAGAGCCACGAGGTGTCCGTGCCGTCCGCGGACCGGGCGTTGACGGAGAGGATCACCGGGGTGGGCGGCCCGTCGATCAGGGAGAAGGTCTCCAGCCAGCCGGCCGGGTTCTTCGCCAGCAGCAACCGTACGTCACGGCCCTGGAACTGCACCACGTCGTAGCGGCCGGCCACGGCCTGCACCTTGTACATCCGCTCCAGGGCGACCTTGGGGTCGACCCCGAAGGCGGCCGCCGCGGCGGCGGACACGGCGGCGTTGGACTTGTTGGCCCGGCCGGGCAGCTGCAGCTGGATCGGCCACGCGGACCCGTACGGGTCGATCACGTGGTCGCCGGAGAGCGCCCAGGTCGGCGTCGGGCGGCGGAAACCGCACTCGCCGCAGAACCAGTCCTCGGCGGGCCGCTGCAGGACACCGCCGCACGAGGGGCAGGACCAGGCGTCGTCCTTCCACTCCTGACCGGCCGCGACCCACACCACGGTCGGGCAGGAGGAGGCGGCCCAGGTGATCAGCGGGTCGTCGGCGTTGGCGATGACGACGGCGTCGGAACCGGCCAGGCCCTCGCGCCACTTCTCGGCGAGCATGCGGGTCTCGGCGGCGCGGTCCAGCTGGTCGCGCGAGAGGTTGAGCAGGGCGATGGCCTTGGGCTTGACGTCCCGGGCCACGCCGGCCAGGTACTTCTCGTCGACCTCGATCACCCCGTAGCGGGCCTCGGACCCGCCGGCGAGCGCCGAGGTGATGCCGGCCGGCATGTTGGCGCCCAGGGCGTTGGAGACGACCTCGCCGTTGGCGCGCAGCGCCTCGGCGAGCAGCCGCGTCGTGGTGGTCTTGCCGTTGGTGGCCGAAACGAGCACGACGTCGAGATGGGTCGCCAGCCGGGCCAGCAGATCAGGGTCGAGTTTCAGCGCCACCCGGCCGCCGATCACCGATCCGCTGCCGCGTCCCGCCGCCCGCGACACCGCCGCCGCGGCCTTGCCCGCCGTCACGGCCAGCTTCGCCCGCGGCGACAGTGGCTCTGCGTTGCCTGCCATCGTCTCCACATCCTCCTCGCGTCCGGCCCCGCTCGCTCCCCGGCCGTCGGCCGGCGGGCGCGCGCCCCGGGCCGTTGCACCGGCCGGAAGGCATCGGTCGCCGATCAGCCTATCCACTTCCCCCACCGGCGCTGAAACGAGCCGCCCCCGTACGCTGACCGGCATGCGACACGCCCCCATCCCCGGCAGCTCCGGGACCGTCCGCCCGATGCGGCTGCTGGGTGATCCCGGGCTCCGGGAACCCTGCCGTGACGTGACCGTCTTCGATGCCGAACTCGCCTCCCTCGTAGAGGACTTGTTCGCCACGATGTACGCGCACGACGGGGTGGGGCTGGCCGCGAACCAGATCGGCGTACAGCTGCGGGTGTTCGTCTTCGACTGCCCGGACGACGAGGACGTCCGGCACCTCGGGTACATCGTCAACCCCCGCGTCGTCCACAACGACGGGGTCGTGGTCACCGGTGAGGAGGGCTGCCTGTCGCTGCCGGGCGTCCACGCGGGCACCGCCCGGTACGACGAGACCGTCGTCGAGGGCGTCGACGGGGACGGCCGGCCGGTGCGCGTCGAGGGCACCGGGTTCTTCGCCCGCTGCCTCCAGCACGAGTGCGACCACCTGGGCGGCGGCCTGTTCGTCGACCGGCTCACCGGCCTGCGCCGTCGCCGCGCGCTGCGCGCCGTCCGCCGTGCCCCCTGGGCGCCCGGCACGGGCGCTTCCCAGGGGGACTGACACGTCCTGAAGGCGCGTCCTAAAGGCGCGGCGCGCCCGGGCGGTCGCCGACGGCGGCGAGGCGGCCCCACAGCAGGTCGGCGAGGTGCCGGACGAGGGCGTCACGGGCGACGGGGCGCTCGCCCAGCCACCAGTCCCCGGCCGCGTGCATCATCCCGACGATGCCGTGCCCCCACACCCTGGCCGCCACCTGGCCCTCCGGGCCGAGGTCGAGCCGCTCGGCGATGACGTCGGCCAGTTCCTCGCCCATCCGGCGCAGCACGGGGGCGGAGTGGCGGCCGATGTCGAAACCGCGGTCGGCGTCCGGGGCGTGCTCGGCGGGGTGCATCAGGAAGCGGTAGACCTGCGGCCGGGCCTCGATGGCCGCGAGGTAGGCGTCGAGCGTGGCCTCCACGCGGTCGCGGCGCTCGTTGGGCGCGTCGAGCGCGGCGCGCAGGTTGGCGAGCAGGGCGTCGGTGTGCCGTTTGGCCAGGGCTCGGTAAAGACCGCTCTTGTCGCCGAAGTGGCGGTACAGGATGGGCTTGGTGATGCCCGCCTCGGCGGCGATGGCGTTCATGGACGCCTCGGGGCCGTCCCGCAGCACGACGCGTTCCGCGGCCTCGAGGAGTTCCTTGCGTCGCTCCTCCGCCGCGGATGTCGTCCGCTGCTCCGTCCGCTGGCTGGTGTCCACACGAGCCTCCCCGCCCGTTCGAATTTCCCCGCGCCTGCGCAACGTAACACCCCCGGTCCGGTTGACATCCCTTACCGACCGGTAACACACTGGCGGTTACCGGAAGTAACAAGCACGTGGAGGGGACGATGGGCGACTTCTCGCTCGAGCTCGGCGACGACCAGAAATCGGTGCGTGACTGGATCCACGGCTTCGCCGCCGACGTCATGCGCCCGGCCGCGGCGGAGTGGGACGAGCGCGAGGAGACCCCCTGGCCGGTGATCCAGGAGGCCGCCAAGATCGGACTCTACTCGCTCGACTTCTACGCCCAGCAGTACTTCGACCCCACCGGCCTCGGCATCCCGATCGCCATGGAGGAACTCTTCTGGGGCGACGCCGGAATCGGCTTGTCCATCGTCGGCACCGGGCTGGCCGCCGTCGGCGTGCTGGCCAACGGCACCGACGAGCAGATCGGCACCTGGATCCCGCAGATGTACGGCGACGTCAACGACGTGAAGGTGGCCGCCTTCTGCTCCTCCGAGCCCGACGCCGGCTCCGACGTCGGCTCGATGCGCACCACCGCCGTGTACGACGGCGCCAAGGACGAGTGGGTCCTCAACGGCACCAAGACCTGGGCGACCAACGGCGGCATAGCCAACGTCCACGTCGTCGTCGCCGTCGTCGACCCGGAACTCGGCTCCAAGGGCCACGCCTCCTTCATCGTGCCGCCGAACACCCCCGGGCTGTCCCAGGGGCAGAAGTTCAAGAAGCACGGCATCCGCGCCTCGCACACCGCCGAGGTCGTCCTCGACGACGTCCGCGTCCCGGGCGACTGCCTGCTCGGCGGCAAGGAGAAGCTCGACGAGCGCCTCGCGCGCGCCCGCGAACGGGCCCGGGGCGGCGAGCGGGTGAAGAACGCCGCCATGGCCACCTTCGAGGCCTCCCGCCCCGCCGTCGGGGCGATGGCGGTGGGCACGGCCAGGGCCGCGTACGAGTTCGCCCTCGACTACGCCATGACCCGCACCCAGTTCGGCCGCCCCATCATCGACAACCAGGGCGTCGCCTTCCAGTTGGCCGACATGCGCACCCAGGTCGACGCGGCCCGTCTGCTGGTCTGGCGCGCCTCCTGGATGGCGGTCTCGGGCAAGCCCTTCGGCTCGGCCGAGGGATCGATGTCCAAGCTGTACGCGAGCGAGACGGCGAAGAAGGTCACCGCCCAGGCCATCCAGATCCTCGGCGGCAACGGCTTCACCCGTGAGTACCCGGTGGAACGCATGCACCGGGACGCCGCCATCTACACCATCTTCGAGGGCACCAGCGAGATCCAGCGGCTCGTCATCGCCCGCACCCTGTCGGGCATGCCCATCCGCTGACCCCGCCCGGCCCCTCCACCGCCCTCTCCCTCCCCGGCCCGCCCGGGCACCGCGGACGACCGCCGGTGCCCGGACCGGGTGGGGCCTCACCGCGCCGCCCGGCCGAGGCCGGTCCGGCGGAGGCGGGCCGACGTCCGCCGCCGGGTCTCCCGCGACACCATCGCCCGCCGTTCGCGCTCCGTCGTACCGCCCCAGACGCCTTCCACTTGGCCGGCGTCCAGGGCCCACTGCAGGCACTTCTCCACCACGGGGCAGCGCCGGCACACCGCCTTGGCCTGGTCGATCTGCCCGTGCGCCAGGGAGCCGGTCCCCACCGGGAAGAACACCTCCGGGTCCTCGTACCGGCACCGGGAACTCTGCCGCCAGTCCATCGTGCGTCTCCTCGTTCGTGTGGCAGTCGGTCTGCGCTACGGGCGCGGATCCAGGCCCGCGTCCCTCACCCGGTGCCGCGGCCGGCCGGCGCGTCGCCGTCGGCACCGGAACGGGCGGCGTTCCTCAGGTAACGGGGAACGGCGGTGGCGCGGGACCGCGAGCCGAGGAAAGCGGCGATCTTGTCCGGACTCCAGACCCACATCAACTGGTGGATGCCCTCCGGCGACACGGCCAGGTTCAGGAACGTCAGGGGTTTGCCGTTCCTGAACGTCATCGCTCCGGAAAGCCCGTTGGCCTCGAGGAACCGCATGTCGTCGCCGCTCCAGAATCCCGGGTTGGCGGTGACCAGGTTCGTCACCCGCTCGGGGCCGACGACGGGGACGCGGGCGGCACCGCGAATTCCGTTCCCGTCGGAAAGGCTGACGACATCCGGTGCGAGCAGCGTCTGCAGCGTGGCGAGATCGCCGGTTTGCGCCGCCGAGACGAAAGCCTCGAGAAGACGCCGATGTTCCGCGGTGTCGACGGTCTCCCTCTGCTCGGCTTCCAGGTGTTTCCGCGCCCGGCTGATGATCTTCCGTACATTGACCACGGAAAGCTGGAGTATCTCCGCTATCTCGGCGTATTCGTAATGGAAGGCCTCACGGAGCACGTACGTCGCGCGCTCCGCCGGGGTCAGTCTCTCGAGCACCAGCAGCAGTGCGAGTTCCAGCGCTTCCGCGCGCTCCGCGCCCACGTACGGGTCGGCACTGGTGTCGATGGGTTCGGGCAGCCACGGCCCGATGTAGGTCTCGCGGCGTACCCGTGCGGACTGTCCGACGTTGATGGCGAGACGGGTCGTGACGGTGGTCAGGAAGGCCGACGGATTGTTCACCGCCGAGCGGTCGGTCTTCTGCCAGCGCATCCACACTTCCTGGACGACGTCCTCCGCCTCGACGGCACTGCCCAGCATGCGGTACGCGATACCGAAGAGACGTGGCTGCAATTCCACGAAAACCGAAACGGCCTGATCAAGGGTATTCGTCTGGGGGGACGTCTCAAAACACATGGTTCTGCTGTCTCCGTTCCTCCCGTCGCGCAGTCCGGCCACGCGACCAGGTGCCTACCGTTCGTCACACGCAGCTTCGGGAGCCTGCTTCACCGCATGTCGCCGGAATACCGTCGAAGCGCCGTCGCGGTTGCGTATCGCAGGGCTCGTTGAGTTGCGTCGGATTCGGCAGTCACCGGAAGTCACGGCCTGCCCCCATCGCATCCATGTGATAGACCAACGAAGACCCGGGCCTGTGACAGGACGGCCGGACATGTACCTTTCCTTGGATTCGCGGTATTTGGACGCCCTGATAGGCGTACGTCCGTCGATGTCAGTCGACGTGGACCCGGCGGTGGCGTTGCCGGCTCGAACCCCCGGGCCGGTTCCATGCGCGTAGTTTGTCGGGATTGAGTACGCACCAGACGTGCGTCACGTGGTCGTCGGCGATGCCGAGACTGATGACCGCGGCCACCTGGTGGTCGTAGCGTGCGACCAGACCGCTGCGTCCGTTGACAGCCTGGGTGGTGAGCACCGTGCGAGGGCGCGGTGCCAGCAGGGTCAGCAGGCTGCGGGCGACGTGCTCGGCGCCGTACGCCGGCCGCACCAGAGCGCGGACCTTGCCGCCGCCGTCGAAGAACGCCGTGGCGTCGGGGGCGAGCAGGGACGCCAGGCGTGCCGCGTCATCCGCCGCACAGGCCTGCCGGACCGCATGCGCGATCGTGTCGTGCTCCGCCGGCGTGCCGGCACGTGACCGCTGGAGCGCGAGCGCCACGAGTGCCGCCGGGGTGTGGCCCGCCATGTCCGCGGCGTCCGTGCCGGTGCCGGGGAGCGCCGGAACGTTCGCCCGGCGCGCGTCGGGATCGGCGGGCCGGGCCAGGCAGATCTCCCAGGCGACCTTCGTCAGCCAGGAACGGGGTGCCCGGATGTCGATCCGTACCGCGTCGGACAAGCCGTACCAGCGACGGTAGGTCTCGTCGACGACGCTCTCCGCCTGACTGCCGCTGCCCAGCATCCGGTAGGCGACGTCCAGCAGATGCCGCCGCTCGTCGACCAGTTCGCCGATCGGCACCGTCTCACGTGCATGATCCATGGAGCTCCCTCCCTCCCGCGGTTGACAGCTTGACCTGAGAGCCAGAGATGCTGTGACAACTTCTCCGGAAAGTTGTAGGACGATGGGATGCGGCGTCGGGTCCGCCGGGGAGGCCGGTTCACGTGCCCGCGGTGGACGGGAGGGTGGCCGCACGCCCGGCACAGCCACCCACCCGGGGCCTCATCGCCGGGGTGCGATCCAGTCGGCGAACCGGGTCCCGGTGATGTGCGCGTCCCGGCCCGGGAGGAGCGTGTCCTCCTCCAGCTCCACTCCGAAGTAGCGGGCACCGGGATCCGTGACGACCGTCCGGTGGTCGCTCCCGGCCGCGAGCCCCTCGCGGACGAGTTCGTCCAGCCGGAACTCGTCGGGGCCGGCGATCTCGACCGTGCCGTTGAGCGGGGCCGAGGTCGCGGTGCGGGCCAGCACGGCGGCCACGTCGGTGGAACAGACGGGCCGGATCCGCACGGGCGCCAGACGTACGGTGTCGCCGTCGGTCGCGTCGTCGGCGATCCCCTTGACGAACTCGAAGAACTGGGTGGCATGGACGATGGAGTAGGGAACCCCGGAATCCCTGATCAGCTCCTCCTGGAGCAGTTTGGCGCGGAAGTACCCGCTGTCCTGGAGGCGCTCCGTGCCGACCACGGAGAGGGCGACGTGGTGCGTGACGCCCGCCGTCACCTCGGCCTTCAGCTGGTTGGTGGTAGAGATGCGGAAGAACGTCGTGGCGACCTTCTCCTCGAAGGAGGGGGAGTTGGACACGTCGACCACGACCGACGCACCCGTGAACGCCTGCTCGAGTCCCTTGCCCGTCAGTGTGTTGACCCCCGTCCTCGGTGCGGCGGGGACCGCCTCGTGACCGTGTTCCTTGAGCCTGGCGACCACTTGCGCGCCGATGAGCCCGGTTCCGCCGATGACGACGATCTTCATGGTGCGATCCCCTCGGAAGTCCTCGGGCCTCGGCGGCCGGGCTCCGTGCCACGGGTGCTTCGCCGAAGCCGGTTGGGTTGGCCTGCACGAGAGGAGACAAGGCGATGCCTCCCCCCGTGACACCGCTTCCTTCCCGTGGGTCGGGACCCGCGACAACCAGGGGCCTCGCGACGAGGGCCATTCCGTAATGCCGTCGGCCGCCGGGGGAGCCCCGCGGCAAAGCCCCGTCAGTGAGCGGGAGTTCCGCTGCGGCTGGACGATATCCGGCGCGAGATCCACCGGACCGTGCGGCGCGGAAGGTGGCGCGTAAACCAGATCAGCAGCCGGTAGCGGAAACTCGGCATGGAGATCACGCGACCGCGGCGGACGTCCCGCAGCGACGTCTCGACCAGGCGGTCGGCGTCGAGCCAGAGGAACTCCGGAATGCTCGACGACCGGATTCCGGCGCGTTCGTGGAATTCGGTGCGAACCCACCCCGGACACAGGGCCGTCACGGTCACGCCCGTGCCGTGCAGCTCGTTCGCCAGCCCTTCGGTGAGCGAGGTCACGAAGGCCTTCACGGCCGAATAGCTTCCCATCGTCACGAAGCCGGCCGTGCTCGACACGTTGACGATCGCGCCGCTTCCCCGCTCCCGCATGGCCCGCCCGGCGGCGCCGGACAGCACCAGCACCGCACGGGCCATGACCTCGAGGGCCCGGTCGTGCGGGGCGGTGTCCGCCGAGGTCAGCGGCGCGTGCACGCCGAAACCGGCGTTGTTCACGAGCATCCCGACGGGACGGGCCGGGTCCTGCAGCCGCGCCGCGACACGCTCGACGTCGGCACGGTCGGACAGGTCGGCGGGCAGCACCTCCACGGAGCGGCCCCGGGCCTCGAGCTCGGCCCGCATCAGGCCCAGCCGGTCCTTGTCCCGCGCCACCAGGACCAGGTCCCAGCCGCGGTCCGCCAGCGCACGTGCGAACGCGGCGCCGATGCCCGACGTCCCACCGGTGATCAGTGCGATTCCCATGCGCACAACGGTAGGTGGCATGGAAACACACGCGACACCGGGTGTTGTCGGCCGACGTCGAAACGGGCCTTCCGGAGACCGTTTCCGCTGGTCGAAGATGGTGCGAAGGCAATCACGAGGTCCCGGCGCCGGCCGGTTCTCCGCAACGGCGAAGTACACCGTGTCACAGGAAGGGTCCGGGAGGTGTCTTCAAAGGGGAGCACATCGGGTGCTGCCCGGAAGCGCGGTCACCGGGAACAAGGGATCGCGACGGCTCACGGAGGGCCGGTCCCGGCGGGAATTCCAGGTGATCGAGGAGGTACGGCACAGTGAGGGACAGGGATTCGACAACCGGATTCGACGTGCGTGAGTTCGCCCGCACGGCGCACGGAAGTCACCGCGCGACGCTCGACCTCGCGTCGTTCTCCGACGAGCCGCTCGACGCGGAATCGGTCCGCCTCGTCCGGGCGCTGCGCGACATCGAGGGTGCGACCCTGCACCGTGTCCGGGACCTGCTCGTCACGGCGACGCACAAGGACGCGCGGGTCACCGCCTTCCTCACCACCTGGATGTTCGAGCGGTTCTGGATCGCCGACGCCCTCGACGCGATCCTGGAGAGTTCCCCCGCCGCCCGCGACCTCCCTCCGAGCACGGGTCCGGCACGGTGGGCACTGGCGGAGCGCCGTGAGCGCCGCGGCCCGATCCGTCGTTCCCTCATCGCCAACATCACGGGTCCGGACGTCGTCGCGGAACACGTCACGACGGGACTCGTGGACGAGTGGATCAGCTGCGCGGCCTACCGGCGGCTGGCCGAGGCCTCTCCCGCGATGGCGTCCGTGGTCGCCCCGGTCATGGAGATCAAGCAACGCCACATCTCCTTCCTCGCCGAGGAGGCCGAGCGGCGGCTGCGCCGTTCCGCCCGGGCCCGGCGTATCACCCGCCGGGCCCTGCGGTCCGCCGCGTGGCCGCTCGGTTCGGTCGCCCGCTCACGACACGAGCGCACCTTCTTCGAACGCCGTGTCTTCGGTGACCGCAGCGGACGGGCCGAGGCGGGCCGTATCCGCGCGATGGTCGCCGCGCTCCCCGGCATCGGTACCGATGTCGCATCCACCGTGGAATCGAGGCTCCTCCCATGACAGCGCGCAGTGCGACGACCGAACTCGGGTCCGCCCACGTCCTGTTGACCGGTGCCACCGGCTTCGTCGGGCAGGCCGTGCTGGAGCGGCTGCTCAGCGACCACCCCGCCACCCGCATCGCGCTCCTCGTACGGGGCAAGGGCAGCCAGACCGGGCAGGACCGGTTGCGGCACCTGCTGCGCAAGCCGGTGTTCAAGCGCTGGCGGGACGCCGTGGGAGCCGAGGCGGCCGAACGTGCCGTCCGTGAGCGGATCACGGTGCTCGACGGCAGCATGACCAGCGTCCCCGACTTGCCGTCCGACCTCGACGTCGTCATCCACTCGGCGTCCACCGTCTCCTTCGACCCGCCCATCCACGAGGCGTTCGACACCAACGTCAACGGCACCGTCAGCCTGTACCAGGCCCTGCTCGCCACCGGATCGGACCCGCACGTCGTCCACGTGTCGACCTGCTACGTCGGCGGACTGCGCCGCGGCGCGGTGCCCGAGGCCAGGCTCGAGCACGATGTCGACTGGCGCGTGGAATGGCGCTCGGCCGCTCAGGCGCACGAGCGCACCGAGCTCACCTCACGGGAGCCGGCGATGCTGGAGCGCTTCATGTCCCGGGCCCGCGGGCGCCACGGCAAGGTCGGCCCGACCGCGGCCGCCCGCGCGAGCGAGGACGGGCGGTGCGAGTGGGTCCGTTCCCAACTCGTCGACGCCGGCCGGCGTCGTGCGCAGAGCCTGGGCTGGACCGACGTGTACACGCTGACGAAGGCACTCGCCGAACGGGCCGCGGAGGAACTGTGGGGCGAGGCCGGGCACCGGCTGTCGGTGGTCCGTCCCTCGATCATCGAGAGCGCCCTGCGGCATCCGTTCCCCGGCTGGATCGACGGCTTCAAGGTCGCCGACCCGCTGATCTTCGCCTACGGCCGCGGCCAGCTGCCGGAGTTCCCGGGCCTGCCCGACTCGATCCTGGACGTCATCCCCGTCGACTTCGTCGTCAACGCCATCCTCGCCGCGGCGGCCAACCCGGCCCCCGCGGACGCCCCCGCGTACTTCCAGGTCGCCTCCGGCGCCTCGAACCCGCTCCCCTTCCACCGCATGTTCGGCAACGTGCGGGAGTACTACACGCAGCATCCGATGCCGAAGGGCGACGGCTTCGTCGAGGTGCCGGACTGGAAGTTCGCCGGCGAACGCAAGTTCAGCCGCGGGCTGCTGCTGGCGAGGAAGAAGGCCGACGTGACGGACCTCGCCCTGCGGCTGATGCCGAACAGCGACCGCAGGAACGAACTCGCGACCGCCAACACCAAACTGCGGGCCGACCTCGCCACCCTCGGCAACTTCACGGACCTGTACCGCGCGTACGCACAGAGCGAGATCATCTTCGACGACCGCAACACGCGGGCGCTGCACGACGCCCTCCCGGCTGAGGCGCGCGAGGACCGCGGCTTCGACGTCAAGGGCATCGACTGGGAGGAGTACCTGCAGAAGGTGCACCTCCCCGCCATCGACGAGCTGACGGCGGCCTACCGGCGGCGGAAGGAGAGCCGGCAGCCGAACGGCGGCACGCGACGCGAACTGCCGCAGCGCACGGACGTGCTCGCCGTCTTCGACCTCGAACGGACGGTCGTCGACTCCAACATCGTCGAGCAGTACCTGTGGATCAGCACCCTGGGCCTTCGCAAGACGGTCTGGGCCGCGGAGGCCGCGGACCTGCTCGCCTCGCTGCCCGGCTACCTGCGGGCCGAGAAGCGCGACCGCGGCGAGTTCATCCGCTCCTTCCTGCGCCGCTACCGCGGCCTGCCCGTCGCCCGTCTCGAGGAGATCGTGCAGCGCGGCTACGCCGGCATGATGCTGCGGCGGACGAGCGCCGCGGCGGTCGAGCGCATCCGTGAGCACCGTGCCGCGGGTCACCGCACCGTCCTGGTCACCGGCTCCATCGGGCTGCTCGCCGCGCCGATAGCCGGCCTGTTCGACGAGGTCGTCGGCAGTTCGATGCACGAGAGGGACGGTGTGCTCACCGGCTACCTGGCCAAGCCGCCGCTCGTCGACGAGGCACGGGCCGCGTGGCTCGTGCAGTACGCCAAGGACGGGGGTTACGACCTCGGCGCGTCCTACGGCTACGGCGACAGCCATTCCGACCTCGCGTGGCTGTCCCTGCTGGGCAAACCCTCGGCGATCAACCCCGACGCCGCACTGGCACGTGAGTCGCACCAGAGGAACTGGAACGTCTACCGCTGGAAGTGCGGGCCGGGCGTGCACCACGACGCCGTCACGGCGGGGGCGGCCCGTGCGGCGCGCCCCCGGAGGACGCCCTAGGACCTCGTCCCGCGCGGGCGGAACGGCCGCGGACGCCGCGGCACGGCGCCCCGGGGGCTGCCGGCGGCCCGGCCCGCCCTGCGCTTGCGCCCGCGCCCGCGTCCGGGCCCGAACCCGGTCCCGGCCAACGACTTCGGAACGTGCAAGGAAAGAACGTCTCATGGCTTTCGACATCGACAAGTACACCAAGAGCTCCGCCGCGGTGCAGTGGTCCGACCTCGACTTCGACGAGTTCGAGCGGAATCCGCTGCCCGAGGAGACACTCCGCACGCTGCGCTACATGTGTGACATCGAGTACCACACGGTGTGCTACCTGCGTGATCTGCTGACGACGCCTTCCCACAACGAGCCCGCGGTCGGCGCCTTCATGACGATGTGGAACCGCGAGGAGTTCTGGCACGGCGAGGCGCTCGCGGCCGTGCTGGCGCGCCACGGCATCGTCGTCGACTTCGACGCGGTCAAGGCGACCCGCCTGAAGCTCAGTTGGAAGGACCGCCTGGGGACCGTGCAGCAGACGCTCGTGAGCCGGCTCGTCGGACACGACTTCGTGGCCGTGCACATGGCGTGGGGAGCCGCGAACGAATGGTCGGCGAACGCGGCCTACCACCGGCTCGCGGCACTCGAGAGCCACCCGGTGCTGACGCCCCTGCTCCAGCGGATCGCCCAGCAGGAGACCCGGCACGTCGCGTTCTACGCGTCGCAGGCGCGTGACCGTCTCGCGGCCAGCAAGAAGGCCCGTGTGATCGCCCGCATGGCGCTTGAGAAGGCGTGGGGGCCCGTCGGCTCGGGCGTCATGCCCGAGAGCGAGGTCAAGCACGTCATGACGCACCTCTTCGCCGGCCCCGAGGGGCGCAAGCTCATCCGTGACATCGACTCCCACATCGCGAAACTGCCCGGCATGGACGGGCTGCGCATCGTCGAGGAGTCCATGGACCAGCGCGGCATCGCCGCATGAGCCCCGCCCCGGGACGCGTCCGTCCCCGCGCCGTCGCCAGACGGCACGCGACGCCGCGCCGGAGCCACGGGCACGCCACCCGGCGTGCGAAGTCACCCAGCCGAACAGGAAGGCAGACGATGCCCGCGAGAACGCGCGACCGTTTCACCTCCCGCTCCCTCGCCGTGGCCCGATTCGTGGCGCAGCGGGGGCTCTTGAAGGCCGTCGTCTGGAGCGAGACGAGCGTGACGGTCCTCGGACGGGAGCGCCTGCGGGACGTCGGGGGCCCCTACGTCGTCGTCGCCAACCACACCTCGCACCTGGACACCCCGCTCATCATGGGGGCGCTGCCCCGCCGGCTGGCGCGGCACCTGGCGGTCGGGGCCGCCGCCGACTACTTCTTCGACGTGTGGTGGCGCCGGGGCCTGACCGCCCTGTTCTTCAACGCCTTCCCCGTCGACCGGACCGGCACCAACCCGCGCCGCGTCAGCGCCCGGTCGCTGCTCGACCGCGGAGTGCCGTTGCTGATCTTCCCCGAGGGCACCCGGTCGCGCGACGGATCACTGGGTTCCTTCAAACCGGGAGCCGCCGCGCTCGCCTCCTCGACCGAGGTGCCGGTGCTGGCCGCGGCGATCGTCGGCGCCCACACGGTGCACCCTTGCGGATCGAAGTGGCCCAAGCGCGGCAGGCTCCCGGTGACGGTCGTCTTCGGCGACCCGCTGACCGCCCTGCCGGGGGAGGGGGTCGGCGAGTTCTCCGAACGCATCCGCTCGGCCGTGGTCAAGCTGGCCGAGGAGCACGCCGCCCCGGGCCTCCCCGTGCACGTCGCCCCGCACCACCACGCCGCAGCCGAAGGAGAGCGCCCGTGACCGCCGAATCGACCCGCCGCACCGGGGTACCGCGCGCCGGTGAGGTGAAGCACATGAAGTGGTGGGGCTGGGGCGTCGAAGGCGTCGGCTTCCACCACGAGGACAAGCCCGGTTTCGCGCCGTTCGTACGCGCGGCGGTCGGTCTCGACCTCCGGACGGGCAAGCGCGCGGAACAGCCCGAACTCACTGAGCTGAAGGTGCCGGACTCGCGGGCACCGGAGGAGTTCGTCGCACTCCTGCGCGATGTCGTCGGGGCGGAGAACGTCGTCACCGACGACCTGTCGCGGGTGGTGCACACCTACGGCAAGAGCCTGCGCGACCTCGTCCGCGTCAGGGCGGGCGAGTTCGCGCGCACGCCCGACGTCGTCGTCTACCCGGCCGACGAGGCCGAGGTCCAGGCGGTGGTCGACGCGGCCGTCGGGTCGGACGCCGTCATCATCCCCTTCGGGGGCGGCAGCAACATCGCCGGCAGCCTCGAACCGCACGCCGAGGAGTCACGGGTGGTCGTCTCACTCGATCTCGGCCGCCTGAACCGGGTGCTCGAGATCGACGCGGACTCCGGACTCGCGCGCGTCCAGGCGGGAGCCCTGGGGCCGGACCTGGAGTCGCAACTGAACCGGCAGGGCTGGACGATGGGGCATTTCCCCGACTCGTTCACCCACTCGACGCTCGGAGGCTGGGTAGCGACGCGCTCGTCCGGAATGCAGTCGGACAAGTACGGCGACATCGCGGACATCGTCAAGGGCCTGCGCGTGGTGCGGCCCGGCGGGGTCCTGGTGATCCGCGCCGTGCCGAGCGCGTCGACCGGGCCGAGCGTGCGGGAGATGGTGGTCGGCTCGGAGGGGCGGCTCGGCGTCATCACCGAGGTCACCGCGCAGATCCACCGGCTCCCCGAGACACGCGGCATCTACGCCTACTTCTTCAAGAACCTCGACCACGGCCTCGCCGCCATGCAGGCGATCGCCGAGAGCGACGCCTCGCCCTCCGTCACCCGCGTCTCGGACGCCCACGAGACGGGCTTCTCGCTGGCCACCAGCAAGGGGTCCAAGGGGGTCGCCAAGCTGCTGCAGGCCGGCCTCATGGCCTACCTCAAGAGGCGCGGCTGGAACCTCGACGAGATCTGCCTGTCGTTCATCGGTTTCGAGGGCGGCACGGCGCACGCCAAGCGGCAGAAGTCCATCGTCGACCGGATCGTGCGCCGGCACCAGGGCATCGGCGTCGGCAAGGGACCCGGTGCCCTCTACGACCAGAAGAAGTTCGACACGCCGTACATCCGCGACTTCCTGCTCGACCACGGCGCCGCCGGCGACGTGAGCGAGACCGCCGCTCCCTGGTCGCGGCTCCGCGACCTCCACGCCGCGGTCTACGAGGCGGCCGACGACGCCTACGAGGAGATCGGCCGCAGGGGCTGGATCATGTCCCACCTCTCGCACTCGTACCACTCGGGTGCCTGTCTCTACTTCACGTTCGCCTTCGTGCTGGGCGACGACCCGCTCGGCGAGTACGACACGGTCAAGCGCGCGATCCAGCAGGCGTTCGCCGACACCGGCGGCACCGTCTCGCACCACCACGGCGTGGGCCTGGAGCACGCGCCCTGGCTGGAGGAGGACATCTCCCCGCAGGGCGTCGCGGTGATGTCGGGACTCTTCGACGCCGCCGACCCGGGAGGCAACTTCAACCCGCGCAAGATCGTGCTCTGACCGCGGCCGTGCCGGTGCCTCAGTCAGGGGCATCGGTGGGGCCGGGGGAGGGCGGCGTCTCGTGGAGGTTCGCCAGCGCCTCGGCGATCTTTCCCCGGCTGGTGATGCCCAGGCGGGGATAGATCCGGTACAGATGGGCTCCCACGGTGCGGTGCGAGATGAACAGACGCTGACCGATCTCCCGGTTGCTCAGTCCCTTCGAGGCCAGGACCGCTATCTGCATCTCCTGCGCGGACAACTGCTCCGCGCTGTTCGCGCGCCGTCGACCGCTCGACTCGCCGGCGGCGCGCAGCTGCTCGCGGGCCGTCCGGGCCCAGGTCTCCGCGCCGATCCGGTCGAATTCGTCGCGGGCGACGCGCAGCGGGGTCCGGGCGTCCACGTGGCGGCGCTGCCGGCGCAGCCACCGGCCGTGGTGCAGGTGCAGCCGGGCGCGGGCCGGCGCCCAGCCGGCGGGCATCGCCGCGAGGGCCTCGGCGTAGCGCTGCTCGGCCGTCTCGTCGGGAGCCAGCACCGCCGCGGTGTAGGCGTGCGCCACCACCATCATCTCCGAGGGCAGTCGCCGGGCCAGTTCCGGCAGCCGCGCCATCACCTCCCGGGCGTCCTCGACGGTGCCTGCCGCGACGGCGGCGTCCGCCAGGTCGGGGGCGAGCAACCAGCGGCTCACCGAGTGGTGGTGCGGGTCGGCGGGATCGAAGGCGCGCGCGAGGAGTGCGTAGGCCTCGGTGGTACGGCCGTCGGACAGCGCGAGCAGGCCGTCGACCTGCTGCGCCATCACCGCGGCGAACGGCATGCCCGGGAACAGACGGTGGTTCCGCAGCTCCCTGATCGTCCGCGCCGCGGTCTCCGTCTCGCCGCGCAGTGCCGCCAGCAGCGCGGACGTCGCCTTCAGACCCAGCCAGACGATCCACTCCCCGGTCTCCTCGGCCAGGACGAGCCCCTCGCCGCATTCCTGCCGGGCCCGGTCGAACTGACCGAGGTACAACCGTGGCCAACTGCCCGCCAGCGCACGGGCGAGCAGCCCGAGCCGGCCCTGCGAACGCCACACCGCGGCCGCCAGCGCCAGGTAGCGCGCGGCCCGGCTGCAGTCACCCATGACCATGGCGCCGCTGCCCAGGTAGTGCAGGACCCGGCCGTCCGCCCGGTCCGGTTCGAAGCCGTCCAGCCGCGCGAGCACGTCCGCCCCGTGACGGTACGGTTCGGTGTACGCCCGCACCGTCAGCACGAGGGGCGTGTCCGGGTCGGGGTTCCACCGTTTCAGCTCTGCAGTGGCCTCGGCGCGCACCTCCGCGTCGCCGTCCTGGAAGAAGCACCGTGCGGCGGCGCGCCACAGCAGGTCCTCCGCTATGTCCGCGGCGCCCGCGTCGTTGGCCCCGGCCGCGGCCGTGACCATGTCCTGGATCCGACGGTGCGGTTCGTCCGGTTCGAAGGCGGCCTTGTCGGAGACGAGCAGCAGACGCGCCCGTTCCAGCGGGCCGACGGCACGCATGTCCGCCCGGTCCAGCAGCATCTGTGTGTGGACGCGGTCGTTGACCTCGCTGGACAGCTCGGCCGCCCGGATCAGCAGGCCCGTCCGGCGGTGGGCGTCGTGGACCAGGTCGGCCGCCTGGCGCAGCGCCGGGACGGCGGCGGCCGGCTTGCCCGCGGCCTGCAACGCGTCGGCGAAGTGCTCCAGCCGGTCGGCCAGTTCGTCGTCCGGACCGATCGCGGACGCGGCCTGGTGGGCGAGTTGCCGGTCGGGCGTGTCCGCCATCACCGCGGCGAGGGCGCGATGGGTGGCCAGCCGGTCGGTGACCGACGCCCGGGTGTAGATCGCCGAGCGCATGAGGGGATGGCGGAACTCCAGGGCACGGCCGACCAGGGTGACCAGACCCGCGTCGATCGCCTCCTGGAGCGCGTCCGGGGAAACGGGCGAGTCGGTCAGGTGCGTGGCGACCTTCAGCAGCCTCCCCATGGGCGCGGTCGGTTCGGCCGCCAGCGCCAGGAGGAGCGCCCGGCACTCACGGCTCGCCGAATCTGTACGCGCCGCGAAAGCGATCTCCAGTCGCTGGGTCAGCGGCAGGTCGTCCGTGTGGGCCGGCGGCATGTCCTCCAGGGCCTTGGGCAGTTCGATCAGGGCCAGCGGATTGCCCGCGGCGCGCTCCAGGACGAGCGTCCGCAGCCGGGCGGGCAGCCGGGGCGCGCCGGCGTCGAGCAGTTCGGCGGCGGCCTCCCGGCCCAGAGGCTCCAGATGGACGTCCGGAGGCGTGGCGGGGTCCGGCCGGAACGTGTCCGACGTGCGGACCCGTGCGGCGGCGACGATCAGTATCGGCAGATCACGGGTTCGCCGGGCCAGGAACCTGAGCACGTCCTTCGTGGACGAATCGATCCACTGCAGGTCGTCCACGAGCAGCAGCAGCGGCTGCCGGTCGGCGGAGTCGGCGAGCAGCTCCAGCACGGCCAGTGCGACGTGGAAGACCTGCGGCTCGGTCTCCGCGGAGCCGAACGCGCGGCCCAGGGTCTCGCGGTGCGCGGGCGACAGGTCCTCGATGCCGCGGACGGCCGGCTGCAGGAGCAGCTGCAGCGCGGCGAAGGGCAGCCACTGCTCGGTCTCCACCCCTGAGGTGCGCAGGATCCGGAAACCCTCCTCGGCGGCCTCCGCGCCGAGGGCACGGAGCAGAGCCGACTTCCCGACGCCGGCGGTGCCGTGGATCAGGAACGCCGTACCGCTGCCGGCCGCCGTCTCCGCCAGCAGCGCGCGCAGCTTCCGCAGCTCCTCGTCCCGGCCGATCACCGCGTGCGGATTCATGCCGGCCCGTTCCCGGCCGCCGGCGTCCTGGACCCGGTGCCGCCGTCCGCCCCGTGCTGCCCGCCGGCCCGCCTTCGGGCGGTCGTCGGCAGTGCGCGTACAGGGCTGAACATGCGGAGCTTCCTCTGATAACCGGCCACGTCCCTTCCGATGCTACCTGCGGGTGTCCGACGGGAACCCCGGCGCCTGCTCCGGCGGGACGGGCACGATGACTCGAGAATGACTCCGGTTCGCTCCCCCCGGGGCGAGCGCAGGGAGGTGCGGCTCGTGCGCGGCGGGAAGCCGACGCCGGCGACCGCGCTACGGCAGGCTCTTCCGTGGTGACGACTCCCCGGACCGCGCGAACACGTCCGTGTTGCTCCGGGGCGCGGACGATTTCCAGCGCCCGTACCCCGCGTGACGGACCTTGTCCCGTTCCCCGCCCGCGTCCTGGGCGAGGAGATCCTCCAGGACGGTGAGATTCCCCGACCGTGCCGCCGTCGTGAAGGTCTTGAGGAATCTCCGGTGCTCGGATCTGGATACCGGATTTCCCTGTCCGCCGAAAAGGTGCTTGCGCGCGCGGCTGACGATCTGGCGCGTGTTCGACTGGCTCATCCGGAGATTCTCGGCGATCTCGCTGTAGGGGTAGTCGAACGCGACACGGAGGACGAAGGCGGCGCGTTCCGTGGGGTTCAGCTTCTCGAGGATCAGCCGGAGGACCAGTTCCAGTGCTTCGGCCCTCTCGGCCGCGGTGACCAGGTCAAGGCCGGAGTCGATGTCCGCGGCCGCCCCCGTTCCGCCGCCGATCTCGTAGCGCAGACGGGCGGACCGCGCCGCGTTGAGGGCCAGGCGGGTGGCGGTCCTGGCCAGGAAGGCGGGCGGGTTCAGCACTCTCGCACGGTCGGTGCCCTGCCAGCGCAGCCAGGTGTCCTGGACCACGTCCTCGGCCTCGGACGCGCTTCCCAGCACGCGGCACGCGATCAGGAAGAGACGTGGGCGGAGTGCGTCGAAGTCGGCTGCGACGACCTCCAGCGAATTCTCGGGAGGTGTCTGTGAGGCGTGCATGATTCCTTCTTCTTCCCCGCGTGGATCTTTTGCTCTGTTCCGGAGTTCCGACCCGGCCGCGACGGCTCGGCGGCATTTCTGCGGGATCGGCCTTTCCGGGATTTCCCCGGCATCCCATGGATCGCCGGTCGCCGCCTGATCGGAGGTGGGACCAGCATCCGCGCGGCCCCGGGGGCCGAACATCGGTCATCTGACTGCGCGGGGAACCACTTCGGCCGGGGCATCGCCGTCCGTGACGAAGGAGCGCCCGGCCCGCCTGGCCGCCGCTCGGCGACGGGCACCCGCCCGCGGCGACCGCGAAGTGCGGCCCGGGGGCGGCAAAAACCCGGAACTTTACACTGAGGGCTGTCACAGATGACGGCACTGTCTTGTCACTCGGCAGGGCCCGGGTGACCGGCCTGGAGTTCGGCCCCGACGGTCGCGGGGGGAGCAAGGAGCGAAAGACCCGATGTCACCAGGAGTCGGAGCCGGGCTGATCGGCCGGGAGAAGGCCATGGGCGCGATCGACGCCCTTCTCGACCGCCTCGGCGCAGGGGCGCCGGTGGAAGGGCCGGGACCCGAGGGCGAGGTGTCGGAACGGACGTTGCTGCTGCTCGGTGAGCCGGGCATCGGCAAGACCTCGCTCCTGGAGGCCGCCGCCCGGCGCATCGTGGACCGGGGCGGTCAGGCCCGCTGGGTCGTCGGCCGCCCGGACGAGGCGGGTATCGCCTTCGGCGGACTCGACGCGCTCCTGCGGGCCTCGCACGGCGTCCCGGCCGGTCTCGACGCGGAGGACCGCGCCGTCCTGGAGACGGTCCCGCGCGGGGAGGCGCAGCGGGACGGAGGGATGCTCGCCCTGGTCGGATCCCTGTTGCGGGTCATGTCCCACTGGGCCGACAGCGGACCGGTGCTCGTGATCGTCGACGACCTCCAGTGGCTCGACCGGTCCACCCAGGACCTCTTGAGCCTGTGCGTCCGGCGCCTCCAGGGAGAGCCGGTCGGGTTCCTGCTGGCGTCCCGCCCCGCGGGATCGCCGTCCGCCTGGATCCGCCAGAGCACGGTCCACCGGCTGGACACCCTCGACGACGTGCAGGCCGCGAGCCTGCTCGACGCACTGCGCACGCCTCCGCTGGGCCGCGTCCGCCGGCAGGTGCTGCGGCAGGCCGGCGGCAACCCCCTCGCCCTGGCGGAGCTCTCGCGTGCGGCCGCCGCCCGTCCGGAGCGGCAGCCGGCCGGCCCCGAACTCCCGCTCACCGAGCGGCTGGAACAGCTCTTCGCCGCCGACCTCGACGCACTGCCCGAGCCCGTACGCCTCCTTCTCCTCGTGGTGGCGGCCGCCGACCTGCCGGACCTGGCCGCACTGCCAAAGATCCTCGGCAAGGTCCTCTGGTCCGACCTCGGGGACGACCGTGCGCCGGCGGGCCGCACGATGGGGGCCGAGGACCTCAACGCGGCCTGGTCCGCCGCGGAGGCGGCCGGCCTGCTGAACCTGGACGACGGGACGATCAAGTTCCGGCACCCCCTGGTCCGGTCGGCCGTACTGGCGGCGGCCCCGTTCGCGCGGCGCTCGCGGGTGCACCTCCTCCTGGCGTCCGCCGCCGGCATCGACGAGGACCGCCGGGCCTGGCACCGCGCCTCCGCCACCGTCACCGCGGACGAGGCCGTCGCCGGCGCCCTGGAGGCCACAGCGGAACGCGCCCGGCACCGCGGCGGTCACGCGGCTGCGGCGACGACCCTGGAGAGGGCCGCCCAGCTCAGCCCCCGCGCGGCGGACCGGGTCCGCCGGCTGAACGCCGCCGCCGACTTCGCCACGACCGCCGGCCATCCGCTGTGGGTGGCCGAGCTGGCCGCCAAGGCCCGTACCGAGGCGGACACCGCCGGCGCCCGCGCCCAGGCCGATCTGAACGCCGGCTGGGCCCTGTCCCAGACCGACCGGCACGACGAGGCCGCCGCACGCCTCACGGCCGCCGCCGACACCTGGGCGGCCACCCGGCCCGAACGGTCCCTGGACGCTTTGGCCGTCGCCTCCATGGTCGCCTACACCAGTGGGGACCCGCGCATCCGTGCGGCCGTCCTGGACCGCTACCGGCGGCACCCTATGCACGAACCGAACCATGCCAGCTCCTGGCTGCTCGGCAGCGGCGACCCACTGGGCTCGCGACCGGAGGCCCTGGCCCACCTCCGCCACGCGGCCGCGCGCGGCGGCCATCCGATCGGGGCCCTGTCGATGCTCGGCGGCGCCGCGTGGGCACTGGACGAGACCGAGACGGCCGTGCGGCTGTTCGGCACGCTCTTCGAGCTCCACCGCCAGGCGCCCACCGCCGGAGCGAACGCCACCGCCACCTCCCTGTACGCGATGAGCCTGTTCGAGCTCGGCCGCTGGCCCGCCGCGCTCGCGGGACTGGACGAGCTCGAACGCGTGACCGCCGCCGGTGGGCTCGAACTCATCACCGTCAGCAAGAAGATCCTCACCAGCGCGCTCGCCGCCGTCCAGGGCGACAGCCGGCGTGCCAGAAGGCTCCTCGCCGACGGCACGAGGGGCTTCGACCTACGGGGGACGCCCACCCTCGGGGTGCGCGGCCACCAGGTGAGGGCGCTGGCCGCCTTCGCGGAGGGGGACCACCTCGCCGCGTACTCCCACCTCAGCAGACTCTTCCACCCCGACGGCACCCCACTGCACTTCCACCGCTCCTTCTACGGACTCGGCGACCTGGCGGCCGGCGCCGTGCGGATCAACCGGCACAAGGAGGCGAGGGCCGTCCTCGCCGCCGCCGGGGAACGGCTGCCCGCCACGACCTCGCTCCGGCTCCACCTGATCCTGTGCCGGGCCCGGGGCCTCCTCGCCGACGACGCCGCGCACGCCGAGGACCTGCTCCGGGAGGCGGTGCTCACACCCGGCGCCGACCAGTGGGCCTTCGAACGCGCACTGGCCCTGGCGGACCTCGGCGCATGGCTGCGCCGCCGTCTGCGTCCCGCCGACGCCCGGGCTCCCCTGAGCGAGGCGCTGGAGCTCTTCCAGCACCTCGGTGCCGGTCCCTGGCTCGCCCGTACCGCCGCGGAACTGCGGGCCACGGGCGTCGACACGACGGACGTCGACCGTCCGGACGCCACCACGAAGCTCACGCCTCAGCAACTGACCATCGTCCGGCTCGCCGCCCAAGGGCTGTCGAACAAGGAGATCGCGACCCGGCTGTTCCTCTCCCCCCGCACGGTCGGCTTCCACCTCAACCGTGCGTTCCCCAAGCTCGGTGTCACCTCGCGCCACCAGCTGCGCGACGTCGTGGGGTGAGGCTCACTCCGCCTCGAGTTGCTCCAGTTGCCCGAGTGCGTCGCGCAGAGCGGCGCGGGCGGTCACGCCGAGCTTGGGGAAGACCTGGTACAGGTGGGAGGAGACGGTGCGCGGCGACAGGATGAGCCGCTCGCCGATCTCCTTGTTGGTGTAGCCGGCGGCGGCGAGTTCGGCGATCTCCCGCTGCTGCGGCGTGAGGAAGGGCACGGAGAGGGAGGCAGAGCCCCCGCGGTGGGCTCCGGTGGCCCGCAGTTCCTGAGCCGCACGTCCGGCCCACGGGACGGCACCCAGTCGCCGGAAGGTGTCGGCCGCGGCCGCCAGGTGGTGCCGGGCCCGGCCGGTCACCTTGTTACGGCGCAGGTGTTCCCCGTAGTAGAGGTGGATCCTTCCCAGGTCGAAGGGCCAGCGTTCGGCCTCGGGCACTGCCAGAGCCTGCTCGAACCATTGGCTCCCGTCCTGTCCGGCGCACAGGGCCGCGGAGGCCAGCCACACCATTCTCAGCCGCGGGGAGACGGCGTCGAGGCCGGCCTCCCGGGCGGCCGCGACGTGCGCTCGTGCCTGGGCGAGGCGACCGGTGCGCACGGCGGCCTCCGTGAGGTCCATCAGCAGCCACAGCGCCTGCGGGACGAACGCCGGGAAGTCGCCCGCGCGCGCCACCGTCGTCGCCTGGCGGTACGCCTCCGCGAACTCGCCCCGGCCCAGCGCCGCCAGGGTCCGTGCGTGCGCCGTGTAGAAGCGCACGGCACCGGCTCGTCGTGGTCCGGCCCACCGGTTCATCTCGTCGGTCAGCGCGGTGACGGCCGGGTGGTCCCCGCGGACCGCCGCATGAACGGCCAGCAGGAAGTTCCCCGTACACGCCAGCAGCGGGTAGCCGTGGTCCTGGCACAGGGCGAGACCTTCGTGGGCCAGCAGATTCAGCTGCTCCCACTGCCCGCCCAGCAGCGCGTGGACGCCGAGCAGGAAGAGCGCGTCGATGGCGAGGGTGACCGCCTCGCCCTCGCGGCCGGCCCTCGCCACCCGCATGAGGCCCTCCGAGCAACCATCGAGCCGGTCCACGTACACCGACGCGATGCCCAGGCGGACGATGTGCACGGGGTCGGACTCGTGGGCGAGTCCCTCGATGGCCGCATCGAGCCGTTCCAGGTGGCGCGGGGCGCACCGGGCCGGGTCGGCGAAGGTGGCCCTCGTGACGGCCAGGACACCTGGATCGGCACGGAATCCCGCCAGCGCGGCGTCCAATGACCGCCACAACTCCCGGCGGCCGCCGAAGAAGCAGATCAGGAGCAGCATGTGCAGCGCTTCGGCGAGGGCCGGATCGTCCGGTCCGCCCGGTCGGTGCCGCGCGGGAATGGCCGCGCTGAGCAGGCGGTGCGCGGTGTCGACGTCGCCCGATCCGTTGAGCAGGTAGGCGGAGCTCGCCACCGCGGCGACCAGGGACACGGGACCGGGTGCCGCCCGCCGCGCGTCGTCGAGCAGCCGCGGTACCCGCTGCAGGTCCCCGGTGATGTTGGCCCCGAGACAGGCCGCCTCGGCCAGCCTGCGGGCACGCTGGTCGCCGTCGGGACTGAGGTCGGCGGCACGCAGCAGCGACGCGATGGCGCCGGCGCCGTCACCGTGGCGGCTCATGCTGTGGGCGGCCCGTTCCAGGAGGGCGGCCACGGTTTCGTCCGGGGCCACGGTGGCCTGCCCGAGGTGCCACGCCTGGCGCTCCGGATGACCGGCCAGGGGGCGGGCCAGGGCGCGGTGGGCGTTGCGGCGCTGGGCGCTGGTGGACAGGTCCACCACGGCCGAGCGCGTCAGGGGATGGCGGAATTCCAGGCGGCCGGTGCCCTCGTCGACGCGGACCAACCGGGCCCGCTCGGCGGGTCCGAGCTCCTTGAGTCCGCAGCGTCCGGCGACGGCGGCCTGGAGAACGTGCAGGTCCCCCGTGCCTTCGAGCGCCGCGTGCAGCAGGAGGTAACGGGTCACCGCCGGCAGCGCCTCGATGCGGGAGGTGAACGCGGCCTGCAGACGGCTGCTCAAAGGGAGGCGGTCAGGGAGGGCTTCGGCGGCCGTCAGCTGGGACTCGCGCAGCGACAGCGGCAGTTCGAGCAGGGCCAGCGGATTGCCCCGTGCGTCGGCCGTGACGCGCCTGCGGACCCCGGGCGCCAGGGCCGGGTGGCGCCGGCCGAGCAGTTCGTCCGAGGCGCGCTCGTCGAGCGGTGCGAGTTCGAGGGTGGCGACGCCCGCACGATCGAAGAAGCCGCCCGCCCCGGGGCGTTCGGCACAGAGCATCCCCGCCCTCGTGCCGAGCAGCCGGCGGGCCACCGACCCCAGCACCAGGGCGCTGAGGGGATCCATCCACTGCACGTCGTCGAGGATCAGCAGCACAGGGCCCACGCGTGTCATCCGGGTCAGCAGCGCGAGCAACGCCCCGGCCACCCACTGGTGCGCGGGCGCCGGGCCGCTGCCGTCCCCCACGGCGACCGCCAGCGTCGTTCGATCGGTGGTGCCGAGCGCGTCGAGCTCGTCCATCACCGGGTGGAGGAGTTGCCGAAGACCGCTGAAACCGGTGCGGGCCTCGAACTGGCCGGCTGTCGCGTGCAGAACGGGGATCCCGGCCGATGCCGCTCTGGAGGCGGCGGCGTCGAGCAACGCGGTCTTGCCGCCCCCCGGCTCCCCGCTGACGAGCAGCGCACCGCCGACGGCGTGAAGGCCCCGGAGGAAGGCGTCGATGCGTTCGAGGTCGGCGTTCCGGCCCACCAGTCTCCCGTGGAGTCCGGCACGGGTTCCCGCGTCCTGCGCGCCCTCGGGAGGACGCGGTCCGGCTGATCCGTCGCCGCCCGTGTCCCGCGGTGGCCGTCGTTTCCCGGTGGCGATGTCGCCGTGGGCGTCGGCGGCCCCGGAGTCCAGCCTGCCGGGGACCGGCGGGCCGGTCTCCGTCGTGTCGGTGGCCAAGCCGCGCCCCTCTTTGTCCGGTGCCTCATGTGCCGCCGCCCTGAGGTGCCCGGCGGTGTGCCGTGGCCGGCGGGCAACCGCGTTCGGGCTGCCGCGCCGGTGGACGGGGTGCGACCAGCCTGCGGCCTCGCGGGCGGCCGCCGCTTCTGTCAGAAGACCTGACTTCCCTCGTTCCGGCCCGAGCGGGCGACGGTTCCAGTCATTTGACGGAATCTCCCGTACCTCCGCCGCTTCTAACGTTCCCGATGCGATCTTTTCCGTCCGATGGATGAGGAAGGGGACAGGAATGGAGATGAGCGAGATGGCACGGCCGAGGAACGTCGTCCTGGTCCACGGGGGCTTCGTGGACGGCTCCGGCTGGCAGGGCGTGTACGACCTGCTGAGCAGCGAGGGGTACCGGGTCCGCATCGTGCAGAACCCGACGATTTCGCTGGCGGCCGACGTCGCCGTCACCGTCCAGGTCCTCGACTCGCTGGACGGCCCGTCCATTTTGGTGGGTCACGCCTACGGCGGGGCGGTGATAACCGAGGCCGGCCATCACGAGAGCGTCACCGCCCTCGTTTACGTGGCGGCGTTCGTCCCCGACGAGGGTGAGTCGACGAGCGGCCTCATCGGCGGCTTCTCGCCTGACGACCCCGTGCCACCGGTCCTCCCGCTCGAGGACGGCCTCCTGTTCCTGGACCGGAGCAGGTTCGCCGGGGCGTTCGCCGCCGACCTGCCCACGGACGTCGCCGCGTTCATGGCCGACTCCCAGGTCCCCTGTGGTGTCGACGCGCTCAACGCCGCCGTGTCCCGGCCCTCCTGGCGTACGAAGCCCGCCTGGTACCTGGTGGCCGCGCACGACCGCATGCTGCCCGCCGCGGCCCAGCGCGTCATGGCCGAGCGGGCCCGCGCCCGGGTCGTGGAGGTCGCGGGCAGCCACGCGGTCCACGTCTCGCAGCCCGGCGCCGTGGCCGGGCTGATCGAGCGGGCCGCCATGGCCGACGGCGGGGAGGATCCCGCGACCGCGTGACGGGAGGCGATGGAGGGGGACCGGTGAAGAGGGCTTTGCGGGTGGCGGGTTCCGCGCCGTTGACGGAGGGCCGTGCGTCACACATCCGAGGCGGCGCCTGTCTGTTCTTGTGAATCAGCGAAATACGTCGGGGAATTGGGGTCGAGATGCCGGGTCCCGTACCACCTTCTCCTTTACCCGGCCCCTTCTTCTCGGCTTCGGCGCCGAAGCCCGCGACCGAGGGGCAATTCGCCGTCCCGTCAGCCCCGGAAGACATCCGAACACCGAGCAGGCGAAGGAGTTCCGACATGACCGTCACCCCTGCCATCGAAAACACCACCGTGCATCAGGACGGCGGATTGGCCGCCGATTTCTACCAGTACGAGGCGCTGCTTCCGGACGGGGAACGCGAGATCCTGCTCAAGGCCCGTGCCTTTCTCCGCAAGGAGATCAAGCCGCTGGTGAACGAGTACTGGAGCAGGGGGGAGTTCCCCTTCGAGATGATCGAGAAGTTCCGCGCCAGCGGACTGGCCGCCCTGGGCTACGAGGGTTACGGCGAGCACAAACCGGCCACCAGCCACCTCCTGAGCGGCATGCTCGCCACCGAGCTGGGCCGTGTCGACGCCTCGACCGCCACCTTCTTCGGCGTGCACAACGGGCTCGCCTTCTACTCCGTCCACCACGGGGGCGACCAGGAGCAGCGCGACAGGTTCCTGCCCGCCATGGCAGCCATGGACAAGATCGGTGCCTTCGCCCTGACCGAGCCGCTCGGCGGCTCCGACGTCTCCGGCGGCATGCGCACCACCGCCAGGCGCGAGGGCGAGGACTGGATCCTCAACGGCGCCAAGAAATGGATCGGCAACGCCACTTTCGCCGACTACGTCGTGGTCTTCGCGCGGGACGTCGACGAGAACAAGGTCAAGGGCTTCGTCGTCGAGAAGGGCGCACCGGGCTTCAAGCCGGAGAAGATCGAGGGCAAGATCGCGTTGCGGATCGTGCAGAACGCCGAGATCACCCTGACCGACGTCCGCGTGCCGGAGGCGAACCGGCTGCACAACATCAACGGCTTCCGGGACGTCGCGGAGATCCTGCGGGTCACCCGCGGCGGAGTGGCCTGGGAGGCCCTGGGCGTCATGATCGGCGCCTACGAGCTCGCCCTCGACTACGCCAAGGAGCGCACCGCCTTCGGCCGTCCGATCGCCAGGTTCCAGCTGGTGCAGGACCTGCTGGTCAAGTGCCTGGGCAACATCACCGCGTGCTGGGGCATGCTGGTCCAGCTCGCCCGCCTCCAGGACCGGGGCGTCTTCCGTGACGAGCAGTCCGCGCTGGCCAAGGAGTACGTCGCGGCCCGCATGCGGGAATCCGTCGCCTGGTGCCGCGAGATATTCGGCGGCAACGGCATCGTCCTCGACTACGACGTCGCCCGCTTCTTCTGCGACGCCGAGGCCCTCTACTCCTACGAGGGAACCCACCAGATGCAGACCCTCATCGTCGGCAAGTCCATCACCGGTCACAGCGCCTTCACGGGATGAGTGCGCGGGAGCGAAGCGCCGCCCGCCCGCGCCGCCGGCGTGACAACCGTATGCCCTGTCCAGCGTTACGCCGGTCGTCGAGGGTGTGGGCGACGGCACTGAAGGAGGTGCCCCATGACAACCGCCGCGGGTGAACCGGGTGATGTCCTCACCGATGCCAGTGGCATCCCCCTCGCTGTGAGTCTGCGCAGCCCGCACGCCCTGGATCCGGAACTGGTCGGCGACGGAATCTCGTTGCTCGCCAGGGCGGGCCGGTTCGGGCTGCCGGTGGCCGACGGTGTCGCCGTCACGAGGGCGGGTGTGGAGAACGACGAACTCCTGCGGTCCCTCCACCACGCGTGGTGCCGCACCCGGGGAGCCGTGCGCGTCGCGATCTCCGACCGTGACCCCGGCAGCGGCCTGAGGGCGGGACCGTCCCGATGCGACGCCTCCACCTGGCCGGGGTTCCTCGACGGCATCCATGACCTGCTGGCCTACGACGAACTGGAGAATCCGCGTCGTGAGGACCGGCTGTCGGCGATCCTCGTGCTGAAGGTGCCCGCCGAGGGCACCGGCGTCATCGTCCGGTCGGGCCGTCCGGGCAGAACCGGCCTCTGGAGCGCGGACGACCCCGCGACCCTTGCCTGGCGCTCCCGGATCCGGCTGCGCGCGCTGGGGAGGCAGGCGCGGGAGCAACTCGGGCGTCCGGTGAGCCTGGAGGCCATGTGCACCCCGGACGGCGACTGGACGATCACCGACCTGCGCCACCAGGTGTCCCCGTTCGGCGGGTGCCCGGGCGCGCGTTGGCTCTGGTGATCCGGCGGCCGTGCGCTGCCCGGCAAGGTGGAAGGCGCCGTGCGCGGTGCCGGAGGCCGTCAGCGGCGGCGGGCGGCGGGACGGGTGCGGGGCCGGGGGCGGAGGGCGGTCTCGAGGTCGTCGAGGGTCTCCATGAGGAGTTCGGCGCTGCGGCGGACGATGCGGTCGGCGTCCGACCGGGGCCAGGCGTCGAGGGTGGCGCGGACCGGGGCGAAGTCCGGGGAGCGCCGTTCGCGGACCGCGGCCGCGGCGTCCGCCGTGGCCGTACGCAGGTGCCGGGCGAAGGGCGCTGCGTCCGGGACGGGGGCCGCGTCGGGGGCCGGGAGGTGGGCCTCCATGAGCATGGGGACGCGGCCCATGGCCGACAGGGCCGTGTCGGCTCCGTCGGCGGCACGCCGGGACAGGCCGCGGCCCCGGACGGGTTCGGCGTCGGCGCGGGCGACCGCCTGGTCCCAGGCGAGCGCGGCAGCGCGGGCGTCCAGCAGGGCCGCCCGCACGGCCTCGCGCCGTCCCTTGGCGGGGGACGCGTGGGCCTCCATCGCGGCGGCGGCGTAGCGCCCGGTGGCCTTGATGCGGTCGGCCAGCCGGTTCCGCAGCCGCGGGGTCTCCCAGGCCGGGAAGAGCGCGTACGCGGCCGTCGCCAGCACCCCGCCGAGCATCGTCAGCAGCACGCGGTCGGGCACCGTCTGCGTCCAGCTGGAGCCGGCCATGCCGAGCAGGAAGACCACGTACGCCGACGCGGCCACCTGCGAGACCAGGTAGCCGGTGCGCATCAGCCCGTACATCAGGGCGATCGACACCACCGCCAGCACGGCGCAGGGGTAGGGCCCCGGGGCGAAGGACTGCATCACGGTGGTCGCCACCGTGACGCCCGCCAGGGTGCCGACGAAGCGGGCCACGCTGCGGCCGTACGTCTGCGAGAAGTCCGGCCGCATCACCAGGACCGACGTCAGGGGCGCCCAGTAGCCGTGGCCGAGCGGCAGGGCCGCGCCGAGCGCGTAGCCGGCCGGGGCGACGGCGGCCAGCCGGACGGCGTGCCGGAAGACGGGGGAGTCGAAGCGGGCCTCGCGCCGCACCGTCCGCACGGCGAGCGGAAGGAGTTCGGCCACGCTGGGGCGGCGCAGGTGGGCGGTGTCGCCGCCGACCGAGCTGCCGCGTCCGGTGGCGGAGGAGACCGCCTCGCTGAGCAGCGCGACGAGCCTCAGCGCGGTGCGCCGGGCCGGGCCGGTGAGCTGCTCCTCGGGGGCGGGTTCGACCAGCACCACGGAATCCGCCTCCGGCGGTACGCGCACCGGCTGGGCCTCGCGCACGGCGCGCGCGACGGCGTCCAGCACGGAGGCCGCCGCGGCCAGCAACTCGCGGGCCCGGTCGCGCTCGGGCCCCTCGGCGGCGGCGCCGACCGCGGGATCGGCGAGCGAGGCCAGGACGGGCCGGATGCGTTCGGCCAGCACCCGCTTGCCGCGCAGCGCGGCCGGGCGCCGCCGTGCCTGCCGGTCGGTGATGACGGCCGCGCTGCGCGCGGTCATCAGCGGCTCGGGATCGAAGGGCGCGACCGGGTCGTGCCGCAGCCGCCGCGCGTAGTCCGCCTCCGCCGCGAAGGCGTCGGCCAGCGCGTCGCGCTGCCTGCCCCAGCGACGCACCGGGAACAGCAGGATCAGCGCCGCCTGCACGACCCCGCCCGCCGCGATGACCAGGGCGTGGCCGAAGGCGCTCAGCACCGAGGTCGGCAGGGTGATCACGACCAGCATGACCGCGATGGTCAGGGACGAGACGATGCCCGCGGTGGGCCCCAGCGCCCAGGCCATGCCCGCGAGGAACGCCCAGACCGCCAGCAGTGCCACGAACATCCACCAGTGCGCCCCCGCCAGGTAGCCCAGGAAGGTGCTGACGGCCAGCCCGGCCCCGGCGACCAGCGCCAGCACCGGCCGGGGCCGCCAGCTGCGCTGGAAGGTGGCCATGCCGGAGGCGAAGGCGCCGAAGGCGGAGGAGGCGGCGACCGAGGGGGTGGCCAGCCACAGCGAGAGGCCGATGACGATGGCGACGCCCGCGGCGGCGCGCAGCGCGACCAGCGGTTCCAGCCCGGCGCGCTCGATCCGCAGCCCCTCGCGGGCACTGCGGCGCAGGGCGCGCAACCAGGTCATGAGGCTGAGGATAGGACGGGTAGGACGGGGAGGGCCGGGTAAGCGCAGCGCAAGATCCGTTCCGGCGAGTCCGAGGAGGCAGAACGTCATGACCGCCCCCGCCCCCGCACACCGTGCCACGGTGCCGCCCGTGCCGCCCGCCCCCAGCCCGGTGCCGCCCTTCCCGCCGGACCCCGTGCCGCCCTCCCCGCACCCCGTCCCCGGTCCGACCCCCGACCCCGTGCCGCAGCCGCCCCCGCAGCCGGAGCCCGACCCGGAGCCGCAGCCCGAGCCGCAGCCGCTCTAGCTAGGCCGTGTCGGCACATGCCCCCCCAACCTTCGGCCGCGGGTGCCCCGACCCCACAGCTTCCCCGGCCCCGCTGGGAGGTGGCCCCCACGCTGCGTCGTCGCATCGTCCGAGTAGCCCACGACGAGGACGATCCTGCGCCTTGCGATGTACCGCACCTGGGGGCACCTCCCGGCGCAAGCCGGGGGAGCCGCTGGGCCCGCCCTCCGGGCGGTGGGGGCACCTCCCAGCGGTAGCTGGGGGAGCTCATGTGACGACATGGCCCAGGCCCCGGCCAGGGACCGGCCGGCCCCTGGCCGGGGCCTGTTCCCGGCCTGGCCGGGCCCCGTTAACGGCCGTCCCTGTCCCGGCGGGCACGACGTCTGGTTCAATGGATCCCATGGCCAGCCTCATTGACACCGCGACAGGTCGCAGCGACCTCGAGCCGTTCTGGCCGTCCAGGCAGCAGTACCAGTTCGACCGGGAGTGTTGTCGCGCGGTCCCCGCGCGGACCCCGGCCCGCAGCTGACGCCGTCCCCCGGTCGCCGCCCGCTGCCGGCCTCCCGGTGGTCCCGCGCAACACGTCGTCCGACGACCCTTCGCGCGAGAGCCGAGACCTGCATGTCCTCCAGCACCAGCACCCAGTCCTTCGCCCTGCCCGCCGCCAACCGTCAGCACCTGCGCGCCGTCCGCGGCGGTGGCGCCCGTACCGGTGACGTCCCCCCGGTACCGGACTTCCTGCCGCCCGGCGCGACCTGGCTGCCCGCCCCCGGCCACCTGATGCCCGCGGGCGTGGGCGGGCCGCCGATGGTCGGCTACCTCGTCCTCGTCCCCGTCGAGGGCCAGGAGCCGCCCGAGTCCCCTGCCAGGGCCGCCGGCCGGCCCCCGGTCACCGTCGACGCCGAACGCCGCGTCGCGCGGGTGGCGGGCCGCGCCCTCGACCTCACCTACCTGGAGTTCGAACTGCTCGCCCACCTGGTGGCGCACCCGCAGCGCGTGCACACCCGCGACCAGCTCGTCACCACGGTCTGGGGGTACGGCCACGTCGGGGACGGGCGCACCGTCGACGTCCACATCGCCCGGCTGCGGCGCAAGCTCGGGCCCGAACACCGCGGCAGCATCGTCACCGTGCGCCGGGTCGGCTACAAGTACGCGCCGCCGGGGACCCGTTGAGTGGTGGGGCCGGGCGCAACGAGGAGAGCCGGGCGGCCTCCGGGAGCGTTCCCGGTACCGCCGGAACCCGGCTCTCCCACGCGTCACGGCAGTAGCATGTCCCCCCACCGGAGTATGGGTACGCTGTCCCCGTTCCGGTGCGGCTCGGCGCAGCGGGGAGCGGTTCCGGAGGGCGTGATGGCGGAGTCTCGCGAGTGGGCGCCCCCTGCGCCCGCGACGGTGGCCTGGCCGGCTCCCGCCGCCGCCAGCATGTCGCTCAACGACATCGGCGGCTTCGACTGGGACCTCGACCGCGACCGCATGCACCTCGACCCGAACGCCCTGCGGACGGTCGACCTGCGCCCGGAGGACTTCGACGGCGACCCGAAGGCGCTGTTCTCGCGGCTCACGCCCGACGAGGCCGGCGATGTCACCCGGACGATCACCCAGGCCCTCGGCGAGGGCCACTCCTCCTTCCTCGCCTTCAGCCGGCTCACCCGGGGCGACGGCAGGCATGGCTGGATCCGCTTCCAGGGCCGCATCGTCCGCGACGACGCCGGCCGGGCGAACCGGGTCATAGGGCTCGTCAGCGACGCGACCGACGAGATCGCCCAGGCCGCGGAGTGCCTGCGCGCGGACGGGGACCACCCGACCGAGAGCAACCTGGTCATGGAGGTCACCGCGTCGCTGGCCCGGGCGGTGACCGTGCGCGACGTGACCGCGGCCCTCACCGGGAACCGCAGGATGGACCGGCTCGGCATAGCCAGCCTCTTCCTCGGCCAGGTCGAGGCCGGCCGCGTCCACGTGGTGAGCGACGCCAAGGCCAGCAGCTGGGTGCCGTCGCTGCAGTACACGCGCATCGAGGACGAGTTGCCGATGAGCGAGGTGGTACGGACCCTCGTACCGCGCTTCATCACCTCCGGCGAGGAGTTCGCCCGGCGCTACCCCGAGCTGTGGCCGCACATCGAGCCGCTGGGGGCGTCGGCCGCCGCCTATCTGCCGCTGATAGCGCAGGGCAAGCCCATCGGCGCCCTGGGCCTGCTGTACCGGCACAAGCAGGGCTTCTCCCCCCAGGAGCGGCACCTGCTGATCGCGCTCAGCGGCAGCATCGCGCAGAGCCTGCAGCGCGCGATCCTCTTCGACCAGGAGCACGACATCGCGCAGGGCCTGCAGACCGCGATGCTCCCGCGCACCATCCCGCGCATCCCCGGCACCGAGATCGCGGTGCGCTACCGCTCGGCCAGGCTGGCCAGGGACATCGGCGGCGACTGGTACGACGTCGTGGCGATGCCCGGCGGCCGGGTCGCCGTCATCATCGGCGACGTCCAGGGCCACGACACCCACGCCGCCGCCGTCATGGGCCAGTTGCGGATCGCGCTGCGCGCCTATGCCGGCGAGGGCCACCCGCCGGCCAGCGTCATGGCGCGGGCCTCGGCCTTCCTGTACGAGCTGGACACCGACCGCTTCGCCACCTGCCTGTACGCCCAGGTCGACCCCGCCACCGGATCCGCGCTGCTGGTGCGCGCCGGGCACATCGACCCGCTGGTGCGGCAGTCCGACGGCACCGTCCGGGCGCTGTCCACCGCGGGCGGGCTGCCGCTGGGCCTGTCCGCCCAGTTCGGCAGGCCCGACTACCCCGTGACGCCCGCCGAACTCGCCCCCGGCGACACCCTCCTGATGTTCAGTGACGGACTCGTCGAGCGGCCCGGCGCGGACCTGGACGTCGGGGTGCGCCGGCTGTCCGCGGCGCTGTGCGAGGGCCCCCGCGAGGTCGGGGACCTCGCCGACCACCTCACCGCCGTCATGGCCGAGCAGGCCACCGACGACGACATGGCCCTGCTGCTGCTCCGGCGCGACAGCGACGCCTCCCCGCACCCGCCGCACCGGCTGCACCGCCACATCGCCCCCGGCGACCCGAAGGCGCTCTCCGAGGCCCGGGCCATGGTCCGCGAGGCCATGGCGGGCTGGGGCCCGCCCGACCGGGTCGACGAGGCCGAACTCGCCGCCGGGGAGCTGATCACCAACGCGCTGGTGCACACCGACGGCGGCGCCGTGCTCACCCTGCGCCTGCTGCCCGACCCGTCCCTCGCGCACGCCGTGCCGGACGTCACCCGGCGGCTGCGCATCGAGGTGCACGACCTCGCGGCGAACTGGCCGCGCCGCCGCCGGCCCGGCGAGCGTGAGGTGTCCGGACGCGGTCTGCTGCTGGTCGACCGGCTCGCGGACGCGTGGGGTGTCGAGCCGCACGGTTCCGGCAAGGCAGTGTGGTGCGAATTCCGCGACCGCAGGAGCGGTTCGGAGCCCCTCGGACACTGACCGCGAGGGCCCGGCCACATGCCGTTCGCGCCGGTCACGCACCCCGGATTCACCCGGACGGCTCACCCGCCACGACACACCGCCCGATTGGACGCAGGCTGTCGGTGAGGAGCCAAGAAGCCACTCTGCTCACATGCTGGCCGCGCCGGCACCGGGGAGGTCTGCGATGCCGACGGTGTCTACGAGCGTGATCGTCACCCGTACCGTGGAAGAGGTCTTCGACTTCCTTGCCGACGCCCGCAACCTCGCGTCGTGGAACTCCGGCATCGCCGCCGTCGCGGCGGACGCCGTACCCCCCGGCGAGCGGGCCGTCTACCGCTACCACTACCCGGGCCGCCATCGGGAGCACCGGCTGGTCTGCTCGGTCTTCCAGCCCTGCCGGCGGATCGCCTACCGCGGCCGGCGGATGTGGAGCCCGCTGGGCACCCAGACGCCCGAGTTCGCCTTCCGGATGCTGCCGCACTCGCGGGGCGCGTTCGTCCAGTTGCAGGTCACCTGCCAGCTCGGCGGCGGCATGCTGCTGCTGGGCCCCTTCCTGGGCTGGGCCTGGCGCCGCGACCTCCCGGAGGACGCGCGCCGGCTGCGCGAGGCCCTCGGCGACCACAGCATCGCCCCACCGCCCCCGCTGCCGTCTCCGCCACCACCTCCGCCCGCCACCGGCGCGCTCCGGGCGGCCCAGCCGAGGGCACCGGCCGCCGAGGTGGTCGGAGCCGTTCCCGCTCCGCCGGCCAGGGGGCTGCGCCGTGCGATGGCCCGTGTAGCAGGTCAGGGCCGGATCGGCGCGGGCAGCTGACGGATCCGCCGGAATCCCGGCCACCCGGCCGGTTCGCTGACAGGCTGGACGCCGTACGTGCCCCCCGCACCACAGCACAGAGAGGACCCGCAGATGGCGGAGCAGGCCCGCATCGGCGTCACCGGACTCGCGGTCATGGGCCGCAACCTGGCCCGGAACCTCGCGCGGCACGGCCACCCCGTGGCCTTGTACAACCGCACCCCGGCCAGGACGCGCTCCCTGGTGGAGGAGTTCGGCGGCGAGGGCGAGTTCCATCCGGCGGAGTCCCTGAAGGAGTTCGTCGAGTCGCTCGAACGGCCCAGGCGCATCATCATCATGGTCAAGGCCGGCGCCCCCACCGACGCGGTGATCGACGAACTGGTGCCGCTGCTGGAGCCCGGCGACATGGTCGTCGACGGCGGCAACGCCGACTACCGCGACACCCGGCGCCGGGAGAAGGCGCTGCGCGAACAGGGCCTGCACTTCGTCGGCACCGGCATCTCCGGCGGCGAGGAGGGCGCCCTCAACGGCCCCTCGATCATGCCGGGCGGCTCGGTGGAGTCGTACGAGTCCCTGGGCCCGATCCTGGAGGACATCGCCGCCAAGGTCGACGGGGTGCCCTGCTGCACCCACGTGGGCCCGGACGGTGCCGGACACTTCGTCAAGATGGTCCACAACGGCATCGAGTACTCCGACATGCAGCTCATCGCCGAGGCCTACGACCTGCTGCGGCACGCCGCCGGCAAGCGGCCGGGCGAGATCGCGGAGATCTTCCGCACCTGGAACTCCGGCCGCCTGGAGTCGTACCTCGTCGAGATCACCGCGGAGGTACTGGCCCACACGGACGCCGACACCGGCAAGCCGTTCGTCGACGTGGTGCTGGACCAGGCCGGGCAGAAGGGCACCGGCAGCTGGACCGTGCAGAACGCCCTGGAGTTCGGCGTCCCCGTCTCCGGCATCGCCGAGGCGGTGTTCGCGCGCTCGCTGTCCGGCAGCGCGGAGCTGCGGGCCGCCTCGCACGGGCTGCCGGGACCTGCGGAGACCTGGCTGGACAGCGCGGCGGGCGACCGCTTCGCCGACGACGTCGAGCAGGCGCTGTACGCCTCGAAGATCGTCGCGTACGCGCAGGGCTTCAACCTGATCCAGGCGGGCAGCAAGGAGTTCGGCTGGGACATCGACGCGGGCGCGATGGCGACGATCTGGCGCGGCGGCTGCATCATCCGGGCGCGCTTCCTCAACCGCATCAAGGAGGCGTTCGACTCCGAGCCGGGCCGTCCCACGCTGCTGACCGACGACCACTTCGCCGAGGCACTCGGCGACGCGCAGGCGGCCTGGCGGCGGGTCGTGTCCACCGCGGCGCAGCTCGGCGTCCCCGCGCCCGGCTTCTCCGCGGCGCTCGCGTACTACGACGCGTTGCGCGCGGAGCGGTTGCCGGCCGCGCTCATCCAGGGGCAGCGCGACTTCTTCGGCGCGCACACCTACAAGCGGGTCGACAAGTCCGGCTCGTTCCACACGCTGTGGGGCGGCGACCGCTCGGAGAACCCCGCCTGACGTCCGCGCCGCGTGGGCCCGGCGCGGCCGGGCCTACGCGGCGAGCGGCGGGGTGATGAGCTGCTCCGCCCAGACCGTCTTGCCCGTCTCCGTGTAGCGGGTGCCCTGGGCGTCGGTGAGCTGGGCGACGATGGACAACCCCCGCCCGTCCTGGTCGCTGGGCGCCGCGTGGCGCGGGTGCGGGGCGGCGCTGCAGCAGTCCGACACCTCGCACACCAGCACCCGGTCGCGGATCAGGCGCAACCGGATCGGTCCGGTGGAGTACCGCACGGCGTTGGTGACGAGTTCGCTGACGACCAGGGTGGTGGTGAAGGCCAGCTGCGTCAGCTTCCACTCGGTCAGCAGACGGTCCGTCCAGGCCCGAGCCTCCGCCACCGCGGCGGGGTCGTTGGGCACCTCGCGGGTCGCGACGTCGCCGGCGGCCAGGGCGCGGGTGCGCGCGGCGAGCAGCACCGGGTCCGCGCCGCACGCGGGCGTGCGCAGGACGCCGTCGAGCACCGTCGCCGGCTCGGCGGCCGGCGCGCCGTCGGCGGGCAGCACGCGCAGCCCGGTCACCCGGCCGGCGGCCTCCGCGCCGTCGGGGACGCCGTCCGTGCCGCAGCTCAGCAGCAGCACGCTGCCGGGCGGCACGTCGCACTCCAGGACCTCCGGCTCGCCCGGCGCGGGGACGTCGTCGTCGTCGTCCGCCGCCGGGGGCGCCGGGGGCAGCGCCCGGGGCGCCGCCGTCCAGCCGACGTACGCCACCGTGCAGCGGCAGGCCACCGGGTCGTAGACGACGATCAGGCACTGGTCGGCCTCGTCGCCGACGGGGGTCGCGGTGGGCCGGTGGAGCCGGGAGAGGACCTCGCCGGGGCTCATGTCGAGCAGCACCAGCGCCCGCACCGCGGCCTTCAGCTGGCTCATCGCGGTCGCCGCGGCGACACCGTGGCCGCGCACCGCGCCCGTCACCAGGGCCACCCGCGCACAGGGCAGCGGGATGACGTCGACCCAGGCGCCCGGGGCCGCGGACGACGGCAGGTGCCCCCGGGGTGCTTCGATCGCGCTGACCGGCGGGCCCTGCGCCGCCAGCAGGGCCTCCTGGAGGATCCGCCCGGCGGCGTTCTGGATCAGGCGCCGGCGGGCGCAGTCCAGCAGCCGGGCGGCCCTGCGGGCCAGGTGACCGGCCGCCACCAGGTCGGCCCGCGAGAAGGCGGGGGAGCCCGCCGTGCGGTAGAAGGCCGCGATGCCGAGGACGACGCCACTGACGTCCAGCGGCATCACCAGCAGGGAGTGCGTTCCGCTGATCCGCAGCAGCGGCGCGCGCACGGGGTCCCGGGAGAGCCACCCCGTCTGCGGGCGGAGGTTCATCACCAGGTGCGGCCGCAGGTCGGTCAGCGACGCGTGGTACGGCGTCCTGGCCGGCAGGGTGCTGATCTCGCCGACCTCGTAGGCCCGCGGGATCGCGGAGCCGCGGGCCGCGCGGAACGCCCCACGGCGGAAGGCGAGCCCGGTGGCGGGCAGTCCCGAGACGGCGGCCTGCTCCGAGACGGTGGCGTCCGACACCTCGACGGCGGCGAAGTCGGCCACCGCCGGCACGGCTGAATCCACGAGCTGCTGGGCTGCGTCGTAGGACCACGGCCGGTCGGCGGGGCCGGCCTGGGGCGGGAGGGTGGCACAGAGCATGGGATTCGCCTCGGCTGAGGTTCGGGGTCGGCGGTTGGTGTGCCTTTCAAGCACTCACTTCCGAGGCTGCCTCCCCACCAGGCCGACCGGGTCGCTGCACCGCCGCAGACGTCACCAGGGATGTGCCGTAGACGTGACTGCGGGTTTCCCGCAACACCGCCGGCGCGGGCTGCCCACCGCGCGCGCCCGATCTACCGTGTGTGCTATGGACGTCCTCAGCCGCCCCGACGGCAGTCAGCCGCACCCTGCCATCTCCGTCGTACTCGCCGACGACCACCTGGTGGTCCGGGCCGGCATGCGGCTGCTGATGGCCGCGGACCCGGCCTTCGAGATCGTCGCCGAGACGTGCTCCGTGCCCGAGACGCTGGAGGCCGTGGAGCGCCACCACCCGCGGGTGCTCGTCCTGGACCTGACGATGTCCGGCAGGTCCAGCCTGCCGACGATCCCGGCGCTGCTGAACGCCTCTCCCAGGACGCGCATCCTGGTGCTCACCATGCAGGAGGACCCGGCGTTCGCCCGTGAGGCGCTGCGCACCGGAGCGGCCGGCTACCTGCTGAAGGAGGCCGCCGCCGAGGAACTGCTCGCCGCCGCCCACCAGGTCGCCGGCGGCGCCACCTATGTGCAGCCCTCGCTCGGGGCGCGGCTGGCCGTAGAGGACCTGGATCTGGCGGAACGGCACCAGGAGGAGCCGCTCACCGACCGGGAGGCGCAGGTGCTGACCCTGCTGGCGCTGGGCCACACCAACCAGGAGATCGCCCGGCGCCTGTTCGTCTCCGTACGGACCGTGGAGACCCACCGGTCGCGGCTGCGGGACAAGCTCGGCAAGGAGAGCCGGGCCGAGCTGATCGCCGCGGCCAGAGAGCGAGGGCTGGTGGCATGACGCCCTCCGGCCCAGGAAGGACCGGGACGCGCCTGGCCCTGGAGGGGCTGGGCACCTGTCTCCTGGCGGCGGCGACCGTCATGGAGGTCACCGACCGCTCCCAGGGGTGGGAGCTCGCCCTGGCGCTGGCAGCGGCCGTCTGTTATCTGCCGCTCACGCCCATGGTGCCTCCGCGGCAGCGGGTGTGGCTCGTGGTGGCCATCGCGTTCGCGCTGATGCTGACGGTGGCCGGGACGGTCCGCATGGCCCAGCAGCCCTCGCTGAACGTCCTGCACGTGCTGCCGCTGCTGCTGGTCGCCTACGCCCTCCTCGCCGTCCGCTCCTCGGCACGCCGGGAGGCGGGCCTGCGCCGGGAGCGGGTCAGGGCACGGCACGACGGCGAGGAGCGCGAGCGGCGCCGCTGGGCGCGCGAGTTGCACGACGACACCCTGCAGGAACTCGGCGCGGTCCAGGTGGTGCTGTCCACCGCCGCCGCGGACGGGCGGCAGGAGGCCATGCGGGAGGCCATCGACCAGGCGCGCGGCCTGGTCGGCAACCAGATCGCCTCGCTGCGGCACCTGATCGTCGACCTGCGGCCCGTGGTCCTGGACGAACTGGGCCTGCAGCCGGCTCTGCAGGCGCTGTGCCGGCGCTCGTTCGAGACGTACGGCATCCGCACCGAGTTGCGGCTCGGCCCGCAGGCGGACACCGAATGCGGCCGGCTCACCGCCGAGACGCAGGCGCAGATGTACCGGATCGTGCAGGAGGCCATCACCAATGCGGCCAAGCACGCCGAGCCGACCCGGGTGGTGGTCAGCCTGGAGAGCGACCAGCGCGCCGTGCACGTGGCCATCACCGACAACGGGCACGGCATGGCCGCCGCGACCGCCGCCGGACGCGGCACCCCGCGCGCCGCCGAGCCGTCCTCGCCGCAGACCCGGGGCATGGGCCTGTCGGCGATGCGCGAGCGCGCCGAGCTGATCGACGCCCGGCTCGCCGTCCGCAGCGCCCCGGGCGAGGGCACCACGGTCGACCTGCGGGTGCCGCTGGCGCCGGGACGGGTCACCGGCGAGGAGTGACCGCGAGTCGGGTGACGACGGGCCGGGTGACGACGGGCTGACGGACCACGGGCCGGGTGACCGCGGGCCGCCTGCGCGGGCGCGGATCCCGACCGGCAGTATGGGGGCGTGCGACTGACGCCTGTGACCTGGGAACGGCTGACCGACGCCGTCGCGGACCGCGTGCTCGAACTGGAGCCGGACGACGGCGGCGAGCGCCCGCGGGTCGCGGTCGACGGGGCACCGGCCACGCGCCCGGACGCGCTGGGGGAGGCCCTGGCGCAGGCGCTGCGGCTGAGGGGCCGGCCGGTCGTCCGGGTACGGGCGGAGACCTACTGGCGGCCCGCCTCGCAGCGCTACGAGCTGGGACGCCACGACCCCGACGCCTTCTACGAGCGCTGGCTGGACACCGGCGCCCTGTGGCGGGAGGTCTTCGACCCGCTCGCCCCGGGCGGCACCGGGCGCGTGCTGCCCTCGCTGTGGGACCCGCTGACCGACCGGGCGACGCGCGCGGCCTACGAGGAACTGCCGCCCGGGGGAGTGCTGTTGCTGGACGGCGCGCTGCTGCAGGGCTACGGCTTCCCCTTCGACCTCTGCGTCCACCTGAGGATGTCGGGGGCGGCCCTGGCGCGCCGCACGCCGGAGGACGAGCGCTGGACGCTCCCGGCGTACGCCCGCTACGAGCGGGAGACCGCGCCCGGTGGGACCGCGGACGTCCTGGTGCACACCGACGACCCGCGGCACCCGGCCTGGACCGGGTGACCCGGCGGCCCTTGCCGCCGCCCCGCCGCGACCGTTAGCGTCCCGGAGCACCATGACTGTCGCCATCGCTCCGCTGACCACCGAGCACGTCCCCGAGGCAGCGGCCCTCCTCGACCGCTGGTACGCCAGGGCCCGCAAGGCGCTGCCCCACCAGTCGGGCCGGAGCACCGCTCCGCCGCCGGGGGAGGAACTGCTGGGCAAGATCCTCGCCGGGCCCGGCGTGGAGGCCGTGCTCGCCCGGGACGGCGACGGGTCGGTCACCGGCTACCTCGTCACCACCCCGCTCGACCTCGCCGACGACGACCGGGCCGTGCTGCGTGCCCACCCGCGTTCCGCGCTGGTCGCCTACGGCGGGCACGCGCTGCGCGGCGGCCGGGAGGGGGTGCGCGAGGACGTGCTGCGCGGGCTGTACGCGGCGGTCGCCGCGCGCCTGGTCGCGGAGCGCCGCCACGTGCACTACGTGGACCTCCCGGCCGACGAGGCGGTGGCCTCCGCGTGGTTCCGCTCCGGCTTCGGCCTGGAACGGGTGCGGGGCCTGATGGCCGTGCGGCCGCGCGGGCGGCAGCCGCGCGGGGTGGACGCGCTGTCGGTGCGCCGCGCGGGACCCGGAGACCTGGACCGGATCGGGCGGATGGCGGCGGAGGCGGCACGCGCCGACCGCGGTTCGGCGGTGTTCCGGCCCCAACCCGAGGGCGCGCTGGCGACCTTGCGGACGCACTACGCCGACGCCCTGACCGACGGCCGCTGCGGGGCGTGGGTCGCGGCCCGCCGGGGCGAGGAGATCGGCATGGTGGTGCTGACCCCCGCGGCGCCGGGCCCGGTCGTGCCCGACGGGTGCGTGGAACTGGTCGAGGCGTACGTGACGCACGCGGCGCGCGGCGAGGGCATCAGCCGGGTGCTGCTCGCGACGGCGCTGGCGTGGGCGTACGACAGCGGCTACCGGCACATCACGGCCAGCTGGCCCGCGGGTTCGCCGGTGTCGGCCGGGCACTGGCCGGCGGTGGGCTTCAAGCCGGTGGCGTACCGGCTGCAGCGCGTGCTGGACCCGCGCATGTGCGGGACACCACAGCGCTGACAGGTTTGGAGTGGTGAGGAGCACTCCTCTTTCACTGTTAAACTAATTTCAGATCGTCCGGCGGACCCGGTTGAGCGTCCGCGACGAACTCCCTTGCTGCCCCGGCCAGATCCCCCCGTCCTGGCCGGGGCTTTCCCTTGTTCTTGGTCTGGACATGACCAATTCATGGGAGTACCTTCGCTGTTGGTCTAGACCTACCGCCCGCGGGCTGCGCACTGCTCTCAGAACTCCCCCACGTTCTCCGAGGAGCGAAGCATGCACAGGAGATTCCGTGCCGCCGCCATCGGCCTGGGCCTCGTCGGGCTGTCCGTGCTCGGCACCGGCAGCGCCTGGAGCCACGGCTACACCGACGCCCCCATCAGCCGTCAGAAGCTCTGCGCCAACGGCACCGTGACCAACTGCGGCGACATCCAGTGGGAGCCGCAGAGCGTCGAGGGCCCCAAGGGCTTCCCGTCCTCAGGTCCCTCCGACGGCACCCTCTGCGCCGGCGGCAACAGCCGGTTCGCCCAGCTCGACAACCCGCGCGGCGGCACCGGATGGCCCACCACCAAGGTGACGTCAGGTCAGAATTACAGCTTCCGCTGGCAGTTCACGGCCTCGCACGCGACGAGCGACTTCAAGTACTACATCACCAAGCAGGGCTTCGACCCCAGCCGGCCGCTCACCCGTTCCGCGCTGACCCTGACGCCGTTCCTGACCGTCAACTACAACGGCGCCAGGCCGCCCGCCACGGTCACCCACCAGGGCACCATCCCCAGCCGGACCGGGCGGCACATCATCCTGGCCGTCTGGTCCGTCGCGGACACCGGCAACGCCTTCTACGCCTGCTCCGACGTGCAGTTCTGACGGACGGTCCTGACGGGCGGTCCTAGCGACGGCGACCGGGCGGCCCCTCCGGAGCGGGCCGGCTGTCGAGCAGCCGCTCCCGCACGGCGTCGGCCCCGGCGGTGGAGGCAACTCCGCCGGGGCCGACGCGCGGGGCGTCCGTGCCGCCCGGACGCCCCGTGCCGCCCGGGGCGTCCGCGGCGCCGGTGTGGGCGGCGCGGACCCGTGTCCCGCCGTCCACCACCAGCTCGGCGCCCGTGATCCAGGCGGCCTCGTCCGAGACCAGCCAGCGCACGGCCCGGGCCACGTCGCGGGGCTCGCCGATCCGTCCCAACGGCAGCCCGGCGGCGATGGCGTGCTCGGCGTCCTGCCACACGAAGCGCGCCATCTCGGTGCGCACCAGGCCGGGGGAGACCGCGTTGACCCGCACGGCCGGGCCGAGTTCCCCCGCGAGCTGCCCCGTCAGGTGCAGCAGCGCCGCCTTGCTGGTGCCATAGGCGCCGACGTTCGGGCCGACGTGCCCGGCGCCCTCGGTGCAGACGTTGACCACCGCGCCGCCGTGCTCGCGCATCCAGGCCCGCCACGCCAGCTGGGTCAGCCGCAGGGGCGCCTCGACGTTGACCGTGAACGCGGTCCGCCACAGGTCCGGGTCCGCCTCGGCGAGCGGCCCGTACGGGACGTTGGTGGCGGCGTTGTTGACCAGCACGTCCAGGCCGCCGAGGGCGCGGACCGCGAGTGCCGCGCATGCCGCGAGGTGGCCGGGATCGGCCACCGTGCCGGCCAGGGTGACCACGGTGTGCCCGGCGGCGCGCAGCCCTGCGGCCGCCGTCTCCAGCCGGGCGGGGTCGCGGGCGGTGAGCAGGGCGCGGGCGCCCGCGGCGGTCAGCTCCGCGGCGACGGCCAGTCCGATCCCGCCGGACGCGCCGGTGACCAGCGCCGCGCGTCCGGCGAGCGGGAGGGGATCCGTCATGGGGTGACGGTCCCATGGCGACCCGTCAGTTGCCAGAGTCGGTACCGGGAAACCGGCGGGTCGGCGTCAGGGGCCCGGGGCTCGGGGTCCGGGCCCCTTGGGCGTCAGGAGGTCAGGGCGTCAGCGTCCATTTCTGGTTGGCGCCGCCGGTGCAGGTCCACAGCTGGAGCCTGGTGCCGTTGGCGGAGTTGTTGCCCGCGACGTCCAGGCACTTGTTCGCCGCCGGGTTGACGATGTCCCGCGCCCCGCTGAGCACCCACTTCTGGTTGGTGCTCACGGCGCAGTCCCACAGTTGCAGCTGGGACCCGTCGGCGGTGCCGAAGTCCTTGACGTCAAGGCACTTGCCCAGGGCGCGCAGGGTGCCGTCGGACGCGGCGGTCCACTGCTGGGCGGCGGTGCCGTTGCAGTCGTAGAGCTGGACGGGGGTGCCGTTGGCGGGGCCGGCCCCGGCGACGTCGACGCACTTGCCGGCCAGGCCCGTGATGCGGCCGGTCGTGCCGCCCCCGCCCCCGCCGTCGGAGGTGGTGACGCGGACGTAGTCGACGACCAGTTGCTGCGGGAAGGCGGTGCTGCCGTCGGGGTCGCCCGGCCAGTAGCCGCCCACCGCGAGGTTGAGGATGACGAAGAACGGCTTGTTGAACACCCACCGGCGGCCGCCGAGGTCGGCCGGGGTGCGCCGCTGGTAGACCGTGCCGTCGACGGACCAGGTGATCGAGTCCGGGTTCCAGTCGACGGCGAAGGTGTGGAACGCGTCGGCGAAGGCCTGGCCGCCCGGCAGGGTGTAGCCGGCGCCGATGCCGCCGGAGCCGAAGTAGTCGGGGCCGTGGATCGTGCCGTGGACGGTGCCGGGCTCGAAGCCGACGTTCTCCATGATGTCGATCTCGCCGCTGGCGGGCCAGCCGACGTCGCCGATGTCGTTGCCCAGCATCCAGAACGCGGGCCACATGCCCTGGCCGCGCGGGACCTTCATGCGGGTCTCGACGTGGCCGTAGGTGGTGGTGAAGCGGCCCGCGGTGTTGAGCCGGGCGGAGGTGTACTGGCAACTGCCGTACCAGCACTGGTAGCCGGCGGGGTTCTCCTTGCGGGCGGTGATGACGAGGTGGCCCTGGCCGTCGAGGGCGGCGTTGCGGTTCCCGGCGGTGTAGTACTGCCGCTCGTGGTTGTTGACGTTGTCGCCGGTCTCGACCTGCCACTTGCCGCCGTCCACGGCGCTGCCGGCCGCGCCGTCGAACTCGTCGGCGAAGGTGGTGACGGCGGCGGTGGCGGCGGGGGCCGCGGGCAGGGGGTGGTCGGCGGGGCCGGTGGTGGTCAGGGCCGCGAGGGCGAGGAGCCCGGCGGTGGCGGCGGCGAACAGGCCGCGGGCGCGCGGGCGCCGGAGCGGGCGGGGGCGTGGGGGGAGTGCCTTCACAGGGCGCTGCCTTTCGGGGCGGTCGTGGGGGGTGGCGGACGGGTGCGCTACTTCGGTCATGCACCTGACATTTCTTGAACCCGCGTGCGTGGGGGCGCGAGGATTCCCGTCCGTCTTCGTTCAAGCCTTAGTTCACGCCGTGATTGAACTGCCGCCCCCTGACCCCGTCAAGAGGTCTGGACCAAGAAGGGGCGGGTGGTCCCGACCGGGGATCCCCCCCCGCCCGGTCCCGCCCGCCCCCACCCGCCGGCGCCGCGCCGCGTCACGTACCGGGCTTGCGCCCGTACACGTACACGTCGTCACCGTTCTTCAGCAGGCTCCAGTACTTCTTGGCGTCGCCGCTGCGCATGTTGACGCAGCCGTGCGATCCCGGCGGCGACCACACGCTCCCCGCGATCGAGTGGAACGCCTGCCCGCCGTCGAAGAACTGGCTGTACGGCATCGCCACGTTGTACAGCGTCGACCAGTGGTCCTTGTGGCGCCAGTAGACCTTCTTGGAACCGGTGCGGGTCTCGTAGCCGTTGCGGCCCGTCCGCACCGGGACCGGCCCGAACTTCAGCTTCTTGCCGTCCTGTATCCAGCTCAGCTGCCGCGTGAGGTCCACGCACGCGATCCGCCCCCTGTTGGTGGGGCACTTGCCGGCCTTGTTGGGATTGCTGCCCGCGGCCTTCTGGGAGTTCATGATCTTCATGACGCCCCAGGTCACCGGGCCCGCGTAGCCGATGTTCGGGGATATCCCGTACTTCGTCTGGAAGGCCCGTGTCGCCTTGCAGTCGGCCGCCGACTGCTTGCCGTCCACCGGCCGGCCCAGGAACTTCTCCACCTGCTTCTGGTAGGGCCCCTTGCTCGTCGTGCACGACGCGGCCTGTGCCGTGCCGCCCCCCGCCACGACCGGTGTCACGGCCATCACCGCCACCGCGAGGGCGGCCCCCGCCCGTCGTCCCGCTGACGCTCCCGCTCTCATCGCTTCCCCTTCCCCGGTGAGGCCGTCGCGCGACGGCCTCACCCCCTAGGACAACCGGGAGGCACCGGAGGTTGCGGAACGGCCGGTGCGGGAAGTGGAGGTGACGGTACGTCAGCCCCGCGGGGCGTCCTCCAGGGCCGCACGCACGATGCGCACGGCCTCCTCGGTGTCGGCCCGCGACACGTCCAGGTGGAAGACGAAGCGCAGCAGCCCGGGGTAGCCGGCGCAGCGCAGTCCGTGCCGCGCGAGACGCTCCTGGACCTGCTCGGCGGAGACCCCCGGCGCCGGCTCGGCGAAGACCATGTTGGTCTGGGCGTCGCCCACCACCAGGCCCGGCACGCCCTTGATCCCCTCCGCGAACAGCGCCGCGTTCGCGTGGTCCTCGGCGAGCCGCGCCACCTGGTGCTCCAGCGCGTACAGCGCGCCCGCGGCCAGGATGCCCGCCTGCCGCATCCCGCCGCCGAGCGCCTTGCGCCAGCGCAGCGCCCGCGCCACGAACTCCCGGCTGCCCAGCAGCGCGGAGCCGACCGGGGCGCCCAGGCCCTTGCTGAAGCAGACCGAGACGCTGTCGAAGTGGCCGGCGATCAGCCGCGCCTGCTCGTACGGGTCGCCGCCCGCGGCCACGGCGGCGTTGAACAGCCGGGCCCCGTCGAGGTGCGTGGCCAGCCCGTGCCCGCGCGCCAGCCCCGTCGCGGCCCGCAGGTAGTCCACGGGGACGACCCGGCCGCCGATGGTGTCCTCCAGGCACAGCAGCCGGGTGCGGGGGAAGTGCGGGTCGTCCGGCTTCACCGCGGCCGCGATGTCGGCCGGGTCCAGCGTCCCGTCCGCCCGGTGGGGGAGCGGCTGCGGCTGGATCCCGCCGAGCACGGCACCGCCGCCGCCCTCCCAGCGGTACACGTGCGCCGACTGCCCGGCGATGTACTCGTCACCGCGGCCGCAGTGCGTCAGCAGCGCGCACAGGTTGCTCTGCGTCCCGGAGGAGACGAACAGCGCGGCCTCGAAGCCGAGCCGCTCCGCGATCCGGTCCTGGAGGGCGTTCACGGTGGGGTCGTCGGCGAAGACGTCGTCGCCCACCTCGGCCTCCGCCATGGCGCGGCGCATGGCCGCGCCGGGCCTGGTGACGGTGTCGCTCCGCAGGTCGATGACCCGTCCGGGCTGCTCATCGGTGACATCAGTGATCGGCATGCGTTCACCCTGCCATGCCCGCCCTTCGGTAGGATCGTCGGGTGAATTCCCACTGGCACGTCGTCCTTCCGCCGCTGTGCGCCTGACCGGGCGCACTCACTGAAGGACCCGACCCACCGTCCCCGGCAGGCCGCCCGGCCACCAGGGGCGGTCCAGGTGCGCCCGTCCCGGATCCGCTTCCTCGATGCGTGACGTGACGAAAGGCCGCCCCCGTGCCGGACCACAGCCCCTCCCTCGCCCCCGGACGCCCGCTCGCGCCCGCTGCCGCCGCCCGGCCGCGCTCCGTCCACGGCGCGCTGCCGATCCTCACCGCCGCACTGCTGTGGGGCACCACCGGCACCGCCGCGTCCTTCGCCCCCGCCGGCGCCCCGCCCGCGGCGGTCGGCGGCGCCGGGCTCACCCTCGGCGGGCTCCTGCTCCTGGCGGGCGCCCGCGGGGCGCGGACCCTGCTGCGCACCGCGGGCCGCTCCGGAGCCGCGCTGCTGGCCGTCGGCGCCCTGGCCGTCGCCGGCTACCCGCTCGCCTTCTACCCGGCCGTCTCCCGTACCGGGGTCGCCGTGGCCACGGTCATCGCCCTGGGGAGCGCGCCGGTCTTCACCGGACTGCTGGCCTGGGCCGCGGGCGCACACCGCCCCAGCCGCCGCTGGGCCGCCGCGACGGCCGTGGCCGTGCTCGGCTGCGGGCTGCTGGTGCTCGGCGGCGCGGACGCGGGCCCCGCGGCGCGCACGGACGCCGCGGGGGTGGCCCTGGCAGCCCTGGCCGGGCTCTCGTACGCGGTGTACTCCCTGGTCGGCGGCCACTTCATCGGCCGCGGGCAGGCGCCGGGCGCGGTGATGGGGGTGCTCTTCGGTTCCGCCGGGCTGCTGACCCTGCCGGTGGTGGTCGCCACGGGTGTGGTCTGGCTCGCCACACCCCGTGGCGCAGGTGTCGTCCTGCACCTCGCGGTGCTGACGACCTTCCTGGCCTACCGGCTCTTCGGGCACGGCCTGCGGCACACACCGCCGTCCGTCGCCACCACGCTCACCCTCGCCGAGCCCGCCGTCGCCGCCCTGCTCGGGGTGGCCGTGCTGGGGGAGCGGCCGACGCCGCTGTCCTGGGCGGGACTGGCCGTCCTCGTCCTCGCCCTGGCGGTGCTCTCCGGCAGGGGTCGCTGACGGACGGGCCTGCCCGGCGGCCGCCCCGCCCCGGGTCATCCGGGCGGGAGGTCGTCCGTGCGCTCTCCCTCCGCCTGGGAGGGGGTCGTCCGGGGCACGTCCGGGTGGATCTCCATCGTGCTGCGCTCGGCGTCGTCGTAGATCCGCTCGCCCTCCGCCTGGGAGGGGGTCCCGGCGTAGAGGTACGGATCGGCGTCCGAGGACGTGGACTTCATGGCGGACCTCCTACGGTCGCTGCCTCCATCCTGCTCCCTCAGGCCCGGCGGGGCGAGACCAGCAGGAACGCCCTCCGACGGCGGTCGTGGTGGAGCGTGCTCTGCCAGCCGTACGCCTCCAGGACGCGCCGGCACCGGTCCAGTTCGGTCTCGGCGGTGCCAGGGGCGGCCCCGGCGGGGGAGTGCCAGGAGACCTCGGCGACCCCGCTCTGGGCGGAGGGCCCGACGGCGTAGCCGGTGACCGACGGGCGCCCGTCGGCGTCGCGCGCGGACGGGGGCCGGCCGTCCGCCTCCAGGGCCAGGGCGACGGCGTGGACGAGGCGCTCGCGCTCCCAGGGCGCAGGCCGCGTGGTGTCGCCGTCCTGCAGGACGCGGCGGATCTCCAGCAGCCCCGACCAGGCGGAGGCGACCTCGGCGGCACGGCCGGGGGCGGCGCCGGCCGTGCCGTGCCCGTCGTCGGCGGCGAAGCCGCGCTCGGCGTCCCGGGCCGGCGCCCCCGCCGGTGCCTCCTCCGGCGCCGTCGTCCCCGCCCCCGTCCCCGCCTCGGGGACCTCCCCGCGGGCCAGTTCGGTGCGGACCCGGCGGCCCTCCTGCGTGAGGTAGTAGCCGCCGGTACGGCCGTAGCGCACGGCGAGACCCTGCCTGGTCAGCGCCACGCAGGTCGGTTCACGCGCGCTCAGCTGGCCGGTGTCGGCGTCGGACTCCAGCAGGGCGCGGCGCTGGACGGCGGTCAGGGTCATGCGAAGCACCCTATGAGCCGGACGCGGGGAGCCGGAATGCCCTACACTCGAAATCGAGCAGTTGTTCGAACGAGGTGGAGGCGGACACACCATGGTCGAAGCCGAGCCGCACCAGGACCCCGGGCCCTGCGTGCTGTACATCCGCTGCGGCGGGGCCGACCCGGCGACGCTCGCGGCGCTGACCGCACTCGTCGGCCAGTTCACCCCCGTCGTCCGCGCCGAGCCGCCGGACGCGGTCGTGGCGGACGTGCGCTCCGCGGTGAGCTTCTACGGGCTGCTGCCCGAGCAGCTGGCCCTCATGATCAGCACCCGGGCCTCGGCCCTGTACGACGTGAGCCCGACGATCGGCGTCGCCGGGAGCCGTACGGTCGCCGCCATGGCCGCCCACGACGTCCTCGCCGGCCGGATCCGCGCCGTCGACTCCGATCCGCGGGCCGTCGCCGACTTCCTGCGCGTCCAGCCGGTCGCGGCCCTTCCCGGGATCACCGCGGAGGCCGTCCGGACGCTGGCCGCGGCCGGGCTGGAGACCGTCGGCAAGGTCGCCGCCGCGTCGCTGCCCGACGCCCAGGCCCTCCTCGGCGCCGCTCCGGGGCGTGCTGTGTGGGAACGCGCGCACGGCCTGGACCCCGCGCCGATCACCCCGGAGCACCCGCCGGGCTCACTCGCCGCGGACCGCCTCCTCACCGCCGACACCACAGACCCCACCGACCGCGGCGCGCTGAGCCGGGCCGTGCTCGAACTCGGGCTGGGCCTCGGTGACCGGCTGCGCAGCACCGGCCGTACCGCCACCGCGCTCACCCTGACCGTCCGGCTCGCCGGCGGCTCGTCCGTCAGCCGCAGCCGCACCCTGCCGGAGCCCACCTCCGACCCCGGCGAACTCGCCGAGGCCGCCTTCGCCATGCACGAGGCCCTCGGACCGCACGGCGCCCCCGTGCGCGCCGTGGCCCTGCGCGCCGAGGGGCTGTCCGCGGCCGATCCGTACCAGGCGCGCGCCGTGCCGGTCGGTGCGGGCCGCGGCCGGGCCGTGCTGCCGTCCACCTTCGCCGATCCGCCCGCGCCCGGCCCCGCTCAGGAGGAGCGCCGGCTGTCCTCGTGAAGCGCCTCCAGTACGGCGGCCATGACCTCCGCGCCGTCCAGCGGACGCGGCAGTGGCCCGCGCCGGGCCCGTGCCATGTCCGCGAAGCACGCGTCGCACACGGCGAGCGGGAGGTGACGGATGCCGCAGTCGCGGACGGTGTCGTCCTCCCGCCCGCACACCTCGCACCCCGATGATGCCGCCATGTGTTCGATACTGCCGCGTCGCGGCGTTTCGCGACAGGGCGCAACCAGTGCTCGACGGACCGTCAGAATGCCTGCGCCCGTGAGCACTTGAGCGGACCCGAGGCTCCGCCCCGATCACGGGCGCGGCGCCGGTTGCGAGGCAGGTGCTGCGGGACGAGGGTGGGAAGGGGGAACATCCGATCGGGCATCGAACGGAGCTTCTCATGCAAGCGAGAAAGGCCGACCTGTACAGGCGCGACCTCGCGGAGGCGCGCTGGGTCAAGAGCAGCAAGAGCCCCTACCGGGAAACCTGCGTCGAGGTGGCGGAACTCGCCGGCGGAGCCGTCGCGATCCGTGACTCCGAGAACAAGGACCTGCCGCCGCTGCGGTTCACCGCGGAGGAGTGGACGGCGTTCCGTGAGGGTGTGCGCGAGGGCGAGTTCGGTTAGGCCGCCGCGTTGACACCGGTTTGACGGGCCGGTCCGCCGGGGCCGCACGACCGTTCCGGCGGGCCGGGCCCGGGCAGGTGACGGCGCCGTTCGGGGCCCGCGGAGCCTCGGTCATGCGGTTGCCTCAGGCAACCACCCGCCCGGTGGTTGCGTCCCGGGAGGGTCGGGGCGAGGGTGGGGAGGGTAAGCGAGACCGAACCTCGAACGGAGGTTCCCCATGCAGGAACAGAAGGCCGACCTCTACGCGCGGGACCTGACCGCAGCGCGCTGGGTCAAGAGCAGCAAGAGCGGCTATCTGCCGGAGTGCGTCGAGGTCGCGGACCTCGGCGGCGGAGCCGTCGCCATCCGTGATTCCCAGAACAAGGACCTGCCGCCGCTGCGGTTCACCGCGCGGGAGTGGACGGCGTTCCGTGAGGGTGTGCGCGAGGGCGAGTTCGGCTAGGCCGTGTCGTTCCCCCTCGCTCGGCGGGCCGGCGGACCGGCCCGCCGAGCCTTTCACGCGTCGCCCAGCACCCGCAGCGTCTGGGCCCGCAGCGCGCACGCCACCACGCCGTCGCGGGTGTGCCGCAGCTGCGGTTCCGTCGCCGGGTGCCGCCCGGAGATCAGGTCGACGATGCGGTAGGCCGTCTCCTCGTCCTCCGCCGCGATGCACACCAGCACCGTGCCGTGGTCCGCCTCCTGCTCCGCCATGGGCGCCTCCTTCGTCGTCAGGCCATCCCCGTGGACGCGTCGGAAGACCCCACCGCCCCCGCCGCGGTTCTGCGCCCGGCGCCGGTTCACCCGCACGAAGCACCCCGGGGTGCGCCGGGCTTACGATGAGGGGCCGGCAGCCCGACCCGGAGAGGAAGCCTTGGCCAAGCAACGGATTCCGGTCGTCGTCATCGCGGGATTCCTGGGCTCGGGAAAGACCACGCTCCTCAACCACCTCCTGCGCAACAGCGGCGGCACCCGCATCGGCGTGATCGTCAACGACTTCGGCAGCATCAACGTCGACGCGCTCTCCGTCGCCGGCCAGGTGGACTCCATGGTGGCCCTCGACAACGGCTGCCTGTGCTGCGCGGTGGATGCCACGGAGATGGACGAGATGCTCGCCCGGCTCTCGCGCCCGCAGGCCCGCATCGACGTCATCGTCATCGAGGCGAGCGGCCTCGCCGAGCCCCAGGGCATGATCCGGCTGCTGCTCGCCGGCACCGGCACCGCCGTCACCTACGGCGGGCTGGTCGAGGTCGTCGACGCCGCCGAGTTCGAGGCCGTGCGCGCCCGCCACCCCGAACTCGACCGCCACGTGCGGGCCGCCGACCTCGTCGTCCTCAACAAGGCCGACCGCGTGGACGCCGCGGACCGCCGGCGGGTCCGCGAGGCGCTGACCGCCCTCGCCCCCGGTACTCCACTCGTCGAGGCCGCCCACGGACGGGTGGACCCCGCCCTGCTCTTCGAGCCCCGGCCGCGCACGGAGAACGGCACGGCCGCCCGCCAGTTGTCGTTCGAGGAGCTGTACGCGGACGACGGGCACGGGCACCCCGGGGACGGCGACCACACCGGCCACCTCCACGCGGCCTACGACAGCGTGGAGTTCACCTCCGAGGCTCCGCTGCACCCGCGCCGGCTGATGGAGTTCCTCGACGGCAGGCCCGCCGGGCTCTACCGGATGAAGGGCTTCGTGCGCTTCGCCCCGCCCGCCCACCGGCAGAAGTACACGCTGCACGCCGTCGGCGGCTTCCTGCGCTTCCTGCCGTCCCCGTGGTCGCGGGGCGAGTCCCGCGCCACCCGCCTGGTGATGATCGGTGCGGGGCTCGACGCCGGCGCCCTGCGCAAGGGGCTCGACGCGTGCGTCGCCGGCCCGGACGAGGAACTCGCCGAGGACGCCATGCTCGGCGTGCTGCGCTACGTCCGCCCCTGACGCGGCCCGCACCGGCGCCCAGGACCCGGCGCCCAGGAAGGAACAGGCCATGAGCGACACCGAGCCCCGGACCACCGTCGTCAACCTCAAGGGTCACCGCGACGACCCGGCGTACGCGGACGTCGTCTACGTCGGCCGCCCGATGCACCGCGGCGGATGGCACCTGCCCGGATCCCCGCTGGCCAGCCCCTACCGGCCGGGGCCCGACGGCACCCGCCGGGAGGTGCTGGAGAAGTACCGCGAACACCTGCTGGGCCGCCCCGACCTGCTCGCGATGCTGCCCGCGCTGCGCGGCCGCAGGCTCGGCTGCTGGTGCGTGCCCGAACCGTGCCACGCTCAGGTCATCGCGGAACTCGCCGACGCCGCCTGATTCCGCCCCGGCGGCCGCGTGTCCCGATCCGAGGGTCGCGCGTCCGTACCGCGTCCGGCGGGCCCGGCCGTCCCGTCCGAGGATGGACCCATCGGCACCGGGCGCCCCGCCCGGAGGCCGGCGGAACCCGGAATCCTGTCAGGAGATTCGACGTGGCTGAAATCATCGCGGACATCGAGGTCCCCGACACCCGGCTCGTGGCGGAGGCGACCGAACTGGTACGGAAGGCCGCCGACCCCGTGGTCTACCACCACTCCCGCCGGGTGTACTTCTGGGCGTCGATGCGCGGCCGCAACCGCGGGTGGGACGTCGACCCCGAACTGCTGTACGTCGGCGCGCTCTTCCACGACCTCGGGCTGACCGACACCTACGCCAGGACCGACCAGCGGTTCGAGATCGACGGCGCCGACGAGGCCCGCCGCTTCCTGCTGGAGCACGACGTCCCCGCGGACCGCGCGCGGCTGGTGTGGGAGGCGATCGCCCTGCACACCACCCCGGAGATCCCGTGGCACATGGCGCCCGAGATCGCGCTGGTCACCTCGGGCGTCGAGGTGGACGTCCTCGGCATCGGCTACGACGAGATCACGCCCGAGGAGCGCGAGGCGGTCGTCGCCGTCCACCCGCGGCCCGACTTCAAGAACAACATCCTCAAGGAGTTCACCCACGGCATCGCGCCGCGCCCCGACACGACGTTCGGCAACGTCAAGGCCGACGTGCTGGAGCGCTTCGTGCCGGGCTTCGTCCGCGGGAACTTCGTGGACACCATCCTGCAGTCCCCCTGGGCGGAGTGACCCCGCTCCGGTGTCCCCCGGTGCCCGCGGTTGTCACTCGCGGGTGCCGTGGGGGCGGGTGGTGCGGAAGCGGTCGCGGTAGGCGCCTGGGCTGACGCCCAGGCGACGGCGGAAGGCGCGGCGCATGGTCTCCTCGGAGCCGAAGCCGCTGCGGCGGGCGACGGTGTCGAGGGCTTCGTCGCCGGCCTCCAGCAGGGCCTGGGCGGCCTCGACGCGGACGCGTTCGACGTACTGGGCGGCGGTGCCGCCGGTCTCGGTGCGGAAGAGCCGGGTCAGGTGGCGGGAGCTGACCCCGGCCCTGGCGGCCAGGGCGGCCAGGCCGTGTTCGGCGGCGGGGTCGGCGGCGACCTGGTCCAGGACCCGGCGCAGCACCGAGTGGGCGGGGTGCCGGGGGCTCTGCCGGACGCTGAACTGCGACTGGCCGCCGGGACGTGCCATGAAGACGACCAGGAACTTGGCGGCCTTGCGGGCGATGTCGGGTCCCAGGTCGGCCTCGACCAGGGACAGGGTCAGGTCGATGCCCGCGCTGATGCCCGCGGAGGTGATGAAGCGGCCGTCCCTGACGAAGATCGCGTCGCTGTCGACCTCCACCTTGGGGTAGCGGGCGGCGAGGTCGTCGGCCAGCCGCCAGTGGGTGGCGGCCCGGCGTCCGTCCAGCAGCCCCGTCGCGGCCAGCGGGAACGCGCCCGCGCAGACCGAGGCGACGGTACGGGAGCGGTCCGCGAGCCGGGTGATGCCGTCCACCAGCGCGGTGTCGGCCACCGCCGCCCACCAGTCCGGGCGGCCGGGGACGAGCAGCGTGTCGACCGGGAAGTCGACCTCCTCCAGCGACAGGTCCGGCACCAGCCGCAGCCCCGCGGTCGTCGTCACCGGCCGGCCGTCCAGTGACACCGTCCGCGTCACGTACCGGGCGCCGTACTCGTTCGCCGCCGTGTACACGTCCAGCGGACCCGTCACGTCCATCAACTGCAGACCCTCGAACAGCAGCACCAGCACCCGGTGCGGCGCCACCACCGACGCGGCCCCCGGCGGCACCGACGGCTTCACACGGGACGTCACGGTCGTTCCTCCTGGAGCGGGCGGGTGTCCGGCGGAACGGCCGCGGGCACCCATGTGGTCCGCGTCCCGGGCACGTTGGACCCGCCGTCGCTGTCCGGCCCGTCATTCTCGCCCATGTCCACCGGCACCTACGACGCCGGGCTGGTGACCCCCGCGACGGACCGCTGGAGCGGGGCGAGGTGCCGCGTGGTCACCACGCGGCGGCCGCGCTCGTCGTCGTGGATGCAGGTGGACCCGGCCAGCCTGCGTACGATCTCCAGCCCGCGGCCGTGCTCGTCCGGCGGGGTGCTGTCGGGGAAGGCCCCGTCGTGGTGCCGGGCCTCGCCGCTGTCGGTGACGGTGATGACCAGGCCGTCGTCGTGCAGGCACAGCCGGACCGACATCTGCGCCCTGCCGTGGCGCGCGGCGTTCGCGGCGAGCTCGTCGACGATCAGCTCGGCGGCGATGCGGTCCTCCGCGGCCAGTCCCCAGAGCCCCAGCAGCTCGGACGCGAAGTGGCGCGCGGCGCCCACGTAGGCGGCCTCCGCGGGCTGCACGAGTTCGGCCGAACGGGTGGGGGTGGTGTCACCGCACATGACGTGTGGGCCCTTCATCGATGAGGCCCGCGGTCCCGGCGACCGCGGGGTCGCCCCACCGGCCACGCCGCCCCGCGCGGCACGCCGCGACGTCGGCCTCCCTTCCGGCCGCCGTGCCCGGCACCGCTCCCGTCCCCCCGCGCGGATAGCGTGGACGTGTGCGTCTTCTTGTGATGTCCGATACACACCTGCCCAAACGTGCCAAGGAGCTTCCGGCCGAACTCCTGGACCGGATTCCCGAGGCGGACGCCGTCCTCCACGCCGGCGACTGGGTGGACGCGGCGACCCTCGACCTGCTGCAGGCGCGGTCCCGCCGGGTGATCGGCGTGTACGGCAACAACGACGGCGCCGAGCTGCGCGCGCGGCTGCCCGAGGTCGCCCGGGCGGAGCTGGGGGGCCTGCGCTTCGGCGTCGTCCACGACAGCGGCCCGGCGCAGGGACGCGAACGCCGCTGCGAGGAGCGCTTCCCCGACCTCGACGTCCTGGTCTTCGGGCACAGCCACATCCCCTGGGACAGCACGGCGCCGGGCGGGCTGCGGCTGCTCAACCCCGGTTCGCCGACGGACCGCAGGCGTCAGCCGTACGGCACCTACCTCACCGCCGTCGCCGCCGCCGGCGCGCTGACCGAGGTACGTCTGCACGAACTGCCGCGGCGCTGACCGGGGCGCCGACCGAGGCGCCGACCAGGGCAGGGGCGCCGGGGTTCTAGTGCTCCAGCGCCGGGTCGCCGGCCGGCCGGACCGCGCCCGGGTGCCCGGAGAGCCGGACCGCGCCGGGGGCCTCGGCGGCCTCCGCCTCCCGCTCCCGGGGTTCCGCGCCGCCGGCGGCGTCCGCGGGCGGCAGCAGCGCCATGACGGCCCGGCGGTGCGCGTCGCCGGCGTCCTCGTCGAAGGGGTCCGGGGTGGCCGGCACCTGCACCCGGAGCACCGGGCCCGAGCCCAGCCGCACGTAACCGCGGCCTGGCGGCACCTCGGCGGCGGACGTCGAGCACTGCGGCGCGCCGAGCACTGCCTGGGTCTGCTCCGCGGTGACCGCGCCCAGCAGCACCCGGGCCCTGGTGTGGGCGACGACCACCTGGGCGAGTGCCTCGGCGCCGTCGAGGTGGTCGGCGACGGCGACGGTCACCCCGGCCGCGCGGCCGTGCCGGAGCGGGGTGTCCAGCAGTTCCTGCGGGTCGGGGCGGTTCTCGGCGTGCGCGAGGTGGCTGAGCACCGTCGGCCGGTCGACCAGGATCCACAGCGGGCGCCGTACGTCGTCGGGAGCGGTCCGGCCGGCCTGCCGGGCGCGGTTGACGGCGATCAGCCGGCGCTCGGTCTCGTGCGCCGCCCACTCCAGGGTGGCCAGCGTCCCCGCGAGGCCGCTCTCGACGGCCATCACTCCGGGCCGCCCGCTCAGGAACGCGTACTCGCCCGTCCCGCTGCCGTCGACGACCACGAGGTCGCCCTCCGGCAGGGCCTGGAGCGCGATGGAGCGCAGCAGGGTCGTGGTGCCCGTGCCGGGCTGGCCGAGGGCGAGCAGGTGCGGCTCGGTGGAACGCGGGCCGGTGCGCCAGACCACCGGCGGCGCGTCCCTGACGTCCTCGCCGTTCCCGACCGGGACGGTGCGCTGCACGGCCTCGGGGTCGGTGAAGCCGAGCACCGTCTCGCCGGGGGAGGTGACGAAGCGCTGGGCGGCGATGTCCGTGGGCAGCGGGGGGAGCGCGGTGAGGGTGAGGTGGTTCTCCTCCTCGTTCCACTCGAAGCGGTACTCGCGGCCGCGCCCCACCTTGGCGTGCAGCACGTGCTCGACGCGGGCCCGGGCGGCGGGCTCGCCGTCGGTGAAGTAGGCGGGGTACTTGAGGTTCAGGCGGACCAGCCGCCCGTCCTCGAAGGAGTGGTCGCCGAAGGCGTTCTCCCAGCTGCCGTCGTGGGCGTAGAGCGGGCTGGGGTCGTCGGCCACCGACAGGTACGGCACCAGGGCCTCGTACAGCGCGGTCAGCCGGTCGTTCTCGGCGCCGCTCGGCCCGGTCGGTGCGGGGGTGCGGTCGCGGCCCATCCAGCCGGCGGAGCCCATCAGCGCGGCGACCAGCAGGTAGGCGCCGTAGGGGAGCAGGACCAGGACGAGGAACCCGGCGCCCACGGAGGCCATCAGCGCCGGCCCGCGGCGGTCCTTGGGGGTGCTGCCCCACCATTCGCGCGCCCAGCCGGCCTGCCGGCGCAGCCCGCGCGCGATGACGAAGAGCGGGTGGAGGACGTCCGTGGTGCTGTCGACGGCGGCCCGCGCGAGCTCACGGCCGCGGGTGAGCGAGGGGCGGCTGCTCAGGAGGGCGGAGAGGGTGCGCCGGACCACGGGGAGCTCCAGAGGATCGTTGCGGGGACGGTACGACGGGAGGGAGGGGACGGGACCGGAGGGACGGCAGGATGGGGACGTGGACGCGACGGGACGGGGGAGCCGGACGGGACCGGACGGGAAGGGCCCGGTGCGGAGCGGCGCCGGGCCCGGTGGTGGTTCGGCCGTGCGGGACGGCCGCGCTAGAACTTGATCCCGCCCAGGAGGCTCGCCAGGCTCGCCCCGCCGGCCTTGATGCTCGGGGCGATGGCGGTGCCCGCGAGGTAGAAGCCGAAGAGGGCGCAGACGAGCGCGTGGGACGCCTTGAGTCCGTCCTTGCGGAAGAACAGGAAGACGATGATGCCGAGCAGGACGACGCCTGAGATGGACAGGATCATGGGGGCTACTCCTGTGTGATGGGGACTGTCACCATGAGTTGTTCCAGAATTACATTTAGTAATATGTTCTGAAAAGAGGCGAATGGGTGATTTGTAGGGAAGTTCACCCTTTCGGCTCTGCCGAACTGTTTCTTACGGTGTGATCCTCGCCGGTCGTCCGGCGTGTCATGTGGCAGGCCCCGCCGACGGAGCAGCGATGTCGCCCGTTCGAGTGATCAAAATCGTTAAGCTTCGGCCATGGCTTCTTGTCCGGTCCACGTCCCCGCCGTGGCACGCAGCGCCGGCACGCCCGGCGAGGCCAGGGCCGTTGAGGCCGCTTAGGGTGGATCACGAAGGCCCCTCCCGCGCACGGCGACCAGCCACCTCCAGTGAGGAACGATGAGCGAGCCGACCCCGCAGAACGACCCGGCCCAGGACCCCGGCGTCCTGCGACTCGCCGCCGAGGTCTTCGACCTCGCCCGCCGGGGCGGCACGGAGACCCTGACGGCGTACGTGGACGCCGGGGTGCCGGCCGACCTCACCAACCACAAGGGCGACACCCTCGTCATGCTCGCCGCCTACCACGGCCACGCCGCCACCGTGGCCGCCCTCCTGCGGCACGGCGCGGACCCCGACCGCGCCAACGACCGCGGTCAGACGCCGCTCGCCGGCGCCGTCTTCAAGGGCGAGGACGAGGTGGTCCGCGTCCTCCTCGACGGCGGCGCCGACCCCGCCGCGGGCACCCCCTCGGCCATCGACACGGCCCGCATGTTCGGCAAGGACGCACTCCTGGAACTCTTCGGCGCCGCATGACCCCGGCCGCCACGACGACGCCGTACCCACGATGAAGAGAAGTGGACCCATGACGGAAACCGACAGCTGGAAGAATCCGCTGCGCGATCCAACCGACCGGCGGCTGCCGCGCATCGCGGGCCCGTCCGGCCTGGTGATCTTCGGTGTGACGGGCGACCTGTCCCGCAAGAAACTGATGCCCGCCGTGTACGACCTGGCCAACCGCGGGCTGCTGCCGCCGGGCTTCTCGCTGGTCGGCTTCGCACGGCGCGACTGGGCGGACCAGGACTTCGCGCAGGTCGTCCACGACTCCGTCAAGGAGCACGCGCGCACCCCCTTCCGCGAGGAGGTCTGGACGGAACTCTCCGCCGGAATGCGCTTCGTGCCCGGCGACTTCGGCGACGACGACGCCTTCGAGAAGCTGCGCGCGACCGTGGAGGAACTCGACAAGGACCGCGGCACCAGCGGCAACTTCGCCTTCTACCTCTCGGTGCCGCCCAAGTTTTTCCCCACCGTGGTCCAGCAGCTGAAGAAGCACGGACTGTCCGACCCTCCCCGAGGCTCCTGGCGGCGCGCCGTCATCGAGAAGCCCTTCGGTCACGACCTGGCCAGCGCCCAGGAGCTCAACCGGGTGGTCCACCAGGTCTTCCCGCCCGCCGAGGTGTTCCGGATCGACCACTACCTCGGCAAGGAGACGGTCCAGAACGTCCTGGCGCTGCGCTTCGCCAACACGATGTTCGAGCCGCTGTGGAACCGCTCCTACGTCGACCACGTGCAGATCACGATGGCCGAGGACATCGGCATCGGCGGCCGCGCGGGCTACTACGACGGCATCGGCGCCGCACGCGACGTCATCCAGAACCACCTCCTCCAACTCCTCGCGCTGACCGCGATGGAGGAGCCCTCGGGCTTCGACGCCACGTCCCTCGTCCGCGAGAAGCTCAAGGTCCTCCAGGCCGTACGGCCCCCCGAGGACCTCGGCGCCCACACCGTGCGCGGCCAGTACGCGCACGGCTGGCAGGGCGGCGAGGAGGTGCTCGGCTACCTGGAGGAGGAGGGCATCGACCCCAAGTCCAAGACCGACACCTACGCCGCGATCAAGCTGGCGATCGACAGCCGCCGCTGGGCGGGCGTCCCCTTCTACCTGCGCACCGGCAAGCGCCTGGGCCGCCGCGTCACCGAGATCGCGGTCGTCTTCCAGCGCGCGCCCCACCTCCCCTTCAGCCACACCGACACCCAGGAGCTGGGGCAGAACGCCCTGGTCATCCGGGTCCAGCCGGACGAGGGCGTCACCGTGCGCTTCGGTTCCAAGGTGCCGGGCACCTCGATGGAGATCCGGGACGTGACGATGGACTTCGCCTACGGCGAGTCCTTCACCGAGTCCAGCCCGGAGGCCTACGAGCGGCTGATCCTGGACGTCCTGCTCGGCGACGCCAACCTCTTCCCGCGCCCGCAGGAAGTGGAGGAGTCCTGGCGGATCCTGGACCCGATCGAGGCGTACTGGGACCGCCACGGCAGGCCAGAGCAGTACACCGCCGGTACCTGGGGTCCGAAGGCGGCGGACGAGATGCTCGCACGAGACGGCAGGAGCTGGCGCCGGCCATGAACATCGACCTCACCGAGACCACCTCGAGCCGGATCAACTCGGCGCTGATCAAGGCCCGCAGGGCCATCGGCAGCCCCGCGGTCGGCATGGTGCTCACCCTCGTCATCGTCACCGACGAGGGCAACCACTACGACGCCCTCAAGGCCGCCTCCGACGCCTCCCGCGAGCACCCCTCGCGCATCCTGGTCGTCATCAAGCGCCCCGGACGCTCCCCCCGCGACCGGCGCAACGCCCGCCTCGACGCCGAGGTACGCGTCGGCGGCGAGTCCGGCACCGGCGAGATCGTCCTGCTCCGCCTGCACGGCGAACTCGCCGACCACGCCCACAGCGTCGTGCTCCCGCTGCTGCTGCCCGACGCCCCCGTCGTCGTGTGGTGGCCCGAGGACGCGCCCGCCAACCCCGCCGAGGACCTGCTGGGCCGGCTCGCGGCACGCCGGATCACCGACGCGTACGCCGTCGAGCGGCCCCTGGAGGAACTGGAGGCCCGCGCCGCCGGCTACACCCCCGGCGACACCGACCTCTCCTGGACCCGGCTCACGCCCTGGCGGTCCATGCTCGCCGCGGCGCTCGACCAGGCCCGGGCCACGGTCACCTCGGCCGCCGTCGAGAGCGAGGCGGACAACCCCAGCGCCGAACTCCTCGCCCGCTGGCTCGGCAACCGGCTGCGCGTGCCCGTCGACCGCGTCGTCACCGACGGTCCGGTCGTCACCGCGGTCCGGCTGCGCACCGCGGACGGCGACATCACCATCGACCGCCCCGAGGGCCCGCTGGCCACCCTCACCATCCCGGGGCAGCCCAGCCGGCACCTCGCGCTGAAGGTCCGGGCCACCGCCGAGCTCATCGCGGAGGAACTGCGCCGGCTCGACCCCGACGAGATGTACGCCGCGTCCCTGCGCCACACCGAGGTGGCGGAGCCACCCCGCCGGGCGAAGACCACCGCGCGGAGCACCAAGAAGCGGCCCAGTCCGGCCGGCGCGGAGGCCGCCAAGTAGACCGTCTGCCGCAGCAGTACGCCGGGGGCGGCGCACACCGCCTGCAGGAGCAGCACGGCGGCCGTGGTGAACAGGTAGCAGACCACGACCGTCAGCGCCGACTCCAGGTGTGCCCGCCACCCGGCACGACCCCGGCCGAAGGTGAAGCGCGCGTGCAACTCGGTGGCCAGCACCGTCGACGCCACCGTCACGAGCGCGTTCGCCAGGGCGAACGGCACCCGCCCCGACAGCGCCAGGAGCACCGCGGAGGACGCCAGCCCCACCCCGCCACCGCACACGACGAAGCGCACGAACGCGGCCGGCGCGGAACGCGCGGGGTCCGCGGCACGGGGGCGAAGGGCGGGGGAGACGGGGGCGGATCGGTCCGCGGTCACGGTGTCCATGCCCGCAGGCTGCCCGCCCCCGCTGACACGGCGCTGACCGCGCGCTGACACGCCCCCGCGCAGGCCCGACGCCCCGCCGACGCCGCGGTGCCGGTCGCGACTCGCGTCCGCCCGCCGGCCCGGGGCCGCCACACCATCGGCGGATGGTGACGGGCTCGACGGTCAGGACAGGGCGAACGGGCCTTCCGTCGCCTTGCGGTGCTGCATGGCCGTGAGCTTGCGGACGAACAGGATGGCGAGGATCGCGGCCAGGATGTCCACGCCGTCCACGGCGATGGTCATGCCCGCGGCGTCGCGGAGGTCGTCGGAGTACCCGGAGTTCTCGTTGGTGACGAGCGCCGCCAGCAGGTCCAGGAGTTGGCCGGCCACCCACGCCGCCCACCAGTACGAGACGGGACCCGAGTCGGCCGGTCGCAGGCGGCCGTCCTGCGTCGTCTGGGAGCTCGCGACCCAGGTGTCCCGAGCGATCCCGAAGGGGATCCAGAAGAAGGCGATCGGGATGAACCAGCCACCGATCGCCAAGCCGCGGGCCTTCTCGAAGCCGTTGGGGGCGAACACCTCACCGTTGGAGCGCACGCGGTGGAACCAGATGATGAAGAGGACGCCCGTCGCCGCGAACGTGAGGAACTGCAGCGCGGCCGCGACGCCGACCCAGATGTCCGAGCGGCTCAGGGCGGACTGGTCGACGGTGGCGAGTTCGTCCGCGACGGCCGTGCCCATGAGGGCGTAGCGGCCGGCCTCCGCGGCGATGTCGACCACGTCGGCCGCGATGGCCAGCGACAGGAGCACCACCACCGCGGTCGCGAGGCCCAGCGGCGAACGCAGCACGGCGATGGTCGCCGGCGGCCCGGCGGGTACGGGGTACGGGGCGCCGGGCGGCGGCCCGACAGGGCTGAACGACATGGAATCCCCCCAGGGACACAACATGAGACGTGCGCGCCGAGCGGCGGGCAGAAGGACATTACGGCAGAAGATCTTGGCCAGTCCACATCATTGACGCGCGCTCGCCGTCCTCGGCCCGGTCACGCTGTCCGAGCGCGGGAACGCCTTTCCCACCTGCAGGTTTCCGCCGACGGAACGGGGGGTGCCGGGAGGTGGCCTCGATCGCACGCGCTGCGAGTAATGCGAGGGTCGAGACTGCCCCGCACCGGCGGCCGCTCCACCCCACCCATGTCGACACTGCCACTGTGCGTGTGATGTCCCGGGGCCGCTTCCTCGTGTCTGCTCCCCTCGTCGATTCCGCGGCGAAAACGGAGGTGTTGAGCCGGAACCGCGGACGTGATGTGATCACACCTTGTGGGTAGACATCGAGTGTATAGACACGGTGTATATTCACTGCATGTTCTTCGACCCGCTCCCGATTCCGCTCGCACCGCCCCAGGTCGCGTCCCGTGCCCGCCGCCCTACGGTGACGCACGACGGCACCTCCGCCCCGGGAGGCGCCGCATGAGCCGTCGACGTGCCGGCGCTGCGCCCGGGCGGATCCGGCCGGCGCTCGCGGACCTGGCGCTGGGCATGCGGCTGGCGGGCGCCGGAGGGCGCGAGGGGTGGATCCGCACGGCCCTGACCGCGGTCGGTGTGGGCCTCGGTGTGGCCCTGCTGTTCCTCGCCGCCGCCGTGCCGAACGTCCTCGACGCCCGGGAAGGGCGCGGCCACGCGCGGGAGACGCCGAACGTGGAGAGCGAGGTGTCGGTGGGGCGGGGGGACACGACGTTCCTCTGGTACGACGCCGCCACCGAGTTCCGCGGTGAGGCCGTGGGTGGGCAGTTGCTGCGCCCGGACGGTCCCGGTGCTCCGCCGCCACCGGGTGTGGCGCGGATCCCCGGGCCGGGGGAGATGGTGGTCTCGCCCGCCCTGCGAGGGCTGCTGGGCTCGGCGTCCGGCGCCCTGCTCAAGGAGCGGCTCGACTACCGGATCGTCGGGACCATCGCGGACCCGGGGCTGCTCGAACCGGGTGAGCTGCGCTTCTACGCCGGCAGCGGCACGTTGTCCCGCAGCGGGGGTGCGATCAGGTCCGCCGGTTACGGCCATGACCCGGGTCCGGGGCGGTTCGACCCGCGGTTGATGGTCCTGGTCGTCCTGATCTGTGTCGTCCTGCTGGTGCCGGTGGGTGTCTTCGTCGGCACGGCCGTACGTTTCGGCGGTGACCGCAGGGACCGGAGGCTGGCGGCGCTGCGGCTGGTCGGAGCGGACGTGGCCATGACGCGTCGTATCGCGGCGGGCGAGGCGCTGTTCGGTGCGGTGCTCGGGTTGCTGGTCGGTACCGGGTTGTTCCTCGGGGCGCGGCGGCTGGCGGGGTCGGTGCGGTTGTGGGGTGTGAGTGCCTTCCCGTCGGACGTCGCCCCGGACCCGGCGCTCGCGGGTCTGATCGTGGTGGCGATCCTGGTGGGTGCGGTGCTGGTCACGCAGTCGGCGTTGCGGTCGGTGGTGATCGAGCCGTTGGGGGTGGTGCGGCATGCCGCGTTGCGTCCGCGCCGGTTGTGGTGGCGGCTGGTGGCTCCCGTGGTCGGCGTCGGTGTGCTGACGTGGGCGGGGTCGGCGGAGGAGGAGCTCGGTTCGGGGGGTGTGTATCCGGTCGCGCTGGGCGCGGTGCTGGTCCTGGTGGGGCTGACGGGGGTGTTGCCGTGGCTGGTGGAGGCCGCGGTGCGGCGGCTGCGCGGGGGGCCGGTCGCGTGGCAACTCGCGGTTCGGCGCCTGCAGTTGGGCAGTGGGACGGCGTCGCGGGCGGTGAGCGGCATCACCGTGGCGGTCGCCGGGGCGATCGCGTTGCATATGGTGTTCGGCGGGATGCAGGAGGACTTCGCGTCGTCGTCGGCTCCGAAGGCGGCGGGTGCCTCGTCCGCGGTTGCGTCATCCGCGGGTGCCGCGGTCGTGCGTGCGGACTTCCGTGTCGCCACCGGTTCGGGCAGCGCGGGTTCTCCGGCGCTGGCGGAACGGATGACGGAGCGGTTCCGGCGGGTCGAGGGCGTGCGGCGGGTGGTCGCGACCGTCGAGGCCTATGTGAGCCGTGCGGACGCGGGCGGGGGGCCGGGGTCGGTCACCACGCTCACGGTGGGGAGTTGTGCGACGTTGCGGTCGCTGGCCTCGTTGCCCTCGTGCCGTGACGGTGACGTGTTCGTGGCGCACCAGCCGGGGACGTCCGGGCGGGTGCGGGAGCAGAACCGGCTGACCGACGAGGTCGCCGTGCCGGGTGGCCGGATGGATCTCGGCGGCATCTCCGACGGCGGCTCGGGGGGCGAGTTGTGGACGTTGCCGGTGTCGGCCCGTGCGGTGGTGGCGGTGCGCGATCCGGTGGGTGAGGTCCACGACGGCATCCTGGCCACGTCCGGGGCGCTGGCCGGGCAGCGGCTGGGGCAGGCGTCGACGTCCGCGGCGGTCGCGGTCGACCGCGGTGTCCCGGACGCGGCGGAGCGGCTGCGCAACGCCGCCGCGCGGGTGGAGCCGACGTTGCGGGTGTCCGGGCTGGTGAACGTGCAGCGTGACCGGCAGTATTCGAGCGTGCAGACCGGTCTGCGGGTCGGGGGGACGCTGACGGTGGTGCTGATCGCGGCGGGGATGCTGGTGGCGCTGGTCGAGCAGTTGAGGGAGCGCCGGCGTCTGCTGTCGGTGCTGGTGGCCTTCGGTACGCGGCGCAGGACGCTGGCGTGGTCGGTGTTGTGGCAGACGGCGGTGCCGGTGCTGGCGGGTACGGTCGTGGCGATCGCGGGCGGGCTGGTGCTGGGCAGGGCGATGCTGGGCGTCGTGGCGAAGCCGGTGCGGGACTGGTGGGTGTTCCTGCCGTACGCGGGGATCGGTGCGGCGGCGGTGCTGGTGGTGACGGTGCTGAGCCTTCCGGCGTTGTGGCGGTTGATGCGGGCGGACGGGCTGCGTACGGAGTGACCGCGTGTGCCGTCGGCCCGCGTCGCCGCGGGCCGGCGGTGCGGGCCGGCGGCGCGAGTCGCCCTTCGGGTCGCGGTGCGGGCCGCCCGGTGCGGGTGCCGCGGGTGGCCGCGACCGGTGCGATGGCTGGTGACGTGCGGGGACGGCCCGGTGGGCGGGTGCCGTGGGGGAACCGCGTGAGGGCCCTTGACGTGTCCTGATGGCCGGTGTCACCATCGCGTCCATCAAATGTTTGCGTAAACGTGCGCCGACTGCGGTCGGCGATGTTTGCGCAACCATCCCGGACCCGCCCGATGCGGCGGGTCCCCGCACGACGATGTGAAGGATGGGAACATGGCTGCCATACCGCCGCCACCGGGCACCGGCCGGGCCGCTCCTCCCCGAGGACGCCGGGGCCGGCGCTGGCTGGGCTGGGGCTTCGTGGCGCCGTTCATGATCGTCTTCGCGCTGGTCTTCCTGACGCCGATCGGCTACTCGATCTACCTGAGCCTGTTCCGCGACCGCCTGATCGGCGGGACCTCCTTCGTGGGCCTGGACAACTACGTCCAGGCCTTCCAGGACGGCCAGTTCTGGTCCGGCCTCGGGCGGGTCGCGCTGTTCCTGGCCGTGCAGGTGCCGGTCATGCTGGGCATCGCGCTGCTGGTCGCCCTGGCGCTGGACAGTGGCCGGCTGCACGGCCGGAAGTTCTTCCGGATCACGATCTTCCTGCCGTACGCCGTCCCGGCCGTCGTGGCGACGCTGATGTGGGGCTTCATGTACGGGGACCGCTTCGGGCTGGTCGCCGACATCAACGACGCCTTCGGCGTCGCGATCCCGAACCCGCTGTCACCCGGCCTGGTGCTCGCGAGCATCGGCAACATCGTGACCTGGGAGTTCGTCGGCTACAACATGCTGATCTTCTACTCGGCGCTGCACGTCGTCCCGCGCTCGCTGTACGAGGCGGCCGAGATCGACGGCGCGAGCCAGTGGCGGATCGTCACCTCCATCAAGATCCCGGCGATCCGCGGGGCGCTGGTCATCGCGACGATCTTCTCGGTCATCGGCAGCTTCCAGCTGTTCAACGAGCCCAGCATCCTCAAGCCGTTGGCGCCCAACGCCATCACGACGTACTTCACGCCGAACCTCTACACCTACTCGCTGTCCTTCTCCGGGCAGCAGCACAACTACGCGGCGACCGTCGCGATCGTCATGGGGGTCGTCACGATGATCATCGCCTACGTCGTGCAGCTGCGCGGCATGCGCAAGGAGGCCTGACGATGACTCAGGCGACCACCCCGGCCGGTGTCCCGGCCCCGCCGCGCGAGCGCCGCGCCACCGTGGCGTCAGGACGCCCGGGCCGGCGGCACTCCTCGGACCGGCCCCGGCGCAGCGTCCTGCTCACCGTCCTGACCGCGCTCGTCGCCGTCTACACCCTGGTCCCGCTGGCCTGGCTGCTGATCAGCGCGACCAAGACGCAGAAGAGCCTGCTGGACTCCTTCGGGCTGTGGTTCAGCGGTGACTTCGCCCTGTGGGACAACATCTCGCAGACCCTCACCTACGACGACCACATCTTCGTGCGCTGGCTGCTGAACACCCTGCTGTACGTGGCGGTGGGCGCGGGCGGGGCGACCTTCCTCGCGGTCCTGGGCGGCTACGGCCTGGCGAAGTTCGACTTCCCCGGCAAGCGCGCGGTCTTCGCGGTGGTGATCGGCGCGGTCGCCGTGCCGGGTGCCGCGCTGGCCGTTCCGACGTTCCTGATGTTCAGCAAGATGGGCCTGACCAACACCCCGTGGGCGGTGATCGTGCCCTCGCTGATCTCGCCGTTCGGTCTTTACCTGATGTGGGTCTTCGCCTCCGAGGCGATCCCCGACGAACTGCTGGAGGCCGCCCGGGTCGACGGTTCGGGGGAGATCCGCACCTTCTTCAGGGTCAGCCTGCCGCTGCTGGGGCCCGGCATCGTCACGGTGCTGCTCTTCACCGTGGTCGCGACGTGGAACAACTACTTCCTGCCGCTGATCATGATCAAGGACCCGGACTGGTACCCCCTCACCCTGGGGCTCAACGCCTGGAACGCCCAGGCCGCCACCGCGGGCGGGCAACCGGTGTTCAACCTGGTGGTCACCGGCTCGCTGCTGACCATCGTGCCGCTGGTCGCGGCCTTCCTCCTCCTGCAGCGCTTCTGGCAGTCGGGGCTCGCCGCCGGCAGCGTCAAGGAATGACCACCGGCGCCGCGGCGCCGTACCCCCCTCACCCTGCGGCCCTGCGCCCGGCACGTGCGTGCCGTGGTGACGGGCGGTGCCGCAGACCACCACCACAACGAAGTGAGATGCGATGACGAACAAGCCACTGCGCCGTTCGACGCAGGCGATCGCGGTGCTCTGCGCGGCGGCGCTGTCCCTGACCGCGTGCGGTTCCTCCGACGACTCGGGGTCGGGCGCCAAGGCCGCGGACGCGGGCAGCGTGGAGGCGGCGCTGAAGAAGGGCGGCTCGCTGACGGTGTGGGCGTGGGAGCCGACGCTGAAGCAGGTGGTCACCGACTTCCAGGCGAAGTACCCCAAGGTCAAGGTGAAGCTGGTCAACGCGGGTACGGGCAACGACCAGTACACGGCGCTGCAGAACGCGGTGCAGGCCGGTTCCGGGGCGCCGGACGTGGCGCAGATCGAGTACTACGCGCTGAGCCAGTTCGCGCTGGGCAAGTCCGTCACGGACCTGAGCGCGTACGGTGCCAAGGACCTGTCGAAGGCGTACTCGCCCGGCCCGTGGAACTCCGTGGCCGTGGGCGGCGGGGTGTACGCGCTGCCGATGGACTCGGGGCCGATGGCGATGTTCTACAACAAGAAGGTCCTCGACAAGTACAAGATCGCCGTGCCCACGACCTGGGACGAGTACCTGACGGCGGCCCGCGCCCTGCACAAGGCGGACCCGAAGGCGTACATCGCCAACGACACCGGTGACGCCGGGTTCGTGACGAGCCTGATCTGGCAGGCGGGCGGCCACCCGTACACGGTGGACGGCACCAAGGTGAACGTCGACTTCGGCGACGCGGGGACCAAGGAGTTCACCGAGGTCTGGCAGAAGCTGATCTCCGAGAAGCTCCTCGCGCCGATCGCGTCCTGGAGCGACCAGTGGTACAAGGGCCTGGCCGACGGCACCATCGCCACGCTGTCGACGGGTGCCTGGATGCCCGCGAACTTCGTCTCCGGCGTGCCCTCGGCGTCCGGTGACTGGCGTGCCGCGCCGCTGCCGCAGTGGCAGGCGGGGCAGACCGCCAGCGCCGAGAACGGCGGCAGCTCGCTGGCGGTGATGGAGGCCGCCAAGGACAAGCCGCTGGCCTACGCCTTCGTGAAGTACGCGAACAAGGACGCCGGTGTGCAGGCCCGCATCAAGGGCGGCGCCTTCCCGGCCACGACCGCGGACCTCAACTCCCAGGCGTTCCTGGACACCGAGTTCCCCTACTTCGGCGGCCAGAAGGCCAACGAGATCTTCGCGAAGTCGGCCGGGAACGTCGTCAAGGGCTGGTCGTACCTGCCGTACCAGGTGTACGCCAACTCGATCTTCAACGACACCGTCGGCAAGGCGTACGTGTCCTCGACGCCGCTGTCCGACGCGCTGGGCACCTGGCAGGAGGCCTCGGTGAAGTACGGCAAGGACCAGGGCTTCAGCGTCGGCGGCTGACGCCCCGTCACGTGCGGCGGCCGGCGCCCGCGGCTCTCCCGGAAGGGGGCGCCGGCGCCGGCCCGCGGGGCCCGCGGACCACCGGTCCGCGAGGTCCCGCCCCCTAGACTTCTGACCATCAACGGCTGTGAAACGTATGAGGTGTACGACGCACGTGGACGGGACCGGACAGAGCTCGGCGGCGGGCGCGCAGCGGCGGCGGCGCGGTGCGTCGATGGCCGACGTGGCCAAGCTGGCGGGCGTCTCGGCGCAGACCGTCTCCCGGGTCTCCAACGGGTTCCCCGGGGTGCTGGAGGATACCCGCCGGCAGGTGCTGGCCGCGATGAAGGAGCTGGGCTACCGGCCCAACAGCGCGGCGCGCGCCCTCAAGCGGGGCGAGTTCCGCACCATAGGCGTCATCCTGTTCAGCCTCTCCAGCACCGGCAACATGCGCACCCTGGAGGCGGTGGCGTCCTCGGCGGCGCACGAGGGCTACGCCACGACGCTGCTGCCGGTCACCGCGCCCACGCAGGACGGGGTCCAGGGCGCGTTCACCCGGCTCGGGGAGCTCGCCGTGGACGGCGTCGTCATGATCATGGAGGTCCATCTGCTGGACGCGATGACGGTGGCCCTGCCGCCGACCGCGCCCGTGGTCGTGGTGGACTCCGACGCCGGTGACCGCTACTGCGTGGTCGACACCGACCAGGCCAGCGGCGCCCGGGCGGCCGTGGAGCACCTGCTGGGCCTGGGCCACGGCACGGTGCGGCACGTCGCCGGCCCGAAGGAGTCGTTCGCCGCCGAACGCCGGGTGGGTGCCTGGCGGGCGGCGCTGGAGGCGGCGGGGCGCGAGGTGCCGCCGCTGCTGCGCGGGGACTGGTCCGCGGAGTCCGGCTACGAGGCGGGGCTGCGCATCGCCGGGGACCCCGGCTGCACGGCGGTGTTCGTCGCCAACGACCAGATGGCGCTCGGGCTGCTGCGCGCGCTGAGCGAGCACGGCCGGCGGGTGCCGGAGGACGTCAGCGTCGTGGGCTTCGACGACATCCCCGAGGCCGCCTCGTACATGCCGCCGCTGACCACGATCCACCAGGACTTCGCCGAGGTCGGCCGGCGCTGCGTCGACGGCGTGCTCCGGCAGATCCGCAGCGACGAGGCGGAGCGGGGCACCACGCTGGTGCCCACCCGTCTGGTCGTGCGCGGCAGCACCGCCCCTCCGCCGCGGGGCCGCTGACCGCCCCTTCCGTCCCCTGTCCCGCCGGCCACCGCCCACCCCCGCGATGGCAACGCAAACATCCCGTCGCGGGATGCCCGCCGCACACCGCCGGACACCTCGCGACCGCACCGAACGCACCAGACAATCGACTCCACTGGAGGAGCACGGCCCATGCCCGAACTGCGGATCGAAGGGAACGAATTCCGCCTCGACGGCGAGCCGTTCCGCATCATCTCCGGTGGCCTGCACTACTTCCGCGTCCACCCCGCCCAGTGGCGCGACCGGCTGCGCAAGGCACGCCTGCTCGGACTCAACACCGTCGACACCTACGTGCCGTGGAACCTCCACCAGCCCCGGCCGCACACCTTCCGCGACGACGACATCCTGGACCTGCCGGCCTTCCTGCGCACCGCCCAGGAGGAGGGCCTGCACGTACTGCTGCGCCCGGGCCCCTACATCTGCGCCGAGTGGGAGGGCGGCGGACTGCCGTCCTGGCTGCTCGCCACGCCCGGCATCCGGCTGCGCACGGCCGATCCCCGCTACCTGGAGGCGGTCGACGACTACCTGGACCGGCTGCTGCCGCTGGTCGTCCCCTACCTGGCCACCAACGGAGGACCCGTCCTGGCGGTACAGGTGGAGAACGAGTACGGCGCCTACGGCGAGGACCCCGTCTACCTGACGCACCTTCAGGAGCGGCTGCGGCAGGGCGGCGTGGACGTCCCGCTGTTCACCTGCGACCAGCCCGCCGACCTGGCCCGCGGCAGCGTCCCGGGCGTCCTCGCCACCGTCAACTTCGGCAGCCGTCCCGCGCAGGGCCTGGCCGCGCTGCGCGAGCACCAGGGTGAGGGGCCGCTGATGTGCACCGAGTTCTGGAACGGCTGGTTCGACCGCTGGGGCGGTGTGCACGTCGTGCGCGACGCCGCGTCGGCCGCCGCCGACCTCGACGAACTGCTGTCGGCCGGCGCCAGCGTCAACCTGTACATGTTCCACGGCGGCACCAACTTCGGCTTCACCAACGGCGCCAACGACAAGCACACCTACCGCCCCACCATCACCTCCTACGACTACGACGCGCCGCTGGACGAGGCCGGCGACATCACCCCCAAGTACCTGGCCTTCCGAGACGTCCTCGCCCGGCACACCACCGTCCCCGACGAGCCCCTGCCCGAGCCGTCCAAGAAGCTCAACCTCCTCGGCGTCCCGCTCGCGCAGAGCGCCCCGCTGCTCGGCTCCGCGGTCCTTCTCGGCGAGGCGGTGACCGGGCCGCGACCGCTGACCATGGAGGAACTCGGCCAGGACTTCGGCTTCGTGCTGTACGAGACCGCGCTGCGCGATCCGGGCCCCACCCTGCTGCACTTCGCCGCGATCGCGGACCGGGCGCAGGTCTTCCTCGACGGCGCGCCCGCGGGGGTCCTCGAACGCGAACAGCACGAGGCCGCCCTCGCCGTCACCGTGCCCGACGGCGGGGCGACGCTGACCGTCCTCGTCGAGAACCAGGGCCGCGTCAACTACGGTCAGGGCATCCACGACCGCAAGGGCCTCACCGGCACCGTCACCGCGGGCGGCACCGAACTGACCGGCTGGAGCAGCAGGCCCCTGCCCCTGGACGACCTGTCGCGCCTACCCTTCACCTCCGGCGGCCCGCAGCCCGTGGGACCCACCTTCCACCGCGGGGAGTTCGAGGTCGAGCAGACCGCCGACACCTACCTGGACCTGTCCGGCTGGACCAAGGGCAACGCCTGGGTCAACGGCTTCCCCCTCGGCCGCTTCTGGTCCCGCGGCCCGCAGCGCCGCCTCTACGTCCCCGGCCCCGCCCTGCGGCACGGCACGAACGAACTGGTCGTCCTCGAACTGCACGCGACCGTCCGCGCGACGGCCGACCTGCGCGACACCCCCGACCTCGGTCCGACCGAGGAGTGACCGAGGAGTGACCACGGCCTGAGCCCGGCAGGCACCGACCCGCGCGCCCGCCCGCCCGTTGGGCACGCCGGGGGGCGGGCCGGTGCCGCCCGGGCGCGTACCGGTCCGGCCCCGCCTGCGATCATGACGGGCATGCCCATCGACGGGTCACGCCTCGACGACGCCTACGGCTCCGCGGAGCAACTCGGGCCGCTCTTCGAAGAGGTCGGCGATCCCGAACTTGAGGACGACGCCTGGTTCGAGCTGTGGGAACGGCTGTACCACCAAGGGAGCGTGCACCCGGCGAGCTTCGCCGCCCTGCCCGTCCTGGCGGACATCGCCACCGGCCGCCGGCCCGGCGAGCAGGCGCGGGCGCTCGCACTGGCCGGCCGCATCGTCGCCGAGGAGGAGCAGCTCCACGAACCGGGTCACGTCCGCGCGCACTTCCCCGCCGCGCTCGACGAACTGCGCCAGGTGATGCACCGGGTTCTGGTGGAGTGGTCCTTCGACGGAGACGAGGACGACCACCTCTACGCCCTGGAGACCCTCATGGCCTTCGAGTGCGTGCCGGTGTGGAACCACCGCCTGGTCCCCGACAGCCACGAAGTGGTGTGCCCGTCCTGCTCGGCAGCAGTGGAGATCGACCTCAGCGGTACGGGCGGCCGGAACCCCGGCAGCAGCCTCCGCGACCCGTACCGGGCCCGGCAGGGCCCGGCGCGGACCCCGGTCCGCCCCGCGGCGGCCGCCGACCTCGGGGCGCTGCCCGCGCGGCTGCACCGCCTGGCCACCGAGGCCGGGGAGCACACGGCCGCCCGGCGTGTGACCCACCTCTTCGGCCGCACCCGGTGCCCGGCCTGCGCCGCCGACCTCTCCGTCCCCGAGCGGATCACGGCCGCCGTGCGGGACGAGGCGCGGGCCGTGCGGCGGCGTTCATCTGCCGCGGGGGAAGAGCAGCATGAGCCACAGGTCCACGACGTCCGCCCATGACCCGACGCGGCGGCCGAAGCGCCGGACGGTGGAACGGCGCAGCGTGCACAGCCAGACGTAGGCACCCAGGGAGACGCAGAGACCGGCCCAGGTCTGCCACCACAGGAACGGCGGCACGCCCGCGGCGCCGCCGCCGGCGAGCAGGCAGAGCCCCCAGGTGAGCGCTCCCGCCGCGACGACGGCGACGGCAGCGGCCTCGCGCGCACGACCCCGGACCGCCCAGCGCGAGGCCGCGGCCCCGGCAGGGATCTGCACGACGACGTGGACCAGCACGACCCACATCGTCAGCCCCCAGCCCTCACCGTAGGAGAGGTCCGGGCCGCTCACAGCGATAAGCGCGTGCAGGCCCACCAGGAAGAGGACACCGCTCAGATGCATCGCCGCGATGTTGAGCGGCCCGTGCCACCCCCACACCCACTGACGGTCGTCGCCGCCCATCGTCGTGCCCGCCCCCTTGCCGCGATCAACGTGAGGACGAGGATACGGCGGGGCCCACCACGTGCCGGAACGGCCCCGGCCGGTAGGGTGCGCCCGAGGGGGGATCATGGCTGATCGCGGGTGGTACGACGACACCGAGTACGAGGACGCCGTCCGGCGGGCGGGTCGGGCGGAACGGTTCGGCTGGTGGGCGGTGGCCGGTGTGACGGGAGTGATCGGCTGCGCGCTGGTCGTCCTGGCGGTCGTCTGCGTGGTCGCGCTCCTGGCGTCCGTGTACGTCCTGATGGCGGCCGACTCCTAGGAACGACACGTCCCCCGCGACGTCCCCGACCGGGCGCTGTCCGGGTTCCGCGGCAACCGAATCGTCTGCCAGCCGGTTGGAAGAGGGGTGAGGGGTTCGTCCGGCAGAGGACCTGCCGGGGTGGATCCCGAGGTGCACGTACGTGGGGCGCCGGCCGACGCGCAGACGTCCCGGCGGGTGGAGGGGAGTGAGGAACATGCGCGCCGCGCCTGACGAGCAGTGGCACGACACGGAAGAGGTCGTGCGGCGCCTCCTGCGCGACGGGGTTCCGCGGCCCGCCACCCCCGGCGACCGCATGCGGCAGATCAGACGGCGCGTGCGACAGCGCAGGCGGCGCCGCGCGACGGCGGCCGGCGCGGTCACGGCACTGACCGCCGTCGTGGCCTGCGTCCTCCTCCTACCGGGACCGCGGCCACCGGGTGACGCCCACTCACCGGCCGCCGCGCCGGACCGCCGGAGCGTCCCCCCGGCCGCTACGCCCACGCCCGCCGCCACGCGGTCCCTGGCGACGGTCCGCCTCCTGGACGACACCGCACTGACCCTGACCGTGCCGCGGGGCTGGGACAGCCTGTCCGTCGGCGACGACGGCTGGGCCACCGGATTCGTCTCCTCGCAGCCCCTCAGCCGCCCCCCGGGCGGCTCCTGCCCGGACGGCGCGGACGGCGCACTGCTCACATGCCGGCCGCTGAAGGCGCTGGAGGAGGGCGGGGTGCTGATGGAGTTCCAGCCCGCCGCGACGGGAAAGGCCGGTCTGGCGACCCCCCTCCGCGTGGGCGAGCCGTCACCCGCGGGCAAGGGCTGCCGGATCCTCCTGGGCGACACGGAGTTGACGGCCTGGGGCCACGGACGTTCGACGGCCTACGGCAAGCCCTTCGAAGTACGCGTCGACGTCTGCCTGCGCGCCCCGTCGGACGCCACCCTCACCGCGGTCACGGACGCGCTGACCACGGCGTTCCCGCGCGTCGACGGCTGACGCGCGCACGGCGTCACGGCGACGGCCGCAGCCGGGGTTCACGACAACTGGCCGGGCCACACGTCGAACTCGGTCTGCCCGTCGACGGATTCCAGCCCCCAGGGAGCGAGGGAGATCGACACGGTGCCCGTGGTGCCCGCGGCGTCGCCGCTCAGGATGTCGCAGAGGATGCCGGTCTCGATCGGATAATCCGAGCCGGACGACAGGTCGGCACCGGAGACGACGGCGCACTTCTCGACGAAGCTCCACCCCCGGCCGTGGGCGTCGGTGAAACGGACCTCGACCAGACCCGGGTGCGGCTCGTCGCCGACCCACTCGCCCGCCGCCGCGGCGGGCGCGGGAGGAAAGGCCGGTTCCGGGGCGCCCCCGCACAACCAAACCCTTGACCGGCATGTCGTACATGGCAAGGGAACAAGAGCCGCGATGCAAGGGGGAACGATGCGTGCGAAACGATACGGGGTGGCACTGGCCGCCCTGGTGATGGCGGGTGCGGGGGTGGCCGCGGCGGCCCCCACGGCAGCGGCGGCGCCCGCGGCCGTGTGCCCCACGGGCTGGGGCAGCCTCCCGAAGTCCGGGACGGACGCCGACCTCGGGGTGCTGACCGACATCAGGACCGGCCGCCACGAGTGCTACGACCGCATGGTGTTCGACGTGCCCACCGCCGGCACGGACGCGATCGGCTACACCGTGCAGTACGTCGACGCCGTCCACCAGGACGGTTCGGGCCGGGTCATACCGGTCTCCGGCGGGGCGATCATCGAGATCCGGGTGGCCGCCCCCTCGTACGACCCGCAGACCGGCGCCGCGACCTACCCGGGCCGGGCGGGGCGGACGCTGCCGGGCGTCGACCTGACGGGCTACCGGACCTTCCGGGACGCGAGGTTCGCGTCGAGCTTCGAGGGTGACACGCAGGTGGGTCTGGGGGTCAGGGCCCGGTTGCCGTTCCGGGTGTTCCAGCTGCCCGACCGCCTGGTGGTCGACGTGGCCCACACCTGGTGAGGCGCTCGCGCCGGCCGGGCCCGGTGGCGTGGGACCACCGGGCCCGGCCTGGGCGGACCCGGCCGCGAACAGTAACTCCTGTGAATTCCTGGGGCGGTTGAACACTCCGGGGGAGGCGTCCGTATGTATCGACGGCTTGTCGTGTTCAGGCCGCCAATCATCAGGCGCGCAGGAGGGTTTCCTTGGTACGCAATTCGCGCAGACGTGCTACCGGTACACGTAGCGGCACCTTTGTAGCCGTCGCCCTGATGCTGGGAGGCGGTGTCCTAGTCACGGCGAACGTGTTCGCCTCGGCGACCGAGGGGGATTCGGCTCAGACGGCCTCCGCGGGCCAGGCGTTCACGATCGACTGCCCGGACGTCGGCACGGGACTGACCGCCGTCCCCGAGCAGGCGAAGGAGGAGGTCGACAAGGAACTCGCCCTGCTGGACCAGCAGACGGCCGAGGCCTACCAGAGACTGAAGGACACCTCGGCAGCCCAGCAGCAGGACCCCGGCTTCGTGGACAACGCGATCCTGGGCCCGCTGAAGGACAAGCGGGCGGCGACGATCGCACGCATCCTGCAGGCGATCGACCGTGTGGGCGATCCCCCGCAGGGAATCGAGGGCCTCGCGGGGTGCACGGCGGTCCGCTCCACCGCGGCCCCGGAGGACCAGCAGGGGCAAGAGGGCCAGCAGGGCCAGGAGGGCCAAGAAGGGCAGCAGGGCAGCCCGCAGCCCTCCACGGGTGACGGAGCCCAGAACGGCCAGAACGGCCAGAACGGCCAGGGCAACCAGGGCGGCGATCAGGGTGGCGGACAGGCCGGCGGCGGACAGGGCGGCAACGGCCCCGTCGTGGCGGACTTCGCCGACATCATGAGCATCAGCCCGAACGCGCCGCGCGGCCCGCAGCCGTCGGACGCCTCTTCCGGCACGTTCTCCTCCGAGTGCGGTGTCAACGCCAACGGTCTGTTCAACTCCGACAACATCATCGTCGCCCCCGGAGTGACCAACGGCGCCCACCACTTCCACGACTACGTCGGCAACCAGTCCAACAACGGACTGGCCACCATCGACGACCTCGCCAAGGCCGAGACGAGCTGCAAGGACCAGGGCGACAAGTCGTCGTACTACTGGCCCGTGCTGCGCGTCCAGGACGGCACCGTCGAACGGGACGCCCAGGCGCCCGGCGGCGGCACCGAGGGCAACGCCGGGAAGATCGTGACCCCCAAGGAGGTCACCCTCACGTTCGTCGGCAACCCCGTCAGCAAGGTCACCCCGATGCCGCGCCTGCTGCGCATCATCACCGGTGACGCCAAGGCGTTCGTCAACGGGCCGGCCAACGCCAACGCCTCGTGGAGCTGCACGGGTCACGAGGACCGGCAGCTGAAGGAGAAGTACCCGCTCTGCCCCGACGGCAGCGACGTGGTCCGCACCTTCCGCTTCCAGAGCTGCTGGGACGGACAGAACGTCGACAGCGCCAACCACCGCACCCACGTGGCGTTCGCCGACGCGGGCGGCAACTGCCCGCAGGGCTTCAAGGCCATCCCGCAGCTGGTCCAGCGCATCGTGTACGACGTCAAGGCGCCGAGCGTCCAGGACGGCGGCAAGACGGTGCCGTTGTTCGCGGTGGACTCCTTCCCGGAGAACCTGCACAAGCCGGTGACCGACCACGGTGACTTCATCAACATCTTCGACGAGGGCCTGATGCAGGAGGTGGCCGACTGCATCAACCAGGGCCGCACCTGCGGTGCCGGCGACGACGGTGCGGAGGAGCCCGGCAACGGCGGGAACGACAACCCCGGCGGGGAGGAGCCCGGCGACGGGGGCAACGACAACCCCGGCAACGGAGGCAACGACAACCCCGGCGAGGAGGAGCCCGGCAACGGAGGTAACGACAACCCGGGCGACGGGGGCAACGACAACCCCGGCAACGGAGGCAGCGACAACCCCGGCGGCGAGGAGCCTGGCAACGGCGGGAACGACGACCCCGGCACGGACGAGCCTCCGGCGGACACCCCGGACGACGGCCAGGACGACGGCCAGAACGGAGGCGGCGACACCCCCGACGCCCCCGTCACGGTGACGCCCAAGGCCGACTCCACGCCTCCGGCGGACGAGGACGACACCGCCGCCCCGCCCGCCGGCGGCCACGAGCACCACAGCGGGCAGCAGCAGGACCCGCAGGAGCAGCAGACGGCGCCCGCGCAGCAAATCCCCACTCCCGGCGCGTACGCCCCGAGCCCCGCGGGCCAGGTCGGCCAGCAGGCGATCAACGGCGGACTGGCCGACACCGGGACTAACCTGTGGCCGGCCGGCCTCGGAGCGGTCCTGGCGATCGGAGGATTCCTCCTGCTCCGCCGTGCGAAGAGCGGTTCGTTCTAGCCCGGGTTCCGGGCAACCGCAGTGAAGACCCCTCGGCGACCGGGCCACCGCCCGGTCGCCGAGGGCGTGAGCGGCTCCGCGGGCACATGGGTGCCCGCGGAGCCGGTGCACGTCCACGACACAGGCCACACGCCGGCCGGAGACGCCGTCAGACGCCCTTCGTCGCCTGGCGTTCGGCGACCCGCAGGACGGCGGCCGCCGCCACTCCCGCCGTCAGGCCGAAGGTCAGCGCGGCCGGTATCCCGACGACCAGGCCGCCGGAGAGGAACAGCGGCGGCCACTGCAGGCCGGACCCGTCCAACGCCAGCCGCAGCAACTGCGAGGCGACCAGCCCGAGGACGGTCGCGCAGACCGCGCCCAGTGCCATCGCCGGGAACGTGGCCCGCGTCAGCAGCACGGGCAGTCGTCGCAGCAGCCACCACACGACGACGAGCCGCAGCACGTCGGCGGCGCGCGCCAGGAGCCAGTCGGCCGGCATGCCGCCCACCGGGGCCGTCCACGCGCCGAGGAGCAGCCACTGGCGCAGCAGCTCACCCGGCTCGGACAGCAGCCCGATGCCCGGGGAGTACGTCTGGATGGCGGCGGCGACCGACTGGTACGACAGCACCACCAGGGACACCGCGATCACCGCCGTCCCCACGGTCGCGGCCAGGCGGCCCGTACGCGCCGGGACGACCGCCTGGGGGAGGGGGCCCGCGTCCTCGGCGGTGACGCGCGCCACGAGCACGGTGACCGCCGCCGCGAACAGCGAGGCCACCGCGGTGGCCTCCCGCCCCGTGGTGATCAGCGACGCCAACTGGGGCAGGACGCGGTAACTGCCGTGCCCGTACGACGCGATCAGCCACGGTGCCGAGACGGTCACCGCCAGTGTTCCGGCCACCATGCCCCACGCCCACACCGCGAGCAGAGCAGCGGTCCGTCGACCGTGCACCGGGGGCAGCCTGCGCAGCAGGAGCAGTGCGCCGGGCACGAAGAACGCGAAGACCGCGACGAACCGGATCTGCAGCCCGGTCCGGTAGAGCGTGAGGTAGTCGGCGCCTCCGGTCGCCGTGACGCCCGTCAGGTCCCGGCCCGGCGGGTCGTACGCCCAGGGGGTCAGCCAGACCTGGAGTTCCGCGGCGGCCCGGCCGCCGAGCACGTCGACGGCGCCCTGCAGGTTCAGCGCGTGCGCGCTCGCCCCGGCCCACCACAACAGCGCCGTGAGCAGCAAACCCCCGGTCAAGACCGGTATCGCCGCGCGCCGGTGTGTCATCTCCCGTCCCCCCGCTCGATCGTTCGTTCAGCGGGCGTCGATCATAGGGGCACCCGGCCCCGGCCTTCCGGGCGGGTGGGCCCCGCGAACGCCTGCCCTCTGATGTCCCGCCGAGGGGCGTGACGGCGCGATATCCGCCGGGCCGTGCCGCCGTCCATCGGGTGCGCCGAAAGCCGGGACCGGAAAGCGCGGTAAGAGCGGAAAGGACCGGACGGCCGGACGCCCCCCTTTCTGTTGCCTTTCCTTTCCGCCGCCCGCGTCTGCCCGCGCCGGCCCGCCGTGGCTGCCCGGACGCGGCACCCGGGCAGCCACGCGATCCCCGCGGCGCCGCAGGCTCCGCACCGCCCCGGGGACGCAGAAATCCCCGTACCGCAATTGCGGTACGGGGATTTCCTCACGTATATTGAGTGTTTCTGTGCGCGCACAGAAAAGGCTCCTCAACGGGGGCCAACAGGTACAGCATAACCGACAGGGAGCGAATGTGTCAACTCGCGAAAGCGTCGAACTGCAGAAGGAGCAGGAATTCATCGACCGGCTCTACGAGCGGGTCGACACGCTGCGCGGGGTCGCCGCCCAGCGCGTGGACGACGCACTGTCCCCGGTGGGCAACGGCATGCAGGCCCGTCTCGAGCGCGACGTCCTCGTCGCCGAGCGGTCCGGGCTGCTGGCGGCCCTCAACGCGGTCGACGGCTCGCTGTGCTTCGGCCGGATCGACCTCACCGACGGCGCCGCGCACCACATCGGCCGCATCGGGATCCGGGAGGACGACACCGACCACACCCCCCTCCTGATCGACTGGCGCGCACCGGTCGCCCGGCCGTTCTACGTCGCCACCGGCCACACGCCCATGGGCCTGCGCCGGCGCCGGCACATCACCACCGAGGGCCGCCGGGTCACCGAGCTGCACGACGAGGTCCTCGACCTCGAGGACGGCGACCGCACCGGCTTCGAGGACCGCACGGGCGACGCCGTGCTGCTCGCCGCCCTCAACTCGGCCCGGACCGGCCGCATGGCCGACATCGTACGGACCATCCAGGCCGACCAGGACCGCATCATCCGCGCCCCGCACCGCGGCGTCCTCGTCGTCGAGGGCGGTCCCGGCACCGGCAAGACCGCGGTCGCCCTGCACCGGGCGGCCTTCCTGCTGTACGAGCAGCGCGAGCTGCTGGCCAAGCGCGCGGTCCTCATCGTCGGCCCCAACCCGGCCTTCCTGAGCTACATCGGCGAGGTGCTGCCCGCCCTCGGTGAGACCGGCGTCATGCTCGCCACGCAGGCCGAGCTGTTCCCGGGCGTCCACGCCCGGGGCACCGACAGCCCGCGCGCGGCGGCCGTCAAGGGCGCCGCGGACATGGCCGAGGCGCTGGCGCTGGCAGTCCGCGACCGCCAGGCGCTGCCCGAGCCCGGCGCGCCGGTGGTCATCCCGCACGACGACGGCGAACTCGTCCTGGACTGGGAGATCGCCTACCAGGCCCGGGACGCCGCCCGCCAGACGCGCCTGCCGCACAACCTGGCCCGGCCGTACTTCGCGTTCCACGTCATCGACGCCCTCACCGCACAACTCGCCGACCGCATCGGCGCGGACCCCTACGGCGGCCCCAACTTCCTCGGCCCGGACGACATCGCGCAGCTCGGCAAGGGCGTCGCCTCCAGCGCGGAGGTACGGGCGGCCGTCGCGGAGCTGTGGCCGATGCTCACCCCGCAGGACTTCCTCGCCGACTACCTGGCCGCGCCGGTGTACCTGCCGGACGCGGACGCCGAGGCGATCCGCCGCGCCCCGGGCGAGGGCGAGTGGACCCCGGCCGACGTGCCGCTCCTGGACGAGGCGGCCGAACTGCTCGGCGTCGACGACAGCGCAGCGCGGGCCGCCGCCGAGGCCGAGCGACAGGAGCAGATCGCCTACGCGCAGGGCGTCCTGGAGGTGTCCAGGGGCTCGGAGTCCTTCGAGTTCGAGGACGCGGAGTCCGAGGTCCTGGCCGCCCACGACATCATCGACGCCGAACGGATGGCGGACCGGCAGGAGGAGGCCGACCACCGCAGCGCCGCCGAACGGGCCGCCGCCGACCGGACCTGGGCGTTCGGGCACATCATCGTCGACGAGGCGCAGGAGTTGTCGCCGATGGCGTGGCGCCTGCTGATGCGCCGTTCCCCGACCCGTTCGCTGACCCTGGTCGGCGATCCGGCGCAGACCTCCGAGGAGGCGGGCGTCGGATCGTGGGAGAAGATCCTCGAGCCGTACGTCGGCGACCGCTTCGAGCACGTGCGGCTGGGCGTCAACTACCGTACGCCCGCGGAGATCATGGATCTGGCCGCGCAGGTGGTACGCGTCGAGGACCCCGCCTTCGAGCCGCCCCGGTCGGTGCGCTCCACCGGTGAGAAGCCGTGGACGCGGCACGCCGGCGCGGACCTGGCCGGCGCGGTGGCGCTGGCCGTCGCGGAGCTGACCCCGGCGCGGGGGCGCCTCGCGGTGATCGCGCCGCGCGCGCTGCACGAGGAGATCGCCGCCCCGCTCGACGGCATCACGCCCGGCGCCGAGCCCGATCTCACGCGGCCCGTGGTGCTGCTCGGCCCCCGCGAGGCCAAGGGGCTCGAGTTCGACCACGTCCTCGTCGTGGAACCGGCCCGCTTCGGGACCAGCGACCTGTACGTGGCCCTGACCCGCGCCACCCAGCGCCTGGGCATCGTCCACCGCGAGACCCTGCCCGAGTCGCTGCGCTGACCCCCGGGACGCCCCCGGCTCGTGCCGGGGGCCTCCGGAGCGTCCCCGTACGGTGCGGTGGCGTCGCACCGGGTACGTGGACGCCGATCCCCTCCGGCCTCGCCGCCGCGGGCGGGCCGAACTCCCGTACGGGGCCCGCCCGGAGGAACCAGATCCGGTGCCTCCGGGCGGGTGCCCGTGTGCGGGGGTCCCGGATAGGCTCAGGCATGCGATCTCGAACGGGCGGCATGTGGTGGGGGACGACGGTCGAAGCGCCGGACCCCGGCGGTCTGGCGCGGTTCTACGCGGAGCTCCTCGATTGGCACATCGGGCACGAAGAGCCGGGAACGGCCATCGTGGCCGCCTCGCCGCAGGGACCGTTCTTCGTGTTCCAGCAGGCGGAGGGCTACCGGGCCCCGGTGTGGCCGCCGGCCGACGGCGAGCAGCGGCCGATGATGCACTTCGACTTCCAGGTCGGCGACCTGGACTCGGCGGTCGCCGAGGCGGTCGCCCTGGGCGCCACCGTCGCGGAGTTCCAGCCGCAGGAGCACGTCAGGGTGCTCCTCGACCCGGCCGGCCACCCCTTCTGCCTGTGCCGCGACGACGCGTAGACCGGGCGACGACCGCCCCGCCCGCCGGCCTCGCGCGAGCGCAGGCCGGCGGCGAAGGCGACAGCGACCGGACGGTAGGTCAGTACCAGCTGTTGTTCTGCCAGAACGACCAGGCGCCGCAGGGGCTGCCGTAGCGGCTGTTCATGTACTTCAGGCCCCACTTGACCTGCGTTCCGGGGTTGGTGCGCCAGTCGGCGCCCGCGGAGGCCATCTTCGAGCCGGGCAGGGCCTGGACGAGGCCGTAGGCGCCGGAGGAGGAGTTCGTCGCGGTGTAGTCCCAGCCGCTCTCGTGGCCGACGATGTTGGAGAAGCACTGGTACTGCGACGCGTCGCCGATGATGGCCTGCGCCATCGCCTGGACCTCGGCGACCGTGTACGAGGCCTTCACCACGAGTGCGGCCTTGGCGGCCGCCTTGGCCTTGCGGTCGGCCTCGGCCTTCGCCGCCGCGGCCTTGCGGGCGGTGGCGTCCTTGGCGGCCTGTTTGCGGGCGGCCTGCTCCGCGGCCTGCCGGGTGCCGACGTCCGCGGCGTCGGACTGCGCCTGCACCTGTTGCGTCAGCGACGCCTGCTGGACCCGCTGGCCGGCGGGTATGTCCGCGAGGACGGTGGAGTCGGTGGCGGCGACGGGCTGCACGCTCGCCTGGCTGCTCGACGCGACACCGACGACGGCGCCCACGGAGGTGACCGCCGTGGCCGAAGCCACCGCGATCCCCCGGACCGAGATCCGGCTCACACGGTTTCCTTCCAGCGTGGCCCGTTCGGTGGACTCCCGGACACGATCGTGCCCCCGCCGCCGACTCCGTTGCCGCGCAACGGTGTTCGCGCGTACGTACCGGTGTGCCGAGGGCAGGGCCTGACTGGAGCGACAGCCTGCCGTAGGGGGACGCCCCAAGGCAATTCCCCTGGCACATTTCCTTACACGCGCATCATCGGCACCGGCGCCCTCCCCCGTACCGGCCGCCACGACCTGCCGCCCGCAGCGGCCTTCAGTGGCGTTCAGTGGCCGGCGAGTTCGCCGGTGAGCCTGCCGTGGAGCGCGGCGCTGGGCCGGTCCAGGCCGACGATCTCGACCTTCTTGCCGCGCTGGGCGTACTTCGTCTCGACCGCGTCGAGCGCGGCGACGGAGGACGCGTCCCAGATGTGCGCGGCGGACAGGTCGACGACGACCCTGTCCGGATCGGTGGCGTAGTGGAAGCGGCCCACCAGGTCGTTGGAGGAGGCGAAGAAGAGCTCACCGGTCACGGAGTAGACGACGCTCGTGCCGTCGGGGTCGACGACGGCGGTGACGTCCGCGAGGTGGGCGACCCGCCGGGCGAAGACGACCATGGCGGTCAGGGAACCGACGACCACGCCGATGGCCAGGTTGGAGGTGGCGACCACCACCACGACGGTGACGGCCATGACGCCGATCTCCCCGGCCGGCATCCGGCGCAGCGTCCTCGGCGCGACGGAGTGCCAGTCGAACGTCGCGAAGGAGACCATCACCATCACCGCGACCAGGGCGGCCATGGGGATGTCGGAGACGACCGGGCCGAAGACGATGCACAGCACCATCAGGAACGCGCCGGCGAGGAAGGTGGACAGCCGGGTGCGGGCGCCGGAGACCTTCACGTTGATCATCGTCTGGCCGATCATGGCGCAGCCGCCCATGCCGCCGAAGAGGCCCGTGACGATGTTGGCGATGCCCTGCCCGATGGACTCGCGGGTCTTGGAGGAGCGGGTGTCGGTGATGTCGTCGACGAGCTTGGCCGTCATCAGCGACTCCATCAGTCCGACCAGCGCCATCGCCAGCGCGTAGGGGGCGATGGTGGTGAGGGTGTCCACGGTGAACGGCACGTCGGGCAGACCGGGCACCGGCAGCGAGGACGGCAGGGCGCCCTTGTCGCCCACGGTCGGCACCGCGATGCCGGCGGCGACCGTGACGACGGTCAGGGTCACGATGGACACCAGTGGGGCCGGGACCACCTTGGTGACCTTGGGGAAGAACACCATGAGCGCCAGGCCCGCCGCGATGAGCGGGTAGACCGCCCAGTGCACGTCGTGCATCTCCGGGACCTGGGCCAGGAAGATCAGGACGGCGAGGGCGTTGACGAAGCCGACCATCACCGAGCGCGGCACGAACCGCATGAGCTTGGCCACCCCGAGCGCTCCCAGGACGATCTGGAAGACGCCGGCGAGGATGACGGCGGCGACGAGGTAGCCGAGCCCGTGCTCGCGGTTGAGGGGACCGATGACCAGGGCCACGGCCCCGGTCGCGGCCGAGATCATGGCGCGGCGTCCCCCGACGACGGAGATGGTCACCGCCATGGTGAAGGAGGCGAACAGGCCGATCGCGGGGTCGACCCCGGCGATGACCGAGAACGAGATGGCCTCGGGGATCAGCGCGAGGGCGACCACCAGACCGGCCAGCACCTCGGTGCGCCACACCTTCGGATCGGTGAGCCAGTCGGGGCGCGGGGCGCGACGCAGCAGTGCGGTGGGAGAGGACAAGGGAACGGGTACCTGTCGTGCTCGGGCACGCCCCCGTGGACGGCGGGGGAGCGCGGGAAGGGCGCGGACAACGGGACGGCACTCCCGGGCGGCCGGGTCGCCGGACGAGCGGCACGCGGGGCACGGCCCGACGCGCGTCATCGGACCGTCAGGGCGGGCAGGCGGCGGCGCCCGTGACCATGGACGCGGCCACGTGGGTCTCCCGCACGGTTCGAGGTCTCCGCCGGGGGCGTCGTCGGCCCCGGCTCGGCAGTGCGCGGACCCACCGGGTCCGCGCCACGCAACTCTACCCTGACGTTAGGGTAGGGATCGGCGGGCACGGAAAGGGCGGGGCGACGGTCGTGGACGGCGGGCACATGCAGATCGGTGAGGTCGCGGCTCGGACCGGGCTGTCCCTGCGCACCATCCGGCACTACGAGGAGACCGGTCTGGTCACGCCCTCCGCCCGCTCCCAGGGCGGGTTCCGGCTCTACACCGAGACCGACGTCGCGCGGCTGATGGTGATCCGCCGCATGAAGCCGCTCGGCTTCACCCTGGACCAGATGCGCGACCTGCTCGACGCCGTCGACCGTCTCGACGCAGCCGACCCGCCCGGTGGTGCCGAGCGCGAGGCGCTGCTGGACCGCGTCCGTGCCTACGAGCGGGAGGCGGCGGGCAAGATCGAGGAACTGCGTGTGCAGCTGTCCCGCGCCGAGGACTTCGCCGCCACGCTCCGCGCCCGCCTGTCCGGACCCGGTCGGCCCTGAGCGGGGCCGTCGCGCCTACACCAGCGGCCGTACGCCCGCTACGGCACCCTCAAATCCCCCTCTGAACCCGGCTCGCGGAGGCTTCGACCACCCCCGGCGGCGGGCACGTACCCGGCAGAGGCACGGGGGGAGAGGCCATGGACGAGGCGACGGCGGTCCGGCTGGAACCGCACGAGATCGCGATGCTGCGCGGGGGCCCCAGAGCCGCCGTGACGGTCGCCGTGGTGGCGCTGCACCTGCGCGGCGCCGTCGAGTCCGGACGGCCGGGCACCCTGCGCCGGGAGCCCTCCCCGGAGCAGGCCGACCCGCCGCCGCACCGCCATCCGCTGGAGAAGGCGGTACGCGTGGGGCTGTACCGGCCGGCGGGGATCAGGGAACTGCTCGGCCGCGCGGTCGTGCGGAAGGCGCTGTCGCGGATGCGGGCCGAGCTGGCCGGGGCGGGGCTGCTGCGGCTGGTGCGCGCGAGCCCGACCCGGGCCGCCCGCCGTTACGTCGCCGAACTGCGGCGGAACACGCCGGTGCCCGAGGACCGCGCGGGGCTCGCGGAGGCCGACGTCCTGCTCGCCGTCGCGCTCCACGGTGACCCGGCGCTGACCGCGCTCGTCCCGGCGTTCACCGCCGAGGCCGGGCTGATCGGCCGGGGAGCGGTCGCGGACGAGGGCCTGTTCCCGTTCGGCCGGCACGAGTTCCTGCGCTGGCGCGCCGACGACGGGGGCGCGGGCTGGGACGGCACCGACGGCGGCGCTCACAGCGGTGACAGCGGCCACTCCGGCGGCCACTCCGGCGGGGGCTTCGGCTGCGGCGGTGGGGGCGGGGGTTCGGACTGACGCCGCCGACGGCGGGCGGGACCCGGCAGGCTACTCCTGCCGGGAGACCCGCCGGGACCCCCGCCGGGTCCCGTCCCGGATCAGAAGCCGAAGGCGGACTTCGTCGTGTAGGCGCACTCGGTGTAGATGTAGCCGGACTTGAGCCTGGCCGTGTCGGACGCGGGGCTCGATCCGTCCGACGAGGTCGACTTGTGCAGGAAGTACGTGGTGCCCACGGGCAGCCGGATGGTGCGCTGGGGGTAGTTCCTGCTGCTGTCCTGGCAGGGCCTGGACCCCCCGAACGAGGGAGTGAGCAGGTCGTACGAGGTGCAGCCCCGGCAGGCCTTGAGGGTGATGCTGCCGGTCACCGGTCCGGTGTAGAGCACCGTGATCGGGTTGGGGCTGTCGTTCTTGATCGTGACCGAGATGCTGCCGCCGGAGGCCAGCGTGGGCAGCCGCTTGCCCGCCGCCGGGATCGCGTCCGCGACCTCCGCCGCAATGGCGAACTTCTTGGCGAGCGCGCGGTTCCCGGCGCTCTTGTTCTTGGCGACGAACGTGTTCATCGTCCCCCGCGCCTCGTCGAAGTCGCCCTCCTTGTACTGGTCGACGCCGCAGGAGTACACGCCGGAGTCGGCGCTCCTCCCGGCCCGGGCGGCGGAGGCGGCGACCGCGTCACCGATGTCCCCGCCGCCCGTGTTCAGGCCCCCGGCCTGGGTGCCCAGGGCGCGGAGCCGCTCGACGGCGGCGCAGGGGTCGGAGCCGCCGACGTCCTTCGCGGCCTTGTCCACGGCCGAGTCGACGGCCGGTGCGACCTTCGCGGCCTGCTCCGAGTCGGGGAAGCTGCGGACGAGTTCGCCGAGGTTCCCCGTCCAGTCGGAGTCCTGGTTGTCCAGCCGCTGCGCGCCGCACTCGTAGAGCGAGGTGGCCAGGCGGTCGTCGGGCCACGTGGCGAGCGTGCCGAGCGGCTGCTTGCCGATGGTGCCGGGGACCGTTCGCAGGTACGTCAGCGCGGGGATCGCCGCGCAGAAGTCCTGCCGGTCGTAGGCGGCGCCGACGGTGGTGTAGTACGTCTTCAGGCGGTCGGGGACCCGCGCGGCGGCCCGGGAGTCCGGGTGGCCGGACCTGATGTCCCGGTACTCGCGCAAGGCCTTGCGGTAGTCGGACTCGGCCATCTCGAAGGATCTGGCCCCGGCGGCCCGCACCAACTGGTCGGCCTGGTCGAGGCGGCCGAGGAGCGCCTGCTCCTTGGCCTCGTCGCGGGCCGTGTCGTACAGCACGACACCGCCGGCCGGAACGGCCAGCAGCACCAGGCCGAGGGCGATCGCCAGGGGGGAGCCCGCGGGCCACACCAGACGGGTGCGCAGCCCGACCACGGCGCCGTGGACGGCCGCCGCCAGGAGGAGGACCAGGTAGCCGACGACCAGGCCGACGGGCACGCCGTCCGGGTCCGCGGGCAGTGCCACCAGCAGCAGGAGGCCGGTCGCGAACCAGCACACGACCATGGGCACCCAGCGCCGGGTCAGGGCGTAGCCGAGGCCGAGGCCGCTGAGGTTGAGCAGACCGACCGCCGCCGCCCGCAGTCCGTCCGGTGGTGCGGGGGGCGGGCTGGAGGGCATGGGCGGGACGTAACCCGGCCCGTAACCGTAGCCGTATCCGTATGTGGCGCCGTGCGGTTGCTCGGACATGGCGGCTCCCCCCCGGTCAACACTGCCCGCATGCCTGCAACGTGACAGTGTACGGACGGTATCCGCTTCCCGACAGTGAGTTCGAGGGGCGGGATCGGTCGCGGGGCCGCGCTGCGGCCGGGCCGGACCCGGGGGCCGGTGGCCGAGGCCCGGGGGCCGGTCGGCGGCCGCTCGCCGACCGGCCGTGCGGCCGTGGGTCAGACGGCCTTGAAGGGCTGCCGGTAGGACTTGCGGAGCGACCCGGCCGCGAGGGGGAGCAGGCTCGCGAGCACCTTGCCCTTGAGCGTGCCGGGGGTGCGGGTGAGTTCGACGTCGACCCGGCTGCCCTCCCCCTCGGGGGTCATCCGGAAGACCCATCCGCCGCCGGGCCCGAACACCTTCGAGTCGTGCGTGGCGATGGTGACCCGGCCCTGCTCGGCGTCCCAGTCGTAGCGCGCCCGCTCCCACGCGGACGCGGTGCCCTCGGTCACCTCGGCCCAGGTGTCGCCGATCGCGTGGACGGTCAGGTGCCCGGCGTCGATGGTGGGCCAGTTCCGGGCCCGCGCGGGCCCGAAGTCGGTGAGCACGGCCAGCGCCTCGGACGGGCTGAGCGAGGAGGTCAGGTGAAAACGAACGACAGCCATTGCGGCGTCCCCCACATCAAGAAGTAACCGTTTCGAACGGTTACGACCGTCCCACGGGGAGAAGTCACCTGTCAAGCAAGTGACGAAATGAGGGTCACCGGCTAGGATGGTGATGTGAAACATGCCTTTCCCTGCGGGACGCTCGCCCTCGACTTCCTGGGCACGCTGCGCGCGCGACGCAACGCGGTGCCCACGGAAATGCTCGCCACGCCCGGACTCCTCGACGCCTGGTTCACCGAGTCCGGGATGCTCGACCACGAGCCCGGCGCCGACGCCGCGGACCTCGCGGCCGCCGTGGAACTGCGGGAGTCGATCTACACCCTGGTCGAGGCCCGGCTCGACGGCGCCGCGCTGCCCGCCGGCGCCGTCGCCGCGGTCAACCGCCACGCCGCCCGCACTCCCGTCGTGACGCAGCTCGCCGCCGACGGCACGAGCCGTTCCGGGTCCGCCGCGCAGGGCCTCGCCGCCCTCGCCCGCGAGGCGGTCGGGATCATCGGCGACGAGGCGGCCCTGCTGCGCGAGTGCGCCCGCCCCGAGTGCACCCAGGTCTACCTGGACCGTTCCCGTGGCCGGCGCCGCGAATGGTGCGCGATGCGGACCTGCGGCAACCGCGTCAAGGCCGCCGCCTTCCGCGCCCGCCACCGCACCACGACGACGGCCTGAGACGGGCCGGGGCCGCCGCGCGGCGGCCCCCGGGTGATCCGGTCGGCGGGGCCCGCCGGAGGTGTACGGGTGCACGTGACCGTGGAGGCGCGGCGACGAGGGCCTGCTCCCGTCCGTTCTGGCCGTCACCGACGGCGACGCGCGCCGGGCTCTGGAAGACGCCGGGCGGCACCGCAGGGTGCCCGGCCTGCGCCGTGAGGAACTGGCCCAGCTCGCGCACCTGGCGAAGCCGAAGGCGCACAAGAAGAAGCCCGCGGCGCGGCAGCCGCAGGCCCGGTCGGCGCTGTGGCAGCTCCTGGACTCGCTGGAGGGCGTCCCGGCCTACCTCGTCGGACGGCGCTCCGACATCCTCGCCTGGAACCGGGCGGCGGCCGCCCTCTTCGGCGACTGGTCGGAGCTGCCCGCGAGCGAGCGCAACTGGGCGCGGCTGGTGTTCCTCCGTCCCGAGTAATGCGATCTGTTCGCCGACTGGCAGCAGAAGGCGATCGACGTCGTGTGCGGGCTGCGCATGGACGCCGGCTGCTACCCCGACGACCCCCAGCTGTCCGCCCTTGTCGGTGAACTCTCCGTCAAGAGCGAGGAGTTCCGTCGCCTGTGGGCACTGCACAACGTCAAGGAGAAGAGCCACGGCGTCAAGCGCCTGCACCACCCGCTGGCCGGCGAGCTCCAGTTGAACTTCGAGCAGTTCCGGCTCGCGGACGACCCCGACGTGACCCTCGTGACCTTCCACGCCGAGCCGGGTTCGCTCTCCGCCGAGTCGCTGCGCCTGCTGGTCAGTTGGGGCACGGACGCCACGCACGCGTGCCACCGACAATGCGTCGTGGCACGGAAATTCCATGTGCCGCTACGGCGCGATGCCGCGCGAATTCCGGCGCGCCGCGGAATTGCTGCCCGGGTCCGGTGCGGCCGTGGGGGAGGGGGCCGCCCGGCCGGCCTCAGAAGCCGACGAGGAGGTGACGGGGCCCGCGCAGCATGGCGTTCCGGCGGTAGGGCGGCGGGTCCTGCAGAAGGGTCGCCGTGCCGAGGCCGGGCAGGAGCGCGCCGAGCGCCGTCTGGGCCTCGATGCGGGCGAGCGGGGCGCCGTAGCAGAAGTGGACGCCGCTGCCGAAGCCGATGTGCTCGTTGTCCTTGCGGGCGAGGTCGAACCGCTCGGGGTCCTTGAAGCGCAGCGGGTCGCGGCTGCCCGAGGCGAGCGCGAGGATCACCGACGTCCCCTTCGGGATGACGGTGCCCGCGATCTCCACGTCGGCCAGCGGGACGCGCTCGCGCAGGTGCACCGGCGGCTCGTACCGCAGCAGCTCCTCCACCGTCTCCGGCATCAGTTCGGGCTCCTGGCGGAGCCGTTCCAGCTGGTCCGGGTGGCGCAGCAGCGTGAGCACACCGTTGGTGATCAGGTTGACCGTGGTCTCGTGCCCCGCGATGAGCAGCAGGATCGCGGTCACCGCCAGCTCCTCGTCGGTGAGCCGCAGCTGCGGATCGGGCTCGTTGACGAAGTCCGAGAGCAGGTCGCCGGTGGGCCGGCCGCGGCGCTCCTCCGCGAGACCGAGCAGATAGGCGCCCATCGCGATCCGGGCCTGGCGGCCCGCCTCGGCCCGCGCGGCGCTGTCCTCGCCGGGACTGATGTCGGCGGAGGCGACGAGCCCGTCGGTCCACTCCCGGAACCGGGGCTCGTCCTCGCGCGGGACACCCAGCAGCCGGCAGATGACCGTGACCGGCAGGGGATAGGCGAGGTCGTCGACGATGTCGACGTGTTCGCGGCCCCGGAGCCCGTCGACAAGTTCCCGGGTGACCCGGGTGATCTCGCCGCGCATGGCGTCGACCCGGCCGGGGCTTCGGGGCGGGCCGAACGGCCGCATGGCCAGGGTGCGCAGCCGGTGGTGCTCGGGGTCGTCCAGCCGCAGGAACGGCAGGTGCCGTGTCTCCTCCACCGCCTCCGCGGCCGGCGTGGTGCGGTTGCGGGGGTCCGCGCTGAGCCTCGGGTCGTGGAGCAGGCCCACGACCTCGTGGTACGTGCCGACCAGGTAGCTGCCGTCCGCCTGCCGCACCACGGGCCCGGCCTCGCGGAGTTCCGCGTACAGCGGGTACGGGTCGGGGCGGCTGGCGTAGTCGGTGATGCGTTCCAGCAGGGTCTCGGCGGTCATGCGGGTGGCTCCTCGTCGGTCCTCGTGGGGTCCTGCCGGATGGGCGGGGGGCGGGTCACCCGGTGGGCCGCGCCAGTACCAGCCGCCGGTCCGGCAGGTACCCGGTGAGCGCGACGGTGGGACCGTGCGAGAGCCTGCTCGGGTCCGGCACGTCGGAGGGGAGCGGGACCTCGGCCGCCGCACGCCGGTCCGCGGCCCCCGGCGGGGGCGGGAACGGGGCGGCCGCCTCGATGAGGCGCTCGTAGTACTCCAGCGACTTGGCCATGTCGACCGTGACCGCGGCGGTCACCCGGCCGCGGTAGCCGTAGACCATGACCAGACGCCGCTCGTCCAGCGAACCCTGGGCGACGACCACCTCGTCGGAGAAGGTCGGGACCCCCACCGACTTGATGTTGTGGCCGAACTGGCTCGACCAGAACGTCGGGACCGCGAGGTGCGGACGCCGCTGCGGTCCGGGACTGATCATGTTGTGCGCGGCAACCTCGGCCTGGTCCACCGCGTTGCGCCAGTGCTCGAGGGAGAGCAACTGGTACTCGTACAGCGGGTGCGGGAAGCGTGAGACGTCGCCGGCCACGAACACGTCGTCCGTGACGATGCCGTACATGTCGAACGCCCGGCAGCCCGCGTCGCAGGCGATCCCGCGCGGATCCGCGGCCAGGCCCGACTCCGCGAGCCACTCCACGTTGCGCACCGCGCCCATGGCGACGACGCACACGTCGGCGTCGACACGGGTGCCGTCCGACAGGTCCGCGCCGGTGAACCTGCCGTTGCCGCGCAACGAGGTGACGGTCACGCCGCAGCGCAGGTCCACGCCGTGCGCCCGCTGCATGGCGGCCGCGAGCTTCGACAGCGTCCCGCCGAGCGCGCCCACCAGCGGGGCGGGCCCGCGCTCGGTGACCGTGACCTCCAGACCCCGCTCCCGGCACACCGACGCGATCTCCGAACCGGTGAAGCCCGCCCCGATCACCAGCACCCGGCGCGGCCCGGCCGCCAGCCGCTCGGCCAGCCCCGCGGCGTCGTCGCTGGTGCGCAGCGTGAACACCCCGTCGAGGGCCGCCTCCTCGGGAACCGGCCAGGGCCGCGCCCGCGTACCGGTCGCGATCAGCAGCCGGTCGAACGGGAGCGACGAGCCGTCGCCCAGCAGGACCCGCTTGCCCACCGCGTCCAGCCCGGTGGCGGGCACGCCCAGCCGCCACTCCGCCTCCGGATCACGGCGCATCGGCAGCCCGGTGGCGTCCGCCCGCCCCTTGCCGAGCAGCACGTGCTTGGACAGCGGAGGCCGGTCGTACGGCGGGTGGGGCTCGTCCCCGACCACGGTCAGCGAACCGGTGAAGCCCTTCTCGCGCAGCGCCTCGGCGGCCCTCAGGCCGGCCAGGGACGCGCCGACGACGACGATCCGCCCCTCACGGAGGTCACCGGGCACCGGCGCTCACCCCCTCGCCCACCAGGATCGCCTGGACCGGGCACGCCGCGGCGGCCTGGCGCACGCGTGCGTACTGGTCCTCGGGGACCGCCGGGTTGTACAGCAGTGCCTCCGGGCCGTGCAGTTCGAACACGTCGGGCGCGAGGAACACGCACTGCGCATAGCCCTGGCAACGGGTGAGATCGACGACAACGCGCATGCCCAGCCACTTTCTCCGGCCCCCGGGTGTCCTGCCTCGTCCCTCCATTGGTAAGCCCTGCGGGGCGGCGGCGCGCGCCCGGCTACTCCGCCGGGATGCGGCCCCGCGCGGGCGGGGCCAGGCTGGGCTGGTGCCATGCCGAGTGATCGTCTACCCGCCGTCGGGCAGCGGCGGCCGCCGGGTGCGGTGCGACGGCAGGATCCTCGGCCTCGCCCACGGACCCCGCGACGTCCTCGCGCTGGTCCGCCGCGCCGGGCTCCGCATGCGCCTGGGGGACCTGTACGACAGCGACCTCGTCGAGTGGCGCGGCGCCGGGCCCACGACGTGGTGACGGGCCCGTGTGACGGCGCGGCGCCCTCGCGGCTACGAACGCGGCCAGAGCGGCGCCATCACGCCCAGGTCGACCACCGACACCCACTCCGCCGACGGGATCGCCCGCTCCACCACGAACCACTCGTCCGGACGCCCGTCGAAGAGGGTCGCCGCGAGCGCCTCGGCGGACCCGGCGGGCAGCTTCGTACCGGCCCAGGCATGCCACCGCTGAGCCTCGGACACCGGGACCTCCACCGTGATCCGCACCGTCCGGTCGCGGAACGGCCCGGGCAGCGACCCCGGGCTCGGATCCGCGGTCAGGTGCACGGTCCGCGCCGGCTCCGGTACGGCGTCCGGTCCCTCCGGCCAGGTCGCCCGGATCTCCGCGTCTGCCAAGATCAGCGGCCACAGCCCCGGCCGCGTGAAATGGAAAAGCAGCATGCGGGGACCCTACTGGCGTACCACCGCCGGGTACGTTTCCGGCATGTGACGACGAGCGCCGCCCCCGGCCCCGGTTCGGGTTTGGGTTCAGCGCAGGCGGTAGGGCGGTCCCTGGGCACAGCCGTGGGGTGCGTTGTTGCCGCTCTCGCTGAAGTCCGCGCAGGTCAGGAAGAGATGGTTGAACCTGCCGAGCAGGAAGGCCGGCAGACCGATCGCGACGGTGATGCCGACGGCTCGGAAGCGGTGCGCGGCGGGGAGACTGTGGTAGCCGGACAGCAGGATCTTCGACAGCAGCCAGGGGGGCCGGGTCCAGCGCGCCCTCCCGCGCCTCCTGGCTCTACCCCCACGAGGCGCGGGCCCACGCCGGCGAGCATGGTCAGCCGCGGTGGGTCTCCAGCAGGCGGAGCCAGACCTCGCCGAGGGTGGGGAAGGCGGGGACGGCGTGCCAGAGCCGGTCCAGGGGCACCTCGCCGGCGACCGCGATGGTGGCCGAGTGCACCAGTTCCCCGACGCCGGGGCCGGCGAAGGTGACGCCGACGACGGTGTTGCGGTCGGTGTCGACGAGCATGCGGGCCTGGCCGCGATAGTCCTGACCGTACTGGTGGGCGCCTGCGACACGCGCGAGGTCGTAGTCGACGACATCGATGCTTCGCCCGCTGTGCTCGGCCTCGCGGCTTGTCATGCCGACGGAGGCGATCTCGGGGGTGGTGAAGACGACCTGGGGGACGGCCGCGTGGTCGGCGGTGGCGGCATGCGCGCCCCATGCGGTGTCGTCCACCGGCTCGCCGCCTGCCCGGGCTCCGATGACGGTGCCGGCGATCCGGGCCTGGTACTTGCCCTGATGTGTCATCAGGGCGCGGCGATTGACGTCGCCGACGGCGTAGAGCCAGCCACCGTCGACTCCGGTGACGCGGAAGGTGTCGTCGACGGTCAGCCAGTCGCCCGGCGTGAGACCGACGGTCTCCAGGCCGACGTCGTGGGTCTGTGGGGCACGGCCGGTCGCCAGCAGGATCTCGTCCGCGGCGAGTTGCCCGCCGTCGGACAGGTTGATCCGTACCTCGCCGCCTTCACCGCCCTCGCGGGCCAGGGAAGTGACCGTGGTGTCGAAACGGATGTCGACGCCTGCTGCGCGCAGTCCGTCGGTGACCAGTGCACCTGCGAACGGCTCCATCCGCTGCAGGAGCCCGTCCTCGAGGACGAGCATGGTGACCTGGGAACCGAGGGCCTGCCAGGCGGTGGCCATTTCGACGGCGACCACACCGCCGCCGACGACGGCGAGGCGGCCGGGCACCTTGTCGGCGCTGGTTGCCTCGCGGCTGGTCCAGGGACGGACGGTGTCGAGGCCGGGGACGGGGGGCAGGGCGGCGCGGGTTCCGGTGGAGACGGCCACCGCGTGCCGGGCGGTCAGGGCGACGGTGTCGCCCTGAGGGGTCCGTACCGCCACCCGTTTGGGCCCGGTGAGGCGGCCGTGGCCGCGAACGAGGTCGACGGACACCGAGTTCAGCCAGTCGGCCTGGTCCTCGTCCTTCCAGTACGAGGACATCCTGTCGCGGTGCGCGAGTACCGCCTCGACGTCCAGCGGGCCGGCCACCGCATGGCCGAGGCCGGGTACGCGGCGAGCGTCGGCATGTGCCACCACCGGCCGCAGGAGGGCCTTGCTGGGGTCGCAGGCCCAGAACGAGCACTCTCCGCCGATCAGGTCGCGTTCCACGATCACCGTGCTCAGCCCGGCGGCACGAGCGCGTTCGGCCACGTTCTCGCCCACGGGCCCCGCGCCGATGACGATCACGTCGTAGGTGCGGTTTGTCTCGTTCATGACTTCGGCGTTCCTCACTGCTGTGTTCCTCACTGCTGTGTTCCTCACTGTCCTGTTCCGCATTGCTTGCGTGGCTCCGACCGACACGGCGACGGCCCGGCGGCAGAACCGTCTCCCGTCGCCATGGGGGCCGGACACCGCTTGTCGCCGTTCCTGGGCGGTGGCTTGAAGGGTTGTCAGCGGCCGGGGAGGCGCTTCGAGATCTCCTGGAGCACCCAGCCGTTGCCGTCCGGGTCGGCGAAGGTGAGGAAGGAGCCGTAGGAAACGCGCTCGGGGTGCAAGCCGGCCAGCCGTTCCTGACCCGGGGCGTGATGGGTGACGTCCCCGCCCTCGTGGCCGTGGAAGAGGCCGCCCGCGTCGTGGAAGATCTCGCCGACCTCGATGCCGCGGCCGACGAGCTCCGCGCGGGCCTCCTCGATGTCGGAGACCGCTAGGTACAGGCCCTGGAGCGAGCCGGGTGCGATGGGCGTCATCCCCTCGCCGAAGATGATCGAGCACTCGGAGCCGGGCGGCGTGAAGTGCACGATCCGGAAGTCCTCGCCGGCCGTGTAGTCGACGTCCAGGCGGAAGCCGGCCTTGTCGTAGAAGGCTTTGGCCCGATCGATGTCGGAGACGGGCAGTACGATCATTTCGAGCTTCATGTTCATGGGTGTGTCCTTGTTTCTTGATGTCGGTGAAGTACGTCCAGCGCGTCACCGGGCCGACAGGTGGTGGCGCGGCGGGGTGTCTGCCGCCCCCGACTGCGTCGGCGGGGGCGGTGCGCCGCAGGTGGGGGTGGGGCTCGTCCGGCGCGGTCCGGCCGGACGGCCTTGATCGCGGTGGGCCGGGCTGCCGTCTGGTTCCTCCGGGCTCACTGCGGAGATCGTCGGGGCCGCCTGGTCGCCAGGCGCGCGTCCCAGGCCGAAGGCCCCAGCGCTTCGGTGGTCGCCGGTGTCCCGTGGGCTGGGGCCGGACGGGGCGTTGAAATGGCCCGCTGTCAGGCGACCGTGAGCACGATCTTGCCCCGGATGTGCCCCCGGGCCGCGCGTTCGTGGGCGGCTCGCGCATCGGCGAGCGCGAACGTGCTGTCGATCGCGACGCGGACCGTGCCCGCGTCGAGCAGCCGTCCCAGTTCCGCGAGCTGCGCGCCGCTGGATCGGACCTGTGTGCCCGTCACGGTGACGCCCAGCTTCGCTGCCTCTTCGTCGTCGAAGTCACCGAAGAACACGGGGAACTGGGACCCACCGCGCTTGAGCGTGCGCAAGAAGCGCTTGCTGTCGGGGCCCCCGACGGCATCGAGAACGAGGTCGACGTCGTGCACGAGCTCCTCGGGACGACTCTTGGTGTAGTCGATGAACTCATCGGCACCGAGCCCTCGCAGGAACGATTCATGCGCGCCGGACGCCACCGCGATGACCCGTGCGCCCTTCCATTTCGCCAGCTGCAGCGCGAAGTGCCCCACGCCGCCCGCCGCGCCGTTGACGAGCACCGTCGTGCCGGCGTCGAGTGGCACCGGACGATGCTGCGCCGCCTGGAAGGGAGAGGGTTGATCGTGTCCGAGCTCGATCAGGAACTGCCAGGCGGTGAGCCCGGCCATGGGTGCGCCGGCGGCATGCACGTGATCGATGCCGGCCGGCTTGAGCGCCAGGTCCGAGGCGGGTGCGGCCACGTACTCGGCATAGGTGCTGCCGTCGAATCCGGGAAAACGAAGGAGGCCGAAGACCTCGTCACCGACGGAGAGGCCGTGCACATCCGCGGCGACGGCCTCGACGACACCCGACAGGTCCGTGCCCGGAACGACGGGCAGGCTGAGCTTCGGCCGCACCTTCTCGGGCAGGTTGGACATCCCGTCACGCAGGTACCAGTCGGGAGGGTTGACGCCGGCCGCGTGCACGCGAACGAGCACCTCGCCCGGCCCAGGCTCGGGAACTGGGGTTTCGTCGTACCGCAGAACTTCCGGGCCGCCGTGCTCATGCACGCGGACCGCCCTCATCGTGCGTGTCGTCATCGCTTCTCCTGTTCGTGCGGGGGCAGGCTTGTCCGGATCGGCGACGGACCGCTGATCCGATGGTGTGGGGGACAGGTGTGCGCCGGCGGCAGGAAGAACCACTACTGCCTGCTCGTCATCGCGGTTACCGCCGTCGGCGAGCGAGGCGTCCACGTGTCATTGCGCGACATCGTGTGCAGCGCCCACGCGGGCTCGCGACGCTGCTTCGTCGCTTTCGGAACGAAGGAAGGTCCGGGACATCGGGCCCGTCCGAGGGCGCTGTCGTCTCCCGGGCGCGCGATTACGCCGTGTGCGCGCCCGAGTACCGGTGCCCGATCGTGCTGATGGCAGCCGCCGCCAAGGACACCGATCCGGGCTCGGCGCTTCGTGTGTCAGATTGCGTGCGACCGGTGCGAGGCTGCCGGCCGGTGCCCGTGCCCGTGCCCGTGTCTCGGGGTCGGCACGAACGGACACGAGTGGCGACAGTGTGTTCGCGCCGGCCATGGCGCCGACCTGGCCCGGCGATCAGGCCTTGCTCGTGCCGCATGCCGGACACCGCTGTGGTGTTGCCGCAAGCGCGGTCCTGACCAGCGCGGCGAGCATCGGGGCTCGACCACTGGAGTCTGTCCGGTGCTCACCATTGCGGTTCCCATCCTGTGTGTCCGGTGCGGGGAGGAGGTGTTTCTGCGGGCGAGTTCCAGAGAACCAGCCGGAGGGGCACGCGGGGACGGCAAAGCAGGCCTCCCTCGGTCAGGTCCCGCTGGTCCAGGTACTGCCAGACCCCCCATCCGTCCGTGTCCCTGCGACTGACGCGGGCTTCGGCAGAAACGGAGGTCGGCGGTGCGACCAAGGCCGGGCCCCGAGCCGTGAGGGATTCGCCCGACAACCGGATCCGCCCTCCGCCCTCGCGTCGATGCATCCACACCGGGCCGCGACGGCAAAGAACTCATCGACGAATGTGCATTCGTCGGCGCAGAAGACGGGAGAACGCAATGCGTTCCAATTCGTTCCGAGTGGCAGTGGCACATGGCCCCTTTTCGTGGCCCGGGCAGGTTTTTCTGAACCTTGCCGGACGGTGCGCGGAGGGTTAGCCTCGACACATGGCCAAGGCCTCAGCCCGTTCCGACGGCAACAAGGAGCTGAGCGATTTTCTGCGCACGCGACGTGCCCGGGTTGCTCCCGAGCAGGCGGGAGTCACCCCAAGAGGCAGTCGCCGTGTTCCCGGGCTTCGCCGTGAGGAGGTTGCCCTCTCGGCCGGACTGAGCGTGGACTACTACATCCGTCTCGAGCGGGGACGGGTGTCCAACGCCTCGGAAGCCGTGCTGGAAGCCGTGGCCAGGGCTCTGCGGCTGGACGAGGCCGAGCGCGCGTATCTCTTCGCCCTGGCCAGGCCGCAGTCCCTGGCCAGAGCGAGCAGGCTCGCCGTTCCCCGCAGGGTGCGTCCGGGTGTGCACGTGCTGCTGGAGGCCTTGCCGTACTCCCCTTCCGTGATCCTGGACGGCCGAATGGACGTCCTCGCCCTCAACCGATTGGCGCGGGCGCTCTTTGTGGATTTCGATGCCATGCCCGTTCGCGAACGCAACATGGCGCGCTTTGTATTTCTCGACCCAGCCGCACGTGAACTCTTCATCGATTGGGACAGGGCCGCCCGCATGGTCGTCTCGGGGATGCACTTGTATGCGGGGAAAAAGCCGAACGATCCACGGCTGACGGAACTGATCGAAGAGATGTCGGCCGCGGACACGGATTTTCACCGCTGGTGGACCTCGCACGATGTGGAGGAATTCTCATACGGCACCAGACGCTACCGGCACCCCCTGGTCGGTGACATCACCCTGAACTACGAGACCCTTGTCTTTCCCGGCGACCCGGACCAGTGGCTGTTCGTGAGTACGGCCGACCCCGGCTCGCCGTCCGACGCGGCCTTGCGTCGTCTTGCCGGCCGGACGGACGCCGACGCGGAGTGAAAGGCCGCCTTCCGATCTCGCACCTTGGAGCACGGCGGTGCCCCGCGGCCGCTGCTCATCCGGATCGGCGTCCCCGCGTCCGCCGGATCGGGCTGGCAGGCATGGCTCAACCCGCACATCGCCGCGGGTCGCTCACCGAGGAGCCCGAGGACCTCGAGGGGCCGCCGCGGCGGGCATCCCGGCGGTAGGGACGCGGTCCCGGATCGAGGAGCTGCTGCGCTCGGAGGAGACCTTCGTGGACGACCTCTTCGACGCGCTGCTGGACGCGCTGGGCTTTCCAGAAGCGACGGAGCCCGCGCCGCGGCCGTAGGGGACGGCCGGGGAGGGGCTGTTACAGCTTGGTCATGCGTTGAGCCAGGGCCCATGACGTGCGGGCGCGAGGGTGATCGCCGACGCGCCGCGGCAAGCGCGCCGTCGACCGGTTCCCTCGCGCTCGAAAGGCACGGCATTGTTCGCTCTCGTCTTCGGAGGGCACATGTTGTACCTCCTGCTCGTCGCCCTCGTCTCCGCCGCCGTGCTGGGGGTCGTCGCGACCGCCCTGCGGGGCCGTTCCGACCGGCCCTGGGCCTACGGGGCCTGGGCGGCGACGACGACGGCCGCCCTGTTCCTGACGCTCTGGCTGAGACCCGTCGGCACTGGCGCGGTGAGGTGCACGGTGAGCAAGGACGTGTGGGAGTCGTTCGGGACGACCCAGGGCTGGATGAACGTCGCCCTGTTCGTGCCGATCGGATTCCTCGGCGTCCGCGCCGCCCGGCGGCCGGTGCCGCCGCTGCTGCTGTCCGTCCTCCTGGCCTGCGGGATCGAGACCGTCCAGGCGTGCCTTCCCGTCATCGGCCGCTACTGCGACACCAGTGACCTCGTCACCAACGTCGTGGGCGCCGCCGTGGGCGTGGGGGCCGGGCTGCTGTCCCTCCGCCTCGTCGGACGGGGGCTGCCGGCCTGGCCCACGCGTCACCGCGGCTTCCTGGCCGTGACCGGGTCGGGATTCGTCGCCGTGGCCTGCGTGCTGTCGACCGTCGTCGACGTGCGCGTGGTGGACCACGCCGAGCCGAACAGGCAGGCGTCGGCGGAACAGCGCGCCGTGATCGGGGAGGCGGTTCGCGAGGCGCTGGGCGACGACGTCAGGATCGCCCGCGTCTTGGACAACACGCCGTGCGGTATGGACGGCGTGAACGAGGAGGTCTGGGCCGAACTGGAGCCGAACGGCGTCGCCTTCATGCGCTGGCCCGACCCGGACGGGTACCGGGTCGACGTGTCGATGGGGCCGCGGACCGAGGCCCCGGCCGTGGGCAGGCCCATCCCGGGCGCCGCCGGTCCCGTGCACGACGCGGCCGCCGCGGAGCGGGCCGCCGGCCGCTACGTGGCCGCGCGCTATCCCACCGCCGACACCGAGCGGCCCGCGGTGCTCCGTGCGGACGACGGCCCCGGCGAGACGTGGACCGTCACGTACCCGTACCGCGACGACCGCATGGCGGCCGTGACGTCGCTGGAGGTGCGGGTGAACTCCGCCGGACGCCTCCTCGGCGTCCGCGTCACCGCGCCCGCGGAGGACAGCCGGGACAAGTACTCCGGGGCGTGTTCCTGACGGTCGCCCGCGACGACCCGCGGGGGCCGGGGCGGCTCTCGCCGCCCGTCGGGCACGACGGCAACGGCTGGGCATCCGGCTTCCGGGGGCCGACGCGGCGCTCGTCGTCGGGGACGGGGACGGGGACGGGGACGGGCCGGTGTCGGTGTCGGTGTCGGTGGTGGCGCCTAGCATCGGCCGGGACAGCACGTTCCGTCACGTTCACCAGCGCCACCGGAGGCCGCAGTTGTCCTCGATCCACGACTTCACGACCTGGGAGCCCCTGCTGAGGGTCCTGCGGGCCGGCAACGCGGAACGGCTCGCGGCCCCGGGCGGCCACGTGGCGGGCCGGATCGGCCTCGGATCGTGGAGCGTGCCGATGCCGCCCAGGTTCCCGGCGCCGGGACGGGCCCTCCAGATCGAGGACGTGCAGGACGAGTTCGACGCGGTGGAGCGGGTGCGGGGCGCCCTGGCGGACGCCGGTGTGGAGGACGTCCCGTTCACCGCCGAGATCGAGCCGGACGGAAGGACCGTCCTGTACCTGCACGGCCCAAGTCCCGCCGTGGAGACCGGGATCGGCGGTGCGCACCCGGGTGCGCTCGTCCTGGTCGAGGACGCGGTCCCGGAGCCCTGGCGCCGCCTTCCCGAACCGGCCCCGGAGGCGGCTGCGTCCCCGACGGCCGATCCGGCGTGGCTGGAGCGTACGCTCCGCGAGCGGATCCCCGACGCCATCGGTGCCACCGAGGAGGAGATCGCCGAGGCGGAGCAGCGCCTGGGCGTCGTGCTGCCCGACGAACTCAAGGCGCTGTACCGCGTGACGCGGGCCCGGTGGGAGGACTGGCACGACGACTACGAAGCGGCGAAGCGGGTCTTCGGGGCGGTCGGCTGCGAGCTGTTGTCGCTCGACGACCTCTACGTCGCCGACGCGGCCTCACGCCCGTGTCCCTGGGAGTTCGCCGCGATCGAGGCGGTGGTCACAGCGCCCGACGCCGCCGTGCAGGGGGTCGTCGGCTCGCCCGGCTGGATCGCCTTCGGCGACAACGGCGGCGGCGACCGGATCGCGGTCGACCTGACACCGGGTCCGCGCGGGCACATCGGCCAGGTCGTCATCCTCAGCCACGAGGAGAACGTCGGCGCCGGGCTGGTCGCCGACTCCCTCACCGACATGGTCGCGGACCGGCGTCCTACCCACGCCGGTGAACAGCGGACGGGCGAGCCCGAGGCCGTGGCCTGGGTCAACACCGGGAGCCTGGGCAGCGTCGCGGCCGCCGCACACCCCGGGCTCGAGGTCCTGCACATCGGCGTCCGGGAGGGCGAGCCGCTGAGCCTCGCCCCGGTCGTCGGACTGCCCCGCCTGCGGGCCCTCACGGCCTACCCGGGCACGCTCGCCGATCCGCTGGAGATCGCCGGGCTGACCGGACTGGAGTACCTCGAACTCGGCCCGGAGCACTGGCGCGCCCTCCTGGACGCGGGGGCCGTCCCGCGCGGCCTGCTGGCCGCGGCCATCGAGGTGCACGGCGACCGGCACCCGCTCCCCGTGGTGGACCTGGCCAACGAGATCCTCGCCCTCTGGGACCGCCCGCCGATCCCCGTCACCGTGCTCGAGGGCCACCTCGGGCCGGTGGGGTAGCCGGCCGACCCGGCCGCGAGGCCAACCGGCCGGAACGGCGCAGCGTTTCCGCCGCGAGGGTGCTACTCCGGTGGCGCCTCGGCGTGTTGGTCCCAGCCGACCGCCACCGCCCAGGTGACGCCCGGGCTCGCGGTGACCGTGAGCCGGGTCGCGGCTTTGGCGGTGGTCATGGCGGCGCCGTTGAGGCTGCCGTCCGGCCGGCCGGAGCAGTGTTCCGTGAACGTGCCGTAGCGGCCCGCGTCGACGGTGAGCGTCCCCGTGCCCTGGCACTGCGTCGCCACGTAGACCGTCCCGCCCGGGGGCTTCGCGGGCAGCGCCTGCTCCAGGCCGCCGCTGCGCCGTCCCGTCGACACCCAGATCCTGGCATCCGTCAGCCCCTCCGCCGGATCCTGCCAGGACGCGGCGGACGCGACCGGCGGGGCGGGCGCCGCCGAACGGGCCGTGGCGCGGGCCGTGGCCGCTTCCGGCTGCCGTGCGGCCACCGGGCCGGCCGAGCAGCCGCTCAGGACGAGGACGGACGCGACGCCGCCCAACAGAGCGCGCCGCAGTGCGCGATGGAACACATCAACCCCCGTGTGCGGTTCCCGATCGACCGGATCATGCTGGCAGCTCCGGCCGAGGGCGTACAGGACGCCGTCGTCGGGATACGCGGGGCGCTGGGCCTCGCGACGTCGGACTCCTCCGCGGACGTGGGGGCGTGACCGCCGGGCCGTTCCCGCGGCGGACCGTGGCCGGCCTCCCGGTCAGCCCGCGGCGTCGTCGCTGTGCACGATCTGGATCAGGTTGCCGCACGTGTCGTCCAGGACGGCGGTCGTGACCGGGCCCATCCGGACGGGCTCCTGGGTGAAGTACACCCCGAGCCCGCGCAGCCGCTCGAACTCCGCCCGCACGTCGTCCACGGCGAAGGAGGTGGCCGGGATGCCGTCCTCGACCAGCGCCGACTTGTAGGGCTTCACCGCGGGATGGCCGGAGGGTTCGAGCAGCAGCTCCGTCCCGTCCGGGTCCTCCGGGGAGACCACCGTCAGCCACCGGTCCGTGCCGAGCGGGACGTCGTGCTTCTTCACGAAGCCCAGCACGTCGGTGTAGAAGCGCAGCGCCTTCTCCTGGTCGTCGACGAAGACGCTGGACAGGTGGATCCTCATGGGGTGCTCTCCGGTGCGTCTGGCCTGAGCCACCGCGTCACGATGCGCTCAAGGGGTTCGGTGTTCAGGTCGTGGTACTTGTACCGGCCCTGGCGCCGCGTGAGCACCAGACCCGCCGTCTCGAGCACGGCCAGGTGCTGGCTGACCGCCTGGCGGGACAGCCCGAGGCCGTGCTTCAGGGCAAGCCGTCCACAGATCTCGAACAGGGTCTGGCCGTCCCGTTCCACCAGCTCGTCCAGGATGCGTCGGCGGGTGGGGTCGGCAAGTGCCTTGAAGACATCCTCTGCCATGGTCCGAGGATAGGCAAGTGACGACTTGCCTATCAAGCCGTCGAGCCCTGCGGTGCCGGGGTCAGGCGTCCATGGAGTAGCCCAGTTCCTCGGCCGCGATGTGCCAGTAGGCGTTCTCGTCGGCGACCGCCGCGGCGTCGACCGCGCGGAAGCGCTCGACCAGCGCGTCGGTCAGGGCGTCGGCGTCACGCATCGCACGTTCCAGGGCCTCGTCGGAGTCGTCGTCCTCCGGCGCCTCGTACCGCTCCGCCTCATGGGCGGCCTGCTCGTAGGCCCGGCAGAACGCCACGAACTCCTCGTGGCCCGAGTTGAGCAGGCGCGCCGTACCGTCGTTCCGCAGCAGCCACAGCGAGCCGTCGGCGCGTCGCAGGCCGATCGCGCTCACGCCCGGGTCGAGCGCCACGACGGCGTAGCGGATGTCCTCGACCGTGCGCTCGGAGAAGGGCGCACCCTGCCACTCGCCCGGGTAGGGCCAATCGGAGCATCCCGCCAGGAGTGAGGCGAGCTCGGCGTCGTCCATGCGGAGAACCTTTCCCGGGCGGCGGCTTGAACCCCCGCCCGGCGGATCACCGGTCCCGGCGCGTGCGATTGGTCAACCGTCCCAGGAGGCCGCGGCGGGCGGGTCCGGTGAAGGGCGGGAGCTCCGCGAAGCCGGGTTCGGCGCCGAGGGTCCCGGCGAGTTGGGCGAGCGCCGTCCGTACCCGGGTGAGCGGGTGGCCGGGGAAGCGCGCGTCGTACTCCTCGGCGTCGGCGCGGTGGAAGGGGAGCCCGCCGCGCAGCCCGGGCGCGTAGGGATGCTCCAGGAAGTACTGCTCGGGCCCGAGTTCGGCGAGCACCATGGCCTCGCGCATCCCGGTGACGCCGTCCTCGAAGGCCTGCACCTTGACCACCGCGCTGCAGGCCGCGCGCGGCAGGGTGTACGTGCCCAGGAACGCCTGGCCTCTCGGCCGGTCCGGCAGCGGCACTTTGAGCACCTGGCGCAGCGCCGGCAGTCCGGCGACCCGGACGACGTCGGCCTCGACGAGGCCGCCGCCCGCGTCGGCCGTGAAGCGGGCGAGTGCCTGCCGCAGTCGGTCCGGCTCCTCCAGGGGCGCCGGTATGTCCGGAGGCAGGTCGAAGAAGTGCAGGCTGATCACATCGCCGTGGTCATCGGCCCAGGCGTGCTCGGCGACCTGCCGGTAGCCCGGCAGGTGCGCACCGTCGAGTGGTCCCATGGGCAACGATCATGCCGTAGGGGCGAGTTCGGTGTCACGGCGCACCAGGTCCGTGTACCTGCCGTCGAGGGCGAGCAGTTGGCCGTGCGTGCCGCGCCCGGTGATCCGCCCGACGACGTGCTCCGTGGCCCGCTCGACCACGTGTGCGCCAAAGGTGACGAAGGCTCAGCCGTTCGCGATCCGCTCGGCCGCGGACGCGTGCGTGACGGCCAGCAGTGCCGTGTCGTCGGTCCGCCGGCCGCCCGTGTGCCGGTGCCGGTCGGCGAGCAGGGCGTCCAGGAGGGCGTCCGGGCCGGGGTGCCGGCGGCCCGTGCATCCGGCGAGGGGGTCGTAGAAGGTACCCGCCGCGTCGCGGGCCTCGGTGAGTCCGTCGGTGTAGAGCAGCAGGGTGGCCCCTTCGGGGAACGGCAGGGTGTCGACGGTGCCGGGGCCCTCGCCGAGGGCGGCGAGACCCAGGGGCAGGCCCGGCCGGGCAGGTTCGACGTAGCGCACGGTGTCGCCCAGGAAGAGCAGCGGCGCCGGGTGGCCGCGGTTGATCAGCCGCACCTCGTCCCCACCGCGGGGGAACTCCGCCAGCACCCCGGTGACGAAGCCCTCGAGCTCGGTCAGGGTGCCCGACTGCCGTGCCTCGAGGGTGACGGCCTGCTCCAGTCGCCGTACGAGCCCGGTCAGGCTGGGCTCCTGGAGGGCCGCCTCGCGGAAGGCGCCGACGCCGACGGAGACCGCCCTGACCGCCCCCATCCCCTTGCCGCGCACGTCGCCGATGACGCAGCGCACCCCGAACGGGGTGTCGACCACGGCGTACAGGTCCCCGCCGATCCGCGCGTCCGTCTGGGCCGCCTCGTACCGCGCGGCGAAGCGCAGCGGGCCGATCCGCTCCGGCGGTGCGGGCAGGACGGCGCGCTGGACGGCGGCGGCGATGTCGCGCGCGGACCGCAGCTGCCGCTCGCGGTGGTGGAGGAGCCGGTTGAGGAGGACGGCGACCACGGTCACCGTCGCGACCATGACCAGCTCGCTCACCGCGACCGCGCTCTCGCGGTAGCCGAAGTACCGGAACATGGCCCAGTCGAGGACGAGCGCGCTCACCCCGGTGAGGATCGTGCCGCGCAGGGACAGCAGGGGCGCGGCCGCCAGGATCGCGGCCGCGTAGAGGGCGGCGGCGCTGACGGTGCGGGGGGTGACGAAGTCGATCAGCAGGGCGAAGGACAGCAGCGTGGCCGGGATCAGGCGGCTCCGCCGTCCCGGCCGCTTCCACGTTCCCAGCCTCGCCACGCGCTGCTCCCGACGCCGACCGGGCTCCTGGCCGGCTCAGGCTAACCGCCCCCGCTCCGCCCCGCTCTCCACGTCACCCGACTCGCCCACGCCGTACCCCGTCACGGGGCCGCCGTCGGCCGGACGGCGCAGGCGTCCTTCATCCCCGGTCCGGTGTCCGCCGTGCGGCCGCGAGTGCGGCGCCCGCGACGAGGAGGGCGGCAAGGGCCGCGTAGCCGTACGGGAGGGCGGAGGCGGCGGCGACCCCGCCCACGAGCAGGGGGCCGCCCGCGTCGCCCAGTTCACGGCCGAGTTCGGCGGCGCCCATGGTCTGGCCGAGGCGTTCGCGGGGTGTGGCGGTGGCGAGCGCGGCGAAGCCGAGCAGGGTGATCAGTCCGGTGCCGGCGCCGATGAGGGCGGCGCCGCACAACACCCCGGTCAGCCCGGGGAGTACGGCGCAGCCCAGGCCGGCCGCGGCGAGCAGCAGTCCGGCGGTGACGCCGCCCCGTACCGTGAGGCGGCCGGCGTCCAGCGCGCGCCCGGCGCGGGGCTGCACGATCGCCGCGCACCCGGCGAGTACGGACACGGCCGCGCCGGTGGCGACGGTGCCCAGGCCGGCCGCGCGACCGGAGACCGGCAGGAAGCCCACGCCCACCGAGAGGGCGGCGGTCGCCCCGGCCAGGGCGGCGGTCGGGGCCAGGAAGGCGGGCTCCGCCAGGCGGCGACCCAGGTCCAGCAGCGTCTGCCGGGCTCTGGGGAGCGGCGGTACGGCGGGCACCGCGAGCGCCGCCCAGACGGCGACGGCGGCGCCCAGGGCCGTCAGGACGGCGAAGAGCAGGCGCAGGCCGCCCGCCCACATCAGGACGCCGCCGAGCAGCGGTCCGAGGGTGTGGCCGATCGACTTCCAGAAGCCGTACGAGCCGAACGCCCGCCCCTGCCCCGCCGCCGGGTTGAGGCGCGCGACGAGCGCGGAGGCCGAGGGGGAGAAGGCGGAGGCGGCCGCGCCCTGGCCCAGCCGGGCCGCCCACAGCAGGCCCGGGCTGTCCGCGACGGCGTAGAGGGCGGAGGCGGCGGCGAAGGCGACGAGCCCGCCCAGGAGCACCGGCCGGGCCCCGACGCGGTCGGCGAGGGTGCCGAAGAGCGGCTTGAGGACCACCTCGGCGCCGTCGTACACGGCCAGCAGCCCGCCGAGGACGATCAGGGAGGTGACGGCGTCCTCGGAAGGGCCGCCGAGGCCCGCGGCGACGCCGTGCGCGCCGAAGGCGGTGGTGAACCCGGCGGCGTACAGCGGCCACATCCGCCGGCGCGGCACCGCCTCCCGGCCCGGGGCCGCCGCGGTCACCGCGGCACCGCCGGCGCTCCGCGCGGTGCGGTGCGCCGCCGGCGTCGCCCGTCGTCGACCGGCACTGCGTACGGCACACCGGGAAACGTACCGCCGTCGTACCGCGCCCGGCGGGCGGTCACGCGGTCAGTACTCCTGTGGTGAGGAGCCCGAGCAGCAGCAGGCCGACGGCACGGTCGGTACGGGCGGCCGGAGCACTCGCCGGGTAACCGTCGGGTTCGGATGGCCGCCGCTGGGTGGGGCGGCGTTCAGGCCGTGCCGCCCGCCGGTCCGGCCCGCAGGCCGCGGCGGAGGGCGTCGAGCTGTCCGGCGATCATGCGCCGGCCCACCTCGGTCCGCGGGGCCAGCTGGGCCGCGCCGTGGAAGGCCCCTGGGAAGTGGTGCAGCTCGGTGGGCACGCCCGCGGTGATCAGGCGCCCGGCGTACGCCAGGGCCTCGTCCCGCAGCGGGTCGAACTCGGCGGCCGCGACGTACGCGGGCGGCAGCCCGGCCAGCTCCCGCGCCCTGGCCGGGGCGGCGTACGGGCTGACGTCGCTGCCGCCGCGCAGCCCCCTGCCGCCGAGGTAGCGGTCCCAACTGTGCTGGACGCCGCGGCGGTCGAGGCCGGGGGTGTCGACGAAGGTCTGCATGGACGGGGTGGTCAGGCGGTCGTCCAGCATGGGGACGCCCAGGTACTGCATGCGCAGGGCGGGACCGCCGTGGTCGCGTGCGTACAGGGCGACCGCCGCCGCCAGGTTGCCGCCGGCGCTCTCCCCGCCCACGCCGATCCGGCCCGGGTCGACCCCCAACGCGTCCGCGTGCCCCGCCAGCCAGCGCAGGGCGGCGTGGCAGTCCTCCAGGGCCGCCGGATAGGGGTGTTCGGGTGCGACCCGGTAGTCCACCGACACCACGACCGCACCGACCTCGGCGGCGATGCGGGTCGTCTCGTTGCGGAAGAAGTCCACGAGGCCGATGACGAAGCCGCCGCCGTGCAGGTACAGCAGGGCGGGCAGCCTCCCGCGGTGTCCCGCGGGCCGGTGGACGTGCACCCGGACGTCCGGAGCGCCCGGCGGGCCCGGCACGATGGCCTCGCGGACGTCGACCGGGACCGGCGGTGCGTAGGGATCGGCCTCCATCGACGCCGCCTCCGCCCGCATCCGCGCGACCGCCGCGCGTTCGTCCGCCGAGGCGAATCGCGACATCCTCAGGGCCAGTTCCGGGTCGAACGGGAAAGCCAACGCCAACTCCTCCTGTGCACGGGGTGTCTTGCCCCGCCTCTGACTAGAATTATTGAAGTCAGGGGTGGAGTGTACGTGCAGAATCCTTGCCGGGTCAAAGAGCTCGCCCGGAGGCGGGGGGTGGCCCGGCGTTCGTGGGCAGCGGCGTCTCCCGGACGCCACCGGAGGACCCTGCCGGGGCGCGGAGGGGGCCATCGGTGGCACGGCAGGCGACCCCCATGGACCTAACGTCCGGCGTGCCGCGCGCCGGACGGCGCCGCGTCGGGCCACGCTGCTGGCGTGAGGCGTGAGGCGTGACCGGCCGCGCGGTGAGCCGCCGTCGCGACGTCCGGCTCGCAGGCCGCGCACGGCATCCCCACGAAGGGCCCCAGACATGTCCGCTTCCCCCCTCGGCACACTGTCCCGCTCCGGCTCCCACGCGCTCGACGAGCACGGCGTCCCGCCGTACGTCCACGACGCCGGGCTGCTGCTCCTGCGGCTGGTGCTCGGGCTGACGATGGCGAGCCACGGAGCGCAGAAGTTGTTCGGCTGGTTCTCCGGGGTGGGCCTCGACGGCGCCGGACGCGTCTTCACCTCGGCCGGCTACCCGGCGGGCAAGGCGATGGCCGTGATGGCCGGGCTCAGCGAGGTGCTGGGAGGCCTGGGCCTGGCCGTCGGGCTGCTGACCCCGCTCGCCGCGGCGGCGGTGCTCGGCGTCATGGCCAACGCCATCGCCCTGAAGTGGAGCGGCGGGTTCTTCGCCCCGGCCGGGGTGGAGTACGAACTCCTCATCGCCGCGGTGGCCGTCGTCCTCGCGGTCGTCGGGCCCGGCCGCTTCGCGCTGGACCGTCACGTGCCCGGCGTGCGGGCGCACCGGGTGGGCAACGGCGTCGCCGCCGTCGTCCTCGGCGTGGTGCTGGGCACGATCGTGCTGCTGTTCCGCGGCTGACCACGCCGTGCCGGAGGCCCCGCGCCGCCCTGCGGGCAGCCACGAGGGGCCCGGGGAGTCGACGGCCGTCACCGCCGAGGGCGATGAGTTCCGGACCGGGCACGGGTCCACAGTGGTGACGGCCCCGGAAGGCCGTACGGCACCGCCCGGCACGAGACACCACGGAGACCCCCATGACGACCATGCCCGACGACCCGACCACCCCGGCGCCCGGCCGCCCGCCCGTGGTCGACCTGCCCACCTGGCAGGCCGCCCGTGACGAGCTGCTGGTCCGCGAGAAGGCCCACACCCGGGAGGGCGACGCCCTGGCCGCGGCCCGGCGCCGGCTGCCGATGGTGGAGTTCGACGGGACGGCCGAGGTCGTCGGGGCCGACGGCCCGGTACCGTTCCTCGACCTGTTCCAGGGCCGCGACGAGCTCGTGGTCTACAAGCACATGTGGTACGACGGCGCGCCGCACCAAGGGCAGTGCGAGGGCTGCACCACCACGGCCTGGCACCTCAAGGACGCCGTCTACCTCAACGCCCGCGGCGTCTCGTTCGCCGTCCTGACCACCGGCCGCTGGGACGAGGTGGCCTCCTACGTCGCGTTCATGGGCTACACCGAGCCCTGGTACTCGGTGCGCGAGGTGCCGGGCCCGGTCGGCGACGGCATGGGGCAGATCACCTCCTTCCTGCGCGACGGCGACCGCGTGTTCCTCACCTACTCCACGACGGGCCGGGGGAACGAGCGGGTCAACGGTTCCCTCGGCCTGCTCGACATGACGCCGTACGGCCGCCGCGAGGCGTGGGAGGACAACCCCGAGGGGCGGCCCGAGGGCGGCGCCGCGTGCTGGTCCTGGCGCTCGGACGCGGACGGCAACGCCACGTGGGGCCCGGCCAGCCGGCCCGTACCGCAGTGGACCCGCCCCGGCGCCGGCCCCGTGGAGACCCTCGGCCGGCGCGGCCACCACCACTGACGCGCCCTGCTCCGCTCAGTAGCGGGCGCCCACGGGAGGCTGGATGGCGTCGAGGTCGGCGAGGTCGGCCGCGGACAGCCGGACGTCCGCGGCGGCCGCGTTGTCGGCGAGGTACTTCGGGGTCTTGGTGCCGGGGATGGGGACGACGTGCGGGCCCTGGACGCCGAGCCAGGCGAGGGCCACCTGCGCGGTGGTGGCGCCGACCCGGTCGGCGACCTCGCGGACCTTGGCGGCGATGTCCAGGTTGGCCCGCAGGTTGTCGTCCTGGAAGCGCGGCAGCCGGCGGCGCTGGTCGTCCTGCGGGAGCTCGTCGAAGGAGGCGAACCGGCCGGCGAGGAAGCCGCGGCCCAGCGGCGAGTACGGCAGCAGGCCGATGCCGTGCCGCTCGCAGTAGGGCAGGACCTCGGCCTGCACGTCGCGGGTCCACAGGGAGAACTCGGACTGCACGGTCGTCACCGGGTGGACGGCCCGGGCGCGCTCGATCTGCTCGACGCCGACCTCGGAGAGCCCCAGGTGGAGGGCCTTGCCCGCGGTGACGGCCTCCGCCATGGCGCCCCAGGTCTCCTCGAGCGGGACGTCGGGGTCGACGCGGTGCAGCTGGTAGAGCTCGACGTGGTCGGTGCCCAGGCGGCGCAGGCCGGCGTCGATGGCGGCGCGGATGTGTTCGGGCCGGCCGTTGGGCCTGACCAGCGGGGAGCCGCCGGGGCCGCCGGTGGGGTCGAGGCACTCCATGCCCGCCTTGGTGGCGAGGACCGCGCGCTCGCGGTGCCCGGCCAGGGCCCGGCCGAGGAGTTCCTCGTTGGTGTACGGGCCGTAGACGTCGGCCGTGTCGATCAGGGTCACGCCCAGGTCCAGGGCCTGGTGGACGACGGAGACGGAGGTGGCCTCGTCACGAGGGACGGCCATGTCGTAGGCGAAGCTCATTCCCATGGCGCCCAGGCCGATGACGCCGACCTCCGGTCCGTGGGTGCCCAGGGTGGTGGTGCGCATGCTGTGTCCTGCCTTTGTGTCGAACGGGACGGGCTGCTCGGTCACAGTCCGCCGCCCGGGGCGGCTGCCCCGTGCTGCTCCGCCACCCTCCCGCCGCGGCGGACGCCGTGGCAGGGCGCGCCGCGACGGGGAGCGGCGTTCGGGGGTGCGGTACGGCCCCCCACGTCGGCCTCGTCCGCGCCGGCCGGCTGGCACACTGGGCGGATGAGCTCTGACCAGCACAGCAACGACCTGGCGGGGTTCCTGCGCGCCCGCCGCACCCAGGTCACCCCCGAGCAGGTCGGCCTCCCGGAGGGCCTGGGAATCCGCCGCACCCCGGGGCTGCGCCGCGAGGAGCTCGCGACCCTCGCCGGGGTCAGCATCGACTACTACACGCGTCTGGAGCGCGGCAAGGAGACCCGTCCGAGCCCCGCCGTCGTCGACTCCCTCGCCCGTTCGCTGCTCCTGGACGGCGACGAGCACGAGCACCTGCGCCGGCTGGCCGCCCGGGCCACGCGCAGCGCCGCCGAGCCGCCCGCCGTGCCCAGCCGCGCGGTGCGGCCCGGCGTCCGGCTCATGCTGGAGAGCCTGCGGCCCGCACCCGCGTACGTCCTCAGCCGCACCTTGGACGTGCTCGCCGCGAACCCCGCGGGCCTGCACCTCTACGCGGGCATCGAGGACTGGCCGGCCACGCGGCGCAACCTGGCCCGCTACTACTTCCTGCACCCCGCCGCCCGCGATCTGTTCCCCGAGTGGGAGACCCGCATCCGCGGCTGCGTCGCCCGCCTCAGGGCGCTGGCCGGCATCGACCCCGACGCGCCGGACCTGGCCCGGCTCGTCGGCGAACTGCTGCTGAAGAGCGACGACTTCGCCCGTCTGTGGGAGCGGTACGACGTCCGGCCGCACCGCCCCGGCACCAAGCACTTCCGGCACCCCGAGGTCGGCGACCTCACCCTCGGCTACCAGCCGATGCAACTGGACGGCACCCCCGGGCACCGGCTCGTCGCCTACTACGCCGAGGAGGGGACCCCGGACCACGACGCCATGGTCCTCCTCGACATGATCGGCACCCAGCGCGCCGCCGGCACGGGCGGCCACGACACCGACGCGGCCCCCGACGCCCTGCCGGCCCCACTGCGCCACCGCGACACCCCGCGGTAGGCGGCGCGGACGGGGACCGACGCCGAGGGCGGGCGGGCCGAACACCCGCTGCGGGAACGAGGGTCGCGGGCGCTACCTGGTGCGGCGGCGCTGCCGCCGGCGGCGCGTGCTGTCCACTGCCGCGACCGCCGCCATGAGCGTGCCCACCCTCACGACGGAGTCGACGAGGTCCTCCGGGCCGCCGAGGAGGCGGGCCGCGCCCCATCCGGCGAGTGAGAGCACCGGCCGGGCGACGAGCACGGAGACGGCGGGCCCGCGCCGGGGCGGAGTCGCGTCGGGCGTGGGGTGAGGGAATCGGCCGATCCGCCGGGCCCTCGTGACAGTTCGTGCAGCTCATGGGGGTGATCGCTCCGGTTGCACCCATGGCGGGATGCGGACAGCATGTTCCGGGGGTGAAATGTCCGGCTGTTGCCCTCCGGCGCCGACGGTGACCGCTCCCCGTGACGCCCGTCGCCGCTCCGCGCCGCCGGGGCGGTGGTGCCGTGACCAGGAAAGGAACCTCCTCATGTCCACCACCGTCATCCAGCACGTCCTGGACCGGCTGCGCGACATCGGTGTGCGGCATGTCTTCGGTGTCCCGGGCGACTACGCCTTCCCCGTCAACGACGCCATCGCGCAGCATCCGGACATGCAGTGGATCGGCAGCTGCAACGAGCTCAACGCGGGCTACAGCGCCGACGGTTACGCCCGCGTCCACGGTGTGGGCGCGGTGTGCACCACCTACGGGGTCGGGGAACTCAGCGCGATCAACGCCGTCGCCGGCGCGTACACCGACCACCTGCCGGTGTTCCACCTGGTGGGCATGCCCAAGATGCCCGTGCAGGCGCATCACTCGATGGTGCACCACACCCTGGGCACCGGGGAGTTCGGCCTCTTCCTCAAGATGTCCGAGCCCGTGGTGTGCGCGAGCGCCGTCATGACGCCGCAGAACGTCGCCTCCGAGACCGAGCGCCTCATCGCGGCGGCCTTCTACCACCGCCGCCCGGTCTACATGGCCTTCCCCGCCGACCTCGCCGAGATGCCGATGGTCGGGTCGGCCCAGCCGATTCCCGCGCCCGCGAGCGACCCCGCGCAGCTGGACGCCGCCGTGCAGGCGATCGCCGACATGCTGGGCCGGGCGAACAGCGCGTGCGCCCTCCCCGGCGTGCTGACCGCCCGCTCGGGTCTCGCGGACGAGGTTCAGCGCTTCCTGGACGCCACCGGGATGCCCTTCGCCACGATGATGGCCGACAAGGGCGTCCTGAACGAGGAACAGCCCGCCTACTCCGGCATGTACGACGGCAAGCTCATGAACGAGAGCGTCCGCCGCTTCGTCGAGGGCAGCGACGTCGTCGTCCTGGTCGGTGCGCTGATGCACGACTTCAACAGCGGCGCGTTCACCGCCAACCTCGACCCCGGTCGCACGATCGACATCCGCCACCACCACGTGAGCGTCGACGGCATGACCTACCAGAGCGTGGAGATGAAGGACCTCCTCCCCGCCCTGGCCGCACAGCTGCCGCGCAGGCAGTGGCCGCACATCGAGGCCGAGGTGACCCGCATGCGCCCGGCGGGCGGCAGCGGCGGCGACTCCATCACCGCCGAGAACCTCTACCCCCGCTGGGAGGACTTCCTCCAGCCGAACGACATCCTGGTCGCCGAGACCGGAACCGCCTCCATGGGCCTGGCGTTCGCCAAGCTGCCCAGCGGAGCGACCTTCCACAACCAGACCCTGTGGGGCTCGATCGGCTGGGCCACTCCCGCCGCGGTCGGCGCGGCCGTCGCCGCCGCCGGGGACGGCCGGCGCGTCGTCCTCATCACGGGCGAGGGCTCGCACCAGCTCACCGCGCAGGAGATCAGCCAGTTCGGGCGGTACGGGCTGCGGCCGGTGGTGTTCGTCCTGAACAACCACGGCTACCTGATCGAGCGCCTGCTCTGCAAGCATCCCGACATCGCCTACAACGACCTCGCCAACTGGCGCTACTCCGCACTCCCCGAGGCCCTGGGCTGCGAGGACTGGTTCACCGCCCGCGTCTCGACCCTCGCCGAACTCGACCAGGCGATGCGCACGGCGGCGGAGTCCGGCACCGGCTGCTACATCGAGGTCATGACGGACACCTACACCGCACCGCCACTGGCCACCCAGCTCCACGACAACATCGGCAGCCTCTACTCCACTTGACCGGCGCCGCGCGGCCCCCCGACGCCGACGGCCCCATCGTCCTCCCACCACAGGTCGCCGCCGGACGTCGGTACGGCGCGCATCCCGCCGACGTCGCCGCCCCGGTGCAGGGCTTCCGCCACGTCGTGCAGGTACCGCGTCAGGCTTGGCGACGCATCGGAGAAGTCGCCGCAGCCGTCGTGTCCCGCCCAGCCGAGGCGGCCGTGACCGGGGCCAGGACGCAGATCGAGGACCTGGGCGGTGCCGTCGGCACCCACGGCCCAGGGGACCCGGAGGGGGTGCCACCAGGGCTCGTCGTCCCAGGGGCGTGCGGTCAGGCCGTCGACGTCCGAGGCCACCTGCATGCACATGCGCCAGTGCTCCATGATCGCCGCGACGGCGAGCGGGGACTGACCCTCCGGCAGCAGTCCCGACCACTCCGTCGCCCCGTCGTGGCAGCACAGCGACTCGACCAGTTCGCCGGGGAGTGCCGTCCCCAGCACGCGCTCGGCCTCCCGGATCCCGTCAGGCGGGGCAGGAGGGCCGAGCCGTGCGAGTGCGGCCGGGGCGCGGGCGGCCAGCCACGCGTCGATGCGCTGCCAGGACGTCGACACGGAGGCCGTTCCCTGCTCGTTCACGATGCGAGCCTACGCGTCGCGGTCCGGCGGCCGCGGGGTTCAGACGACGGTCCCGTCCGGAGTTCTGCGGCGCGCCAGGAGGCCGGAGGCGGTCACTTCCGCTGTCCGGCGCACGGCGTCGGTGAAGTCGATGCGCATGGCCGCCAGCGCGGGATCGGAGGCGTAGGCGGTGAGGAGGGCTTGCGGGGGGCGGCTGCACGGCCAGGCTGCGACGGCCATCAGCAGGGTCGTCTCCACGAGGGCCGCGGCACCGTCGTCGCCCAGTTCCGGCAGGTGCCGGGCGGCGAGAGCGACCAGGTTCCCGAGGGACTCCCGAGCGGTGTGCTTGTGCTTGATCGCGACCTCGGCGGAGATGTTGTGCTCCAGTACCGAGGCCTGCGAGCTGAGCAGGTCGCACAGGACGGGCCGGCGTGCCATCGAGACGGCCAGGAGTTCGGCAAGCCGGTCCCCGCGCTCCTCGACGGAGCCACCGGTGGGAACGGCTTCGCGTTCCAGTTCGGCGATCCAGTCGGCCACCTGGGTCTCCAGCAACTCCAGCAGGACCGCCTCGCGCGACTCGAAGTAGCGCAGCACGTTGGCCTTGGCCAGGCAGACCCGGCGGCTCAGGGCACTGAGGGTGAGTTCGGCCACCGTCATCTCGGTGAGCATCGCGTCCGCCGCGTCGAGGATCTGCCGCCGCCGCTGGTTGCGCTGCTCATCGGTTCGGGCTCGCTGGAAGGTCACGTCCACATCTTACGGACCGGCGTTACTTTACTAACGGACCGGCGGTTCGTTATGTTGGTGACCACAAGATACCGGCAGTACGTTATTGGAGTCCGTCATGTACCAGGTCCCTGACCAGCGAGGCAGGCTCGCCGTCGTCACCGGCGCGAACAGCGGCACGGGCAAGGAGACGGCCAAGCGCCTCGCCGCAGCCGGAGCCGACGTCGTCCTCGCGGTGCGCACCGAGGCCAAGGGAGAGCAGGCGAAGGCGGAGATCTCGGCCGCGCACCCCGGCGCCCGGGCGGAGGTCCGCCGCCTGGACCTCGCGGACCAGTCCTCGGTGCGTGCGTTCGCCGACGCCCTGATCGCCGAGGGCCGACCGCTGGACGTGCTGGTGAACAACGCTGGAGTGATGAACGTGCCCGCCCGCACGGACACGGTCGACGGCTTCGAGCTGCAACTGGCCAGCAACTTCCTGGGCCCGTTCGCGCTCACCGTCCGGCTGCTGCCGCTCCTGCTCGCCGCTCCCGCGCCACGGGTCGCCACCATGAGCAGCGGCACGGCGAACCGGGCGCGCATCGACTTCGACGACCTGCAGTCCGCCCGCCGCTACAGCCCGACCCGGGCGTACGCCCAGTCGAAGCTGGCCGACCTGCTGATGATGGCGCACCTGGCCGATCTCGCCGCAGAGCGCGGCTGGCCCTTGCTCTCGGCCGGCGCGCACCCGGGCTACACGCGCACCAACCTGACGACCTCGGGCCCGAACCTCAACGGCGGCCGCCCGGGCCTCATCGAATCCCTGGCCTACCGGATCGTCCCCTCGCAGGGACCCGAGCAGGGCGCCGAACCCCTGCTGTACGCCGCATCCGACCCCGGCGCCGCCCCCGGCGGCTACTACGGTCCCCGCTGGGGACTCATCGGCCCGGCCAAGACCGTCCCGCTCCCGCGCCCCGGCCGCGACAGATCCGCCGCGGCCCGTCTGTGGCAGGAGGCAGAACGACTTACGGGTGAGTCCGTCCCCGCCCAGGGCGTGTGACCGAGGCTTCCGTGTGATCACTTCTCCACGCCTCGCGGGCCGTTGGGGCAGAATCTGGGGTCGTGGCCCCGCAACGTGACATGGCAGAGCTCTATCCGGACATCGCGGAGGGCGGCGGGCTCGCCGCCGCCCTCCGGGCCGGGGCCGAACAGGGGGGCTTCCGCCTGCCCGTGACCGCCTCGTCGGGCGACCCGCTGACCGGCGTCCTCGTCGGGAGCAGCGTGCCGCACCGGGGCCCGCTGCGCGTCAACGCGTCCGCGTTCGGGCGGGAGTGGTGGATCCGCGGTGCGGACGCGGCGCAGGGGATGCCGCTCGTGGAGGGCGCCGCAGGGGAGTTCGGGCAGCTCGTGAGCGCCGCGCGGGCGTGGTACGAGGGAGCGTCGCTGAGCGACATCCGCCGGGCCGCGCCCTTCGTGCTCCTGACCGGCCGGTTCGAGGTGCCCGACGGGGACCCCGCGCTGCTGGCCGATTCCGAGTGGCGCGGCCTGCGCAAGGAGGCGAGGACGGTGGCCGTGCCCGGGTACCGGCCGCTCCTTGAGGAGGCGTACGCCGTGCCGTCGCTGCGGGCCCTGTACCCCTTCAGGATGGGCTGGGCACTGTGCTTCTCGACCACCACCCGCCCCGGCCTGACCGTGGCCGGGCCGCGCTTGAAGGCGCACGACACCGACGAGTTCACCGTCAGCGCGGACCTCGTCGGCGGGGGCGTGCTCGCCGTGACGGCCACGGCGCGGGAGGCCGTGGCGGTCGCCGTCCGCCATCTGCCGCCCGGGCTCGGCCCCGTGGGGTCCGGGGCGCCCTGACGGCCGTCGGGGACGGCGCGCCATCAGGAGCGGAGCAGCTCGGCGGCCCGTTCGGCGATCGCGTAGACCGTGGCGTTGGTGTTGGCGGAGGGGATCGAGGGGATGACGGAGGCGTCGGCGACGCGCAGGCCGTCGATGCCGTGGACACGCAGCGCCCGGTCGACGACGGAGCCCGCGTCGTCCCGTCCGCCCATGCGGCAGGTGCCCACGGGGTGCATGTACGAGCAGAGGGCGCTGAGCGCGTACTCCCGCAGGCCGGCGTCGTCCGCGACCTGCGGGCCCGGCAGGACCTCGTGCCCGCGCCAGTCGCCGAGCGCGTCCGCCTGGCCGATCTCCCGCGCCAGGCGCAGCCCTTCGACCACGGCGGCCAGGTCCCGGTCGTCGGCGTAGTAGTCCGGGTCGACGAGCGGCAGGACGTCGGGGTCCGCGCTCGCGAGGCGGACGCTGCCGCGGCTGTGGGGCAGGATCGCGGAGACGGCGATGGTGTACCCCTGGCCCGGGCCGGGGCCGTCGGCGGAGGGGACGTGGCCCGGGGCGTCGACGAAGAGCACCTGGAGGTCCGGGCCGTCGAGGGCGGCCGCGCTGCGCACCAGGCCGAGTGCCTCGCCGTGGTTGTTGACGCCCGCGGGGACCGGACGCGCCGAGCGGTAGACGAGGTTGGCGATGGGATGGTCCTGCAGGTCCGACCCGACGCCCGGGAGGTCCACCAGGACGTCGACGCCCGTCCCGCGCAGGTGCTCCGCGGGGCCGATGCCGGAGAGCATCAACAGTTGCGCCGATCCGATGGCGCCCGCCGTGACGACGACCTCGCCCGAGCAGCCGACGAGCGCCGCCCTGCCGCGGCGGGTGACGTACTCCACCGCGGTGCACCGCCCGCCGCTGATGTGCAGCCGGCGCACATGGGTGCCGGTCACCACCGTCAGGTTGGGGCGGTGCAGGGCCGGGCCCAGGTAGGCGTCGGCGGCGCTCTGCCGTCTGCCGCCGACGATGTTGAGGTCGGACCAGCCGAAGCCCTCCTCCGCGCCGCCGCTGATGTCGGTCGCCCGGGGGTGACCGGTCTCGGCCGCGGCCTCGAGCATGGCCGCCACGACCGGGTGCGGGGGGTCGGGCGGTCCGACGGTCAGGGGGCCGCCGACCCCGCGCAGGGCCGGGTCCCGTCCCGAGGTGTTCTCGCTGCGCTTGAAGTAGGGCAGCAGCCCGTCGAACCCCCACTCCTCCAGGCCGGTGCCGGCCCACGCGTCGTAGCTGGAGCGGTGGCCGCGGACGAAGTTCATGGCGTTGATGGCGGAGCCGCCGCCGAGCGTGCGTCCGCGGCCCAGCAGCACGCCGGTGCCGCCGGCCCGTTGCGGGACGGTGGTGTCGCCCCAGTCCGCGGACGTCCGCAGCAGCGCCGGCCAGGCCGGCGGTGTGCTCATGTCGGGTGAGGTCTGCGCCGTGCCCGCTTCGAGGAGCAGGACGCGGGCGTCGCCGGGCTCGGACAACCGGGCGGCGAGCACGCTGCCCGCCGTCCCGCCGCCGACCACGACGTAGTCGTAGCTGTCGGTCGTCGATTCCATGGTCGTCCCGGTCGGTCATCCGAAGGTGTCGGTCATTCGAAGGTGGGGTAACGCGGCGGCTGGGAGCCTTCGATGGTGATCCACTGAAGTTCGGTGAACTCCTCCAGGCCCGCGTGGCCGCCGGACTTGCCGTATCCGCTGTTCTTGACGCCGCCGAAGGGCATCTGGGGCTCGTCGTCGAGGGTGGTGCCGTTGATGTGGCACATGCCGGCGTTGATGCGCTTGGCGAGGTCGAGCGCGAGGGCGATGTCCCGGGTGAAGACGGCCGAGGTGAGGCCGTAGTCGTTGTCGTTGGCGACGCGCAGGGCCTCCTCGGGTCCGTCGACGGTGATGACGCTGACCAGGGGGCCGAAGGACTCCTCCCGGTAGACCCGCATGTGCGGGGTGACGTCGGCCAGTACGGTCGGCGCGAAGCACGGCCCCTCGGACGTGCCGCCGGTCAGGAGCCGGGCGCCGCCCGCGACGGCGTCGAGGACCAGGTCGGACAGCCGCGCGATGCTGTCCGGTCCGACGACCGGGCCGAGCGCGGTGCGCGGGTCACGCGGGTCACCGTAGGTGACGCCTGCGGCGACGGCGGCCAGGCGCCGGGTGAACTCCTCGGCGACGGCGCGGTCGACGACGATGCGCTCGGTGGACAGGCACGCCTGGCCGGAGTTGGCGAACGCCCCGAAGGCGGTGGCGCTGACCGCCCGGTCGAGGTCGGCGTCGGCGAGGATCAGGACCGGTGCCTTGCCGCCGAGTTCGAGGATCGCCTGCTTCATGTGCGCGGCCGCCCGCTGCGCGATGAGGCGTCCCACCCGGCTCGACCCGGTGAAGTGCACCCGCCGTACGGCCGGATGCGCGATGAGCGCCTCCACCACCTCGGGGCCGTCCTCGGGCGCGTTGGTGACGAGGTTGTACACCCCGTGGGGCAGCCCGGCCTCGGTGAGGCATTCGGCGACCAGGCCGTGCGTGCGCGGGGTCTGCTCGGACGCCTTCATCACCACCGTGTTGCCCACGGCCAGCGCGAACGGGACGGAGTTGCCGACCAGCAGTGCGGGGGCGTTCCACGGGACGACGCAGGCGACCACGCCGACCGGCTTGCGGATCGCGATGGAGGTGCGGCCCGGCACCTCGGAGGGGATGAGCTCGCCGGTGAGTCCGTCGTGGACCGCGCTTGCCGCGTAGCGGAACTTCTCCGCGAGGGTGGTGGTGTTGAAGTGGCCCCAGGCGGCGGGGGCGCCCATCTCGACGGTGATCGCCTCGGCGATCTCCGGGGCCCGTGCCTCGAGCGTGTCGGCGGCCGCCCACAGCAGGCGGCGCCGCTCGTTGGGCGGCAGTGCCGCCCAGGCGGGGAAGACCCGCTCGGCGGCGTCGACCGCCCGCAGGACGTCCACGGAGAGGGCCGCCGCGGCCTGGGAGGCGATGTCGCCGGTGAAGGGATCGCGTGCCTCGAAGGTGTGCGCGTCGGCCGCTTGTTGCCAGGTGCCGTCGATCAGCAGTTGCTGGACGGTGTTCTCGCCGGTGAGAGTCACGGTGGTTCTCCTGCTGTGCGGGGGCGCCGTGTTTCGTGCGCAGCACGGTGCCTGGAGGTGGCGCTGGGGCCGCTGGTGCCAGAGCGAAGGGTGGGGCCGATCAGGCGCGGGCCCGCGGGGGTGCGGCGCCCGGCCGGGGACGCACGGGGTGGCGTCGTGCACGTCGGCGGTGTCGCCTGGATCGATCGGGCGGCGCGGAAGCGCGTCCGGCTCCGGCTCCAACCCTTGCTCGGGGAGCGGGAGTCGGCGCGAAGCCGTCGCCGGCCCCGGCGGGTGTGCGGGTGGCTCCGCGGACGCTTCCCCTGGGGGTGTACGGGGGTCGAAGGTGATGTCCTTCGCGGCGTCCGGAGGTTCCCGGGTGGTGTTGTGGGGGATGTTCAGGAAGCGTAGCGCTGATAAGCCGCGAGACGCAACAAGTGCTAACATTTATCTGGAAAAGGGTCATAAGGTGTCACGATGGAGGGGTCGCCCCCGGCGTCAGCTCCTGGTCGACCCAGAGGAGTTTGCCGTCCGGAAGGTGCCGGGCACCCCACGCGGGGGACAGCTGGGAGACGAGGAAGAGTCCCCGGCCGTGCTCGTCGGTCGCGGTGGGCCGGCGCAGCAGCGGACGGCTGTGGTCGGTGTCGCTGACCTCGCAGGTCAGTACGGCGTGCCGGATCAGGCGCAGGCCGATCGTACGGTCGCGGTCGCAGCCCCCGTCACCGTGGACGACGGCGTTGGTGACCAGTTCGCTGACGATCAGTGCCGTGGACTCGGCCAGACCGTCCAGCCCCCACCGGGCCAACTGCCGGGTGACGAGCGACCGGGCGCGCCCGACGACAGCCGCGTCGGCGGGGAACCGCCACGACGCCACACTGCCCGGACCGAGCGAGCAGGTCCGTGCCAGGAGCAGGGTGACGTCGTCGTTCGGCGCCCCCTCGGGCAGTGAGGCCACCGCCGACGAACACAGCTCCTCGAGCGGGAGGCCGGGCCGTGCCAGGGCCGCGCCCAGGCGGTCCATGCCGACGTCGATGTCGTGGTCGCGGTCCTCGATCAGGCCGTCGGTGTAGAAGGCGAGCACGCTGCCCTCGGGCAGTTCCAGCGTGACGGCCTCGAAGGGGGCCAGGCCGAGGCCGAGCGGCGCCCCGACGGGCAGGTCGGGGAAGGTGACGCCGCCGTACGGGCCGACGACCGCGGGCGGGGGGTGCCCGGCCCGGGCCAGGGTGCACAGGCGGGTGACGGGGTCGTACACCGCGTACAGGCAGGTGGCCGTCATGGTCGTGCCGCCCGGGGCGCCGTCCGGGCCGGCGTCGGCCTCGGCGAGGTGGGTGACCTGCTTGTCGAGGGCGGCCAGCAACTCGTCCGGGGGCACGTCCAGGTCGGCGAGGGTGTGCACCGCCGTACGGAGCTGGCCCATGGTCGCCGCCGCGTTGATGCCGTGTCCGACGACGTCGCCGACGACCAGGGCGACCCGGGCCCCGGACAGCGGGATGACGTCGAACCAGTCGCCCCCGACGCCGTGGTGGCTGTCGGCGGGCAGGTAGCGCCAGGCCACGTCGGCGGCGGCCCCGCCCGTCGCGCGGCGCGGGAGCAGGTGGCGCTGCAGGGCGAGGGCGGCGGAGTGCTCGCGCGCGTACTGGCGGGCCTGGTCCAGGCAGGTGGCGGCCCGCCGGACGAGTTCCTCGGCGAGGAGCAGGTCGTCGGCCTCGAACGGCCGGGGGTCCACGGTCCGGATGAACGTCGCCACGCCGAGGACCGCCCCCCGCGCGCGGATCGGGAGGAGCATCAGCGAGTGCATGCGGTGCCGGCGGACCTTGGCGGCGCGTGCCGCGTCGTCGTGGTCCAGCCACGTGCCCGGGGAGCCGTTCAGCACCGGCTCCAGACGGGCCCTGCCGGAGCGCAGGACCCCGGTGAACGGCGACGCCGGCGGGGTGGAGACCGGATCTCCCCGGGCGAACAGCGATTCCGGCGCACCGGGCCGGATCGAGGCCAGGCCGGCGCGGCGGACGGCGGGGGTCGGTCCCGCGCCCTCGGGGCGGGACCGGGCGGGTCGCTCCCCGCCCAGCAGGACGGACTCGGCCAGGTCGACCGTGGCGTAGTCCGCGAGGGCCGGCACGGCGAGGTCGGCCAGCTCCTGCCCGGTCCGCATGACGTCCAGGGTGGTGCCGATGCGCCTGCCGGCCTCGTCCAGGATGCGCAGGCGCTCCTGCGCGCGGCGGCCGCCGGCGTCGTCCGCGTCCACCGTGCACACGCCCAGAGGGCGGCCCTGCGCGTCGTCGAGGCGGAAGAGGGAGGGGGTCGCCGCCGGCTCCTGGCGCGCCCGGGCGGGCGGAGAGGCCTGGTAGTCCCCGTTGATCACAAGGTCACCGCTCTCGAGCATCCGGTGCATGACGGCCTCGAGCGACTCCGCCTCGGTGCCGGGGACCGGGTGGGGCGGGCTCCCCGGCAACTGCGGGGGCGGGCCGGCGCCGTTGCCGAGTTCGTGGACGTCGTTCACCCAGATGCAGCGGACCTGGGTGTCGCGGATCGCGATGCCGATCGGCATCCGATGCGGCATCACGACCGCGGCCGGCTGCGGCTCCGCCGCCACGGGGCCGTTCGCCGTCCAGGAGGCGTGGGAGGACGTCTCGGAGGCCGACACGAGCCACTGCGCGCGGCCGTCGCGGCCGGCCAGTGACTGCGCCGTCAGGCGCACGCCGATCGCGTGCCCGTCGCGGTGACGGATCCGCGCGGGGCCCGACCAGCGGCCCCGGCGGTGGAGTTGGCCCGCCGCGGCGGCCTCCGCGTGCACGTCGCCGTCGGCCAGCAGTACACGGGCGGGCCGGCCGACCACGTCCGCGGCGGCGTAGCCGGCGAGCTGCTGGGCGGCCTGCGACCAACCGGCCACGGTGCCCTCCGAGTCGAGGAGTGCCGTCGCCGCGCCGCCCGGGGCGGCGGCCCCGTTCGCCTCGGACGACGCCGTTCCACTGGTACTGCTCATCGGTCGTTCCTCCTGTGTCCCCCCGCGGTGCGCTCCCTCGCGGTGGTGCGGCCGCGCGACCCGGTACGTCAGGCAGCCGTAAGAGGTTCGGGATGCGCGAGTGCTCCGGACACGTCCACGCCGGAAAGGCTACGCATGCGCACGGCCGGGAGTGTGGTCCAATTCCACGAAGTATTCGCGGGACAATTCTCCGGGGGGGTCCGGCAACCCGCGCCCGGTCCGGTCGCCGCACGGTGCGCCAACTCCCTTCCGCGACCGGCTTCCCCGGTGGCCGGGGCATCGGAGCCTCACACCCGGAGCGGCTGCTTCGTCTTTCGTACGAGCGCCGCACCGCCGGACAAAGGCCGTCGCGGCGCGAAACCGGCGACGTTCGGACCTACGTCGTCCGGTCGTTCACGCACGCAGCTCCGAAAGGCCGGGTAAGCCGATGAAATACGCGGAAGAAGTCGCGCCCATATCCGATCTGCTGGAAGAGCGGAGAATGCTGCTCGGCCTCGCGCGCGGATTCCTGTCCTCCGCGGCGGAAGCGGAGGACGCGCTCACGGAGACCTACCGGCGCTGGTACGCCGAGGGCGACCGCGGTGCCATGGACCCGGGGGCTTGGCTGGCCGGGACCCTCAAGGACGTCTGCCGGTCCCGCCCGGCGCGGGCGCCCGGCGAGGGGGCGCGTGACCACCGGCCCCGGGCCGGGGCCGGGGCCGCCGCGGAGCCGGCCCGGCAGTCCCTGCGCGGCCGCCGGGCCGGACGGGCCGGGACCGGACGGCACGGGGAGGTGGTCCGCGCGTTCCGGAAGGCGTGCGAGTCGCACGACCTGCGGCTCCTGGCCGGACTCCTGGCCCCCGACGTCTCGGCCGTCTTCGACGGCGGCGGCAGGATCCGCACCCCGGAACGGCCGGTCGGCGGAGCGGACGACGTCACCCGCTGCCTGGGCGTGCTGCTGGCCCCGCGGGACGGCGTCGTCATCGCCGAGGCCACGTTCAACGGCCGGGCGGGGCTGGTGGTCGGACACGGCGGCGAGGCCGCCGCGGCGATCAGCCTCGACGTGCGGGGCGACCGGGTCGTGAACGTCTGGCTCGTCCTGAACCCCGACAAGCTGCGCGGCTGGGAGCGGTCGTGAGGGCCGACCCCCGGCATCCCGGCGGGCCGTCCCGCCGTGCCTGCGGTGAAAGGGGAAGCGGCCCCTTCCGGGAATACCGGGCACTTCCTGTGCGAGGACCGCCACAGGATGTCCGGATTGCGACCATAGGCTGTGTCTATCGACGCCTTCGTATATGCGTCTTGGACGGCACGGCGCACTCGTCCATAGCATCCCAGCATGGCACTCGCAGGAATTCGTCCGGCGCGGGTCAGCCGCCGGGGAACGGCCGTGACCACCTCTGAGGAGACTTCCATGAATTGGCGCGAAGCCGCCGCCTGCAGTGAGGAAGATCCGGAACTCTTCTTCCCCATCAGCGGCAGCGGTCTGGGAATGGTGCAGATCGGCGAGGCCAAGGCCGTGTGCCACCGTTGCCCCGTACGGGAGCGCTGCCTGGAGTGGGCGCTGGGAGCCGGTCCCATGGAGGGCGTCTGGGGCGGCACCACCGAGGCCGAACGGCGCGCGATGCAGCGACGCACCCAGCGCGAGCGGCTGAGAGGAACGGGCGGTACCGCGGCCTGACCGCCCCACGGCGGACGGCTCGCCGGTTCCCGCCCCGGCCTGCACGATGGAACCACGACACTCATGGAGGCCCTGCGCCGCCGCACAGGTGTCTCCTCGGCCCTAGGACTCACGCTCATGCGGGGCAAGGACGCGGGACGACTGAGCACCCGCTCGAACCCGACGCTCGAGGACCGGCCCATGCTGATGGCGCTGGCCTTCCGGATGCTCGGCTCGACGCACGACGCCGAGGACGTCGTCCAGGAGACCTACGCCCGCTGGTACGGGATGTCCCCGTCGGCACGCGCCGGCATCGAGTCCCCCACGGCCTGGCTCGTCCGCGTGGCCGGCCGGATCTGCCTGGACCACCTCGGCTCCGCCCGGGTGCGCAGGGAGAGGTACACGGGCGAGTGGCTGCCCGAGCCCCTGCCGGACAGTGCGGCGTGGAGCAGCGTGCGGAGGCCCGGGCAGCCGGACGACCCCGCCGACCGGGCCGCCCTCGACGAGTCCGTCACGATGGGCATGCTGGTCCTGCTCGAGGCACTCACCCCGGCGCAGCGCGTGAGCTTCGTCCTGCACGACGTCTTCAAGGTCCCCTTCGCCGAGATCGCCGCCATCGTCGGCCGCAGCGCCGAGAGCTGCCGCGCGCTGGCCGTGGCCGCCCGCCGCGGCATCGCCTCCGCCCGCAGGCACGAGGCGGACCAGAAGGAGTACCGGCGGCTGGTCCGCGAGTTCAAGAGGGCCTGCCAGACGGGCGAACTCGACCGTCTGATCACGCTGCTGGACCCGCAGGTGACCGCCAGGGCCGACGGGGGCGGACACGTCAGGGCCGCACTCAGGCCCATCCGCGGAGCGGACAGGACGGCGCGCTACCTCATCGGTGTGACCCGCAGGGAGAGCGGTCTCGCCATGACCGGCATCACCCTGGAGAACGCCGCCCACCGCCCGGCCCTGGTCTGCCGCTCGGACGGGGCGGTGGTGGCCGTCGTCACCCTGAACGTCGTGGGATCACGGATCACCGACGTGTGGCTCACCCTGAACCCGGAGAAGCTGGCTTCCTGGGCGTAGGCGCCCTGGACCTGGCCTGGCCGCCACCGGCCCTCCCGCGGCGCGTTCAGCGCTCGACCGCGTGCCGCATCTCCTCCTCGGTCGGCGTGGCCACCTGGGACGAGGGGCCGTAGAAGGCGTGCGACAGGCGCACCCGCAGGCGTTCGCGGCGGGTCCGACGGCGTGGGAGGCCGTTCTCGTCCTCGTCGGGGCCGGGGGCCGGCGGCCGGTACTGCTCGTGGGAGCCCAGGACGTGACGCCGCGCGGCGTCGAGGGGGCGGTGGACCTCGACGTACTCGCCGTGCGGCAGCCGGCGGATCACCCCGGTCTCGGCGCCGTGCAGCAGCGTGTCCCGGTCACGCCGCTGCAGGCCCAGGCAGATGCGTTTGGTGACGGTGAAGGCCGCCACCGGGACGACGAACACGGCGACGCGGATCGTCCACGTGACCGCGTTGATGGAGAGGTGGAAGCGCGTCGCGAAGATGTCGTTGCCGCCGCCGGCCAGCAGGCAGAAGTACAGGCTGAGCCAGGCGACGCCGAGCCCCGTGCGCACCGGGCGGTTGCGGGGCCGGTCCAGCAGGTGGTGCTCGCGCCGGTCGCCGGTGACCCAGGACTCGACGAACGGGTAGACGCCGATGGCCACCAGGACGGCGGGGAAGAGCAGCAGGGGTATCAGCACGCCGAGCACCAGGGTGTGCCCGCCGAGGTCGACCTCCCAGCCCGGCATGACGCGGATGAGGCCCTCGGCGAACCCCATGTACCAGTCCGGCTGGGCACCGGTCGAGACCTGGTCCGGCCGGTACGGCCCGTAGTTCCAGACGGGGTTGACGGCCGCGACGGCGGACAGCGCGGCCAGCACGCCCGCGACGAGGAAGAAGAAGCCGCCCGCCTTCGCCACGTACACCGGCAGCAGCGGCATGCCCACGGCGTTGCCGTTCCTTCGTCCGGGGCCCGCCCACTGGGTGTGCTTGTGGTGGAAGAGCAGGATCAGGTGGGCCGCCATCAGTGCGACGAAGATCCCGGGCAGCAGCAGGACGTGCACGGAGTAGAAGCGCGGGACGATCTCGCCGCCGGGGAACTCGCCACCGAAGAGGAACATCGAGAGGTACGTCCCCACGACCGGGACCGACAGCACGGCGCCCTGCAGGAAGCGCAGTCCGGTGCCCGACAGCAGGTCGTCCGGCAGCGAGTAGCCGATGAACCCCTCGAACATGCCGAGGACGAGCATGAGCCAGCCGAAGACCCAGTTGACCTCCCGGGGCTTGCGGTAGGAGCCCGTGAAGAAGTGCCGCATCATGTGGACGAACATGGCCGCGACGAAGACGATGGCCGCCCAGTGGTGCATTTGGCGCACCAGCAGACCGCCGCGCACGTCGAAGGAGATGCCGAGGGTGGAGGAGTAGGCCTCCGACATGCTGACGCCGCCCAGCGGGGCGTAACTGCCGTCGTAGACCACCTCGTTCATGGAGGGGTGGAAGAAGAGCGTCAAGTAGACGCCGGTCAGGACCAGCACGACGAAGCTGTACAGGCAGATCTCGCCCAGCATGAACGACCAGTGGTCGGGGAAGATCTTGCGCATGTGGGCCCTGGCCAGGGTGTAGACGCCGAGCCGGCCGTCCGCCCAGTCGGCCAGCCGCTCCCCCCGGGGCGTCCGTCCTCGGTCTCTGGTGTTACTGATCGTCACCTTGGCTTCCCTCGGGACTGTGCGCGCGGCTTCACGCGTCGGATGGGTCGTACGTCACGACGGCCCGGGCGCCGGGGATGTGAGGTGACGCCGGACACAGCGCCGCGCGCGGGTGCGGCACGGGCGTGCCGCGGGTGTGCGTCCGGTGGCCGGAGCGCCTCACATTCGCAGGAGCCGCCTCGTCATAGGGACATGCAGATCGGACACCTGAAGGGCCCGCTCCACGAGGTGATCGCGGGCCGCCTCGCGCGGCTCGCCCGCCTCGCCCGTCCCGAACACCTCCATCGACGGCTCGCGGCCGCGGTCGCGCACGCCGGCGGCACACCGGCGCCCGCGTGCACCCGCGGTCCCGGCCTGCGCCTGGTGGAGGGCGGCGGGGATGCGGGCTCCGGCCGGACCCGGCGGCGGACCCACGGGCGGCGGCGTGCGTGACGCGCCCCTGCCCGGAGCCGCCGACCACTCGCTGAGCGCCGTGTTCGGCGAGCGCCGGGTGCTGCTGAACCTGGCGTTCCGCATGCTCGGCTCCTCGTACGACGCCGAGGACGTCGTCCAGGAGACCTACATGCGCTGGTACGCCCTCTCCGACGACGTCCAGCGCGACATCAGGTCGCCCATGGCGTGGTTGGTGCGGGTGGCGAGCAGGATCTGCCTGGACCACCTGTCCTCGGCCCGCGTACGAAGGGAGCGGTACGTGGGGGAGTGGCTGCCCGAGCCGCTGCCCGGGTCGGCCGGGGACAGCGTGGGCCCGGTGTCGGCCGGCGTCGACCCCGCGGACCAGATCAGCCTGGACGAATCCGTGACCATGGGGGTGCTGGTCGTCCTGGACTCGGTCACCCCGGCCGAGCGCGTGGCGTTCATCCTGCACGACATCTTCGGCGTCCCCTTCGCGGAGATCGCGGAGACGGTGGGCCGCACCCCCGAGGCCTGCCGTCAGCTCGCCACGTCCGCCCGCCGCCGGATCAGGGCAGCCGAGCACCCCGGGGTCCTCGGCTCGCGGCACCGGGAGGTCGTGTCCGCGTTCAAGCACGCCTGCGAGACCGGTGACCTGGACTCGCTCGTCGGCCTCCTCGACGCGAACGCGACCGCGACCGCGGACGGCGGCGGACTGGTCAGGACCGCCCTGCGTCCCGTCGTCGGAGCCGACAAGATCGCCCGCCTCTTCCTCGGCGTCCTGCGGAAGGAATCCGGGGTCTCCTTCCGAGTTGAGGACGTCAGCGGCCGCCCGGGCCTCGTCGGGCGCGTGGACGGCGTGACCGGGGCGGTCATCGGGATCGGCCTCGGCGAGGAGGGCCGCATCGACCGGCTGTGGCTCGTGATGCACCCGGACAAACTGCGCGCGTGGCGCGGCAGGGACGACGTCCCGGGCGAGTACCGGGACCGCCGCCGTACGTGAGACGTACTGGCGTCCGGCGCGGAGGTCGGGCAGGCTCGCGGCATGGTCTCGGTGGTGCAGAACGTGGCGATCGACTGTGCGGATGCCTATGGGCTGGCCCTGTTCTGGAGCAGGGTGACGGGCCGTCCGCTGCATCCGGGGGACGCGCCGGGCGACCGGGAGACCCAGGTGATGCTCGCGGAGGGACCGGTGCTGTACTTCAACCAGGTGCCGGAACCCAAGACGATCAAGAACCGGCTCCATCTGTGCCTGCGCCCCGAGACCTCGCGGGAGCAGGAGGTGGAACGGCTGCTGGGCCTCGGGGCGACGCTGGTCGCCGACCACCGCGATCCCGACGGCACCGGCTGGGCGGTCCTCGCCGACCCCGAGGGGAACGAATTCTGCGTCCTCCGCAGCGAATCCGACCGGGCGGCGGCGCATTCCTGACGACTGATTCCTGACGATCGGGTGCCCGCCCGCCCGCCTGGCCGCCCGCCCGGCTATGCCCGCGCCGACACGCCGACGCCGGCGCCGCGGGCGTCGGGCGGCGGTCGTGCCGCCCCGGAACGCGGCGGTGAGCTGGGTAGAGTCGCCGGCGTGGGACTCTGGCTGCTCAACAACCTGAACACGGCCGGCCTCGCGATCCTCATCGTCGGAGGCGTCGTCGTCCTGTCGCTCGCCGCCTGCCTGGTGACACGCCGCCTTTTCCCCGAGCTGGTCCGTGGCGTGACCAATGACGTCTCCCGCACGGTACTCGAACTGTTCGGGGCGATCTACGGAATCGTCCTCGCCTTCGTCATCGTGACCCTCTGGACCGAACTCGAGCAGGTTCAGGTGGTGGTGACGTCGGAGGCCAGCGACCTCGCCGTGATCTCCCGCAACGCGCATGCGTTCCCGGACGACGTGCGGGTGAGGCTGGACGGCGCGATCGGCGACTACGTCCACGCCGTCGTGGAGGACGCGTGGCCGCTGATGCGCGAGGGGAGGAACAGCCTCAGCGCGACCTCGGGCAAGCTCGAGGCGCTGTACGGGGTCCTCCAGGGCTACGACCCGAAAACCGCCTCCGAGCAGGCCTTCTACAGTGAGTCGGTGGAGCGGCTGAACGACGTGACCACGCAGCGCAGGACCCGCATCCTGGCCGCGACGCAACACCTGCCCGTCCTCCTGCAGGTCCTCACCTACGGGGGAGCGCTGGTCGTGATGCTGGTCACCCTGCTGTACGGGGTGGAGAACCTCAAGGTGCAGCTGCTCTTCGTGGGGTCGATCGCGTTGCTGGTGGGCCTGAGCCTCACCCTCGTCCTCGTCCTCGAACACCCCTTCGCCGGGGATGTGAGCGTGAGTCCGGATCCGTTCATGGAAGGCCAGCTGGGCAAGTACTGGGGCAGGTGACGTGGCGGATCGCCCGGAACCGGGCCGGCGCGGCCGGTCCCGGGCGATCCTCCGTCACAGGCCGGTACCGGCGGCCGCGGCCTTGCCGCTGAGGTTCTCCAGGTCGCTCCTGCGGACCCGGACCAGCAGCAGCGCGACCAGCAGTGCGACGGCCGCCATGGCCGCCGAGGTGACGAACGCCGAGGAGATGCCCTCGGTCAGCACCTGGTGTCCCCAGTGGCCCGGCAACTGCCCGCTCCGTGCCAGTTCGGCCTTCTCCGCGTCGGTGGCCCGCGCCAGGAAGGCCGGCATCTGCCGCCCAGCTTCGTCGCGGGTCGCCGTTCCGAAGACCGTCACCATGATGGAGAGCCCCAGTGAGCCGCCGACCTGCTGCGAGGCGTTGAGCACCCCGGAGGCGGCGCCGGCCTCGTGCGGGGCGACGCCCGAGACACTCGTGAGCGTGAGCGTCACGAAGTTGAGGCCGATGCCCGCGCCGAAGAGGAACAGCGGCGCCATCACGCCGCCCACGTACGTGGTGCCGGGATCGATCGCCGTCAGCCAGCCCAGCCCGACGATCGACAGGGCCGAGCCGATGACCACGAACGGCTTGGGGCCGAGCGCCGGCAGCAGCCGCTGCGTGATCCCGACCGCGACGACCAGCGCCGCGGTGAAGGTCAGCGACGCCAGACCCGAGCGGATCGGGCTGTAGCCCGGCACGACCTGGAAGAACTGCACGATGAAGAAGAACATCCCGTACATCGCGCCCGCCAGGCAGAGGATGATGACGTACGAGCCGACGCGGTTGCGGTCGCCGAACATGCGCAGCGGGATGATGGGTTGCGCGGCCCGGGACTCGACGAGCACGAACGCCGCGAGGAGCACCGCCGACGCCGCGAAGGCGGTGACGGTCAGCGGGTCGCTCCAGCCGTCCCCGGAGGCCCGGATGAACCCGTAGACGAGCGAGGCCATGCCGAGGGTCGAGGTCGCGGCGCCGGCGACGTCGAAGTGGCCGGGGTGGCGCCGGGACTCGTTGATGTAGACCGGGGCGAGCCCCGCGACGAGGAGCCCGATCGGGACGTTGACGAACAGCACCCACCGCCAGTCGAGCCACTCCGTGAGCATGCCGCCCGCCAGCAGCCCGACGGCCGCGCCGGCCCCGGAGACGCCCGCGAACACGCCCATCGCCCGGTTGCGTTCCGGGCCCTCGGCGAAGTTGGTGGTGATGAGCGCGAGCGACGTGGGGGAGGCGATCGCGCCGCCGACGCCCTGGAGGGCGCGCGCGGCCAGCAGCTGCCAGGGCTCCTGCGCGAGGCCGCCCAGCAGGGACGCCAGGGTGAAGACGACGATGCCGGTGGTGAACACGCGCCGGCGCCCGAGGATGTCGCCCGCCCGGCCGCCCAGCAGCAGCATGCCGCCGAAGGTCAGCGTGTAGGCGCTCAGGACCCAGGACAGGTCGGTCGTGGAGAAGCCGAGCGAACGCTGGATGTTCGGCAGCGCGACGTTCACGATGGTGCTGTCCAGCACGATCATCAGCTGGCACGCGGCGATGATGAACAGCGCGATCCCCGGGTGGCCGGTTCGACGGGCGGCACCGGGTACGGGCGCGGCGTGTTCCAGCTGGGTCGTCATCGGCCGACCCCCCGCCGTGCGGTCGTGCCGATCCTGACGTCCGCGGACCGGCGGCCCGCGTCAAGAGGGTCGGACATCTCTTTCCTTCCGTCGAGGCGAAATGCGACGGCGCGCCCTGGAGGCGGCGCCTCAACGGAATGACGAGGCGCTCCGACCGCGCGTGAGGTGATCGCCGTCACAGGGCGCACGTGCGTGTGAGCGGCGCTACATCACACATGCCGGCGGCGCATCGTCGTGTCCGTGTAGGGGCCGATCCGGCCGGGAGGACGGGAGTGCCGATGGAAGAGCCATCACAACAGCGGGTCGTGGTCGGCGTCAGCGGTTCCCTGAACAGCCTGGTCGCGTTGCAGCGCGCCGGCGCCGAGGCACGTCTGAGCGGGCGCAGGCTGCTGGCCGTCCTGGTGTGGACCCGGGCCGAGGCCGGCCTGCTGTCCCGGGGCCCCGGTCCGGAGGTGCCCGTGGCCGGGAACGCGTTCGGGCCCGCGTTCGGGCACGCCTTCGGGCGCGGGCCCGGAAGCGCGGCCCGGAGCGCGGCGGCGCGGCTCCTGACCGCCATGCTGAACGACGTCTTCGCCGCCACCGCCGACGACCTGCACATCGACGGCCTGGCGATCTCGGGCCGGCACCCGGGGGAGACCCTCGTCAAGATCGCCCGACGCGACGACGACCTGCTGGTCGTCGGCGCCGGACGGAGGCGGCGGTTCGGCTGGGCGCGGTCGCGGGTGGCCCGGCACTGCCTCGTTCACGCGTCGTGTCCGGTGCTGACCGTGCCGCCGTCTCCGTTGCAGCTGGACCTGGAGGCGATGACGCGGAGGCGGGGGCTTCGGCGGTACGGCCGTGACGAGGTGCGGCAGGAGTTGTTGCGGGCGTTGATGGGGGAGCGGCTCGCGCACGGCGACTTGTGACGGGCGCGGGCCGGTTCGTTCCAGCGCGGCACGCGTCACCCGCGCCTGACGGGTAAGACGGCAGCCATGAGGATCGATGGGACCGCGGTCCCCGTACGGCAGCGGCGGTTGCTGCTGTCGCCCCTGCTGCTGCCCGTGCAGTGGGCGTTGCTCGTCGCGCTCGGGGTGCTCGTGACCGGCCCGTGGGCGGGCCGGTGGCCGTTGTCGGCGGAGGACGGAGCCGTCCGGTTCCTGTCCGCGCACCGCAGCGGCGCCGGTGACGCCGTGTCGCGCGGGCTGTCCCTGGTCGCGGGCACGCAGGGGGTGGTCGCCGTGACGCTGCTGTGCGTGGTGGCGCTGCTCGTGCTGCCCCGCACTCCACGGCGGGCCGAGGCGTGCTTCCTGGCCGGTGCGGTGGCGGCGCAGTCGGCGGTCTTCGTCCTCGTCACCCTGTGCGTGGCACGGCCCCGCCCGGACGTCCCGCACCTGGAGCAGGCGCCGCAGACCTCGAGCTTCCCCTCGGGGCACGTGGGCGCCGCGCTCGCCCTGTACGGGGCCCTGGCCGTGATCGTGGCCCGAGGACCGCGCCACCCTTGGCGGCTGCCGCTGACCGCGCTGCTGCTCTGCCTCCCCGCGGCGGTCGCGGCGGCACGGCTGTACGCGGGGATGCACCACCCCAGTGACGTCGTCGGCGGTCTCCTCAACGGTGCCTGCACCCTGTTCGTGGCGGCCCGCGCCCTGTTGCCGCCGGGCAGGCAGCGACGCGGACGCCCACCCGGCCCCCGCTCCCGTCGCGGCGCCGGCGGACGCCGGGCCGTCGTCGTCCGGCATCCGCACGCCTGCCCCGACGAACTGGCCGACGCGGTCCGCGCGGCCCTGGACCGGCACGGCTACACCGACCAGCGGTGGACCCTCACCACGGCCGAACATCCGGGCGGCGAACTGAGGGCGCTGACCACGCGATCCGGTCCGGCGCTGGTCGTGGCCTGCGGCGGCGACGGCACCGTCCGCGCCTGCGCCGAGCCCCTGCTGGGCACGGACACCGCGCTGGCCATCGTGCCGTGCGGCACCGGCAACCTGCTGGCCCGCAACCTCGACCTGCCCCTGGACCCGGCGGCGGCCCTGGAGCGGGCCCTCGCCGGGCGGACCGGCCGCATCGACGTGGGGCGGGTGCACGGCGACGGGCTGCCCGCGACCTGCTTCACCGTCATGGCCGGAGCGGGTCTCTACGCCGCCATGGTCCGCGACGCCTCGGACCGGCTCAAGGCGCGCCTGGGCTGGAGCGCTTACGCGGTCTCGGGGTTCGGCCATCTCCGCGAACCCCGTATGCACGTCGCGATCCGCCTGGACGGCGGCCCGGAGCTGACGCGCCGGGCGCGGATGGTCCTCATCGGCAACGTCGGTGTCCTCCAGGGCGGCCTGCCACTGCTGCCCGCGGCGCGCCCCGACAGCGGCCACGTGGACCTCGTGCTGCTCGATCCGCGCGGCCTGACCGGATGGGCGGCCGCCGCCGGGCACCTGGTGGCGGGCATGCTGCCGCGCCGCGCGGGACGGCGCGGCGCCGGCGCGCCGGCCGGCTCGCCGGTGGCCAGGGGAGCCCTGGAGTACTTCCAGGCCCGGCGGATCGACCTCGGCTTCGCCACGCCCCAGGCCCGCGAACTCGACGGCGACGTCGTCCCCGACGGCACCCGGCTCACCGTCGAGGTCCAGCCGGCGGCCCTTGCCGTCCGCCTGCCCGCCCCCGCGCCCACCTCCACCCCCGCGCCCGCCCGTGCCGCCCGGCACGAGGACGACCGCGCCGTCGCTTCCGGCGGCTGAGTTCCCGCCGCTCCCCCGCGGCCGTACCAGGCAGGAGAACGATGGGCACCGCCACCCGCGTCCCGCAGCGACGCGACGTCCAGGGCGACGAACTGTCCGGCGACGAGGCCTGGGCCGCGCTGCGCCGTCACGGAGGCTGGAGCCTGCTGCGCGACTCCTTCGTGCGCTTCCGCTACGCCGACGGCTTCAGCCACTCCCGCGCGCTGGCCCTGCAGACGGTCCTGTCGATCGTCCCCTTCGCCATCGCCGTGATCGGCCTGTCGAGCGTCCTGCACACCGAGGACATCGGCCGCGTCGCCGAACTGACCGTGCGCCGGATCGCGAGCGGACCCAGCCAGCAGGTGATCGACGACGCCCTGCGGCAGAGCCACCGGCAGGGCGACGGCGGCGGGCAGGCGGCCCTGTGGCTGGGGCTGCTGTTCTCCGTCGTCAACGTCACCACCGGGCTGTGCCAGGTCGAGCGCGGCGCCAACCGCATCTACGGCGTGGAGCGGGACCGCCCCTTCCTGCAGAAGTACAGCCGCGGCCTGGTGATGGCCCTGCTGGCGGGCGTGCCGCTCGGCCTCAGCTTCGTCCTCACCGTCCTGGGCGCCCACCTGACCCGGGCCCTCGCGCAGGTCTACCACCTCGACACCGCCACCACGCACGCCTGGGACGTCCTGCGCTGGCCGCTCGGGATACTCCTCGCGGTCCTCGCCACCAGCGCGATCTTCCGCCGCTCACCCCGCCGGGACCAACCCGGCTACACCTGGCTCGCCTTCGGCGCGACGACGTACCTGGTGCTGTGGAGCCTGTCGACGTGGGCGCTCAGCCTGTACGTCGGTGCCAACGGATCCTTCACCAGCATGTACGGGCCGCTCAGCGCCTTCGTCGCACTGCTGCTGTGGTCCTACCTCACCTCGGTCGCGCTCTTCCTCGGCCTGGCCTTCGCCGCGCAACTGGAGGCGGTCCGGGCGGGGGTACGGCAACCGGCCGCCGACGACCCCGGGGTGTGACCCCCGTTCGGCGGAGCCGGTCGCGTGCGCGTGCGCGGGCCGAGCGGCGGCCGGCCGAGGGCGAGGTTGCGGGGTGCCCGATGTGCGCATGGCTTCGACGAGCGCTGATGTCGATCGGAACGGTGTGCTCAGGGGCGGTCGATCAGCCGGTATCCGCCGTACCGCACGTGCCTTGGGGCTTCGCCCGCACTCGCGCGTGCCGGGGAGACGGCCTTGCTGCGGTCCTTCCTGCAGAAGTAGGGCCCCACGTGCCCGGAGGACCAGCCGGCCGTCCGCGTTACGGCCCCGGGAAGGAACTCAGGTCGACGGCCACCCGGGACAGCATCTGTCCGAGCAGGTGGAGGGCTCGTGCCCGCGTGGGTGCCTGGCGGAACGTGCCGGACCAGTAGATGTCGGTGTATCCCTCGACGGCGACCAGGGTCTCGTCCGCGTTCCGGGCGGCCAGCACCAGCACGAACCGCACGTAGTCCCCGACGTGGGTGCCGGGCGGGTGCCGTGCCAGGAAGGGGCGCAGGCGGGCGGTGAGGGCCGGCAGCGTGCGTGCGGTGGGGAAGACGACGGCCAGAGCGGCGAGGGCGAGCCGCACGGCCGGGCACTCGGCCTGCCACCGGCCCAGGAGCTCCGGTGCGCGGGACCCGACCACGGCGCGGGCCCGGGCTTCGCTCTCCGGGTCCGCGTGGGGCGGGGTGTCGGGCCAGCAGGAGGCCTGATGGCGTTCCGCGACCGTGGCGGCGCTGAAGAGGACGCCCACCGCACCGAAGCGCTCCCGCGCGGGCACCCGGTCGTCGCCGGCCAGCACCGCGAGCAGCACGAGGCCTTCGGCTGTGGAGGCCTGGCATGTGTCCTGGTGGAGGATCTCGCTGTAGAAGTCGGCGAGGAAATCGGAGTCGTCCGCCCAGTACGGACTCGCAGAGGGCGTGAACAGCATGTGGGCCTGGGGCGGCCGGTCCCGTTCGGGCACCCGGTCCGCGATCACGTCCCGGAAGATGCGCCGGATCGGCGGGCCGAACGCCTGGGCGGTCCGCTCGGTCCCCTCCTGCCCACCCGGTCCGTCGCTCGCCATCGGCGCAGCGTACAGCGGCGCGTACCGCGGGCGGACGGCCGGTCCGTCAGGCCGCGGAGCCGGTGGCGTCGTGGTCGGTGGAGAGCGCGAGGGGCCGCCAGGCGTCGGTCTCCTTGCGGAGCTCGGCGATCTTGCCGTCCATCGCGGCGGCGCAGTCGCTGCCGAGCTGCGCGCGCATCGGCGGGTGGCCGGTGTCGGCGAGCTCGATCATGGCCCGGGCGCCCTTGACCGGGTCACCGGGCTGGACGCGGTTGAGGCCGGGGACGGCATCGCGCACCGCGCCCGCGGTGGCGGCGTAGTCGGGGATCACCCGGCCCTCGGTGTGCAGGCTGGACGCGTCGAGGAAGTCGGTGCGGAAGTAGCCCGGTTCGACGATCACGACGTGGATGCCCAGCGGGGACAGCTCGTCGTGCAGGGCCTCGGAGAGCCCCTCGACCGCGAACTTGGTGGAGCAGTAGACGCCGAAGCCGGGCGCGCCGCGGAAACCCCCGATGGAGCTCAGGTTGAGGATGCGGCCCGCCCGCTGCCGGCGCATGACCGGCAGGACGGCACGGGTGACGTTGGCGAGGCCGAAGACGTTCGTCTCGTAGACCGCCCGGAACGCCGCGTCGGAGACCTCCTCGACCGCTCCCAGCACCCCGCGGCCCGCGTTGTTGACCAGGACGTCGATCCTGCCGAAGGCGTACACGGCCGCGTCGGCCGCCGCGCGGGCCTGCGCCTCGTCGGTGACGTCCAGGGCGACCGCGAGCACCCGCTCGCCGTACGCGGAGAGCGCCTTCTCCATGCCCCGGGGGTCGCGGGCCGTCGCCACGACGCGGTCGCCGCGCTCCAGTGCCTGTCGGGCGAGCTCCAGTCCGAATCCGCGGGCCGCGCCGGTGATGAACCAAGTGATCATGACAGCCACACTCCGGGTCTCCGGGGGTCAGTGCGCGATGAGGTTCTGGCCGCCGTCGATGTCGTACGTCCCGCCGGTGAGCGCGCCGTTGCACATGATGTGGGTGGCGAGCGCGGCGACGTCCGCCGGGCCGACGACCCGCCGGATGGGCAGCGTGGCGCGCAGTTCCTCGCGCCGGGCCTCGAGCCGGTCGCCCAGCAGCGACGCCGACAGGGCGGTGTCGACGAAGCCGGCGGCGATGAGGTTGACGCGGATCGGCGCCAGTTCCAGCGCCAGGTTCGCGGTGAGGGCGGGCAGCGCCGCGGTGAGGGTGGACGCCACGGCCATGCCGACGCCGGGGCGCCGGCCGCCCGTGCCGCCGATGAACAGCAGGGTCCCGCCGGGGCGGACCTTGCCGGCACTGTGGAGCGCCACCCCCAGGGTCATGGCGAGGCGGTCGCCGAAGTGACGGCGGGCCGTGGCGAGGTCCATCTCCGCCAGCGGCATGTAGAACGGGCTGCCTGCCGTGAGCAGCACGTGGTCGACGGTGCCGGGCAGGCCCCGGAAGAACTCCCCGAGGCGGTCGGTGTCGGTGGCGTCGAAGGCCGCCGTGCTCAGCGGCCGGAGTTCGTCCGCGGCCTTCCGCAGCCGGTCGGGGTTGCGCCCGGTCAGGACCACCTCCCCGCCGCCGTCCCGTACCCGGCGCGCGGTCTCCAGGCCGATGCCCGAGCTGGCCCCGATCACCACGACGGTCTGGCCGCCGAGGTCGGCGGGCTCCTGGTGCGCGGTGCCGCCCGTCATGGGTACCTCCGATCGCCGGCCCCGTCGTGGGGGGCCGGGGGAGAGGGGGCTGAGGGGTCAGGGGGCCGGGGGATCAGGGGCCGGGGGATCAGGGGCCGGGGCGTCAGAACAGCGGCTCGCCGCCGCGCAGTTGCGGGTACAGCGCGACCGTGCCACCGGACAGTTGCGCCAGGACCCGCCGGGTGATGTCATCGGCGACCACCTCGTCCGCCCCGGCCTCCACGCCGTCGAGGGTGGCACGCGCCACGGTCGCGGGATCCTCCTTCGGGCCGGTCACGGCCGCGGCCATCTCCGTCGCCAGGTAGCTGACGTGGAGCGCCGTGACCTGCGTCCCCTGCTCGGCCAGCGCCAGCCGCAGGGCATTGGTGATCGACCACTCGCCGGACTTGGCGGCGGCGTACCCGGCGGTGCGCGGGACGGACACCCAGGACAGGATCGATAGCACGTTGACGATCGCGCCGCCCCCGTTGCGGCCGAGCACGGGGGCGAAGGCCCTGCTCATGGCGAGGGTGCCGATGACATGCGTCTCGAACTCCGAGCGGAACGCATCCAGGTCGGCGGTGAGGACGTTCGCCCGGGTCGTGGATCCCGCGTTGTTGACCAGGAAGGTCACGTCCCCGGCCTGCTCGGCCGCGGCACGCACCGACGCGTGGTCGGTGATGTCCACCGCGACGGGGACGGCATCGGGGACGGAGACCTTCGCGGGGTCGCGGGCTCCCGCGTAGACCTTGGCCGCCCCGGCCTCGAAGAGTGCCTTCACGAACTGCTCACCGAGCCCGCGGTTGGCTCCGGTGACGAAGGCGACGGACCCTTGGACCTTCATGGGGACACCCTCCCGGCGTGCGGCGGCGGGGCTCCGGCGCGCGGTCACGGCGCGCCACGGCGGCCCGTGGTCGTCCTCCCTCCTCGAACGTATATCGCCCCTGGTGCCGCCACCACCGGAGGACCACCGGAGGACCGGCGAGGAGCCGTGCGGGTGGCGGAGGCACTCCTTTGGCGGCGCTCACGATGCCGCGGCCGCCACGGTCCGGAAACTGGTGTTCGGCAACGAAAGGTCGTCGAGGAGGCCGGCGTGACGGGCGAGACCCCCGGCGGGGCGGATCAGCGGGAGTCGTCGGGGGAGACGACCGAACCGAGCGGCGCGAACGAACCGAGCGGTGCGACGGAGCCCTCCGCGCCCACGGGCGGGCGCCGGACGCTGCTGGACGAGCTGACGAACCCGCCTCCGCCACCCCCGCCGCTGCCCCCGGAACCGGCGGAGCGCACCCCCGTCAACCCGCTGAGGACCTGGCTCCCGGTGGTCCTGCTGCTGGTGCTGATCTTCTGCGTGGTCCAGGCGCTGCGGCCGCTCCCGGCGCCCACGCTGAGGCTGACCACGGCGCCCTCGTACACCTTCGGCGGCGACCGGCCGACACTGCCGTGGCCCGCCGAGGGCCAGGCGGTGCTGGAGGCCGAGGGCCTGGGCCGGATCGGCGCGTTCGGTGAACAGCGGCCGGTGCCGATCGCGAGCGTCGCCAAGGTGATGACGGCCTACGTCATCCTGCGCGACCACCCGATCGAGCAGGGCGAGACGGGCAAGACCGTCCCGGTCGACCGCAAGGCCGAGGACCAGTTCGGGAGCGGGCAGACGGAGGGCGAGTCCGTCGTCAAGGTGAGGGCGGGCCAGAAGCTTAGCGAGTACGAGGCGCTGGAGGCCGTGATGCTGCCCTCGGCCAACAACATCGCCCGTCTGCTGGCCCGTTGGGATGCGGGTTCGGAGGCGGCGTTCGTGCGGAAGATGAACGCCACCGCCAGGGAACTCGGCATGGACGACACGACGTACACCGACCCCAGCGGCCTGGAGGCGAGCACCGTCAGCACCGCGAGCGACCAGGTCAGGCTGGGGCACGCGGCGATGAAGGACCCGGTCTTCGCCGAACTCGCCGCCAAGACCCGCTACACGGACCTCAACGGAGACGTCCAGCGGAACGTCAACCGACTGCTCGGCTCCGGCGACGTCGTCGGCATCAAGACCGGCAGCAGCACCAAGGCGGGCGGCAACCTCCTGTTCGCGGCGGTCCGCGACCTCGACGGCACCGAACAGCTCGTCGTCGGCGCGGTGCTCGGGCAGCACAAGGCCGACATCCTCGACACGGTGCTGGGCCGCAGCGACACGCTGCTCCAGGCCGCGCTCCGGGCGCTCGACTCGCGGGTGGTCGTCGGGAAGGGCGAGGCCGTCGGCTACATCGACGACGGTCTCGGCGGACGGACGGAGGTCGTGGCGACGGAGGACGTCCGCGCGATCGGCTGGAGCGGCCTCAGGGTGGGCCTCTCCCTGGACGCCCCCAGGAACGGCATCCCGCACGCGGCACCGGCCGGCGCCCCGATCGGCACCCTCACCGTCGGCGACGACGACAGCGCCGTGAAGGTGCCGGTCGCCCTCGGCGGCCGTCTGTCCTCGCCGTCGCTCGGCTCGAAGCTCACCCGCCTCGGCTGATCCGGCTGAAGCGGATCGCGGGCCGCTCGCCGCTTCCCTCAGACGAGGTAGCCGGCGACGAGGTCCGCGAACTCCTGCTCGGTGAGCACCTTCGTGCCCAGTTCCTGCGCCTTGGCGAGCTTGGAACCCGCTCCCTCGCCCGCGACGAGGAGGGTGGTCTTCTTCGACACGCTGCCGGACGAGGTGCCGCCGGCGTTGCCGACCAGCTCGTTCAGCTCGTTGCGGTTCCGGCCGGCGAGGAGCCCGTTCATGCCGCCGGTGATGACGACGACCTGACCGTCGAGCGGCCTCGCCTCGCCGGGCGTGCCGATGGAGGCCGCCGCGGGCTCGGTCATGGTGACGCCCGAGGCGACGAGCTTGTCGATGACGGCACCCATGGCCGCGATGTGCGCCGCGATCTTGGGGGCGTTCGCCGCCGGAAGCTTGTGCACCGCGGCCAGGGCGTCGGCGTCGGCCGCGCGTATCGCGTCCATCGTGCCGAAGTGACGGGCGATCTCACGGGAGAGCGTACGGCCGGTGCGGACGATGCCCAGCGCGCAGAACACCCGGTTGAGGGGCTTGGCCTTGGCCGCCTCGATCTGCGCCACCACGGTGTCGGCGCGCTTCTCGCTGCGGGTGGCCTCGACCAGCCGCTCGCGCGTGAGGCCGAACAGGTCGGCCACGTCGGCGACGGCGCCGCTGTCGACCAGGGCCTCGAGGTAGGTGACACCGAGGCCGTCGATGTCGAGTTGGTCGCGGCCCACGGCGTACCGCAGCGCGGCGAGCAGGCCGCATCCGCCGCCGGCGCCGCCCGCGCACTCCCAGCGTTCGCCCGAGGTGTCGATCTCGCCGCCGCACGTCGGGCACGACTCGGGGAAGACCACGGGCGTCTCGTCACCCGTGCGCAGCTCCACCACGGGTGCCTCGATGCGGGGGATGATGTCGCCGGCCTTCCACACCATGACGGTGTCACCGATCATCAGGCCGCTGTCGCGGATGAACTTCGGGTTGTGCAGCGTCGCGTACCGCACGATGCTGCCGTCGACCTCTACCGGCTCCAGCACGGCCCGGGGTGCGATGACGCCGGTGCGTCCGACGTTCCACTCCACCGCGAGCAGCTTCGACTGCCGCTCGGCGGCGGCGAGTTTGTACGCCGTCGCCCAGTGCGGGTGCCGGGTGGCGAACCCGGCCTTCTCCTGCTCGGCGACGGCGTCCGCCTTGATGACGACGCCGTCGATGCCGAACGGCAGCTCCGCGCGCAGTGCCGCGATCTCGTCGACGCGGCGCTGGACGTCCTCCACGGTGGCGCAGACCCGCGGTCCCACCGGTGTGGCGGCCGTGGTCTGCACCCCCGCGGCGGCGACGGCGTCCATCATCTGCGTGTGGGTGTCGCCGGGCAGGCCGACCACCCCGTAGGCGTAGAAGGTCGTCTCGATCACGTAGGGGCGGTCCTTGGCGCGCAGCGTGCCGGCCGTGCCGTTGCGCGGGTTGGAGAAGACCTTCGCCCCGTGGGCGGTCCGTACGGCGTTGGCCGCCGCGAACTGCTCCCGGGTGAGCAGGACTTCGCCGCGCACCTCGAAGGTGGCGGAGGTGTTCAGCACCGACGGCAGGCCCACGATCGACCCGATCGCGTGGGAGACGTCCTCGCCGGAGCTGCCGTCGCCCCGCGTGACGAGCCGCGTCAGGCGCCCGTCCACGTACCGGGCGGCGATGGCGGCCCCGTCCAGCTTGGGTTCGGTGACGTAGCCGCCCTGCACGGGCGCCCCGAGCCGCCGGGCGACCGACGCGTCCCACTTGACCAGTTCCTCGGCGCTGAAGACGTTGTCGAGGGACAACATGGGAACGGTGTGCGCCACGTCGCCCGTCGGGGCGGCCCCGCCGCCCACCTTGCCCGTGGGGGAGTCCTCGCGGACGTCCCCGGGGTGCTCGGTCTCGTAGTCGCGGATGCGCGAGGCCAGCAGGTCGTAGGCGGCGTCGTCGAGCGGGCTCGTCCCGTCGCCGTAGTAGGCGGCGCACGCCTGCAGGGCCGTGTCCACGGCGGAGCGGTAGTCCTCACGGGACATCAGCGGGGCAGCGATCACTGTCGTCATGCGTTGCATCCTGCTGCACGGGTCTGACAGCGAACCGGCCCCGAGGACCACGGCGCGGCCGTGAGCGGCAACCGGCCTGTGGAAAACCCCCGTGTCCGCCCACGTCGTCGTGGACGTCTCAGGCGGGCTCCTTGCCGATCCCGCCGGAGGCCTTGCACAGCAACCGGGCGGCCCCGTCGGCGAGTTCGCGGACGACGTCCAGGGCCGACTCCAGCCGGGACACCGCGCCGACCGCCTCTCCCGCGTAGAGGGCCATCGCGTCCAGCCGGCCGGTCGTCGTCCGCAGCGGGCAGACCGGGCTGGACGCGGGGACGGGCACGTGCACGCCGCCCAGTACCGCCTCGCCGGCGACGTCGGTGTCCAGTGCGCGGGCGCGTTCGACGCAGCCGGTCAGGACGCGGTGCGGTGCGTCCGGCCATCCGGCCGAGAACTGCGTCGTCAGCTCGGTGTCGCCGGCGCCGGCCCTGATCAGGGCCTCCTTGTACGCCGGGTGCGCGTCGGACTCGTGCGTCGCCACGAACCGCGTCCCGACGCGGGCCGCGTGCGCCCCGGCGGCCAGCACCGCGGCGAGCGACCGGGCGGTGGCGATCCCGCCCGCGGCGACGACGGGGACGTCCACGCTGTCGAGCACGTCGTCGAGGAGCGGCAGCAGCGGCCGTACGCCGCGCACGTGACCGCCCGCCTCCCTGCCCTGGACGACGACGAAGTCGCACCCCGCGTCGGCCGCCGCCCGCGCCTCCTCGACCGACCCCACCTGCCACGCGGCCAGCGCCCCGCCGCGCTTGGCCCGGGTGACCAGGCGCGGGACGGGATCCGCGTAGAAGAACTCGACGACCGGCATCCGCTCCGCGGCGACGTCGACGCACGCCTCGTCCTCCAGCAGCGGAAGGATGAAGTTGACCCCCACCGGGCGGGAGGTGCGCCGCCGCACCGCGTCGAGCAGTTCGGAGAGCACCGACGCCGGCGCCATCGGGTAGCCGACCATCCCGAGGGCCCCCGCGGCGGACACCGCGTCGGCGAGGTCGAGCCCGCTCACCCAGCCCATCCCGGCCAGCTGGATCGGCACGTCGCAGCCGACGAGGTCGGTGAACCGGGTGCGCAGGGGAATGGGTACGGTCGCCATGTGCTGATGCAAGCGCCCGCCCTCGCGGTGCCGCCACTGCGACGCGTCGCGCGGGCGGAGCGTCACCCTGACGGCGGACGCGGCCCCGGGGCGTCAGACGGCGTCGACGGGGTGGCGTCGTACGAAGTCGAGCACGGTCCAGGCGACGAGGGCGGGGTCCTCCAGGGGCATCGCATGGCTGACGCCCGGCAGCGTCACCTGCTCGGCGCGGGCCAGGCGCGCCGCCAGTGCGCGGTTGCGCGCCCGGTACGGGGTGCCGAGGCGCTCCCCCTCGCCGCCCGCCACCAGCAGCGCGGGCTGGCGCAGTGAGCCGAGGCCCGCCGCGTCGGCGTCCCACGCGGCGAACGCCGCCCGCTCGTGGTCGAAGTAGTACCTGCCGCTGAGGACCGACCTCCGGAAGCCGTCCGTGCCGAGCGTGCGCGTCATGACGTCCAGGTAGCCCGGCGCGCACACGCTCCCCGGGAAGTGGCCGTAGGCGCGCGCCAGGTCGCCGTCCTCGGCGGCGGCGACGGCCCGGCGCATGGCCTCGCTCTCCGCTTCGCCCGGGGCGTACGGGAGGGCCGGTTCCAGCAGCACCATCGACCGGACGAGGCCCGGGCATGCGGCGGCCAGTTGCAGGGCGAGGGTGCCCCCGGTGGAGTGGCCGACCACGTGGACCGGCCCGGTCGCCCGCGCGCCGAGCACCTCCGCGAGGTGCCGGGCGTGGTCGTCGACGCTCAGCCGGCCGCTCAGGTCCCGGCTCCTGCCGTACCCGGCGCGGTGGGTGCGTACGACGCGGAAGCCGGGCAGCAGCCCGGCGAGCGGTGCGAACCAGTCGGCGCCGAAGGACGCGTGGACGAGGAGCACGGCCTCGCCGTCCCCCTCGTCCCAGAAGGCGATGTCCGCGTCCGGTGTCAGGAGGTGGTGTTCCGCTGCCATGAGCATCGCCTCGGTGTGGCCGGGCTTGCGTATTGGTTTGTGCAACTTCATCCGAAGTGGCCGTGTTCCCGGCGGGGCGATTTCCGCGGCGGCGGATCACTCCGCGGACCGGCTGGGCTCGCGTCGTGCGTCAGAGGCGCGGGCGCCCGAAGCGCAGCGAGAAGCAGGGGCGAGTGCCATCAGGAAGTCCAACCCGTCGTGGTGATCCCAGGTGTGCGGGTCCGCGAACGTCGCGTGGCGGGTCCAGGCCGGACCGGTGACCCCGGCCTCGACGTGCACGTCGAACGAGCTCAGGCACGTGCACGGGTCGGCCCACCATTCGAGGCGCGGAGGCCCCCCGGCCCGTGCGGTCCCGCTGCCCCGTCCGCTGCTCACCGCGATGCCGTGGTCACCGTCCGGTCGGCGTTCCGGGCATGCCCGGAACGCGGGCGTCACCGCCCGCCGGACTGCCCGTCAGTGCGCGTGGGGGCCCTCGTGGTGGACCGGGCCGTGAGGGTCGTCGCAGTGCGACCTCGCGCCGCCGCCCCGGCCCTCGCCCACGGTGAGGAGCTCGGCGGCCGCGTGGTCCAGCTGCAGGGTCGTGTGGGTGAGGCCGTAGTCGGCCGCGAGCAGGCCCTCGAGGTCGTGCCGGACGGCGTGGCAGTCCCCGCCCCGCCGGACGAGGACGTGCGCGGACAGCGCGGGCTGTCCGGAGGTGATCGTCCAGATGTGCAGGTCGTGGACCTCGGTGACGGCGTCGTGCGCGGCCAGCTTGTCGCCGACCTCGTCGGGGTCGAGGCCGGGCGGCGCGGCCTCCAGGAAGATGCGGCCCGACTCCCTGACCAGTCCGTACCCCGCCTTGACCATGAGGCCGACCACGACGAGCGTCGCGATGGCGTCGATCCGGGCGAACCCGGTGAGCAGGACGACGAGACCGGCGACGGCGGTGCCGATGAAGGCGTACAGGTCGTTCAGGACGTGCTGGAAGGCCCCCTCGACGTTGAGGGACGTGCGGTTGGCCCTGGACAGGCACCAGGCCGCGGCGACGTTGACGGCGATGCCGGCCAGGGCGGTGACCAGGACCAGGCCGCCCTCCACGTCCGGGGGCGAGACGAGCCGCTGCACCGCCTCGTAGGCCAGCCACGCGGCCAGCAGGAGGAGGGTGATGCCGTTGGCCTGGGCGGAGAGGATCTCGGCGCGCTTGAGGCCGTAGGTGAAGCCGCCCCGGGCCGGGCGGGCGGCCAGGCGCATGGCGATCAGGGCCAGGACGATGGACGCGGCGTCGGTGAGCATGTGCGCGGCGTCGGAGAGCAGCGCCAGGGAGCGGGCGATCAGGCCGATGACGACCTCGACGGTCATGAACCCGGCGATGAGGCCGAGCGCGATGCCGAGCCAGCGGCGGTCGGCGTCGGCGGACACCCCGTGCGAGTGGCCCTCGTGGCCGCCGGTGCCGTGCCGGTGACCGTGATCGTGGCCATGAGCGCTCATGAGAGACGTCCTCCCCCTTTTTCCGGGTGCCGGAACGGAAGGGAAACACACCGGGGCGCGGATCTGCAAAGGCTGTACCGGTGACCGTTGTCAACACCAATAGCACGCCTCTGAGCTGCACGAACGCCATCGGCCGCGGAGTCCGGCCGGCGCGTCGCGCGAGGGGCGCCGGGCCCGTCACCAGGTGACGGGCCCGGCCGCCGTCACGCGCCCGCGGGGAACGCGTGCTTCCTGCCGCCGGTCACGGCCGCCGCGGCGGCGACCAGGAGGACCAGTGCCGCCCAGGTGATCGACGCCGTCCCCAGGTCCGCGACCAGGAGGCCGCCGATCAGGCCGCCCAGGGCGATGGACGAGGAGAAGACGGTGATGGTGACGGACTGCGCGACGTCGGCGGCCGCCCCCGTCGCGTTGATCGCGGCGCCGATGAACAGGCTGGGGGAGCTGCCGAAGGCGAAGCCCCAGGCCGCGACCGCGACGTAGACCAGCGCGGGCACCCCCGAGGCGACGGCGAGCACGAGGACGCTGACCGCGAACAGCGCGGTGCTGCCCACGACGAGCTTCCGCAGGTGGCGGTCGATGTGGGTGCCGACGACGAGGACGCTCAGGATGGAGGTGGCGCCGAAGGCGAACAGCACCCAGCCCGTCTGCCCGCCCATGCCCAGGTACCCGAGCAGGTCGGTGACGTAGGTGTAGAGGATGTTGTGGGCGACCATGTACGTGGCGAGCGCGAAGAGGATGGTGCGCAGCCCCGGCAGGCGCAGGACCCGGGGGACGGTGAAGTGCTCGCCCTCCGTCCGGCCGGGCAGGTTCGGCAGCGTCGCCAGGATCCACGCCATGGTCAGCGCGGTCAGTACGGCGGAGGCGTGGAAGGCGAGCTCCCAACCGCCCAGCGCGCCCAGCCAGGTGCCCAGCGGGACGCCGAGGGCCAGGGAGACCGGGGTCCCGGCCAGGGCGATGGCGATGGCCCGGCCCTGGCGTCCCTCGGGGGCGAGCCGGGCGGCGTAGCCGCCGAGGATCGGCCAGATGAGCCCGGTGCCCAGGCCGGCGACGAAGCGGATCACGAGGGTCAGCGCGTAGTCGCCGGACAGCGCGGTGAGCGCGTTGGTGACGGCGACGGTGCCGAGCGCCAGCTGCAGCACGTTCTTGCGGGGCCACGTGGCCGTGGCCCTGGTCAGCGGGATCGCGCCGATCGCGGTGGCGAGGGCGTAGATCGTCACGGTCTGGCCGGTGAGCGACACGCTCGTGTGGAGCGTGGCGCTGATCTCCGGCAGCAGCCCGGCGGGCAGGCACTCGGTGAGGATGCCGACGAACCCGCTGAGGAAGAGGCCGAAGAGCGCCTTCCCGGGGAGGCGGTTCCGCCCGTGTGCTGGGGTGGACGGAGCTGTGGTGGTCGTTTCCGTCATTCTTCCTGGTCCATGAGGTGTGGGTGACCCGGCGGCGAAGGGCGGACGGGTCGGCGGCACGCGACCCGGAGCGGCTCGGGCGGCGTGGCCCCGGGCGGTCGTCCTCCGGGGGCTCGTCCAGGCTGCTCCGGCCGTACGGCGTTACCCAGGCCCCCGCCGAGCCGACGTCCGCCGTGCCTACCACCGGCAGGGACAGGCTCCGCCAGGGATCCGGCGCGATACTGGGGCGCATGGCCAGCCACCCCGACCGCCGCACCGGCCCGGCCGCCGTGCCGGATCCCGGTCCTGGACCCGGAGCGGGACCCGGTCGGCTCCCCGGCACCGAGCACGGCCTCGACGCACGCTCGGAGCTCAACGAGTTCCTGCGCACCCGCAGGGCCCGGCTGAAGCCCGCGGACGTGGGGCTCCCCGAGTACGGCCGGCGCCGGGTGCCGGGTCTCAGGCGCGAGGAGCTTGCGCAGCTTGCCGGGGTGTCCGTGGCGTACTACACGCGCCTGGAGCAGGGCAACGGCCCCAACGTGTCCGGGGAGGTGCTGGACGCGATATCCCGGGCGCTGCGGCTCTCGGAAGCGGAGCACGCCCACCTGCTGCACCTGGCCGGGCCCAGGCCCCGCAAGCGCCGGCCCGCGGCCGACCGGAGCCGTCGGGTGCGGCCCGCGGTGTGCGAACTGCTGTCGGCGCTGGAGGGCGTGCCCGCGTACGTGTGGGGCCGCCGCAGCGACGTGCTGGCCTGGAACCGCACGGCGTCCGCGCTGTTCGGCGACTGGGCCGAGCGCACGCCGGAGGAACGCAACTGGGCCCGGATCACCTTCCTCGACCCCGCGGCACGGCGGCTCTTCGCCGACTGGGAGTCCAAGGCCACCGACGTGGTCGGCCAGTTGAGGATGGACGCCGGCCGGCACGTCGACGCCCCGCTGCTCGCGGCGCTGATCGGCGAGCTCTCCCTGAAGAGCGAGGAGTTCCGGACGCTGTGGGCGGCCCACGACGTCAAGCGGAAGTCCCACGGCACCGTGCGGTTGCAGCACCCACTGGTGGGCGCGCTCACCCTGCGCTACGAGACCCTCGCGCTCCCCGGCGACCCGGAGCAGTCGCTGTCGACCTACCACGCCGAGCCGGGTTCGGCCTCGGAGGAGGCGCTGCGCCTGCTGGCGAGCTGGGGCGCGGACGCCACCCGCGACCGGTCCCCGGCCGCGCGCGACTGACCCCCGGTGCCGGGCCCCCGTTCGAGTGGCGGCCCGGCGGCCGCCGACGCGGCACGCGGCCCGGCGGCCGGATCTCGGCTTCACTCGGTGGTGCCCACGCTCCCGTACCCGACCGAACGGTGTGCCAGTGACGATGACCGGTACCAGCGCACGCGGCCGCGGGGTCACGGCCCCGCTGGAGGGGCGCGTGGCCGTCGTCACCGGCGCGGCCCGCGGAGTGGGCGAGGCACTCGCCCGGCACCTGTCGGACCTCGGTATGCGGGTGGCGCTGCTGGGCCGCGAGGAGGCGACCCTGCGTCAGGCGGCGGCCTCGCTGACCCACCCGAACATCTTCGTCGAGGCGGACGTCACCGACCGCGCCGCGCTCGACGCCGCCGCCCGCCGGGTGGACGCCGAACTCGGGCCCGCCAGCGTGGTGGTGGCCAACGCGGGGATCGCCGCCGGTGGGCCCTTCGCCCGGACCGACGCCGACCTCTGGCAGCGGGTCGTCGAGGTCAACCTGGTGGGGGCCGCGAACACGGCCAGGGCCTTCCTCCCGCAGCTGACGCGGACCCGCGGCTACTTCCTGCAGATCGCGTCGACCGCCGCCTTCTCCTCCGCCCCGCTGATGAGCGCGTACTGCGCCTCCAAGGCCGGCGCCGAGTCCTTCGCCCAGGCCCTGCGCGGCGAGGTCGAGCCCGACGGCGTGACCGTCGGCATCGCCTACCTCCACTGGACCGGCACCGACATGATCACCGGCTTGGACGACCACCCCGTGCTGCACGCCCTGCGGCGCAACCAGCCGTCGTTCGCCCGCCGTGTCCACGCGCCCGCCCAGGTGGCCGACCGGCTCGCCACCGGCATCGCCCGCCGCGCCCACCACGTCTACGCCCCGTCGTGGCTGCGCTGGTGCCAGCCCCTGCGACCGTTGTTCCCCCCGGTGGTCTCCTGGATGGCCCGGCGCGAGCTGCACGCGCGTTCCGGCACCGAACTCGGCTCCGCCACCGGCGTCATGGGGGCCGGCGGGCGCGCCGACTGGGACGCCTTCACGTCGTCCGCCCGGACGGACCGGCCGAACCCCCCGCCCCGGTGAGGGCGGCGACCCGCGCCGTCTAACACGGGGGGCGCCGGCCGGTGAGGGCCTGCCAGCGGTCCCGGGCGGCTTCGAGGTCCGCGAGCGCCTCGGCGAGTGCCGGGTCGCGGCGCCGGCGGTCGGCCACCAGGTCCAGGTGCCTGCGGGCGTCCCGGACGGGTCCCGTGTCCGCGCGCGCCGCCTTCAGGTCGTCCTCGGCCCTCCTGACCTTCGTGGCCAGTGCCGTGAGGAACGCCTTCTCCTTGGCCACCGCGTTCTCTATGCGGACGCTGAAGCGGCGCACGCCGTCCTCGTCCTGCTCGCCGGGCGGGTACGACTCCAGGTGCACCCCGTCCGGCCGCCTGAGGTAGAGGTGGCTGCCGATTGAGCTGTGCTCGAACCGCACGTCGAGACCGTCCAGGGGCAGCACCTTGGTCTCCGGTCCGGCAACGACCATCATGTGCTCGTGCAGGCGGACTTTGCCGAGCGTGGCGAGGTACGTGCCCCTGCCCGGCCGGCGCAGCCGCGCGAGGTGGCGCTCGGCGTCGTCGACGCGACGCCGGTGGGCGCGGTCGGCCCGGGCCACCCGCGCCCGTGCCCGGGCCAGTTCGCGCCGGGCCCCGCGCCGCAGGGTCCGGACGGCCCGCCGGGCGCGGTCCAGGGTGTTCCGTTCGGTGTCATGACGGCCGCAGAGCGCGAATCTCCAGCCGCCGGGGTAGCGGTGGAGCCGCCGCCCTGCTCCAGCGAGCACGAGGACCAGGACGGTCAGGGTCATCCCCGCTGTGCCCACGTGCCCACCTCACCCAGTGACAGCCGCCGGGGTGCTCGGGCGCACGGGGCGGTGGAACGAGTCGAAGGTGTCGAATCCGGTGCATATCGGAAGATATGCCCAGTCAAGTTCCGGCGGATGCGCGCGCACTGGCGGCAGTTCCGGACCGCCCCGATGTGCCCGGTCAGGGGGCTGACGTGGTGTCCGGTGGCGGGGCGGTGCCGGTCGTGGCGGGCGGCGCGGCTCGCCGCGCCGCGGACCCTCGCGGGGCCGGGGTGTCCCCCCGGGGTTCACGCGGCGTGGTGGGCCAGTTCGGCGTGCGGGTCGGCCATGCCCGGGACGGGTGCGGGGTCGGCGTGCACCAGGGCGGCGGTCAGGCGGGGCACCGCGTGCAGCAGGGCGTGTTCGGCCGCGACGGCGACCTGGTGGGCCCGGCGCACGGTGAGGTCGCCGTCGACGACCACGGCCACCTCGGCGCGCAGCCGGTGCCCGATCCAGCGCAGGCGCAGCTCGGCCACCTCCCGGACGCCCGGCACCGCGCGCAGGGCGCGCTCGGCCTCGTCGACCAGCGCCGGGTCGACGGCGTCCATGACGCGCCGGAAGACCTCGCGCGCGGCGTCCCGGAGCACCAGCAGGATGGCCGCGGTGATGGCGAGGCCGACGACCGGGTCGGCCGGGCGCCACCCCAGCGCCGAGCCCGCGGCGCCGAACAGCACGGCCAGCGAGGTGAAGCCGTCCGTACGGGCGTGGAGGCCGTCGGCGACGAGCGCGGCCGAGCCGATCCCGCGCCCGACGCGGATGCGGTAGCGGGCCACCCATTCGTTGCCGACGAAGCCGATCACCGCCGCGACGGCGACGGCGGGCAGGTAGGCGACGTCCCGCGGGTGCAGCAGCCGGTCCACGGCGGTCCAGGCGGCGAAACCGGCCGAGGCGGTGATGGTGAGGACGATGACGATCCCGGCGAGGTCCTCGGCGCGGCCGTAGCCGTAGGTGAAGCGCCGCGTCGCGGCCCGCCGCCCGAGGACGAAGGCGACGGCGAGCGGCAGCGCGGTGAGGGCGTCGGCGGCGTTGTGCACGGTGTCGCCGAGGAGGGCGACCGAGCCGGACAGGACGACCACCACGGCCTGGACGATCGCGGTGACGCCGAGGACGGCGAGCGAGACCCACAGGCACCGCATGCCCTCGTCGGAGGACTCCAGGGCCCGGTCCACCTTGTCGGCGGACTCGTGGGAGTGCGGGCGCAGCAGGTGTCCCAGCCGGTGCCGCAGGCGGGCCGTGCCCCGGAGGCCCGGGCGGTCGTGGTTGTGGCCCTCGACGTGGGCGTGGCCCTTGCCGTGCGCGTGCGCGTGCGCGTGCGCGTTCCCGTGACCGTGACCGTGGTCGTGACCGCCGCCGAGGTCGTGGTCGGGGCTGTGCGTGTGCCGGCCGTTCATGGGACCGCCTTCCGGGGAGTCGCGGTGGACACGGGCTGAGCCTTCCCGTCATTATGTGCACATGAACGCACGCATGCACCTGTCACCTGCGCATGGTGCGCATCCGCGAGAGCCGGGCGCCGGGCACTACGCCCGCGGGGCCGAGATCCTGAGCCTGCTCGCCGACCGCACCCGTCTCGCGGTGCTGCACAGGCTGACCCAGGGAGAGGCGGACGTCTCCACGCTGACCGAGCGGGCCGGCGCCGCGCGTCCCGCCGTCAGCCAGCACCTGGCCAAACTCCGCCTCGCGGGCCTGGTCTCCTCCCGCAAGGAGGGTCGCCGGGTCGTCTACGAACTCGCCGACGGCCACCTGCGCAGGCTCGTCGACGAGGTGCTCAACCTCGCCGATCACCATCTGAGGGGCGAACCACCGCACGCCTGAGACCGTTCCGGGCCGCTTCATGGCGTAATGTGCGCCCTGTGCGAGGCCGCCACCGCGGAACGTGCCCGACGTTCCTCGTCGCGCTGCTGGCCGCATTCTGCTTCACCGTGGCCGGTTCGCCCGCGCACGTCCACGACGGACCCCACGCGCACGTCCATCCGGCGAACGCCGAGGAGCGGCCCCACCCCGTCGCTCCGCACCACCCGGGCGAGGACTGCTCACCCGGCACTTCCGAACTGCCCGGGTCGCGCACCGGACCGCGCGAGCACGGCACCGGCCCCGCGCAGACCGGCGCCGCCGAAAGGGCGCCGGCACGGCTGCCCGCCTCGCACAACACGCCGGGCAGCGCCCCGGCCCCCGACGCCCGCATAGCGACGGCGGCACCGTCCGTCCTCTGCCTCTGGCGCATCTAGGAGACGCCCGCCCGGACCGGCTGACGGTCCCTCACCCCGCCCGTGCGGACACGGGCGGCGGGTGAGCCGTGCACGGCACTCTCCACGACACCAGAAGGCGGACACCATGAACGAGACCACCACCGGCCGCGACCTCGCCTCCGCGGTCGGCAACACGCCCCTGCTGTGGATCTCCCACCCCCTCACCACCCCCGGACGCGGCTTCTGGGCGAAACTCGAGGGCGCCAACCCCGGCGGCATCGAGGACCGCTCCGCCGTCCACATGGTCGGCCGTGCCCGTGAGCGCGGCGACCTCCTCCCCGGCGGGACCGTCGTCGCCTCCACCAGCGGCGCCTTCGGCCTCGGACTGGTGCTCGCCGGACGGGTCTTCGGCCACCCCGTCACACTGGTGACCGACCCGGACCTGGAGCCGGACATGAAGCGCCTGCTGCGCTCGCGCGGTGCCCGGCTCGACATCGTCCGCGACGCCCACCCCTATCGGGGCTGGCAGGAGGCCTGCCGCAGGCGCGTGGCCGAACTGCTCGCCGCCGAACCGGGGTCGTGGTGCGCGGACCCGTACGACAACCCCGACAACGCGGACGCCTACGCGCCCCTGGCCGGGGAACTGATCGAGCAACTGGGCCGGGTGGACGTCCTGGTCACCAGCGTCGGCACCGGCGGCCACTCGGCGGGTGTCAGCCGCACGTTGCGCGCCGTCAACCCGGACCTGCACGTCATCGGGGTGGACACCGTCGGCTCGATCACCTTCGGCCAGCCCGTCAGGCCCCGCCTCGTCCGGGGCATCGGCAGCAGCATCCACTCCCGCAACGTGGCGTACGAGCAGTTCACGGAGGTGCACTGGGTCGCCCCGGCCGAAGCCGTCCACACCTGTCGCGCCCTGGCCCGCTCCCACTACGCGTCGGGGGGCTGGAGCGTCGGTGCCGTCGCCCTCGTCGCCGGCTGGGCCGCGCGCACCCACTCCTCGGGGGCACGCATCGTGGCGGTCTTCCCCGACGGCCCGCACCGTTACCTGTCCACGGTCTACGACGACGACTTCTGCCGCGACCGCGGGCTGCTCGCCGCGGCCCCGGCGACGGAGCCGACGGAGATCGCGTCGCCGGGTGACGCCGAGGCCGCCCGGTGGACCCGCTGCCGGACGGTGACGAACCCCGTGGCCTCCCTCATCGCCCCGCCGGCGCACCCCGCGGAGGCGCCCGAGGCCGTGTGACGCGGCACCACCCCATCGGGCGGCCGTGTCCCCCGTGCCGCCGGCACGGGGGACACGGCCGCCCCGGGAACCGGCACGTAGGGGGTGGCCGGGGTACAGTCCCGGCCCTGTCGCAGGGCGGTGACATTCGGTTGCCCCCCTGTGACAGGGGGCCGCAACTCGGCAGGCGTGAGGTGACGTCTTCTGGGTCCGAGACACGAGGCCGGAGTGCCGCTCCGCCCCTCGCACCACCATCGGAGGACCCAACAGTGATGCGTTCACCTCTGGCAATCGTCGGCCTGGTGCTCCTCGCCGCCACAGCGACCGCCTGCGGCTCGTCGGACACCGGCGCGAAGCCGGCCTCCGGCACGGCGGCCACCGCTTCCGCCGCGAAGGGGAAGGGAGCGGCCCCGGACGGAGGTTCGTCGGCGGACGGCAAGAAGATCGACGCCTGCACCCTGCTCAAGCCCGAGGAGGTCACGCCGGTCATCGGGGAGAACGACGGCGGTCATCCCGATTCCGGCGTGGGCGAGAGCGTCTGCAACTGGGAGAACCCCGACACCTACCACTCCGTCACACTGAGCATCGGCTCCCCGGGCACGGCGGGTTCGGGCATCGACGGCGCCGAGTCGATGATGACCGCGTTCACCGTCGACGGCCGGCAGTGCACCCTGCAGGTCGTCACCCTCAAGCGGGACGCCGACAAGAAGTCCGAGGCGAAGCTGATCGACCTCGTCCGCACGAGAGTGTGACCCGGCGCCCGCGGGTCCCGGAGGCCCGGCCGCCGCCGGGGCCCGCGGGGCACGGCGCACCCCGGCCGGACGCGGCCGGGTTGCCGCTCTTCGGCCGGGGATTAGCGTCGGAGCCATGGACTCACCGACGCGGTTCACGTTGGCCGAGCACTCGCCCACCTACTGGCGCGTGACCTTCGACAACCCGCCCGTCAACCTCGTCGACTCGACGATGACGGGCGAGCTCGACGCCGTCTTCACCCGTGCGGAGCAGTCGGGTGTCGCGGTGATGGTCTTCGACAGCGCCGACCCCGAGTTCTTCATCGCGCACTACGACCTCTCCGCCAAGGAGGAGCTGGAGTACGTCCTGGCGCACCCGGAGGAGGTCCACCCCTTCACCGCGCTGCTCACCCGGCTCAGCAAGCTCCCCATGGCGACCATCGCCTCCGTCAGGGGCATCGCGCGCGGCGCGGGCAGCGAGTTCCTGCTCGCCACGGACATGCGCTTCGGCAGCCGTGAGAAGGCCGTCATCGGCCAGTTCGAGATCGGCATGAGCGCCATCCCCGGGGGCGGTCCCGCCACCCGTCTGCCCGCCCTGGTCGGACGCGGACGGACCTTCGAGATCCTCTTCGGCGGCCTCGACATGGACGGGGACCTCGCCGAAAGGTACGGCTACCTGAACCGTGCCTTCCCCGACGCCGAGCTCGACGGCTTCGTCGACGAACTGGCCTCGCGGATCTCCTCCTTCGACCTGCAGACGATCAAGGACATCAAGCACTTCGTCAACGTCGCCACCCTGCGGCCCGACGGGGAGTTCAAGGACCAGATGGACGCCTTCTGGGCCGCGGCCAACCGTCCGGCGCAGCAGCACGTCGCACGCCACCTGTTCGAGGCGGGACTCCAGCAGCGCAGCGACCTCGAGCGCGACCTCCCGCACTGGGTCACGCGGTACCAGTACCACGCGGGCGCCGACGCGTAGACGTCCGCCGACGCCCGGTCCCTAGGGAGGCCCATGACTGTCGAGATCCCGCCCCTGGTGAGCCCCTCGCGCCTCCGGCGCCGAGGGGGACTGCTGGGCGAATGCCTCGCGGAGTTCCTGGGGATGTTCGTCCTCGTCTCCTTCGGCTGCGGCGTGGCGGCCATGGCGGTCGCGGCGCTGCCCGGTTCCGGCCGTACCGCGGGAGCCACCACGAGCTTCGTGGGCGCCGGGGACTGGGTGATGCCCGTGCTCGGCTGGGGCCTGGCCGTGACCTTCGGCGTGTACGTCGCGGGCGGCGTCAGCGGCGCCCACCTCAACCCCGCGGTCACGCTCGCCTTCGCGGTGCGCCGCCGTTTCCCGTGGGTCAAGGTCGTCCCGTACGTGGTCGCGCAACTGGTCGGCGCCTTCGCCGCGGCGGTGCTGGTCTACGTGGTGTACCACGACGCGATCAACGCCTTCGACCGGGCGATGAAGGGACCGAAGACGGACGGGCACACCCTCGCCAGCTTCTCGATCTTCGGCACGGTCCCGGCCCCGTACTTCCAAGGGAGCCTGTGGGGCCCGCTCGTGGACCAGATCGTCGGCGCGGCGTTCATGCTCATCTTCATCATGGCCGTCATCGACCTGCGCAACCCCGCCGTGCGGGTCTACCTGGGCCCGGTCGTCATCGGCCTGGCCGTCGCCGCGATCGGCCTGTCCTACGGCGCGAACGCGGGCTACGCCATCAACCCCGCCCGCGACTTCGGCCCGCGGCTGTTCGCCTGGGCCATGGGCTGGGGTGAACTCGCCCTGCCGGGCTCGCAGCCCGGTGCCTTCAGCGACTACTTCTGGGTCCCCATCGTGGGCCCCCTCATCGGCGGTGTCATCGGGGTCCTGGTCTACGACATGTTCATCGGCGACGTGCTGCACATCCGCACGCGGATGGCCAAGGTCCCGGAGGTCGGCTGCACGCGACCGGTGACGACGACGCCGGAGCCGGGGACCGTCCCGCAGCGCGGCTGAACTCGGCCCGGCGGGCCCGCGTGTGACGTCCGCGTGCCTCAACGGGCGGGAGCCCCCGAGATTTTAGTGGCCATGTACATAGTAGCCATGTACATAGTAGCCATGTACCGTATGTGGCGTGAGTTCAGCAACGGAGAGCGCCACGCCGGGATTCCTGGTCTGGCGCCTGTCGATGAAGTGGCGGGTGGCCGTCGACCGGGCGGTCGCGCCGCTGGGCCTGACCCATGCCCAGTACGCGGTGATGGCCTCGCTGTACGGCATGTCGCGCTCCGGGCTGCGTCCCAGTCAGCGCCGGCTCGCCGACCACACGGGACTCGAACCGCTCTACGTCTCCAAGCTCGCCCGGGCCCTGGAGACGGCCGGGCTCGTCACCCGCACCCGGGACCCGCGTGACCCGCGCGCCATGCAGCTATCGCTCACCGAGCAGGGGCGGGACGTCACGCGACGCGCCGTCGACGTGGTCCAGGGCCTGCTGGATCGGCTGCTGGAGCCGCTCGGGGGCCAGGACGGCCCGCGCACCCGGCAGTTGATCCACGAGCTGACGACCCTGATCGACGCACCTCTTGATCCGTACACCGAGAACGACGAGGAGCAGTCATGACCACCACCGCACCCACGGCCGACGGCCGTGTCATCGCCCTGGCGCACTACGCCGCGCGCGCCCTCCTGGAGGGGGTGCTGACCCGCCACGGCGTCACGTTCCAGCAGAACGTGGCGCTCCGGGCCGTCGTGGCCGCGGGCGGGGCCATCGGCCAGGACGCGCTCGTCCGCGACGTCACCGGCTCGCTGAAGACCGGCGAGTCGGTCGTGCGCGGCGTCATCGAGGAGCTGACGGACGCGAAGCTGCTGGAGGAGGATCCGGCGGAGGCGTCCCGGATACGGCTGACGGACGCCGGACGGCGGCTGTACGGGACCACCACCACGGAGACCGCGGCGATCTCCGCGCGGCTGTACGCCGGCATCCCGGCCGAGGACCTCGCCGTGACCGGCCGCGTGCTGACCCTGGTCACGGAACGCGCGAACGCGGAACTGGCCGGGGTCTGAGGCCCTCGCCCGGCGGGGGCGTTCCGGTCCGTCCGCGGCGGACCCGTGCCGCCGCTCCCGCCGCAAGAATCTCCCCGGGCGCCATCTGACGCACCCTCAGCGGTCGACCGGGTGACGGGCCGACGGGCCCAGGCGGAGGGGACGCGACCGCGGCGGCCCGGGGTCGGAGGACGTCATTCCGTGGTATCCAGGCCTGGGTCGAGGCGGTCGGCCGACGGGGGAGAGAGCCGTGCGGACACTGGGCAGGGCGTTGCTGGCCGGCGTGGTCCTCGTCGCCGGGGCGGTGGGCTCCACGGGCTGCACCCTCACCATCGGCGAGACGTCGGGGGCGCCCGCGGACGGTCCGTCGGTCACCGCGACCGCTTCCTCCGTGTCCTCCGTGTCCTCGGAGCCCGGCGCACCGACCGTGCCGGCATCCGCGTCGGCCTCCACCTCCACCTCCGTCTCTCCGTCCCGGCCGACATCGCCGACCTCGCCGACCCGCACCGCGACACCGGTGCCCGTTCACGGACCCGGACAGAAACTGGTGGTGATGACCGTCGGCGGTGGCTTCGCGGGCGTCCATCAGCAGGTGACGGTCAGGGGCGACGGTGCCGTGTTCACCAGGGACAAGGGCGAACCCGTACTGCGCCGGGCCGACGCGGCCCGGTTCAGGGAATTGCGGCTCCTGCTCGGCGACCCGGCGCTGGAGGACGTCCCGGACCTCACGATGAACATGGGTGCAATGGACATGTTCCAGTACACCCTGCAATTCGGCGGCCGCACGGTCGTGACGGACCGCTCCAGCAAGGTGCCCGCGCTGGAACGGCTCATCAATGCCCTGAGTCACTGGCTTCCACGACGCTGACCTGCACCGCGGCGTCTTGAATGAGGAAAATCGGCTGTCCGTACACCGGGAATACGGAAAGTGAATTCCGGTGTGGACGTGAGGCTGAAGTCACCCTTTCCGGCCCATGTGCGCCATCCGTGCCGTGTGAGAATGCTTGCGTCCGCGCCCCGCCGAACCAGAGAGCCAGAAACCTTCGAATGCAATCCTCGGTGTACACGGCCGATGTCGGCGACGGCACGCCCCAGGGGCTGGTGGGCCGCGCGGCGGACGTGGACCGCATCGAGGAGCTGCTCGGCTCGGTCGATTCAGGCGGTGCGCTGCTGCTGTCCGGCGATCCCGGCGTGGGCAAGTCGGCGCTGCTCGGCCACCTCGCCACCCGGGCGCTGGCAGCCGGCGCCCGGGTGCTGCGTGCCGCGGGCACGCGTTCCGAGAGGGACGTGGCGTACGCGGCGCTCAACCAGCTCCTCTTCCCGCTGTGGGAGGAGGCGGACCCGCAGGCCCTGGACCGGGCGCACCACGAGGCCCTGCGGGTGGCCCTCGGCTTCGGCGACGGGCCGCCGCCCGAGCGCTACCTCGTCTCCAACGCGGCCCTGGTACTACTGCGTCGCGCCGCCGCCACGACGCCGGTCCTGCTGGTCGTGGACGACATGCAGGTCGTGGACCGGGCCAGTGCGGCCGTGCTGGGCTTCGTGGCCCGGCGGCTCGCGGGCAGCAGGGTCAGGTTCCTGGCCGCCGCCCGCCGGGGACACCGCGGGTGCGCCGAGGCCGGAGTGCGCACCGAGTACGAGGTCCTGCCGCTGGACGACGACGCGTCGCGGCTGCTGGCGGGCGCGTGCCATCCGGACCTCGCCGGTCCCGTCGTGGAGTGCGTCGTCACCGCCGCCGAGGGCAATCCGTTGGCCCTGGTCGAACTGCCGACGGCCCTGAGCGGACCGCAGCGCGCCGGGGTGGAGTGCCGGCCGGCCGCGCTGCCGCTCACCCGCCGTCTGCGCGAGGTCTTCGGTTCGTGCGTGGCGGACCTGCCGTCCGCGACCCGGCGCCTGCTGCTGGTGCCCGCGCTGGAGGGGACGGGGGACCTGGCCGTCGTGCAGTGCGCCGCGCGAAGGCTCGGCGCCGGGGCCGACCTGGTCGACCTCGAGGCGGCCGAGCGCGACGGACTCGTCCTCATCGAGGAGTTGCACCACCGCCTGAGCTTCCGGCACCCGCTGTTCCGCGCCGCGGTCGTGGACGCGTCGACCTCCGCGGAGCGCCGCCGCGTGCACCGCGAACTCGCCGAGGTGCTGCACGACCGGCCCGAGCAGCGGGCGTGGCACCTGGGAGAGGCGAGCGTCGAACAGGACGAGGACGTCGCCGCGTTGCTGGAGGGCACCGCCCACCGCGTCCTGCGGCGCGGCGACGCCATCGCCGCGATACGGGCGCTCACCAAGGCCGCGCACCTGAGCCCGGGTGCCGCCGACCGGGGCCGCCGCCTGGCCGCGGCCGCCTACCTGCGCGCGGACGCCTCCGGCGAACTGACCATGGCCTCCCGCCTCCTGGAGGACGCCCGTCGCTTCGGTTCCGACGACCGCGCGTCCCTGTACTCGGCGGCGGTCGCCGTCCACCGTCTGCTCGACGGCGAGGGGGACATCGACACCGCCCACCAGATGCTCCTCGGCGCGATCGAAAACGGCGACCATCCGCACGGGACCTGCGACCCGGCCCTGGAGGAGGCCCTCTACCTGTTGCTGCTGCTGTGCTGCCTGGGCGGCCGGGAGGAGTTGTGGACGCCCCTCCACAAGATCCTGGACCGGCTCGGGCCTGACGCGCCCCGCCTGCTGGCGGTGAACGTCGCCACCCAGGGCGATCCGGCACGCACCGCGCTGCCCGCGCTGGCCGGCCTGGAGGAGCTCATCGCGGGCCTGCCGCAGGAGACCGCCCCGTCGCGGATCACGCGGATCGGCACCGCGAGCATCGCCGCCGACCGGCTCTCCGCGGTGCGCGACGCCGTCTCGCGCGTACCGTCCCAGGGGCGCAGGCAGATCGCCACCCTCCCGCTGCTGTGCACGGACGCGTTCCTCTCGGGCCGGTGGGACGACACGACCGAACTCGCTGACGAGGGGCTGCGGTTGTGCAGGGAGCACGCCTTCGAGGCCGTCTCCTGGTACTTCCTCTACTACAAGGCCGTCGTCGCGGCGGCGCGCGGCGAAACCGGCACCGCCGAGGAGACGGCCGACTCGATGGCCGCCTGGGGGACGTCCCGTGGCGCGCACCACGTGGTGACCCTGGCCGAGCACATCCGGGTGCTCGTCGCCCAGGCGGAGGGCGACTTCGAGCGTGCCTACCGGCACGCGGTCGCCATCAGCCCGCCCGGGGAGCTGGCCCCGTACACCCCCGTGGCGCTGCTGGTGGTCGGGGACGTGGTGGAGGCGGCGGTACGCACCCAGCGCCCGGCGGAGGCCACCGCCCACGCGGCCGCCGCCCGGCACGCGGGGATCGCCGCGCTCTCCCCGCGCAGGGCCCTGCACGTCGACGCGTCCGCCGCGATGGCCGCCGAGGCGGACGAGGAGGCGATCGAGCTGTTCGAACGGGCCCTGTCGCACCCCGGCGTGCAGCAGTGGCCCTTCGACCTGGCACGCGTGACCCTCGCCTACGGGGAGCGGCTGCGCAAGGCGCGTTCGACCACCGACGCCAGGGCGTCGCTGGGCGCGGCGCTCGCGACCTTCGAGCAACTCGGCGCCCACCCGTGGGCGGAGCGGGCGAAGCGCAGCCTGCAGGCGACCGGCTGGATGGTCAAGCGCGCCGACGGCCCCGAGTCTGTCGGCCTCACCCCGCAGGAGCTCGAGATCGCCCACCTCGCGGCCTCCGGTCTGACCAACAAGCAGATCGCCGAGCGGCTCTACCTCTCGCCCCGGACCGTGGGCGGCCACCTGGGCCGGGTCTTCCCCAAGCTCGGCATCACCTCGCGCGCGGCGCTCCGCGACGCCCTGACGGGCCTGGCCAAGCGCTAGGCGCCGCCGGCGGACCACCCCCGAGGCGCGGTGCGCGGCCACTGCACGGGTGGGCAAGGGACAGTGCACAACGGGGCAAGGTGCCCGGAGCGAGTCCTCCTACGGTCGGAGGTGTCCCTCACAAGCGGGACGCCACCGCGCGGGTCCGGGACCCTCGTGGATCCGCCGGATCCCGGCCCCGCGCACGGACCTTGAGGAAGTGACGCCGATGCCGGACATCGAACAGTTCGAGGAGGAGCCGGACGACGGGCGGCCGATGCGGCACCTGGCCGTCGCGGGGGGCGTGGTGTGGATCCTCGCGTTGTGCGCGGTCTGCGTGACGCTGCCGCTGTACTCGCATCCGAGTCTCGCCTGCGGACTCGCTTCCCTGGTCACCGCGGGGGTGGTGGCGATGGTGATGGGCCGCGTGAAGGACCGCCACCGCCACGGGGCGGCGCGGGCGCGTGCCGTGGCGCAGACCGTGCGCCGCACCCTGCTGCGGCCGCTCCCCGAGCGCATCGGCGCACTGGGGCTCGCCTCCGTCTACCGGGCCTGCGGGGGCCGGGGACAGGTCGGCGGGGACCTCTACGCCGTTTCACGGAACGGCCGGACGACGCGTCTGATCATCGGCGACGTGTGCGGCAAGGGGCTGCCCACCTTCGAGGACGTCGCCGCCGTGCTCGGGGCGTTCCGCGAATGGGCGCCGCGCGCCGCGAACCTGACGGAGCTGTCGGCGCGCCTGGAGGAGAGCTTCCTGCGCCACCTCGCCGAGAGCGAGGACGGCGCCCGCGACACCGACGAACGCTTCGTGACCGCGCTGCTGCTGGAGGTCCGCGACGGCGAGCGGCTCGCCCGCCTGGTCAACCACGGGCATCCGCCGCCGGTACGGGCCCGTGGGGGGAACGTCGCCCTGGTGGCGGGCTGTCCCTCGCCCCCGCTCGGACTGCGTGCCCTGCGGGAGTGCGGCGCCGTCGAGGAGTGCTTCGAACTGGTCGCGGGAGACACCCTGTTGCTCTACACCGACGGGCTCGTCGAGGCCCGCGACGCCGCCGGGCACTGCTACCCGCTGCTGGACCGCGCGACGGCGTGGCGGTGGGTGCGGCAGGGCCCGGCCCACCACGATCGCCTGCCGGACGCGCTGGGGGAGATCCTCCGGGACCTCGTCGAGCACGCCGGCGCGCTTCCGGCCGACGATCTCGCGATGGTCGCGCTGACCCGCGTGGAGGAGCCGGCCGCGGCCGCGCTGCCCCGGCCCGCCGGTGAGGCCCGGCGTGAGGACACGGGGCAGCTGACGCAGGATTGATGACCTGTCAGGTCGGCCGGGGGACGTGGGCGGTGGCCTGCAGGGGCGTGGCCTGCAGGCCACCGGCCTGCCGCCACTCCGCGGGGGAGAGGCCGTAGACCGCCCGGAAGGTGCGGCTGAAGTGGGCGTGGCTGGCGAAGCCCCAGCGGTGCGCGATCGCCGCCACGGTCCGCCCGGCGAACTCCGGCCGGACGAGGTCCCTGCGGCAGGCCTCCAGCCTGAGGCGCCTGATCCAGCGGCCGACGGTCAGTGGCTCGTCCTGGAAGAGCTGGTACAGGTAGCGGACGGAGATGTGGTGCGCGGCCGCCACCGACGCCGGGGAGAGGGCGGGGTCGTCCAGGTGGCCGCGGATGTACGCGCGGACGTGCTGGAGCAGGGCCCGCTCCGCGGCGGACTGCTCCCCGGTGGTCCCCTCCAGCGCGACCAGGGCGGTCAGCACGTCGACGATGCCCTGGCGCAGGAAGCGGCTCGCGTCCTGCGCGCAGATGCAGTGTTCCGTCGTGGTCACCAGCCCGTCGACGTATGAGGCGAGGACCCCGCCGATCCCGTGCCCGGGGGAATAGGCCCGGCCGGTGGCCAGGCGCAGGAGGGAGTCGGGGAGGTCCAGCATCTGCCGCGGGACCGTGGCCACGTGCTGCCGGACCGGGCCGGTGAAGTCCAGGACGTAGGGCCGCCGGCTGTCGAGGATGACGAGTTCGCCGGCGGACAGCAGCGTCTCCCGGCCGTCCTGGACCGCGACGCTGCCGCCGCTGTGCTGCAGGCTCACCATGAGCGAGCCGTCGCCGTCGGCGGCGATGAGCGGCGCGGTGCGCGCCATCTGCTGGCGGCTCGCCTCGAGGAAGCCGGCCTGGACGCCGGCGAGGCAGGTCCGGCGTATCGCCCCGTGGAGCCCTGACGTCTCCGCGGTGCGGATGTCCAGCCGGGTGAACGCCCGCTGGACGGCGTCCCTCCAGTACTCGGCGCGCTCGGCGGGCGGTTGGATGTCTGTGCAGAATGCTTCGATCACGATGTCCTCGCGAACTGTGCGGAGTTGCCCGGTTCCCCGGGGCCCGGCGGCGCTTCCGCATCAGGCGCGGTCCGCACGGGGAACCCCATCGCGGCCACCGTAGGCCGGGCAGCGGCCGTCGACGGCCCTGACGGCCGGGAATACGGGGCACCCGCAGACATTGCGGGGGACACCCGCAAACACGAAACGGCGTGATTGCGACATTCTTCACATTTGTTGGTCAATACATGCACATCATGGCGAAGGGGGCGCCGTGCCGTGCCGCCGTGCGCGGACCGGTGGTCGTGCCACCTCGGCCGGGTCGGACCCCGCACCCGAAAACCGTTGCGCCGACGTCCCCTTGCCGGGGCGCGCCCGTGCGGGCTCCGGACGCCGGGCCCGGCCGGCGGATGGAGAAGGCGAACGCGCGCGGCTGCCCGGGACGTGCAGGAAGCCCGCAGCCGGCCGCACGTCTCTTCGGGAACTCCGCAGGCCCGCGTGCCCCGTGGGCGGAAGGCCCGGCGAACCGGGGGGCCGCCGCCCGGGCCGAGGCCGGCAGCGAAGGCGGTCCGGTCGCCGGGCGGTGCGGCCGCGTGCCGGTCCCGGGTTCCCGCTCCCTACGGCGAGGACACGGCCTTGCCCGGGCCCGCGTGCCGGCCGGACGCCTCAGGAGCCGATGCGGGGCGGCCTGACCGTTCCGTGGACCTGCCGGGCGTGGGACGCGTACCGGCGGCGCCCCAGGAAGGGGACGATGATCCGGACCGGCAGCGGGGCCGTCGCCAGGACCGCCTTGACGACCTCGGGGTCACCCTCGTACATGGCCATCCCGAAAACGAGGGGCAGGTCCTTCTTCGGCGTGTTCTGCATGCCGTGCTCGCCCAGCTGGTGCCACTCCGCCGCGGTGACGTGCTTCGCGGCCAGCGGCAGGATCTCCTTCTCCTCCAGCGCCATGTGCTGGATGAGCACCGTCAGCAGCCGCTCGAACGCCTCGGCGAGCTGCTCGCCGCCCTGGGCGGTCGGGACCCAGCCCCTGAGCAGTCCGGTGACCTCGGCGTGCAGTTCCTCGATGGCGTGGTGCTGCTGCTCCATCATCGGCACGATGGCTTCCGCGTCCAGGCCCGCCCGCTCGGCCAGCTTGGGCCAGAGCAGCTTGTCCTCGCCCTCGTGGTGCGTGTGCAGGATCCGGCACACCAGCTCCGCGTGCGCGCCGACGACCTCGGCGCGCCGGGTGTCGCCGGGCGTGACGGACCGGATGAGCTCGGGAAGCAGTCTGAACTCCCGGCGCATCGCGGTGTGAGCCATGTACATGTCACGCGTGTCGGCCATGGGTTCATCGACGAGTGGAGCCATTGTCTCTTCCTTATATGGCCGCCTGGCATCCCCCCGCGATGCCAGGCGGCCCGTATCGGGCACGGCCCCGCGCACCCGCCGGCGGCCCTCGGTGTGCGGACCGCCTTCGGTGGCACGGGCGGGGTGCCGCCGGGTGACACGGAGTGCGCAGGGTGATCAGGACGGAGGAAAGCGCAGATCAGTGCGGCTTCCGGCGGCCCAGGCCACTGTCTCAGTCGCTTCCCGGCGGCCGCATGCGTCAAATGCCCCTGCTCCCGGGCGGCCACATGGGTCGTCTGACGCTGCCACTGCGACGGGCGCGGGCCGTCCCCTCCCGGGCGCGGTGGGGGCGGCGCCGTTCGTGGTGAGCTCCGGCACGTGACCAGGTGGTTCCCGGCGGGCGCTCCCGGCGGAGCGCGGCGGATTTCGTCGGCCTCCGTGGCGTCGGGGCGCGATGCCCACGACGTCGTCGGCGGGTGCGGGCCGGCCCGGCCGGGTGTCGATGGCCGACCCGGCTCCTCCTCCGTGGCGGTGCCGGGTGTGCGGCGCAGCAGACGCCGGCGGTGTGCCGCCGCGTCGAGAGGGGGTGTGTCACACCCCCTCAACGCGGCGGGAGAGCAGGCGGGTTGGGTATATGCTTGCCGTGTCAAGTAAATCCCTCCTGTGCTCCGTCGCGCGTCGGTCGCGGCCGGGTGCGGCGACCCCCGTACGTGCCGGGGTGGGAAGGAGAGCTCGAACCATGTCGACCGAAGCCGTCCCGCCCCACGCCGCCCGGGCGTTACCGACCGGCCCCGCTGCGGTCCTGCCCGCGCACACCCAGGAGTACGGCGAGGAGTCCTACCGGCGTACCGGGCCGGGACGGCGGAAACCGGCGAACGCCTCGGGGGCGGCATCCTCCCCGAGCGGCGCCGGCCCCGCCCGGGCGCGGTAGCCGATCCGCACCAATGCTCTTGCACACCGCAGTGGCCGAGCCTGTGGCCGGCCACGGAGAGAAGCCCGGGGATGGCGCACGTCGCCATCGGGGGGCAAGGAGAACTTGTGGCTGTCTCGCCCATCACCGTGTTCGACACGATCGTCCGTACGGACCTGCCCGAACGACCCCCCGTGCTGTTCGACACGGTGTGCGTGCTCGGAGGCAGTGTCGCCGGACTGCTGGCCGCCCGCGTCCTCGCGGACCACGCCCGGAAGGTCGTGATCGTCGAGCGCGACACGACGAACGTGGACGGGCGCTCCCGCGCCGGCGTCGCCCACGACGCCCAGGTGCACGGCCTGCAGCCCGGCGGGCTCGCGCAGGTGGAGCGCTGGCTGCCGGGCTTCACGCAGGAGGCGCGGGAACTGGGCGGCGTCCTCCTCCGGCCCGACCGCACGACCATGTACGTCGACGGCCAGGAGCAACTGCGCGTCGGCGACACCGAGTTCCTCTTCTGCACCCGCCCGTTCCTGGAGTCGCGCATCCGCAGCCGGGTCCTGGCCCTGCCCAACGTGGAGACCCTGACGGCGCAGGCGACGGGCCTCGAGTTCGACGACGACGGCGGGGTGACCGGCGTGCGCCACACCGTCGACGGCGTCGCCGGCACGCTGCCCGCCGAGCTCGTGGTGGACGCGATGGGACGGTCCAGCAAGGCGCCGGAATGGGTCGAGCGGGCGGGCTTCGACAAGCCCCCGCTGCGGCGCATGCAGACCGGCGTCCACTACGCGACCGCGCTCTTCGAGCGGACCGGCCGGCACGCGGAGGAGCCCTTCTTCACGGGCGCGCGCTTCACCCTGCCGCCCGGGCCCGACGGCCTGGCCGTCGCGCTGGTCAAGCCCGTCGAGGGCGGCCAGTGGCTCGTGGGGCTGACGACCAACGCGGACGGCCGCGCTCCACGGACGATCGAGGAGTTCCGCGCGCTGTGCCAGAAGCTGCCGTACCCGTTCGGAGAGGTGACCGGCGGTGCCGTCACCCGGGCCGTCCTCAACTTCCACCAGTCGGACAGCCGGCGCCGTGACTTCACGGGGCTGTCGCGCTACCCGTCCCGTCTGGTGAGCGTCGGCGACTCGGTGGCGTCCCTGAACGCCACCTACGCCCAGGGCATGACGTCCGCCGCCTTCCACGCCTCCTGCCTGTCCGAGTACCTCAACGGGCCAGTCGACCTCGCCGCGCCCGCCACCGGGTTCTTCGCCCTGCAGGACGTGGCGGTCGACGCCGTGTGGGCCGTGTCGGCCGGCTCGGACGCCGCGCTCCGCGACGCGATCGAGGGGGCCGAGGTGCCCGAGGAGGTGCGGAAGCAGCGCTGGGGCATGATGCAGCTCGCGCAGGCCTCGCTGACGGACGCCACCATCGCGGAGGCGACCGGCGCCGTCTTCTACGGCCTGGCCCACCCGATGTCACTGGGCGACCCCGCTCTCCTGGAGCGGGCGCTCGCCGTGAACGGTCAGGGACCCGCCGGCTCCTGAGCACGGCTGCGGCACGGCCGCGGCGGAGGGTCGCCGCGGCGCCGCCCGTCACTGGGCGTACCCGGGGAAGGAAACGCCTCCCGACGGCGTTGGACAGGTCTGTGCAGCGAAATTGAACAGACCTGTCTACTCGATCGAGGGGACGGCGGTATGTCCGAGCAATGCACCGCGCAGGACGGCGGCACCGTCCGGGCCCTTCGGGCCGGGGGCCGTCCCGGCGGCCCGCGGGCGGCCCCCGCCGTACCGGCGTCGAGGAGCTCCCGCAAGGGGGTGCTGCCGCCGCGGGTGGCGTTCTACCTGCTCGCCTCGATCGTGGTGTCCTTCCTGGCGGGCTCCAGCGCCCCCACCCCGCTGTACGCCGTGTACCAGGCGGAGTGGGGGTTCGGCCCCGTGACGACGACCCTGGTGTTCGGGGTGTACGCGATCGCCGTCCTGGTCTCGCTGCTCACCCTGGGCCGGTTGTCCGACCACCTCGGACGCCGGCCCGTCCTGCTGGCGGCCCTCACCGCGCAGGCGGCGGCGATGGTGGTGTTCGCCACCGCCCACGGCGTGCCGGAACTCATGGTCGGCCGGGTCGTCCAGGGACTCTCGACAGGGGCCGCGCTGGGCGCGATCGGTGCCGGGATGATGGACATCGACCGCCGCCGCGGGACCGTCGCCAACTCCCTCGCCCCGGGTCTCGGCACCGCCACCGGCTCGCTGGTGTCGGCCTTCCTCGTCCAGTACCTGCCCGCGCCGACGCACCTGGTGTACCTGGCGCTCCTCGTCGTGATGGCCGTGCAGGCACTCGGCGTCGTCCTGATGCGCGAGACCCTCACGCCCGGCCCGGGCGCCCTGGCCGCGCTGGTCCCGGACGTCAGGCTCCCCAGGACGGTGCGGCGCGCGGTCCTCAACGCCGCCCCGGTCCTCTTCGCGGTCTGGGCCCTCACGGGCTTCTACGCCTCCCTGGGCCCGTCGCTCGTACGGACCCTCACCCACTCCACGTCGGCCGTGTACGGCGGGCTGGCCCTGTTCGTCCTGGCCGGAGTGGCCGCCGCCGCGACCCTCGTGCTGCGTGCGGCACCCGCGCGCGGCGTCATGTTCACCGGCATCGGCGCCCTCGTCGCCGGTGTCGCCCTGACCCTGGTCTCCGTGCAGAACGGCTCGTCCGCCCTGTTCTTCGCGGGCTCCGCCCTCGCGGGGATCGGCTTCGGCGGCGGCTTCCAGGGCGGCATCCGCACGGTCATGCCGCTGACCGCCGCCCACGAGCGTTCCGGGGTGCTGTCGCTGCTGTACGTCGTGTCCTACCTGGGCATGGGCGTGCCGGCGGTGGTCGCGGGCTACCTCGTCGTCCACGCCGGGGGCCTGCTGGCCACCGCCCGGGAGTACGGCGCGGCCGTCATCGTCCTGGCCCTGCTGGCCCTGACCGGACTGCTCACCGAACGGCGCGGCAGCCGGTCACGACCCGGCATTGCCTAAGGTGCTCCCGGGGAACGGTCGAGTACCGGTGACCGGTGAGGAGGAGGTCGCGATGGCTGCCGACAGCGCAAGCGGACGGCGAGCGCACACCCGGGCCAGGCCCTCGGCGCGCGAACGCCTGCTGACCGCCGCCGACGAACTGTTCTACGCGGAGGGCGTGCGGACGGTCGGCGTCGACCGCGTCATCGAGCGGGCCGGAGTGGCCAAGGCCTCCCTCTACAACACCTTCGGCAGCAAGGACGAACTCGTCCACGCCTACCTGCAGTCGCGGCACGCCGCCACCACCGCGCGCATCCTCGCCTTCCTCGAACGCTGCCAGACCCCGCGCGACCGGCTCCTCGGCGTCTTCGACGCGCAGTCGGAGTCGTTCAGGGGCCCGGGCCACCGCGGCTGCGCCTTCATCGCGGCGAGCGCCGAGGCCGAGGTCGGCAGCGGCACGGAACGGGCCTCCCGCGACTACCGGGCATGGGTGCGCGCCCTGTTCACCGACCTCGCCCGCCAGGCCGGCGTCCCGGATCCGGAGACCCTGGCACGCCGTCTGCACCTCCTCTACGACGGATGCGCCGTCTCGGCGCGCATGGACGCCGACCCCGAAGCGGCGGACGCGGCGAGGGCGGCCGCCGAGATCCTCCTGGACGCCGCGCTGTCCCCGGCGCCCGGCCACGGCGGCACCGGCCGCGGATGAGCCGGTGTCCGCCCCGCGGGCGGAGGTAGCGGAGGTAAATGCCGCGCCGGAGCCCCGCGCCGTGGTGGAGGGTGGGCGCATGGAGTTCTTCTGCTACCACCGCGACCGGGCCGACTCTTTGACGTTGCGTCAGGAACTGCTCGAAGCGCACTGGTCCTACATGGACGGCTTCGAGCGCGAGATGATCGCCCGCGGCCCGACCCTCACCGCCGAGGACGGGGAGCCCACCGGCAGCGTGCACATCGTCGACCTGCCGGACCCGACGGCGGCCCGCGCGTTCGCCTTCGACGAGCCCGGTCACCAGGCCGGCGTCTACCGGGACGTGCTGCTGAGGCGGTGGCGCAACCTCCTGGGGCGCACCATGTGGGACTTCCCCGGCGGCCGCACCGGCGGCAGCCGCTACCTGGTGCTCGGTCTCGGTGAGGGGCGCGGCGCCGACCTCGTCGTGCCGGACGGTCAGGACGAACTCATCGCGTACGGGCCCCTGTTGTCGGACGACGGCAGCACATGGCTGGGCACCGCCGCGCTCGTCCGGGCGGCGGATCCGGATACCGCGCGTGCCGTCCTGACGGCCGGCGCGTACGCCGAAATCGAGGTCCACCCCTGGCAGTTCGGCGGCCGCTCGTGATCCGGGCGTTCGCGATCAGGCCGTTCGCGATCAGGCCGTTCGCGATCAGGCCGTTCGCGATCCGGGCCCGGGATACCGGGGCGCGTCGCCCGGTCCGGCCCGGGCCCACCGGCTGAGTCCCCGCGTTCCCCTCAGGACCCGTTCCCGAGCGCTCCGGCCAGCCGCTCGGCGTGGGCGGTGGCCTCGCCGGCCCGGCGACGGGCGTCACGGGCGGCCTTGCCGGCGTTGCGGTGCCGGTTACGTGCGTGGTCCTGGTCGTCGCGGGCCGCGCTGAGGGCCCGCTCCGCGTCCTCGACCTGCCCGAGCAGTTCGTCGAGGCGGTGCTGCGCCTCGGTGCGGCGGCGCTCGGCGGCGTCGAGGTCCGCTCGGGCGGCCGCGGCGTCGGCCTCCCGGTGCTGGGCCTCCCGTTCGGCCTGGCGGGCCTGCCGTCCGGCCTGTGCGGCCTCTTCGCGCCGGTGCCGGCGCTCCGCCGCGCGGCGGGCGCGCTCCTCGTCGGCGACGGCCTTCGCGGCCTTCTTCGCCTGCCTCTTCGCCGGCTCCTTGTCCGGCGGGCGGCGGGCCGGCTCGCGTACGGGGGCGGTCGCGGCGCTGCCCGCGATGTCGAAGGTCGCCGACAACGGCTTGGTGAGGCGGCCTCCGGCGAACGCCGCGCCGGCGTCGGGGTCGGCGAGCGCGGCGTGCAGGGTCTCCTCGACCTCCTGCACGGCCTGGGCGGTGAGGGGGTGCCCGGCATCTGCGGCGAGCCGTCCGGCCTGCTGGGACAGCGCGCGTACGAGTTCCCTCTGCCGGCGGTTGAGCAGGCGCAGTCGTTCCCCGTCGAGACTCCGGTGGGCCAGGCGCAGGGCTTCGCCGAGCGCGAGGAGGGCGCCGGTCTCCTCGTGGTGTTCACGGGCCAGAAGGTTGGCGGCCCAGGCCGAGGTGGTGGGTCTGCGCAGGGCGGCGATCCGGTCGGCGAGGGGCCGGTCGCCGGCCTTCCTGGCTGCCTGCGCGTGGGTGTTGCGGGCGGCGGTGAAACGGGTGGGCGGCAGCCGGTACAACTCGTCGGCGACCGTGTCGAGGCCGGCGGGAGCGTCCTTGTGTGCCACGATGCACCACCTGCCCGGCCGTCGGCCCGTACGAACGGCCCCGCCGGGCGCCGGGGCCGGGGCGCCGGAGCGGGCCGGGGACTGCTGCCGCCCATCGAACAGCCGCCCCGGCCGCCCCGCAGCCCCACCGCACCCGATCGGGTCCGGACCGGGCCTACCGGCCGCCGAGCACGTCCCGGAGGCGCGCGGCGAACTCGGCGGGATGCGTGGTCAGGCCGACGTGACCGCCCGGGAAGAGGCGCAGCCCGGTGCCGAGGCGCTCGGCCAGGGAGGCGACGGCGCGGTGCGGGAGTTCGCCGCGCGAGTCCTCACCCGCGGCCAGGACGATCCGGTCCGACAGCGCCTTGAGGCGGTCGGTGTCGGGGACGTACGCCATGAAGGCCGGGACGACGCGTCCGACGAAGAGAGGGAGGTTGACCGCGGTCCGCTGGACCCGCGCCGCCGCTCGCGGGGGCAGCTCGATGGCGGGTGCCGGGCCGCTGCCGTCGTCGTCCTTCCTCATGCCCTCGGCGAACGCCGCCATCGCCGGCATCAGGCCCTGGTCGCGGTAGGTGTCCCGGACGCGGGCGACGAGCGCCCGGTGTTCGTCGGCGTCGGGGAGGAGCTCCACGACCGGCGGTTCGTGCGCCACGAGGCCTGCGACGCGTTCGGGGTGGGCGGCGAGCAGGTGGAGCGCGGTGATCGCGCCGGAGCTGGCGCCGAAGACGTGGGCGGGCGCGTGGGGCGAGAGCAGGTCGAGGAGGCGGAGCGCGTCGTCGGCGTGCTCGGCCACGTGCTGCTCGGCGTCCGGGTCATCGAGGGTGCTGCGGGACATGCCGCGGGGGTCGTAGGTGGCGACGGTGTGCTCGGCGGCCAGGTCGTCGGCGACGTCCTCGAAGGTCGCGGCACCGCCGGTGCCTCCCGGGACCAGGAGCAGGAGGGGGCCCCGGCCACGTACCTCGTAGTGCAGGGTGGCGCCGTCCACCCGCAGGGTGCCGGTGGTCGGGTCGGTCGTCGTCATGGGGCTGCTTCTCCGTCTTGGTCCTGGGGCCAGTGCTCCAGGAGGGTGTGCAGGGCGTCGAGGGCGCGGAGCCAGGAGTGTTCCGGCGAGCGCCGGTGGGCGAAGCCGCCCGCGGCTTCCAGGGCGACGAAGCCGTGGAAGGTGCTGCGCAGGAGCCGTACGGCGTCGGTGAGGTCGGGTTCGGCGAGTCTGTAGGCGTGGAGCATGCCGTAGGTCAGCTCGACGGCGCGTCGTGGTCCGGGGGCCGCGGCGGCCAGTTCGGGGTCGATCCGCAGGGGGGTCTGCGTCGCGGTGTAGCGGCCGGGGTGCCGGTGGGCGTACGTGCGCCAGGCGTTCGCGTATGCGACGAGCGCCTCCTTGCCGGCGCGGCCCGCGGTGGCCTCGGCGATGAGGATGGTCTTCTCGTCGGCGGCCAGGAGCGCGATGCGGCCCCGCAGGTCCTCGAGGTTGCGGACGTGGGTGTAGAGGCTGGCGTCCTTGACACCGAGCCGCCGGGCGACCTGGGACATGGTCACGTGGTCGAGGCCGACCTCGTCCGCCAGTTCGGCGCCCGCGACCGTCACCCGTTCCGCCGTCAGTCCGGCTCGTGCCATGCGCCCTCCTGTTTCCTAGGAGGCTTCACTCTAACCTAGGGCTCCTAGGTTCTGCGAACGAATATGTGGTGCGGGGGAGGGGGTGCGGCAACGGCGGCCTCACGGGGCCTCGTTGTGGGTCAGGACCCCTGGCGCGACTCGGGGGCCGCCCGTTGCCGCCGGTTGCCCGGCGGGCGCTCCGTGCGGGGAATGCGGCGTCCCGTCACCCGCTTCGGCTACTGAATGTGCACACCTGATTACCCAGGGCGATTCTTGCTGTGGGCTCGCCGCTGTCCCTGACGGTTCCCTCTCCCGGTAGCGGCTTCGGCCGCGCGCCCGCGAGCCCCTTCCTGGAGGTGACGTGTTGTCCCGAATAGCCGTGTCTGAGGCGTCCGAACGGCGACGCCGAGGTCTTCTGCGGATGTGGACGATGGCCGCCGGCGTGGCCCTTGCGTCCAGTGCTGTGACAGGTGCCGCCCATGCGGAAGGTGCCGACGCCGGTCAGGCGGGCGCCGTGAAGCCCGACGCCCGGAGCGGTCTCGCCGACCCGTGCTTCCTCTTCCCCTACTTCCCCGGGTACTGCCCGAGTCGTCCCGGCTACGGACATAACGGTCACCACGGCTGGCCCGGTTACCCCGGCTATCCCGGCCACCCCGGTCCTCCCGGGCCCCCCGGGCCGCAGGGTCCCGCCGGTCCCGCCGGTCCTGCCGGTCCTGCGGGCCCTGCCGGTGGCACGGGCCCCCAGGGTCCGCCGGGGCCGCAGGGTGACCCCGGTGGTACGGGTCCGCAGGGTCCTCCCGGTCCGCAGGGACCGCAGGGTGACCCGGGTGGTACGGGCCCGCAGGGTCCCCCCGGCCCGCAGGGTGACCCGGGTGGTGCGGGTCCGCAGGGTCCCCCCGGCCCGCAGGGACCGCAGGGTGACCCCGGTGGTACGGGTCCGCAGGGTCCCCCTGGCCCGCAGGGTCCGCCCGGGGCCGGCGCCGCACCCCACGACCTGGTGGACTTCACCGCCAACGGGACGTTCACCCCGCCCGCCGACGTCACCAAGGTCTTCGTCCAGGTGTGGGGCGCCGGGGGCGGCGGCGGTGGAATCGGCGTCCCTCTCGTCCTCGGTGGAGGCGGGGGTGCCGGCGGCTTCGCCTGGTGCGCCGTACTGGTGACGCCCGGCACGCCCTACACCGTGACGATCGGCCAAGGAGGTGCCGGTTCCTCGACGATCGCCACGGACGGCGTCGGCGGTACGACCACCACCCTGTCCGGCCCCGGCGGGCCCCTGGCGACCGCCACCGGTGGCACCGGCGGACACGCCGGCTCGCTCACGGCCACTCCCAGTCCCGGTGGAACGGGTACCTGTTCGGGGAGCGGCACGACCCGTCCGGGCGCGGCGGGCCAGCCTCCCGTGAGCAGCGGCGTGGTGGGCCAGGGTGGCCGGCCCGCGGTGAACGGCATCGTCGAACCCAGTCCGGCGGGTGCGGGCACGGGTGGCAACGGTGCCCTGGTCGCCCTGCAGCCGGCCCTCGACGGCGGCGACGGATACGCCGTCATCTGGTGGTAGGCGCGTAGGAGGAGCAGGACGGCGGGAAGGCCGATGAACACCCGTAACGGGCACGCGGCAGGCCCGGCGCACCCCCAGGGGCGCGCCGGGCCTGTTCCGGTGCCGCCCGCACTCGGGCGAGCCGCACTCGGGCGAGCCGCGCTCCGGTGCGGGGCGCGGTTCAGCCCTCGGTCAGGCCGGCCGGCTCCCGGCGCAGGGCGTCGAGTTCCGCCGCGGGGAGTCCGCACCATGCGGAGGACTCCCTGGCCTCCTCGCCCACCGGGATCAGGGCCGGGAGCGGCGTCGTGTCGATCAGCTCCGTCAGCTCCGCCACCGCCTGCTCGGTGGTCGTCCCACCGGCTTCCATGCTCTTCGGGCCCGAGCACGTCCAGCCCCGCGGTGCCCACGGCTGCGGTGACCCGGCTCGCCCAACGCGCCACCGCCGCCCCGTCCGTGATGTCGCAAAGGGTCGGCGTGGAACTGCCGGCCGAGGCCCGTCCCGGCACCCGTGATGGCCACCGGACGTTGTGCGACTCTTGATTCGTCTGCCATGTCCCGTTTCCTGCGGAGACGTTCGATCGCCAGGCGGTCACACCGACGGGGCGGCGCGCGCCCCCTTCGCGATTCCGGCGACCGGGACGGCCTGGTGCCCGGACCCGGTACGATCGAGCCCGGGGTGTGCTTGATTCGTCAAGCAGATGCGGAGGGGTGCGGCCGGAACCCGTCGTCCGCCGCGCGCGGTGTGGCGTCTCATCATGCGAGCAGAGCGCCGACCGGAATAGGTGACCGGTCGATTATGGCGTATGGTCCTTGCGTCAACTGCGCGCCCGCCCTACCGAGCCATGGGAAGCATCAGGTTCCGGGCCGTGAGGCCGAGTTGGGAGCACCTTCGGTACGCGCTTGCCCGGCGCGATGTGCCGCGGGCGCCGACCGCCGTTCCGGGGGCAGCCGATTCCGCCGGATGGGAGTAAGGGCCCTGGGCAGCCGCCCGGCCCGATACGAACAGGATGTAAGGCATTGAGCACCGCATCGCCGATGGACGTGGCGCGTGACTTCTGCGCCGCCTTCGGCCCCACCTACGAGGATGCCGTCGCCGCCTGTGAGCGGTTCGTCCACCCCGACGTCAGCTGGCGGTCGGTCACCTCCAACGACCACCCGGTGGAGAGCCTGGACGCGCTGCTGGACGACCTGCGCCGCGCCCGGGACGTCCTCGGCGCCGAGGGCTTCGGCATCGACGTCCACCGCGTCCGTGCCGACGGGGACGTCGTCCTGATGCACAGGACCGACAACATCCTCGACGCGCAGGGCCAGGTGCTGGAGGCGCTCGACCTTATGGCGATGCTCCGCGTCGAGGACGGCAGGATCGTGTGGTCCAGGGAGTACTTCCACGACCCCCTGAGGTTCACCGAGGCCTGGGGCGTTTGACGCGGTCGGCCGACGCGGGGGGACGCATGCCCCTGCGCGCCTCGCCGGGGGTGGTGCTGTGGACACCGGGGGCCACCCGGCACCGCCGTCCGCCTCCGGCCGGCACGCGTCGCCGTCAGCCCCCAAGGCCGGAGCATGTCACGGTTCCGCCCTGCGGTCGGTCTCCCCTCGGGAGATGCCCGCGGCCGTTCGCCGTACGGAACACGCCGTGCGCGGCGCCGCAAGAGGAACGAGTGGACCGAGGTCACCACCATGGCGAACGAGAGCGTCCTGCACCCGAGCCTGATCGTCCCGGTCGGGCACGTCGAGCCGGTGCCGCGCAGGGTCCGGGGGCTGGTCGGGGGACGTGTCGTCTTCGACACCCGCCGTGCCCTGTACGTCTGGGAGTGGCGGGCCTACCCGCAGTTCAGCATCCCGGTCGAGGACCTGGTCGACGGCGTGCTCGTCGACGAGCACCACAGCGAGCACCACGGCGCGGGCTCCGCGCGGCGGCACGCCCTGCGGATCGGCCCGGAGGCGCGTGAGGGCGCGGCGTGGGTGTGGGAGGAGGACGCCCCGGAAGCCCTGCACGGCACCGTGCGCTTCGAATGGGACGCGGTGGACTTCTGGTTCGAGGAGGACGAGCCGGTCTTCGTGCACCCCAGGAGCCCCTACTCGCGGGTGGACGCGCTGCGTTCGTCGAGCGGCGTCCGGGTCGAGGTGGACGGGGTCGTGCTGGCGGAGGCGCCCAACTGCGTGAAGCTTTTCGAGACCGGCCTCCCGACCCGCTACTACATCGAGCGCATGTACGTCGACTGGGCGCGGCTGCGGCGCTCGGACACCGTGACGCGCTGCCCGTACAAGGGGACGACGAGCGGCTACTGGTCGTTCGACGGCGACACGGGCTCGCACGAGGACATCGCCTGGGGGTACGACTTCCCGACCATCCACGCCAACCGCATCGCGGGCCTGGTCGCGTTCTACAACGAGCACGTCGACCTCTACGTCGACGGGTTCCTGCTCCCGAAGCCCACGGACACGGCGCTGGGCATGGCCAAGTAGCGGCCGGGTCGGGGCCGGGTCGGGGCCGGGGCGTCGCCGGGGCGACCGGGGCCCCGGCCTCAGCGTCCCGCGAGCCAGGCCGCGAGCCGCTCCCTGAGCCCGCGGTCGACGTACGGACTGCGAGCCATCGACGCCAGGTGCCGCCGGACGTTCGCGGAGCGGTCCGGGTGGCGTACCGCGAGCACGTCGACGCCGGTCTCGCCCGTCGAGGCACGGACGAACACGCTGCTGTCGAGCGCCATCATGGCGAAGCCGGGGTGGCCCGCGCGCACGCCGAGGAACGCCGATGCCGCGCCCCGGCCCATGACGTCCCAGCGCTCCAGGAGCCGGACCCGGGTCCAGACCGCCCTCCGCTGGCGTATGCATCGCGTGTATACGTGATGTGTATAGTGCTCGCATGCCCTCGCCCCACGCAGCGCCCGGGCCCCTGGGGACCTGCCCTCGGCCCGGCACCCGAGCCTGATGCGGGCCCTGACCCACCGCATGCCGTACGGCGTCCTCGCCGGCCGAATCCTCTGCGGACACGCCCTGTTCCCGTGCGCGGCCGGCCTGTGCCGGCTCGCGCTCGGGAACCTCCTCAAGGAGGTACGCGGATGACCGCCGCGGATTCCCTGCTCGCCGCCGTCGCCCTGCGCAAGTCGTACGGCGCCACAACCGCCCTGGACGGCGCGGGGTTCGCCATAGGTCCCGGCGAGATCGTCGCGCTCATGGGCCCCTCCGGGTCCGGCAAGTCGACCCTTCTCCACTGCCTCGCCGGCATCGTCACCCCGGACTCGGGAACCATCACCTACGCCGGACGCGAGTTGTCCGCGATGAGCGATGCCGCGCGAAGCGCCCTGCGCCGCGGCGACTTCGGCTTCGTCTTCCAGTTCGGGCAGCTCGTGCCCGAACTGACCTGCGTCGAGAACGTCGCGCTGCCCTTGCGCCTCAACGGGGTCAGGCGCAAGGACGCCGAGGACACCGCGCGCTCGTGGATGGAACGCCTCGAGGTCGCCGACCTCGGCCACAAGCGGCCGGGGGAGGTGTCCGGAGGCCAGGGGCAACGGGTCGCCGTCGCCCGGTCGCTCGTCACCGGGCCGAAGGTGCTCTTCGCCGACGAGCCCACCGGCGCCCTCGACTCCGTCAACGGCGAACGCGTCATGCGGCTCCTCACCGACGCCGCTCGTTCGGCACGCGCCGCCGTCGTCCTGGTCACCCATGAGGCCCGCGTCGCCGCCTACGCCGACCGTGAGGTCGTCGTACGCGACGGCCGGTCCCGCACCGCGGAGCGTGCCGCATGAGCCGTGGCACCACCTGGACGCAGGACCTCCTGACGGGCGCGAGGTTCTCCGTCACCGGCGGCCGGGAGGGCTGGATGCGCACCCTGCTGACCTCCGTGGGCGTCGGTCTCGGCGTCGCCCTGCTGCTGTTCGCCACCGCCGTCCCGAACGCCCTCGACGCCCGCGAGCACCGGGGGGACGCGCGCAGCACCTACGTCACGGCCGAGAAGGCCGGCGACGACACCCTGCTCATCGGGGAGGCCGAGAGCGTCTTCCGGGACAAGAGCGTGTGGGGCAGGCTGGTGCGCCCCCAAGGCCACCACGCCCCGCTGCCGCCCGGAGTGAGCCACCTCCCCGGTCCCGGCGAGATGGTGCTCTCCCCTGCGCTGGCCGCGTTGCTCGACTCCGCCGACGGCGGGCTTCTGGCACCCCGGCTTCCCTACGAACGGGTCGGCACCGTCGGGGACGAGGGCCTGCTCGGCTCGCGTGACCTCGTCTACTACGCGGGTGACGACACCATGAAGCCGGGCGACGACTTCGTCCAGCAGATCAAGGGCTTCGGCAACGCCCCGCAGGAACAGCCCTGGGACCCCGTACTCGTGCTGCTGACGATGATCATCCTCGTCGTGCTGCTGGTGCCGGTGGCCGTCTTCATCGCCGCCGCGGTCCGTTTCGGCGGTGAACGTCGCGACCGGCGGCTGGCCGCGCTGCGCCTGGTGGGCGCGGACGCGGCGACGACCCGCAGGATCGCAGCGGGCGAGGCGCTGGGCGGCACCGTACTCGGGCTCGCCGTCGGGCTCGCCCTCTTCTTCGCCGGACGCCGGTTCGCCGACGACGTCGGCGTGTTCGACACCGGGCTGTTCGCGTCCGACGTGCACCTGAGCCCGTTCCTCGGCCTGCTGGTCATCCTGGCGGTGCCGGTCGCCTCGGTCGCGGTGACCCTCTTCGCCATGCGTGGCGTGGTCATCGAACCGCTCGGTGTGGTCCGCACCGCCGGACCACCGCAGCGTCGGCTGTGGTGGCGAGTCCTGCCCTCACTGGCCGGTCTCGCCCTCCTCACCCCCCTGATGGGCCACTCCGAGGACGAGCCCTTCGACCAGCAGCAGGTCATCGGTGGCGTCGTGCTGCTCCTGATCGGCGTCACGGCTCTGCTGCCCTGGCTGGTCGAGTCCTCCGTGAGCCGGCTCGGCGGCGGCTCCGTCGCCTGGCAGCTCGCCGTCCGACGACTGCAGCTGACCAGCGGCATCGCCGTCCGCCCCGTCAACGGCATCGCCGTCGCGGTGGCGGGCGCGATCGCCCTGCAGTCGCTGTTCACCGGCGTGCAGGGCGACTACAGCAGGTCAACCGGCGCCGACCTCGACCGCGCCCAACTGCTCGTACTGGTCCCCACCCAGGTCGCGGCCTCCCGCATTCCCGCGATCACCGGACGGATCGCCTCCGCGGGTGGAGTGCGGCGGGCCACCACCCTCGCCTCGACGGACCTCGGCGACAGGGCCCGCCAACCCCGCACGTCCACCTCGCTCACCGTCGCCGATTGCGCTTCCCTGCGGGAGGTCGCCCGGCTGAGCACCTGCCAGGAAGGCGACGTGTTCCTGATCAAGCCCGGGAAGGGGCTGGAATACGGCGGGCCCCCGGGCAAGCCGGGACAGCGGTTCTTCGTCGCACCGACCTACGACGGGGACGTCACGACCCACCCGGTCCGATGGACGGTGCCGGCGGACGCGACCCTCGTGGACCCCCGCCGGGACCCCGGCGGTTCCCCGAGGAGCGGCGTCCTCGCCACCCCCTCCGCGCTCCCGCACCTGGCGGCGGGCGCCCTGCGCTACCAGACCTTCGTCACCGTGGACCCGGCCGATCCCGACGCCGTCGAGCACGTGCGCAACGCCGCCGCCCAGGCGCAGGCGATGCTCGTGCCGATGACCCTGGTCGCCGTCCGTCTGGACGACCGTTTCGCCGCCGTGCGGAAGGGGCTGCTGGTCGGCTCCGGCGCGGTCCTGCTGCTCATCGGCGCCAGCCTCTTCGTCTCGCAGCTCGAACAGCTGCGGGAACGCAGGAAGCTCCTGGCGGCCCTGGTCGCCTTCGGCGCCCGCCGCCGCACCCTGAGCGTGTCGATCCTGTGGCAGACCGCGGTCCCCGTCGTCCTGGGCCTCGTCCTGGCCTGCGGCACGGGCCTGGTACTGGGCGCGGTCCTGCTGCGGATGGTGAACCACCCGGCGCACGTCGACTGGGCGGCGGTGGGCGCGATGACCGGCATCGGTGCGACCGTCGTGCTCCTGGTGACCGCGGCGAGTCTGCCGCCGCTGTGGCGGATGATGCGGCCGGACGGCCTGCGCACGGAGTGACCCCACCGGGCCCGCCCCAGGCGCCACCTGCCCCGCCGGCGAACCCGCGGGCGGGGCAGGCGCCTGCCCCGCGTCCGAGGAGGGGCGCGTGGCCGCCGTGCCGCCAGTGGGTCCGTACGCTCCCCGGTGCCCCGCAGGCGTTCCGGCGGCCGGCGGCAGCCGGCGCTTGACTTGGAGCGCTCCAAGTTCTCGATACTCGATGCATGAACGAAGCACGGGCGGTCCGGGGCGAGCGCACCGCGGAGCAGGCGGCGGAGGCGGTCCTGAGCGTCCAGGAGGTCTCCCGGATCACCGGGCTGAGCGGCTGGACGCTGCGGTACTACGAGAAGATCGGGCTGATCGATCCCGTCACGCGTGACGCCTCCAGCGGCCACCGCGCCTACACCCGCGGGGACCTGACCCGCATCGAGTCGTTGGCCCACCTTCGGGCCGCGGGCCTGGGGATCGAGGAGATGCGCGCGCTGATGGCGGCGCGCGGACACTCCTCCGAGACGGTCGCCATGAAGATCGAGATGCTGGCCGCGCACGGCGAGGCGCTGGAGGCGGAGATGCAGCGCCTCGCGGCCCGCAAGCGCTACATCGACAACCGGGTCGCCTATTGGCGCGCCGTGCAGGCCGGCGACGACGCCGCGGCCGGTCGCCTGGAGTCCGAGGGCGAACTCCTCGGTCACCGCTTGAGCTGACGGCAGGGCCGCCCTCGCGCGGGCGCGGCCACCCGGAACCGCCGGCGGACGGACGGCGCGAAGACGCGGACCGCCCGACTTGCTCTCCCCACCTCCCCTTCGCTCCCGCGCGCCCCCGCCGGAAGCCCTACCGTGAGGAATCTGTCATGCGCACGGCAAGAATGCCCGGGGCTGTCGGTCCCTGGCCGGTGTTCGCCCTGGTGGCGACGGCGCAGTTCATGGTGGTGCTCGACACCGCGATCATCAACGTCGCCCTGCCCGTGATCAAACGCGAACTCGACTTCGGAGACAGCACCATCCAGTGGGTGGTCACCGCCTACGTCCTCGCGTTCGGCGGCTTCCTGCTGCTGGGCGGCCGGATCGCCGACCTGCTCGGCCGCCGTCGCACCCTGATCGCCGGCATGGCGGCCTTCACCCTGGTGTCGTTCCTGATCGGGGTGAACTCCTCGGTGCCGCTGCTCATCGTGCTGCGCGGCCTGCAGGGCCTGGCCGCCGCCGTCATGTCCCCGGCGGCCCTGTCCACCGTCCTGGTGCTCTTCCCGGACGGGCACCGGCGCGCCCGCGCCCTGGGCTACTGGTCCATGGTCGCCACCGGTGGGGCCGCGGTCGGACTGCTCCTGGGCGGCGTGCTGACCCAGTACGCGGGATGGCGCTGGAACTTCTTCATCAACGTCCCCGTCGGCCTGACCGTCCTCGCGCTCGTGCCCCGTCTCGTCCCCGACCACCGGCCCGAACGGGCCGGGCGGCGCGGCCTGCCGGACGCGCCCGGCGCGGTGCTGGCCACCGCCGGCCTGATGGCGGGGGTCCTCGCCTTCAGCCAGGCGCCCGCATGGGGCTGGACCGACGGGCGCACCCTGACCGGGTTCGCCGCCTGCGCGATCCTGCTCGCCGCCTTCGCCGTCAACGAGATGCGCGCCGGGGAGCCGCTGGTGGACCTCGGGATATTCAAGATCCGCAACGTCTCGGGCGCGAACGGCATGATGGCCGCGGTCTTCGCCGGTAACCTCGGCATGTTCTTCCTGCTCACCCTCTACCTCCAGGACGTCGAGCACTACAGCGCGGTCCGCACCGGGCTCGCCTTCCTGCCCTTCCCCGTCGTCCTGGGCCTGACCTCCACCAGGATGGCCGGCCTGGTCCGCCGCTTCGGCTTCCGGCCGTTCCTGATCCTCGGCCCGGCCCTGGTCGTCACCGGGATGCTCTGGGTCAGCCACCTTCCCGTGCACGGCGGTTACCTCGTGCACGTGCTGCCGGGGCTGCTGGTCATGCCCCTCGGCTACGGCATGAGCTTCGCCCCGATGTACGCCGCCGCCACCGCCGGGGTCCCGGCGCGCTGGGCGGGCGTCACCTCGGGTCTGATCACCACCTCCCAGCAGGCGGGGGGCGCGCTCGGCCTGGCCGTCATCTCCGGCGCCGCCGCGACCGTGACCTCCTCGCTCACCCACGAGGCCCTGCCCCAGGCCCTGACCGCCGGCTACAACGCGGCCATGACCGTGGCGGCCGCCGTGACCGCAGTCGCCGTGCTGCTCGCCGCCCTGGTCATCCGTGCCCCGCGCAGGCCGGACGCACCGCCCGCCGTCAGGCACGGCTCGCCCCGGGAGGCGGCCGTGCGTGAGTGACGGCCCGTCCAACCGGCGCCCAAGGTAGGACCGTAGAGGACCGGGCGCCGGCGGGGGCACCGCCGGGGCGGGAGGCCCGTCGGCCCCCCCGCTCGTCGGCCGGTGGTCAGCGCCAGCCGAGTTCCGGCGCCACATGGGTGAGGATGCTCTCCAGCACATGCGTGTTGTAGTCCACCCCGAGCTGGTTCGGGATGGTCAGCAGGAGGGTGTCCGCGGCCTGGATCGCCTCGTCGTCCCGCAGCAGCCTCACCAGTTCCTCCGGCTCCGCGGCGTAGGAGCGCCCGAAGACGGCCCGGGTCGTGTCGTCGATCATGCCGATCTGGTCCCGGGAGTTGCGGTCGCGGCCGAAGTAGGCCCGGTCGAGGTCGTCGGTCAGGGCGAAGATGCTGCGGCTGACCGACACCCGGGGTTCCCTGGTGTGGCCCGCCTTCCTGTAGGCCTCGCGGTACGCCTCGATCTGCTTGCGCTGCTGGACGTGGAGCGGCTCGCCCGTCTCGTCGTCCTTGAGCGTCGAACTCTGCAGGTTCATCCCCAGCTCCGCGGCCCAGATGGCGGTCGCGTTCGACGCGGAGCCCCACCAGATCCGGTCGCGCAGCCCCTCGGAGTGCGGTTCGACCCGCAGCAGCCCCGGCGGGTTGGGGAACATGGGCCGCGGGTTCGGCTCGGCGAATCCCTCGCCTCCGAGGACCGTGAGGAACGCCTCGGTGTGGCGGCGGGCCATGTCGGCGGCCGACTCGCCGGGAGCCGGTTCGTAGCCGAACAGGCGCCAGCCGTCGATCACTTGCTCCGGTGAACCGCGGCTGACGCCCAGTTGCAGCCGTCCGCCCGATATGAGGTCGGCGGCACCCGCGTCCTCGGCCATGTACAGCGGGTTCTCGTAGCGCATGTCGATCACGCCGGTGCCGATCTCGATCTTCGAGGTCCGCGCGCCTATCGCCGCGAGGAGCGGGAACGGGCTGGCCGCCTGCCGGGCGAAGTGGTGCACCCGGAAGTACGCACCGTCCACGCCGATCTCCTCGGCGGCGACCGCGAGGTCGATCGACTGCCGCAGGACGTCCGCGGCCGACCTGGCCCGGGAATGCTCGCTGTCCGACCAGTGGCCGAAGGAGAGGAATCCGATCTTCTTCACCCACTCCCCAGCGTCCGGGGGCCGTGTTTGATTCCGTCCGCCGGCGGCGAACCCACGATCGCCCCGCGCGGGCCGCCGCGGCCGGTTGACCTGGCGTCGCGTGAGCCTCTACCGTCCCGCCCGGTCAGCATCGAGCACATCCGTCCGGGAGGGGCCCCGTGCCCAGAGCAACGGCGATCGTCAACGCGAGGGTCTTCGACGGCACCCGGCTGCGGGACTGGACGTCGGTCCGGATCGCCGACGGCGTCCTCACGGACTGCGCCACCGCTCCCACCGCACGGAACGGCGACGAGGTGGTCGACGCCGAGGGCGGCACCCTCCTGCCGGGGCTGATCGACGCGCACATCCACCTGGTGCCCGGCGCTCTGGCGCAGGGGCTCACCTTCGGTGTGACCACCGCACTGGACATGTTCAGCCAGGCCGAGGTGATGGCGGCGGCCAAGCGGCGGGCCGCCGCCCGGCCGGACGTGGCCGACGTGCGTTCCGCGGGCGTCGGTGCCACCGCGCCGGGCGGCCATCCCTCGATGATGTACGACCCGTTCCCGACCGTGACCGGCCCGGGGCAGGCCGAGCGGTTCGTCGCGGACCGGGTCGCAGAGGGCTCGGACTACCTGAAGGTCTTCGCCCCCTCGGGTGCGGCGGGCCCGTGGGCGACGCCTTCCTTGGGCCTGGACACGATCACCGCGCTGACCGCAGCGGCGCATCGCCGGGGACTCGTGGTCGTGGCGCACGCCCATTCGGTGGCCGGGGTGCGGGACGTCGTGTCGGCGGGCGTCGACGTCATCGCTCATGTGCCCGTGGACGGGGAACTGGACGCTGCCCTGGCCGGGCGGATCGCCGAGGCCGGGATCGCGGTCGGCCCGACGCTGGCGACCCTCGAGAACGTCCTCGGAGAACCGGGCGGGGCCGCGGTCGCCGCGGACCCGCGACTGGCCGCGAAACTCGGTGACGCGCAGCTGCGGCGGCTGACCTCCGGCCCATCGGGGCGGCGCGGACGGCGGTCGCCGTCCTACGGCCGGGCGGAGGAGAACGTCGGCCGGCTGGCCGACGCGGGCGTGACGATCCTGGCCGGCACCGACGCCCCGAACCCGGGAACCGTGTTCGGGGCGAGCCTGCACCGGGAGCTGGAACTGCTCACGCGCTGCGGCCTCACGCCCGCCCAGGCGCTGGACGCCGCGACCGCCGCTCCGGCGCGGGTGTTCGCCCTCGCCGACCGCGGGCTCGTCGCGCCCGGTCGGCGCGCGGACCTCCTCCTCGTGTCCGGCGACCCGTTGACCGACGTCACCGGGACCCGGGCCGTCGAACGGATCTGGCGGGCAGGCGTCCCGTGCGACCGTCGGGTGTTCGTCCCCGACGTGGCGGAGGCGGAGGAACTCGACGCCTTCGACGCCCGGGTCGCCCGGGTCGTGGGGGCCGTCCGTGAACGCCGGTACGGCTCCGGCCCGGACAGGGCCGGCTGACACCGGACCGGGCACGGTGGGCGCCGGACCGGGCACGGTGGGCGCCGGCGGGTCAACCGCCGTGGAGGACGCGGCCTTCGGGCGTCACGGCCCCGGCCGCGTGGGGCCGGCGGCGCCCGCCGCCCCGCTGCCGTCCCCACGGGCGTCGTGTTCGAGCCAGGGCACGATGTGGTCGAGGTAACCGTCCACGTTCGAGAGGGTTCTCCCGGGCAGGACCGCGATGAGGTGCCCGATGCCGAAGGTCCGGTCCCAGACGCGTGCGCGCCGGTAGGTCTCGTGGTCGACGGCTTCGCGGACGGTGTCCCAGCCGTGCCAGGCCATGCAGGCGGCGTCGACGGCCGGGTCGAAGGGCAGCGCGAGGTCCCAGTCCAGGACGCCGGTCAGCTTGCCGTCCGGTCCCCAGAGGACGTTGGAACCGCCGAGGTCGCCGTGGACGAGCGCGTCCGGGACGGGACCCAGGGCGAGCGCGGCGTCCAGGCGGCGCCGGCCCTCGTCGCGCAAGCGTGCCGGCAGCCGGGGGATGACGTCCTCGGCCAGGACGCGGGCCCAGCCTCGTGCGGGGGGCTGTTCCGGGGAGCCGGCCAGGGCCCGGCGGAGCGCCGGAGTGAGGGGTGTCTCCCGCAGGGCGCGCAGGAGTTCGCCGATCTGTTCCGGGTCCCCTTCCCCTTCGGGCAGTGCGGTGCCGTCGAGCCAGGACACGGCGACGGCGGTACGGCCGTCGAAGGCGGTGACCGGCGTGAGCGGTTCGGGTACGGCGAACGGCAGGCCGGCCGCCGCGACCGCGCGCAGCAGTTCCGTCCGGCGTGGCAGGGCCTCCGCCGCCGACGGACGCCTGGCGATCCGCACGGCCGCGACCCCGGGGAGGAGCACGACGTGATGGATGTTGCCGTCGGCGGCCAACCGCGCCCGGTCCAGCGGGGCGCCGGGCAGCAGCGCGTCGGCGATCTCCAGCAGGTCCGCCGGCACTTCGTGGCTCATGCCCTGGTCCTCCGGGCGTCCGAGGGCGCGGTCGCGGGGGAGGGGGAGGTGGTCCTTGGCACGCGCGCAACCCTAGGGCAGGGCCGGCACGGCGTGCATGTCCCCGGTGTCGGGTTCGCGACGAGCGCGGACCCGGTGGCCGCCCGCGCGGCCGTCGGGTGTTCGTCGACGTCGGGTCCGGCAACGCGCGGTCGTGCGTGGGGAGTCAGGGCGTGGCCGCGGCCGCCTCGTCGAAGCGGGAACGATGGGCGCGGATCTCGTCGTGGTGGGTGCCGGCCCAGTCGATCAGCACGGTCACGGCGTCGAGCAGGGTGGTGCCGAGGTCGGTCAGCGCGTACTCCACCCGCGGCGGCACCTCGGGGTAGGCGGTGCGGGTGACGAGGCCGTCGCGCTGCAACTGGCGCAGGGTGTGCGTGAGCATGCGCTGGGAGATGCCCGGGACGGAGCGCTGCAGGTCGGTGTAGCGCATGGGCCCGTGCTCCAGTGTGCCGATCACCAGCACGGTCCACTTGTCGCCGGCCCGGTCCACGATGTGCCGGATGCCCTCGCCCTTCTCCATGGGCCAGCGGGCGCAGGGACCCGCCAGTACGGCATGCCGCTCGTCCGTCGTGCCGTCGTCCATGACGCCCATGTCCTTCCGGTTGCGCACACGCCTGTGCCTTTTGTGACGCCGTCCATGCTGACTCATCATGAGGTTGCGCACCAAACGTAAGAAGCCGGGTCACAGGCGTGCGCACGCCCGGAGACCCGCCCGCCGTGCATCATCCGGCGGCGCTCGACGTGTCACCACACCCCCTCAGGCAGGAGAACACCATGCTCATGCGTGCCGCGACCGTCACCCGCTTCGGCGGCCCCGACGCGGTGGAGATCACCGAACACCCGGTGCCCGTCCCGGGGCCGGGCCAGGTCCGGATCAAGGTGGGGGCGGCGGCGCTCAATCCCGTGGACGCGGCCATGCGGTCCGGCGTCTTCGGCGGCCGGGAGCGCATCGGCCTCGGCTTCGACGTCGCCGGAACCGTGGACGCCGTCGGGCCCGGAACGTCCTGGTCGGCCGGCGACCGTGTCATCGCCCTGGCCACCGGGCATCACAAGCCGCTCGGCACCCACGCCGACTACGTCGTCCTGGACGCCGGCACCCTCGCACCGGCCCCCGCGACCCTCGACGACGTCCACGCCGCGACCCTTCCCCTGAACGCGACGACCGCCGCCCAGGCGCTGGACCTGCTCTCCCTGGTGCCGGGCGGGAATCTGCTGGTCACCGGTGCGGCAGGCGGCGTCGGCGTCCACACGGTGGAACTCGCCCACCGGCGTGGGCTGGAGGTCACCGGGCTCGACTCCGCCGTGCACGAGGAGTTCCTCCTCTCCCGCGGCGCCGACCATTTCCTGGCCCGCGGACAGGCCCCCCGGGCAGCCGGCTTCGACGGCGTGCTCGACGCCGCCCGGCTGGGACCGGACGCGCTCGCCGCCGTTCGCGACGGAGGCGCCTACGCCGGTCTGTGGCCCGGCCAGGAACCCCGGCCCGAGCGCGGCATACGCGTCGACGCCATGGGCGTGCGGGCTGACGGTGCCCTGCTCGCCGAGCTGTCCCGGCTCGCCGACGAGGGGGTGCTGCGGACCCGTGTGGCGCGGACCTACCCCCTGCACGCGGTGGCGGAGGCCCACGCACGGCTGGCCGAGGGCAACCTGCCGGGCCGGATCGTGCTCGTTCCCTGAGGCCGGGCCGGCCACCCGGGGCGCCCGGGTCCGGGAAGGGTCAGCCCCTGCCCGGGCTACGGCCGGGGGCCGGGCCCGGGCGGAAGGTGGGCGGCGACGAGGGCGACGGCCTCCTCGGGGGTGCCGGTGTGGCCGATCACCGTGGAACCGCGGGGCTGACGGACGCGGAACCGGCCGTCGCGCAACGGTTCCACGGACGGCACCCGCACGTCGTACGGGTGCGTGGTGGAACTGCTGAGGCACAGGACGAAGTGGCTCGTGAAGGGGAAGAGCCGCCGCAGTCCCGGTTCCGCGTACGCGGCGTGCAGGAGGGGGACGATGCCCGGGTAGGGACGTCCCGGCCTGAGCGACTCGTGACGTTCGCGCATCCACCGCCGGCTCAGGATCAGCCCCTGCCACCTCGCCTCCAGCAGGTCGTCCGGACCCCGCTCCCGCGCCGCGGCGAGGTCGGGGAGGACCGGCCTGCGCGGAAGAGGCCCGTGCCCCGTGGGGATGGCTTCGTACGAGTTCACCGCCACAGTGTGAGGCCGGCGCAGGCGGGGCGGAAGCCCCCCAACTGCGGGCCTGCCGGTGGGCCGGGAGCCCGTCGTGCCGTGGAGCACCCGCTTGCTGCCGGCACGGTCCGCGTCGCTCGGACCACCTCTCCGCGCTTCCGCGCCGAAGCCGTCGCCCGGCCGTCCCGCGTCTTGCTTCATCTATCGAAACTCGATAGATTTCCATCGGAAGTCGATGGAAGGATGGGTTGTGGGAAAGCTGACAGTGGGGGCGCTGCGCGCCGTGCTCGTGGTGGTGCTCGCCGGCACCGTGTTCATACAGGTGGGGATGGTGTGGGCCCTGGTGTCGGGCAACGACCCGGAGGACGGGTCGCTCCCGCTGACCCCGCTGCGCCTGGTCACGATCCTGGGCATGGTGTCCGTCCAGGTCGCCGGGGTCTGCGTATGGCGGCTGGTGACGATGGTGCGCCGCGGAACCGTCTTCTCCCACGCCGCCTTCCGGTACGTGGACGTCGTGATCGGCTCGATCGTGGCGGCGGCCCTCGTCTGGTTCACCGTCACGGCCATCAACGCGCCGGGTCAGCGGGAGGACCCGGGCGTCACCGTCATCATGGGCGGGATCGGCGTGGCCATCCTCGGGGTCGCGCTGCTCGTGCTCGTCCTGCGGATGCTGCTCGCGCAGGCCGTCGCGCGCGACGTCGAAGCGAAGCAGATGCAGGCCGAGCTGGACGAGGTGATCTGATGCCGATCTCCGTCGACATCGACGTGATGCTGGCCAGGCGGAAGATGTCCGTCGGCGAACTCGCGGACCGCGTCGGGATCACGCCCGCCAACCTGGCGGTGCTCAAGAACGGCCGCGCCAAGGCGGTGCGCTTCGCGACGCTGGCCGCGCTCTGCGAGGTCCTGGAGTGCCAGCCCGGCGACCTGCTGCGCTGGGAGACCGAGGACCCCGCCGGCGAATGAGACGCCCCGGAGCGGGCCCGGGAACGCGCCCCCCCGTCCTTCCGCGCGGAAGGACGGGGGGCGCGTTCCCGGACGGGCACCCTGGTCGTGGGCGGGGGAGAGGCAACCGCGCCGCCCCCCCGTCAGGTCAGGACGCGCCGCCCCTCCGCAGCTCCTCGACCACCCGCGCCTTCGCCTCCGGGCAGTAGACGTCCACCCCCAGCACCAGCAACTCCCGTGCGTCCTCGTCCTTCGTGCCCCACTGCGGTCCGAAGGGGTACAGGACCCTCGGGTTGAGGATGTCGGCGACGCTGCGGCCCGCGGCCAGCGCGTCGCACCACTTCCGCGGGAAGGGGGCCAGCTCGTCGTCAGGGGGCCCCTTCTCCGCCCAGCTCTCGAAGTGCGCCGCATGCGCGGCGTCGAGGAACCTCTCCCTCTTCTCGGCGCCCGGACCCTTCGGCTCGTCGGTGCAGCCGGCGGCGCCTCCCGTGAACAGGACGGCGGTCACGCAGATGGCGATGGTACGGCGCATGGCGTCCCCCTGGCCGACGTCTGGTGTCAGGGGGCCAATCATGCGCCGTGTCGGGGCAGTCGGGCAGGGTCGTGACCGGACGAAGAAGCGCCGTCCCGCCCGCGGACCGGCCCGGGACGCCAGGACGCTCAGGGAGCCGTCACTTGAGGATCTCCAGGAGCCGGTCCGCCAGGATCGCGGCGGAGTGCGGGTTCTGACCGGTCACGAGGTTGCGGTCCTCCACCATGTAGGGCTCCCAGATCGGGCCCCGGCTGTAGTCGACGCCGACCTCCTCCTTGAGGGCCGTCTCCAGCAGCCACGTCGCGCGGGGGGCCAGCCCGACGGCTTCCTCCTCCTCGTTCGTGAAGCCGGTGCACCGGTAGCCCTTGAAGGGCGACTCGCCGTGGATGCGGGTGGCCAGCAGCGAGGCGGGGGCGTGGCACACGATGAAGAGCGGCTTGCCCGAGGCGAGTTGTGCCGTGAGCAGGCGGCCGACGTCGGCGTCGTACGCGAGGTCCGACATCGGGCCGTGGCCGCCGGGCAGGTAGACGGCGTCGTAGTCCTCGAGACGGACGTTCGCCAGCGCCAGCGGCCGCCGCATCGCCTCCGCGGAACGGATGATCGCCTCGAGTTCCAGGGCGCCCTCCTCGCCGCCCGCCATGGAGGGGCGCAGGCTCATCATGTCGACGTTCGGGACGACGCCGCCCGGCGTCGCCACGACCACCTCGTGGCCGGCTTCCGTGACCTTCTTGAAGGGCACCGCGAACTCCTCGGCCCAGTACCCCGTCGCGTACCTGGTGCCGTCCTTGAGCACCCAGTACGTCGCACCGCTGACGATGAAGAGCACCTTCGCCATCGGGCCCACCTCCCGGTCTCTTCGACGCGCTTTACAACCAAAGCGTAGATACGTGGCGGAACAGTCGCATACGGGAGCCGTCGGCGGCCGGTCGGCGGCCGCCGACCGGACCGGGAACGCGGGAGGCGCTCGGCGGGACACCCCGGCCGAGCGCCTCCGGTGACGCGTGCGCGCGACGGTCAGGACGGGCGGGTGGCGGAGATCCCGCCGTCCACGTAGAGCGTGATGCCGTGCACCATGGCCGCGTCGTCGCTGACGACGTACAGGACTCCCTTGGCGATGTCCTCGGGCCGGACGACCACGCCCGCCGGGGTGGTGGCGGTCAGCGCGTCGAGCTCCGCGCGGGCCGCCTCGTTGCCCGGCGTGAGCGTCGCGCCGGGGGCGACGGCGTTCACGCGTACGCCGCGCGGGCCGTACTCCGCGGCCCAGCTGCGGGTCAGCTGTTCGTCCGCCGCCTTGGTCGCGGTGTACATCGCCGCGTAGGGGCTGCCGACCCGGGCCATCCAGGAGCCGATGGTGACGACGGCACCGCTGCCCCGCTCGGCCATGGCCGGCGCCATCGCGGCGACCAGGACGTGGGGTGCGCGGACGTTGACCGCGAGCATCGCGTCCAGATCCGCGTCCGGCAGATCCTCGGTCCGCGTCGCGGGGTAGATGCCCGCGTTGTTGACGAGGATGTCGACGCGTCCGCCGAGCGCCTCGGTGGCCCGGGCGGCGAAGGCGCGCAGTTCCTCGTAGCCGCCGGTCAGGTCCGCCGCGACGAAGTCGGCCCGGCCGCCGGCCCGCCGGATCTCGTCGACGAGTCGCGGCCCGCGGGGGCCCTGGCGGCCGCTGACGACGACGTGGGCGCCCTCGCCGGCCAGGGTGCGGGCCGTGGCCGCGCCGATGCCGCTGGTCGAGCCGGTGATCACGGCGGTACGGCCGGCCAGCCGGGAGCCGGGGGTGGAGGGTGAGCCGTCCATGGTGTGAAGGGAAGTGTTCATGGCTCCCTGTCTAAGCCGGACCCTCGGCATCGGGCCAGGTCAGGACGCACCTGGGCATGCCAGGACCACCCGGGGCGGCGTGGGCCCGCCTACCCTGGAGCCATGCCACGTGACCGCGCCGCGCTGGGGGCGTTCCTCCGCTCCCGCCGGGACCGCCTCACCCCCGCCCAGGCGGGTATCGAGGCCTTCCCCGGGGCCCGCCGCGTACCGGGCCTGCGGCGGGAGGAACTGGCGGTCCTCGCGGGCCTGAGCCCGGACTACTACAGCCGTCTCGAACAGGGCCGCCAGGCCAACATCTCCGACGAGGTCCTGGACGCGCTGGCCCGGGCGCTGCGCCTGGACGAGGTCGAACGCGCGCACCTGCGGGACCTGGCCGCACCCACCGCGCGGCGCCGCGCCGCCACCGCGCACGCCGCCGCGGCCCAGCGCCCCGACCCCGGGCTGCTGCGGTTGATGCGCACGCTCGACCACGTCCCGGTGCTGCTGCTCGGCCACCGCGGCGAGGTGCTGGCCCGCAACGGGCTGCTGATGGAGGTCCTCGGGCGTCCGCTGGAGCCGGGCACGTCGTTCGTCCGCTTCATGTTCCAGGACCCGGTCGCCCGCGAGCGGATCGTGAACTGGCAGGACTTCGCGTCGGCCACCGTCGCCACGATGCGCCGGGAGACCGCCCGCCGTCCGCAGGACGCCCGCCTCACGGCGCTCGTCGACGAGTTGCGCGCCACCGACGCCGATGTCGCCCGCTGGTGGGACGACCACGCCGTCCGCGACTACACGTCGGTGGCCAAGCGCGTCCAGCACCCCAGCGCGGGGCCGCTGACCTTCGACATCGAGATCGTCTGCGCACCCCACGAGCCCGACCAGCGCCTCGTCGTCTACACCGCGGAACCCGACTCCTCCACCGCGCGCGTCCTGCCGATCCTGGCCGGCTGGAACGCCGCGCCCCGTCCCTGAACGGCCCCTCCCCGGCAAGCGATGGCGCGGTTTCGTCCGTTGTCGACTGTTATGGTCGTGAATGGCGGCGCGCGGCCGTCAAGGGACCAGGAGGTCAGGTGAATCTCCGGCGTCCGCCGTCCGCGGTGCTCGACGGCGCATTGGTCCTCGTGGCGCTCTTCGACGTGTGGGTCCATGTCCACGTCGGCGAACCCCTGCAGATGGCGTGCGCGCTGGGCGGGGCCTTCGCGCTCCTGCTGCGGCACGGCTTCCCGCTGGTGACGTTCCTCGTGACCCTGCCGGCCGTGTTCTTCTCCGACGCGATCTTCGCCTCGCTGGCGGCGCTGTACACCCTCGCCTCGGTGTCGCGCCGGCGCGTCGTCCTGGCCGTCGGCGTGGTGGCGTTCACGCTCTGTGACCTCGCGCCGGACATCAACGTCTCGGGGGACGACCTGGTCACGTTGAGCTACACCGCGGCGACCGCGGCCGCGGCGGTCTTCCTCGGGCAGCTCGTGCAGGCCCGCAGGGACCTCTCGCAGCGCATCGCGGAGATCTCCAAGGCCCGCCGGCACGAACGGCTGCTGATCGCCCAGACCACACTGGCCGCCGAGCGGTCGCAGCTCGCCCGGGAGATGCACGACGTCGTCTCCCACCAGGTCAGTCTGATCGCCGTGCGGGCCGGAGCCCTACAGGTCGGTACGCGTGACGCCCAGGCCAAGGACGCCGCCGGCACGATCCGCCGGCTCAGCGTGCAGACCCTGGACGAGCTGCGGTACATGGTCAGCGTGCTGCGCGCCGCCGGTGACCGCCCCACCGACCTGACCCCGCAGCCGTCCCTGGCCGACCTGGAGCGCCTCATCGCGGGCAGCGGCATCGACGCCAGGCTGACCGACGAGCTTCCCGGCGACCTCGCCCCCTCCGTGCAGCGCGCCCTCTACCGCACCGTCCAGGAGGGCCTGACCAACGTGCGCAAGCACGCCCCGGGTGCCGCCACGGCCATCCGCCTCTGGCGGAGCGGTGAGACCGTGCACCTCACGGTCACCAACGGCGCCCCGAACCGGCCGACCATCCCGCTGCCCAGTGCCCGTTACGGCCTGACGGGACTGCGCCAGCGCGCGGCGCTGCTCGGCGGCACGCTCACCTGCGGCCCGACCGCCGACGGTGGCTACCGGCTCCGTCTGGACCTCCCGGTCAAGACGACGCCGCCCCAACCGGGCGACGCCGGCGCATGACGGGTGGCGGGACCGCTCCGCGGTGCCGGCCGTGGCGCGTGGGTGTATTGACTCCACGCCATCACGGACAGAGCATGGTTCTGGTGAGATTGTGGCGATAAGAGGCGATTTGTGCATCAGTAGTTGACCTGCGGGCTCCGATCCCCCGCAACCAGGCCCGGGCCGTTCGGGCGGACAGTCGCGAGTGGTCCCGCGCCTCCAGGCCCAGGAACCGACCTGGCAAGGGAGATGTGTCATGCGTATTCCCAGGTGGTCCCTCGCCGCGATGGCCGGCCTCGGGCTCGCCCTGGGGGGTGCGGCCTCTTCGGCAGTCGCCGCACCGACCAGCGCGCCCGTGTCCGCCGTGAGCCACGGCGGCTGGGGTGACGGAAGTTGGGGCTACGGCCACGGCCACGGCGGTTACGGCCACGGCGGTCATGGTGACGGTGGCTACGGCGGTGGCGGTTACGGCGGTGGCGGCGGAAGGTAGCGGAACCGATGGGGCCGACGTCCAGTCGGCCCCATCTCGTGCGTGAACAGCGGCATTACGGAGGTGCGGTGCGATGTCGGACAGGGAATCGGAAGGCCGGGTGGGCGGGCAGCCGCGCTCGGAGGTGTGGAAGACGCAGTTGAAGACGCTCCAGGACGTCAGGCCCCCGTTCGTCCCGGAAGGCGCCTCGGCGATGACCATCGTCGTGTGGCGGGAACCCGGTGACCCCGGTGTGCCGCCGCACCGGCACTCGGGGCCGGCCTTCGGCTACGTCGTCGAGGGCGCGGTCCTCTTCGAGCTCGAGGGCGAGCCGGAACGCGTGATCAAGGCCGGGGAGAGCTTCTGGGAACCGGGCGGCGACGTGATCCACTACCAGGACGGCAACGCCCTGACGGACGCGCGGACCGAGTTCGTCGTGACCATGCTGTGCGCGCCCGGGCAGCCGATGCTCACCCTGGTCGAGGAGGAAGAGCTGGCCCGGCGCGCCCATCTGCGCGCCCCGCGCCCCGCGGCCGGCTGACGCGTGACGCCAGTGAGCCGGCGAAGAGGGAGCCGGCGGTCGTCGATGGGCGGGCCGCGCCGGGGGAGTTGCTCACCGGTTTGACGCATCGCGGCGGCACCCCTCGTGCGGGGAACTCCCATAGTACGCAATGGGCCATAAATGGTTAAAGCGGTGGCAAAGCCGGGAAGGCGGCCGGTATGCACATACCGGTCACCGCCTGGATCGTCCTCATCGCCTTCCTGGCGGTGGTGCTCGTCCTGGACCTGTTCGTCGTCCACCGCCGGGCCGGCGTCATCTCCCTGCGTGAAGCCGCCGTGTGGAGCGTCGTCTGGGTGCTGCTGGGACTCGGCTTCTGCGGATTGCTGCTGCTCTGGAAGGGCCCGGTCCTGGCCGAGGAGTACCTGGCCGGCTACCTCATCGAGAAGAGCCTGTCCGTCGACAACATCTTCGTCTTCGCCCTGATCTTCGGATACTTCGGCATCCCCGACCGCTACCAGCACCGGGTGCTGATGTGGGGCATCATCGGCGCGCTCGCCATGCGCGCGGTGTTCATCCTGGTCGGCGCGGCGCTGCTGGACGCCTTCCACGCCACCATCTACGTCTTCGGCGCGCTCCTGCTGCTGACCGCGGTCAAGGTGCTGCGGCACGGCGCGGCCCAGGTCCACCCCGACCGCAACCTCGTGCTGCGCGCGTTGCGCCGCGTGGCTCCCGTGACGGAGCGGCTGCACGGCCAGCGGCTGCTGGTCAGGGTGAACGGAGCCTGGGCGGTCACCCCGCTGCTCGCCGCACTGGTCGTCATCGAGACGACCGACGTCGTCTTCGCCGTCGACAGCATCCCGGCGATCTTCGCGGTCACCCAGAACACCTTCGTCGTCTTCGCCGCCAACGCCTTCTCCCTGCTGGGGATGCGCGCGGCGTACTTCCTCATCAGCGGCGCCGCCCGCCGGTTCCGCCACCTGCAGACCGGCCTGGGCGTCATCCTCGCCGGCGTCGGGGTGAAGCTGCTGCTCACCGACTTCTACAAGGTCCCTGTCTGGGCGTCGCTCAGCTTCATCATCACCGTCCTCGCGGTCACCTTCGCCGTCTCCTGGCACGACACCCGCTCCGCCCGGGGCACCCCTCCTCAGGACGTCGTCCCACCGGGCGCCGCGCAGGACGGTTCCGCCCCCGGCGACACCAAGGGCGAGCCGCAGCGAACCGGGCGGTGAGCACCGGGACCGGGCGGAGGGTGGAAGGATGGCGTACCCGTCGGCCCCCGGAGGCCCGCGTCAGCAGGAGGCTGTGACATGGACATCGAGCAGGTGATGACCTACCTGGTCGACCACAGGGCTCCCGGCCTCCCGCCCGGATACCTCTCCGAACAACTGATGTCCCTCTCCTGGATCGTCGAGGACGAGGGGAAGGGCATCTTCGACGTCGCCCGGCGGTGGCTGGCGTCGGACGACCCCTTCCGGGCGGCCGTGGCCATGGGTCTGACCGAGACCGTTCTGGTCGAGACGCTGGACGAACTCGTCGATTCGGCCGCCCGGATCACGAGGTGCTTCCCCTCGATGGCCCTCGACGTGGAGGCCTGGGTCGCGAGGTCCCGGTCCTCCGTCGAGGGTGTGGCCCGGTCGCTGCCCGGCGGGGACGGTGCGCCTGCGTGAGCGGACGGCGTTCGTGGTCGGGGCGTGATGTCGGTGGCGGGTGAGACCATCCGGTCATGGGTGGCGAGGGGTTCGACTGGCACGGGTTCCTGGGGCGTTGGCGCGAGGAGTGGGTTCCGCGCGCCGGCAGGGACGAGGACGGCGGGCAGGCCGCGGACCCGGGCAGGCCCGGCGCGGGGGAGGCGGTGATCGCCGCGGCCGAGGAGCGGCTGGGGTGCCGGCTGCCGCCCTCGTACCGGGGGTTCCTGGCCGTCAGCGACGGGTGGCACGTGGACGAGACGGCGGGGGTGTACCGGCTCGGCGGTGTCGCGGAGATCGACTGGTTCCGTGACCCGATGGACATGTCGCCGCTGTACGAGCAGGAACTGGGCGACGACCCGAGCGAGGCGGAGGTCCTGAGGGCCGGCATGTGGCGCCGGGCGCTGCGGCTGGAGACGGAGTCCGACATGTCGCACGCGTTGCTGGACCCCGGCGACCTCGACGAGGACGGTGAGTGGGCGCTCTGGGTGTTCAAGGGATGGAGCGGTGAATACCCGGTCCGCCACCCCTCGTTCCGGGCCTACATGGAGGCCGGGTACCGCGGCTTCCACGGGAGCCGGTCCGACAGGCCGGACTTCGTGAACGCGACCACGCGCGCCCAAGACGCCTACGTGGAGGAGGCGCGCCTGCTGGCCCTTCGCGGACGATACGAGGAGGCCGTGCCCCTGCTCGAGGAGGCACGGTCCTTCGCCCGGCCGCGCAGCGCCGTCCTGCTGCAGCAGATCCGCCACCTGCTGTCCCCGCGCGAGTCCCGGCACTACGGCCAGCTGCTGCCCGATCCGCGCTACCTGTCCGAGGTCCTGCCGCTGGACGCCATGGAGCCGGCACGCGGCGGACGGCGGGCGGGCGACGACGAACGCCGGCTCGTGACGATGACCGCCGGCGGAGCCGGCCGGGAGGCCGCCAGGGCCGTACTGGACGCGATGCGGGACGGTACCCACCGCTACGCGCCCCCCGGCCCGTGGGGCCGGGCCGTCGCCGAGGCCCGGGAGTCGGCCCGCTGGGGCGCGACCGACGCCGCGTGGCGGATCCTGCGGGACGCGCTCCCGCTGTGGGAGGCGCCCGGACCCGAGCTGATCGCCCCGATCGGCCTGCTCGCCGATCCGGTCCTGGGGCCGCTGGTCACCCCGGAACGCGGACGGGAGATCCTCGCGACGCCGCGTGCCGGGGAGACGGGAACCGCGCCCGAGCCCGTGCCCGACCTCGACCCGCCGGGTCTCGCCTGGCTGATGGAACCCGCGCTGCACGGGCAGCCGTTCGACGGATACCGCTGCGTCTGGGCCGAAGGGGTGGACCCCGCCCACCTTCCCGGCCTGATCGGCGAGGAGGGGGCCGGACTGAGCGCGCCCGTCCACCTGCGCATGGTGCCCTGGCGGACGCCGAATCCCCAGGACCGGGAAGGCGTGGAGCCCTGGGAGGACCGCATCGTGGTGGCCACCGGCCGCAGCGCCGAGGGATGGGCCTTCGCCTTCGACGGTCACTCCCACGGGCGACTCGGGGAGCGGTTCGTGTCCCCTGCGGCAGCGGCGTCCTCGTCCGGGCGCGCGGTGGTCGTGTGGCGCGAACCGGACAGCTGGTCCCCGGGCGGCCGCCCGGCGGCGTTCCACGTGTCGGTGGCCGAGGGAGGGGAGGAGCTCTACGCGTTCACCGTGCGGGGTACGGAGATCGAGCGTTCCGGCGGGATACCCGAGGCATTGGAGCCCGCACGGCTGTTCCGTCCGGAGGAGCCCGAACGGGATCGCGAGCGGCGCGCGTTGGAGGCCCTGCACGCCGAACTCGGCCTGTCGCTCCCGCGTTTCGCGCTGACCCAGGGGCGGCTACCGACCTTCACCACCCGTTCCTGGGCCCGCGCTCCCCGCGAAGGCGAGTCCTTCGCCTACCTTCGGTTCGTCCGGCACCGTTCCTGAACCACGGGTCCGTCATGGCCGGGCGGTCGGTCGGGCCGACGGCCGGGGCGCGGGTCCACCGGTCGCCCTACCCGAGATCGCGCAGCACCGTGTCGACGTTGGCCCGGTACCTGCGCATCGCCCGCTGGGCGGCGGCGTAGTGTTCGCGGTGCCGTGCGATGTCCGCGGTCTGCTCCCGCGCCTGCACGGCGTGCCAGATCTCGGCCGTGCGGAGGCGGCGCTTGCAGGTGGCGTCCGCGACGGCCGTGGCCCTCTCGCGTTCCGTGTGGCGGGTGTTGCCGTCGGCGTTCCGACGCCAGGCGTCGTCCGTGTACGCCGCGACGGGGTCCGAGTAGCGGGTGAATCCTCGTGCCGCCACGCAGCGGGACCAGGCGTCCCAGGCGGCGCGGACGCGCGGGTCGCGTTCGACCGCCGTGCCGACCTCGAGACCGCGTTTGGCCGCGTAGAGCCAGTCCTCCCCGAAGTCGACGCCGCGCCCCACTCGTTGCTCCGCCTCGTTCCTGCACTCCGGCAGGTCCGTGTACTCCGCGATGGTCATGCGGCGGCCCTTCGGCCGGGCGGCCGCGTCCTTCGCGGGGTCCCAGCCGTAGCCCCAGCGGCGTGCGGCGTCCGGGTCGAGGACGCCGTAGTCGGTACTGATCATGGTGCCGACCGCGGTGGCGCCCGTGATGTCCCGGGGGTCGCGGGGGTCGAGCGGGAAGTCCGGGTGACCTTTGTCCGCCATGCACTGCCGGACCAGCAACGCCGTCGCCCGCTGCGATCGCCCGTAGTCCCGTGTCGTGAAGCCGTAGCGGTCGGCCGGCAGGGGACCGAGGTCCGACGCCGCGCGGACGAGATGCAGGGGATCCGGAGCGGAGGCACAGATCGCCGCGAGCACCGCCACCGCAGCCGTGACGCCCAGCCGCCACCCCCGTATCGCCATGGGCCGGATGCTACCGAACATGATCGCGGAGGACGTACCTAGACCTCGGGGAGCGACGGGTCGGGGGTCCACGGCGACGGTGCGGTGATGGACCAGCGTTCGTGGTCGCGCCAGGCCCCGTCGATGTAGAGGTAGGCGGGCGACAGGCCCTCGTAGCGGAATCCCAGGCGCTGGACCAGGGCCAGGGACGCCTTGTTGGCCGGCTGGATGCTCGCTTCCAGCCGGTGGAGCCGCAGGTCGTCGAAGGCGTGCCGAAGGGTGACGGCGATGCCTTCGGTCATGTAGCCCCGCCCCGCGGACGGGGCGAACGCCGCATAGCCCAGCGACGCGCCCTGGTAACGGCCCCGGATGACGGAGTTGATGTTCACGGTGCCGGCAGCCGCACCGGTCTCGACGACGCGGATCAGGTAGCCCAGGTTGGTGCCGTCGCTGAAGCGGTCCATCCAGGTCCGGAACTCCTCCGCCGTCCTGGGCAACCGCATCCAGGGTGAATGGAGTTCGACGCTGGCCCGCACGAGCGAGCAGAACTCGTCCTGGTCGGCAAGGGTGAGCGGGCTCAGTTCGACCCGTGACGGTGTGTGGGGCATGGGCCCATGTTAGGGGCCGTCCGGCGACCGCCGTGCGGGGGAGGGCGTTCGGGAGGGGCTCAGTCGAGACAGAACTCGTTGCCTTCGACGTCCTGCATCACGATGCACGACTCGTTCTCCTCGTCGGCGACCAGCAGGCGTACGCGGACCGCGCCGAGCGCGAGCAGCCGTGCGCACTCGGCCTCCAGCGTGGCCAGCCGCTCCTCGCCGACGAGCCCGGTGGCGGCCCGCACGCACAGGTGCATCCGGTTCTTGACGACCTTGCCCTCGGGAACGCGCTGGAAGTACATGCGCGGTCCCACTCCCGTGGGGTCGGCGCACGAGAACCAGGCGTCCCGGTCCTCAGCCGGCAGCGAGCCGTTGAAGTCGTCCCACGTGGCGAACCCCTCGGGCGGCTCCGGTGCGACGTATCCCAGCACCTCGCACCAGAAACGCGCGACGCGTTGGGGTTCCGCGCAGTCGAAGGTGACCTGGAACTGCTTGACCGATGCCATGGGGGCCACCGTAGCAGTGCTTGATCTTCCGCATCCCCCGATGAGTTGCCCGCACCGACCGCGGCCGTCGTGCGCCCCTTGCGCTGAGCGCCGGACGTCTACGCAGGGGCACTGCCGCGGCCCGCGGCATCCGCGCCGATGTCGATCCGGTAGCCGACGCCGGGCACCGTGGCGATGACCCAGGGTTCGCCGAGCCGCTTGCGCAGTGCGGAGACCGTGATGCGCACGGCGTTGGTCAGGGGGTTGGTGTTCTCGTCCCAGGCGCGTTCCAGCAGCTCCTCGGCGCTGATGACCCCGCCTTCGGCGGCGACGAGGACTTCGAGCACCGCGAACTGCTTGCGGGTGAGCGCCACGTGGCGCCCGTCGCGGAAGACCTCCCGGCGGAAGGGGTCGAGCCGCAGGCCAGCGATCTCGCGGACCGGGGGCCTGGCATACGCGCGCCTGCGGTCGAGTGCCCGGAGCCGCAGGACGAGCTCCCGCAGCTCGAAGGGTTTGGTGAGGTAGTCGTCGGCGCCGAGCCCGAACCCGGAGGCCTTGTCGTCGATCCGGTCGGCGGCGGTGAGCATGAGGATCGGGATGCCGCTGCCGGAGGCGACGATGCGCCGGGCGACCTCGTCACCGGACGGGCCGGGGATGTCCCGGTCGAGGACCGCGAGGTCGTAGGAGTTGACGCTGAGCAGTTCCAGGGCGGAGTCGCCGTCGCCGGCGATGTCGGCGGCGATCGCCTCCAGCCGCAGACCGTCACGGACGGCCTCCGCCAGGTACGGCTCGTCCTCCACGATCAGTACGCGCATCCCCGAAGCCTAACCTCGCGCTTTCACGACTCCACGGCGTCATGGCGGCCCGAGCGGCCCGAGCGGCCCGAGCGGCCCGAGCGGATTGGGCGGACCGGGCGGACCGCCGTGCCGTCCTCAGCCGAGCTCGCGCACTCGCGCAGCGGTCCGCTCGGCCAGTTCGCGGACGCCTTTCGCTGCCTTCTCCGTGAGCGCGCCGCGTATCGCGTCGGCGGCCGTGAGGAGGGCACGGGCCTCCTCGGGACGACCCGCGTCGGCCAGGGCGAGGGCGAGGCGGTAGTGCTCCTCGGCGATGAAGCGGCCGAAATTGACCTCCTTCCAGTGGCGCAGTGCGCCGTCGCCCGGGGTGGCCAGGGCGTCCCGCACGGCGGCCAGGCTCTGCGCCGCCCGCGACAGCAGCCCTGCCTCCCGCTCCAGGCGGGCCAGGCTGTGCCGGGAGGAGGCCCGCTCGTACGGCGTCTCCTGGAGGGCGGCGTGCAGGCTCCGGGCGCGCAGCGCCTGGGAAAGGTCGCCGAGTTCCTCGAAGTCCCCGGCGATCGCGCTCAGTTCAGCCGTGGTCAGGGTGTCGGGCGCCCCGGGGAGGCGGAGCCTGCTCTGGTCCATGAGGATGGTGTCGAGTTCGCGGATCAGCGTCACCCGTGCGAGGTTCGTCATCCCCTGGTCCCGGGCCAGGTCGGTCCAGGTGTACACCGGCTCGTCGGACGGCTCCGTCCCGAACATCGACTCGTCGAGCTCCCGCGCCCACCGCCGCAACTCGTCCGCGCCGGCGCCCGGTTCGGGCATGCCGCCCAGGCCCATCGCGGTGTCGTAGTCCGTCTGCCGGACCTCGAGCAGCAGCGGCAGATCCGCGGTGTCGCCGTGCAGCCCCACCAGCACCGCCGCGAGCCGCAGTTCGTCCGTCATCGACGACCGGGCCTCGTGCCGCAGCAGATGGCGCAGCAGCTCGGGATCGCCCTCGGCGCGGTCGAACTGCGCCGCCCGCAGGGTGATCCGGCGCCGCACCGGGTCCTCGGCGACGTCACGCCATGCGGTCGGCTCGCCCTCCCTCAACCGGGCGAGATCGGCTCGGCCCGCAGCGAGCACCGGCTCCCACAGCGGGGGACCGGCCGGGCCCAACGTGTCGTACGCGCACCCCTCGTCCGCGTTGAGCAGTACGAAGTCCGGCTCGGTGCGCAGCAGCGCGGCACGCAGCCTGCCCACCAGCTCGACCGGGGAGCGTTCGGGGAAGCCCAGTGCGGCACGGAGCTCGGCCCGCTCCTCGTCGATCCCATAGTACTCACGGATCTCGTCCTCGGTCTCCGCGACGTACGCCAGGATCTCCTGCTCGCCGTCGTCCGGCGACAGCCGTGCGCAGCCGCGCCAGCCGGGCAGGCCGATCAGGATCTCCAGGGCCTCGTCGACACCGGAGCCGATGATCCCCGCGGAGCCCTCCGAGTCGGCGTAGAGCACCGAGCCGTCCGCGCACACGAAGTACGTACCGCCGGTGTCGTCCCCGGCGAGCGTCTCCAGCGGCTCGCCCGAGGCGAGGCGGACCTCCTCGACATGGCCGTGGGCGGCGCGGCCCAGGTCGAAGCCGAAGGGGAAGGCGGCCAGTTCCGCCGACCGGCGGTCCTGCCGCAGGAGTCGCAGCGCGTGATCCGTCATGTCACAGAACGTAACACCGGCCACCGACAACGGACCCACGGCCCTTCACCCGCGCCTCACCGTTCGCGTGGGCGTGATCCTCACACGACGCATCGCGCGCGCCTGCGAGGACGGGGGCACGCCGGGCACGCGGTTCAGACCGCCGGTGCCGGTTCGGGGCGAGGCCGGTCCGACGGAGCCGCCGCTCCGGTGCGCCACCAGTGGCGGGACGCCAGCGCGGCGAGCGCGGCGCCCGCGGCGTTGACCAGTACGTCGTCCACGGAGGACACCCGGTCCAGCCGCAGGACGTACTGCGCGGTCTCGATCAGGACCGAGCAGCCCGCCCCGAGCGCCAGGACGCGTGGCACGGACGTCAGCGCCGTGAACCGCATCGGGGCGAAGAACCCCAGGGAGGCGAAGACCAGCAGGTTGCCCACGATCCCGCCCGGCCCCATCGTGACCAGGTCCCGCAGCGGCACCAGGCTCACCCGCGGCGGGACGACACCGACCCCGGCGCCCGGCATCATGGTCATCCACAGGAACGGCACCGTCCCGTGCACCATGCCCACCTCGGCCAGCGACAGCCGCCATGCCGACGTGACGCCGGCGGTACGGCGGCGATGCGCGAGGGCCCAGGCCACCAGGACGGCGAGCGGCAGCGTGACCAGGGTCATGAGCACCACACCGTTGAAGGTGTCCAGGCAGCCGTGCCACTGCCCGGCCATGCACCTCGGAGCGGACATCATGAGCGGCCGCCGCAGGGCGAACAGGGCGCTCACCACGCCGAGGAGCGCCAGGCCGCGGAGCACGGCCGCGCTCGCGCGGCGGAGCGGTGCCGACAGGGGTGGGTTGTGGTCCATGCCCCCATTGGAGCCGGAGCGCCGTTGCCGCGGCGTATGCGATTTTCGATACGCCGGCGATACACGGCGCCACCGCCGGCCTCTGAGACCGGACGCGAGCGGGCGCCGGCGGGGCGGGCGGCCCGCCCTGGGCCGGGAGCGCGTCGCCGCTCTCGTGCACGGGCCGCCCTACGGCCGGTTCGACGTGGCCGACGTCAACACCCACCCGGAGGACGGTCACTTCGGCCACCCCGGGATTCCGGACGCCTTCGTGGCCGACCTCCGCGAGACCTCCCGACGGGTGCGCCGGGCCAGGCGGCCCCGGACGTTCAGGGCGCCCCGGGGCCCGTGGTCGCCGGATGACCGGCCGCCCCGGAGAGCTCCAGCGCCTGACGGCGGGCCCGCGCGTGCGCGTCCTCCAGCGAGGCGAGGTGCTGGGGGAGCAGGTGGCCGAGCGACGGCACCGTGGGCGCGTAGGTGAGTTCGGGCGTGATGGGACGGACGTCGAGTGCCATCAGCCGCGGATCGCCGAGGATGGTCTCCAGCGCCGGCATCAGGAAGTCCTTGCCGTGCTGGGGCGCGCCGGGGCCGTAGCCGCCGCCCCGGGCGGAGACGACGACGGCCGGACGCCCGGCGCTGGGCGCCGGCCCGGGCAGCCCGATCGTCCTGCCGACGATCATGACGTGGTCCAGCCACGCCTTGAAGACGGACGGCATCGCGTAGTTGTAGAGCGGCACGGCGAAGAGGTACGCCTCGGCGCCGAGGAACTCCGCCACCAGTTCGTCCTGGAGAAAGGCGGCGGCCCTCTGCTCGGGGGTGTGCTCGTCGGCGGGGGTCGTACGGGACAGGATTCCGGCCGCGTCCAGGTGGGCGACGGGGTCGAGTGCGAGGTCGCGGCGGACGACGTCTCCGGCCCATGCGTCGGTGAAGGAGTCGGCGACCTGACGGGAGACGGACGCGTCGCCGGAGGCGGAGGCGTCGATGCGCAGCAGGTAGGACATGGTGATGGCGCTTTCGTTTCGTGCGTGTGCGTGTGCGTGTGCGTATGGGAAGGGGGTGCGGCGGGCAGGCCCCGGCGGGGCGGCGTGCTCAGGGCCCGGGACGCCGGGGGACCGCGCAGCCGTCCGGCCCGCAGGCGTCGGCCGCCCCGGCGAGCGTCGGCAGCGGCTCCGGCTCCGGGTGGGCCGCGTCCCAGGCCCTGGTGATCGCGGCCAGGAGCTCGTCCACGCCGACGGCTCCGTGGACGGCGAAGGCGCCGTCGAGGGCGAGGAACGGGATTCCCCGCGCCCCCAGGCGCTCCGCCTCGCGCTGGTCGGCGGCCACCCGGGCGCGGTAGCGCCCCTCGCGCAACGCCCCGGCGGCCTCCTCGCGGTCGAGGCCGGCCTCGACCGCGAAGTCGAGGACCTGCTCCCTGGTCCACAGCTCGCGCCCCTGCCCGAAGTGGGCACGGAACGCGGCCGTCCACACCTCGCCGCCGCGCCCCAGGTCGTCGGCGAGGGCGAGCAGTTCGTGGACGAGGCCGGTCGGCCCCAGGGTGCGCTCCAGCGCGTGGAAGGGCTCCAGCCCCTCGGCCCGCGCGGCGCGTTCGATCGGCGCGAAGATCTGCTCGCCCCTCGACGCGGTGATCCCGTGCCTCTCCAGGAGCCGGCGCTGCGTGATGCCCTCACGGGGCAGGTCGGGGTGGACCTGGAACGAGCGGTGGACGATCCGCACCTCGTCGGCGTGCCCGAACCGCTCCAGCGCCAGCCGCAGCCGGTTGTCGGTCAACGCGCAGTAGGGGCAGACGATGTCGGACCAGAAGTCGATCTGCATGGTGGACTCCTCCTGAAACTCACTTTCTGTTCGTAGCCACACTCTGCATTAGTGTGAGAAGCGATACAAAAGGCACATTGATGTGCGTGGGTCACGAGAGGGAGGCGGCGGACGTGGGCAGCGGCGGCGACATGCGGAGGGGACGCACCGACGTGAGGGCGAGTGTGCGGCGCGTGCCAGGACCGTGCGCGCACTGGGGCGACGAGGACGCGGACTTCATCCGCGAGATCCTCGACCTGGTCGGCGACAAGTGGAGCGTGCTGATCATCGGCACGCTCTCCGACGGGCCCGTGCGCTACTCGGACCTCGCGCACGCCATCCCCGGCATCTCCCAGCGGATGCTCACCCTCACCCTCAAGCAGCTCCAGCGCAGCGGGCTGGTCGACCGCACCGCCTACCCCGAGGTCCCGCCGCGCGTCGAGTACTCGCTGACCACGCTCGGCGGCTCGCTGCTGTCCACCGTGCTGGGGCTGGCGTCCTGGTCCGCCGAGCGGCACACGGAGATCCGCCGCCACCAGCAGGCCTACGACGCGGGAACCACCTGAGCCGCCGCACCCCGTCCGGCCGCCGGCGCACACGCCGGTCCGTCCGCGGTGGCCGCACCGTCGCGGACGGACCGAAGCGTTCCGAGCGGCGTGCCGCTGAACTTCTCGAACCTCTCGTGGCGCGGCCGCGAGGGGCTACGGACGGCGCCGGGCTGACGCTGCCGTGCGCTCCGCCGGACCGCCGGCTCCCCGCACACGACCGGTGGCCCGGCACACCACCGTGTGCCGGGCCACCGAGGGCGTGCCGGGACGCCGACCCGGCGGCAAGTCAGGAACCGTGGGACGGACGCCCCTTGGCGGTCACGTCGGCCGCGTAGATCAGGGCGGTCTTGTGACCGTACTGGATCGTGTACATCTTGTTGGCGCCGAAGACGACCTTCCCGCTGGAGGGGAAGAAGTCGTCTGTCAGGGCCGGCGCCGCCGTGGAGACGTAGGCCTGGCCGGCCGGCACGGTGTACATGCTGAGCGGAGCCTGCGTGGAGGGCGAGAGGCCGGCGGGGTACTCGGCGGCGTCCGGGTAGCTGGTGCCGTAGACCTTCACCGGGTCAGCCGTCGCGGGCCTGACGATCGTCACGTCGCGCGCGGGGACCGTGTTGGCACCGCGCGGGTTGTGGAACCACACCTTGCTGCCGCTGAACCAGATCGCGGTCCAGTCGCCCTTCTTGCCGGCGACGACGAACTGCTGGCCGGCCTGGGCGGTGCTGCCCCAGTCGCTGATCCGGTCGGTCCCGGGTGCGCCGGGGTGGATCGACTGCTCGCCGAAGAGTGGGGCGTCGGCACGCGGCTCGGTGCGCACGTACACGAAGTTCGACGCCTGGCGCACGGTGCTGCACTCCTGCGTGGCGCCGCTGCCGTCGTCCTCGGGGCACAGCTCCATCGACTGCTTGTTGCGGGCGAAGCCCGGGGCGATGGTGACTGCGGAGCCCACCTTGCTCACGCCGTGACGACCGGAGACCGGTGCGCCCAGCAGCTCCATGAAGTGCTCCCAGTCCCAGGACGGGCCCGGGTCCCAGTGTTGGTCGTTGACGAACCGGTCAGCAGGGGCGACAACGTTGTCGTGGCCGATGATGTGCTGCCGGTCCAGCGGGATGTCGTACCGCTCTGCCAGGTACCTCACCAGGTCGGCGGTCGCCTGGTACTGGGCTTCGGTGTACCACTGGGCCCCGTGCGCGGCGTAGCCCTCGTGCTCGATGCCGATCGAATGGAGGTTGGTGGAGTAGTTGCCCGCCTGGAAGCCCAGGTCCTTGGCGGGCACCATCTGGGTCACCGCGCCGTCCGAGGCCCGCATCACGTAGTGCGCCGCGACGCTGCTCAGCGGGTTCTGGAAGGTGGCGATGGCTGCGTCGTACGACGACTCGGTGTCATGGATGACGATCTGGTCGATCCGGACGCCGTTCGCGGGCCGGTCGGAGACCTGGCCGTTCTTCGGGCTGGCCGGCACGAAGGTGCAGTTCACCGTCGTCGGGCACTCGGTTTCCGCCGCCACGGCCTCGGAAAGCCGCAGCTTGTCGACCTGCGAAGTGGCGGGGACGACCGCGGTGTCGGCGTCGAGGCTGACGCGCTGACCGTCGGTCGTCGTGCGGGCGACGCCCTTCTTGATGGTGGCGAAGACGCGGTCCGCGAAGGCGGTCGCGCCCTGCCGCACCGTGGACTGGCTGTAGCGGGCGACCGCGCCGTACCAGTCGTCCGGGTCCGCGGACGGCTCCGCGTCGAGGTCCTTCTGGTACCGGGCCAGCAGCGCCGCGCCACCGCGGATGTTCGCGGCCGGGTCGTCACGCAGCTCGTCGGCCGGCAGGCCCGTGAGCTTCGCCGCCGCCTGCAGGGTGTGCCGGGCCTCGCCGGAAGCGAGTTCCGCGACCTCCGCCCGGCCGGCCATGCCCGCGGCGCCGCCGGCGAGCATGTCGGGCGTGACGTCGGTCAGGTGCATGGGCCCGAAGCCGCCCGAAGCGCTGTGCAGGCCCTCGTGGGTGTCCCAGGCGGACTGCTGGTAGGCCACCGCGAGCAGCACCTGCTCGGGCACCTCGTACTCCGCCGCCGCGGCGGCGAACTCCCGCTGGAGCGCGGTGTCCGCGCGAGGGGTGTCCTCCGAGGCCTGTGCCACGACGGGAACGGCTATGGCCCCCGCCACCGCCACGGCGGCCGCGCCGAGCGCGATGGGCCGGCGCCGGGAGGCATGCCTCCGGCGCGGTACTGAGTTGTCGGTCATTGATTCCCGATTCCGGGGTGACGAGGTCTCGTCACCTGTCCACGCTGATGGGCGGTACGAAACGGAGTCAGAGAAGCGCCGGCGGGCGGGCGTACGGCCCGCACCGTCCTGAGGCCCCGTCATGATCCAGGTCGTATCGCCGCTGAATCGATGCCGAATGAACGTATCACACTGTCCGAATCGTGAAGATGAACGGTGTGTTCATTCGGCGCCGACCGGAAAGCCGTTGATTATGCGCCTGTTTGTGGGGGTCAATACGGAAGGAATCGGGAGGGCGGTACCTCCTTCACGGGAGGCCCATGACACTGTTGTGAAGATTCTTGCCATCCGGTTTCCGTTGTGTGGTCGCCTGGTGTGCGTGCTCGCCCGCACCGCGAGTGCGCTGCGGTGGTGCGTGGTCGCCGCGGCCCGGACGGCGCGCCGGGGCGGATCCCGCATGGCAGGCCGCGGACGCCTCCGGTCCCGGGGCCGCTTCGCGCCCGGGTAGCCGACGACGGTGCAGGTGCTTCCCGGGAAGTTGGTCACGACGAGGGGGTAGTTCTTCTGCCCGGCACCAGGGTCGTTCGCGCCGACGTGTCCCTCGCAGGTGAGACGAGGTACAGCGCCTGCTCGAAGCGCCGCCTGGAACCGGCGCGCTGTCAGAAGGCCCCGGTGCAACGGTGCCGCCGGGGTTCCCGCCCAAGGTAGGAACGGTGGGCCGCTCAAGCTGACGGTGGACGTCGAGGGGGCCGACCGCGTGGGCTTGTCGTGTGGCGGGGCGTCCGTCGTACCGCTGCTGCCGCAGCCGGCGAGAAGGCTCAGGGCACCGACTGCACCGAGCGAGTACATCATGTGTCGCGGAGGGGGGAACTCAACTGCGGTGCTGAGGACCAGGTCCGCAGTGCCACGCCGGAAAGTCGACGTACTCTTTTGCTCCTTGCAACTCACCGCTCAAGACGACCGGGTCCACGGACCGCTGTAGCACGCGTCGTCATCCCGTGGCGGGCATGCAGGCGCTGCGAGCCCGTGCACATGGTGGGACAGGGACGCTCGCCGATGTGTGACAGCAGAGCATGATCCACAGTTTGGGCTGCGGTCGCCAATAGCGGATCAGGCTCACGGATCCGGCTTGTGGCAGCAGCTCGGGGGTACCTCCGTGTCCTGCTTGACCATGTCCGGCGAGCCGTGACGGTGCCGTAAGACCTGACCGTCGCTCCGCCTGTGTGCATGAGCGCGCCGAATCCCATTTCACAGCGGGAAGGGCGTAGCCGGCGCGGCCCGGAAACTCTGTCGGGGCTATGACCGGGTCCGCTGCCAGGGAGCCTGTCACAAGAGCAGGTAGATCCTGGTCCTCATTGTTGTCCCCGACCCATGCGGGGATGATTCGACCAAGAGGAGTGACCGTGACCGCTACGTTCAAGGAGTTCAACTTCGGCATGCCGTGGGAGACTCTTTACGGATACAGCCAGGCCGTACAGGCCGGCGAGACGCTCTACATCTCGGGTCAGCTGTCACACGACAGCTCCGGAAGCTTCGTTGGGGCCGGTGACTTCGCACTCCAGATGCGTACCACTCTGGAAAACCTCGATCGTGTACTGCAGCAATTCGACGCGTCCCGTGACCAGATCGTCGAGACCACTGTTCTCGTCAAGGGCTTGCGTGAGCACTTCGACACGGCCGCCGGCCTGCACGCCGAGTACTGCGGCGACCATCGCCCCACCAGCACCGTCATGGGCGTCTCCGACCTTGCGCTGCCTGACCAACTCGTGGAGATCGGCGCTGTGGTTCGTCTCGACATCAAGCGTTAGAAGCGTATTCCGCCGGCCGGATTGGTGCATCGGGTTGTTCGCCGGTCCGATGGCACGGCCGTGACGAATCCGAAAACCCGCGCCGAGCGCACCGTCCACCATGCGTGTACCGGCGTGATCCCGCCCTGCCATATCGCCCATCCGGCGATCGTTATGGGCCGGGTTCAGCGACTGTTCACACATCGCCTTCGCTCCCGGCCGCTGACCACGGTCACGCGTCCGGGAGCGAAGGCGGACCTCGGCGCGTGTACCGAGTCGGAGGGCCGCAAGGTCCGGGAACAACCAGCCGCTACCGCAGTCCGCCCAGACGGGCGGCGCAATGGTCTATCCACGCAGGGAGGCCAGTGATGCGACGTAGGGGGTCAGTTTGGCGGGGCTCACCACCCACATAATGCGTTCGATGCCTCGTTCTGAGGCATCGACGGTCATGAACGCCACCGCTTCACCACGGCGCGAGACAAGAGCAGCCGGCTTGCCGTTCGCCTCTACCCAGCGGATGGTCGTCCCGGGCCAGAAGCGCGGGGAGTAAGCGACAAGGGTCCTTGAGACGTCTGCGCGGCCGACGACCGGGATCCTCGATGCGCCGCGCGTGCCAGCCCCGTCGGCGTAACTCACGACGTCCGCGGCAAGGAGTTCCTCAAGGGCCGCCAGATCGCCGGTTTGCGCGGCCGTGACGAACGCCTCCAGCAGACGCCGGTGCGCGCCCGAACTGACCGGCTCCCTGCGTTCGGCCACCAGGCGCTTCCTGGCGCGACTCACCAGCTGGCGCGTATTGGCTTCGCTCGTCTGCAGGATGTCTGCGACCTGCTTGTACGGATAGTCGAAAGCCTCCCTCAGCACGTAGGCAGCCCGCTCCACGGGGTTCAGCTTCTCCAGCAGGAAGAGAACGGCCAGGTCGAGTGCCTCCGACCGCTCCGCTCCCAAGTGCGGATCGCCCCTGGTGTCGACCGGCTCCGGAAGCCAGGGCCCGACGTACGCCTCGCGCCGCATCCTGGCCGACGTGGCGCAGTTGATCGCGAGACGGCTGGTGATCGTGGCGAGGAACGCTGTCGCATCCAGGACCTCGGCACGGTCGACGGCCTGCCACCTCAGCCACACGTCCTGGACGATGTCCTCGGCTTCCGTGGCGCTGCCGAGCACGCGGTAGGCGATGCCGAAGAGCCGGGGACGAACCGCTATGAACTCGCTCACGGCCTCCTCGAGGGAGTCTGCGTCATCACCCGCACGCATGAGTTGCCTCCAATAGCGCATCACCACTGCCGGCCGTAGACCTGGTGGGGACGCGCCCTGAACGGTGCGGCCCCGCTTGCCGCAGGACCTGGGGCCTGACCGACCCTGAAACTCGGTGGCGAACGAACGTATCACACTGTCTGATTCGCAAAGGTGGACGTCGTGTTCGCGCGGGCTGGAGCAGGCGTTCTTGCAGGCCAGTGTACCCCTCGGCACAGCGCGGCCCTGTCCCGGGAGGCGGACTCGCCTCACGATGCGGCGCGTCCGTCACACTGTTGTCGGTGTCCTGTCTGCCGCGTCACATCATGCCCAGGAGAGACGTTCGCATACACACCTCCATGTAGGCTGCACTCATGTCTGCAGGGGTGGCCAACACCGGTACCGCGCTGGTCACGGGGGCCTCACGTGGCCTCGGGGGCGTCATCGCGCAACGCCTCGCGGCCGAAGGACACCGGGTCGCCGTCGTGTACCGGTCGGGGGCCGAAGCCGCTCAACGGATGGTGGCGCACATACGTGCCGCGGGCGGCTCCGCGGAGGCCTTCGCCGCGGACGTGACGTCCGAGGCCGCCGTCAGGAACCTCGTGTCGGATGTGACGGCTTCCCTCGGCCCGGTCGCCACGCTCGTCGTCAATGCAACCGGCCCGCAGCCGGACATAGATCCAGCGGCACTGACCTGGCAAGACCATCTCGACCAACTCGTGTTCTTCGTCAAGAGCCCCACGCTGCTGATGCAGGCGGTGCTGCCAGGCATGCGCGAGCGCGGTGGTGGCCGGATCATTCAGATCGGCTCCGATGTGCTGGAGCGTGCGGTGCCCGAGATGTCGGCCTACGTGGCCGCCAAGGCCGCCCAGCACAGCCTGACCAAGTCGTGGGCTCAGGCACTCGGCCCGTTCGGGATCACCGTGAACACCGTCGCCCCTGGCTGGATCCCGGTCGAACGGCACGCCGGAGCGGACCCCGAGTCCCTGGCCGTTTACGCGGCCGAGGTGCCATTGGGGCGCATGGGCCGCCCGGAAGACGTCGCCGCCGCAGTGGCCTTCCTTGCGTCACCGGACGCCGGCTTCATCACCGGCGAACGCATCAAAGTCAACGGCGGTATCGCGCTCAGTTGAGACGCACCCCTGTCGGTAGGGCGCAGGCGAGGTACGGCCCAGCGGCAGCAGGCAGGGCACCTCGTCCGCCCGCGAGCGGCCGGCAACCGGCCTTGAGGCTACGGCCCGGAGCACTCGCGCTCCACAAGCCACTGCTCGTGCTGACGGGAGTGATGGTGTCCTCTTCGCGCTCGGCGCTCGTCCCCGGAATGGCGAGAGGCGACGCCGGGGCCCCGAGCAGATGGAGAAGTGCGGGAACGGCCTGCACGTCTGTAATTCGGAGCGGAATATTCCTCTTCCGGCGGAGAGGCCCACGGATCCCAAGGCGCCGTGAACGATGCCGCGCACCGGAGCTGGGACCGAGGCCATCAAAGGGCCACCCCAACTCCAAGCCTCAGCATCCAACATGTCTCTGGTGCCACATGCACACGGGCGATCAAAAGCCGTCACGCAACAGTGACTTCCCTGGTCAGTAGGGCAGGCGGGATCGGAGCAGGCCCTGCAACGTCGCGCCATGTCCCCGCCGGCTCTCGTCACAGCATGCCAACCGGAAGGCCAGCGCATCGCGCCACCTGACGGCACCGGCGCCCGTAGGAACGGAGACAGAAGGACCATGCGAACCGAGACATCCCCTGCGGACGGTGCCCTGGAAGGAGCTGTGTCCGTCTTCGTGGAATTCCGGCCACGCCTCTTCGGGATCGCCTACCGCTTGCTGGGTAACGCGGCCGAAGCCGAGGACGTGGTCCAGGAGGTGTGGCTGCGCTGGCAGAAGACGGATCGCTCGGTCGTCCTCAACCCGGCGGCCTTTCTCTCCACCACCGCTACCCGGCTGGCGATCAACGTCGCCCAGTCCAGCCGAGTACGGCGCGAGATCTACATCGGCCCGTGGCTGCCCGAACCCATCGACACCGGCAGCGACCCCGCGGTGGGCGCCCAGCGAGCTGAGGCCCTGGACTTCGCCCTCCTGCTCATCCTGGAGAAACTCACCCCCACGGAGCGGGCTGCGTACGTACTGCGCGAGGCGTTCGACTACCCCTACGCCGACATAGCCGAGATGCTCCACCTGACCGCCGTCAACGTCCGCAAGATCGTCAGCCGCGCCCGGGCGCGCCTCGCCACCGAGCAGCGTGGGAGTGTCGATGCGGCCGAACACCAGCGCCTGCTGGACGCGTTCGTGGCGGCGGCGCGAAAGGGTGACATCGCCTCCCTGACGGCGCTCCTGGCCCCGAATGCCATCAGCCTGTCCGACGGCAACGGCATGCGCGGTGTTGCACGCGTGCCGGTGCTCGGGCGGGCCCGGGTGGCGAACCTGTCCATTGCGTACCCGCGATTCTGGCGCGACGCGGAGGTGCGATTCGTCCAGGCCAACGGACGGGGCGCGGTGCTTCTCCACCGGGACGGCTGCCCCTCGACGTTCCTGACCATCGCGGCTTGTGACAAAGGGATCCGCCGCGTCATGTGGGTGTTCAACCCCGTGAAGATCGCCGCTTACCTCGACTCCCGCTCGCGGTACACGGTCATGCCGCACACCTGACGACACCCCCGCCGCTGCGGCAGCCGGACGGCCTCGTCGGCGCCGCTGTCGGACAACGCGGCGCCAGCGTCCCTTGACGTCGGATCGGCGACAGGGAACGGCCTCTCGGACCACATCGCCCACCGTCATCGCGGTCTCCTCTATGCGGCACTGGGCTGCTGCGTACGCGGCGACGACCGAGTACCGGAAGATACAGGTATCTCCTGTTCGACCCAGACGACCTTGCCTTCCGGTAGCAGTCGAGATCCCCACCGGCGCGACAGCTGTGCAATGAGGAGGAGGCCACGGCCGTTCTCGTCCGTGGAGCGGGCGCGGCGCGGACGTGGGGCGCAGCTGTCGCTGTCGGACACTTCGCAGGTCAGGACTCCGTGTCGTTTCAGGCACACACGGACTGGACCGGTGCTGTGGCGCACGGCGTTGGTGACCAGTTCGCTGACGATCAGCCTGGTGGAATCACCGAGGCTGTCCAGGCCCCATGCGGTCAGCTGGCGGGCTGTCATGTGGCGGGCGCTTCGGGCAGCGGTCCGGTCGTTGGGCAGTGTCCAGTCGGCGACCTGCGTCGCGCTCAGGGACAGCGTCCTGACCAGGAGCAGCGTGGTGTCGTCGCAGGAGATCTGTCCGGAGACGGTGTCCGTGGCGCGCGTACACAGTTCTTCCAGGGGGAGGTCCGGTTCCGCGAGGAGGGTGCCGAGACGGTTCATGGCGTCCTCGATGTCGCCGTCGCGGGTCTCGATCAGGCCGTCGGTGTAGAGGGCGAGCAGGCTTCCTTCAGGCAGTTCCAGTTCCACGGTTTCGAAGGGATCGCCCAGGCCGACCCCCAGCGGGGCCCCAGGGGGAAGGTCCGGGAAGGTGACGTGGCCCTGCGGGTCGACGACGACGGGGGGCAGATGCCCGGCACGGGCCATGGTGCACAGGCGGGTGGCGGGATCGTAGACGGCGTACAGGCAGGTGGCACCCACCGCCCCATGGACCGATCCCATGTCGTCGCCGTCCGCCTCGGCCACGCGCTGGACAGTGTTGTCGAGGTGGGCCAGCACTTCGTCGGGGGGCAGATCCAGGTCGGCCAGCGTGCGCACCGCGGTGCGGAGTGTGCCCATGGTCGCGGCGGCGTGCAGGCCGTGCCCCACCACGTCACCTACAACCAGGGCCACGCGCGCGCCCGACAACGGGATCACGTCGAACCAGTCACCACCGACCCCGTGGTCCATGTCCGCCGGCAGATAGCGCGACGCCGTCTCAACTGCCGTGCCGCCGGTCAACCGGCGCGGCAACAGGTGGCGTTGCAACGTGAGGGCGGCGGTCTGCTCACGTGCGTACTGACGCGCGTTGTCCAGCGACGGCGCCGCTCGGTTGACGAGCGCTTCAGCCAGTAGCAGATCGGTCTCCTGGAACGGTTCCGGATTGTCGGTACGGACGAACAGCACCACGCCCAGCAGCGCGCCCCGCACACGGACGGGCACGATCATCAGCGAGTGCATACCCGTCTCACGGAACCGCCGGGCCAGTGCCGGGCGACCGTCGACCCAGGGCCCGTCGAGGTGCTGTTCCAGGTGAGGCTCCCCGGTACGCAGAACGACCGCGAGCGGCGACGCGGACGACACGGGGACCGGCTCGCCGTGCGCCAACGGGGACTCCGGGACCCCAAGGTGAATCGACGCCTGCCCGGCCCGACGCAGTACGGGAACGCCATGGTCCGACGCGCCGAGGTGAGCTGCCGGCCCCTGACCGAACGGGACGGACTGATCCAGGTCGACAGCGACGTAGTCGGCGAGCAGTGGCACCGCGAGGTCGGCCAGGCTCTGGCTGGTCTGCATCACGTCCAGGCTTTCGTGCAATCGTGCACCGGCCTCGGAAATGGCGGCGATGTCCTCGCGTATCCGTCGGCTCTCGGTGACATCCGCGCTGATCACGCACACCCCCACCGTTTCGCCGTCCACGCCCTGGAGGCAGTGGTAGGCGCCGGCGAACGGGCACTCCCGGCCCGGGGCGGTGGGCAGCCACGCCCGGTATTCGTGCACCTTGGTGGCGCCGCCTTGGAGGACCTGCTGCATCAACGCCTCGATGGCTTCGGCCGTAGCGCCGGGCGCTGATTCTTTGAGGCGTCGACCCAGGCGCCGGTCGGCGGGGATGCCGTCGTGCTGTTCCATCACGTCGTTGGTGAACACGCAACGCAGGTCGGGATCCCGAATGACGACGCCGATCGACGCGCGTGCGAGGAGACCACGCGCCAATCCGCTCAGCACGTCCCCGGACAACACCCCCGCATCGGTCAGTGAGGCCAGCCAGCGTGTGGTCCCGTCCTGGCCGGCCAGCGCGGTGATCCGCAGACTGACGTCGAGCAGGTTGCCGTCGCGGCAGCGCACTGCCGACGCCCCCGGCCAGCCGTTCTCCGCGAGGAGGCGCTCCATGAACGCGCGGGTGCCGGCTGCTGCCTCGAAGGACGGCACCACCAGGGCGACGGAACGGCCCACGATGTCCCCGGGACCGTACCCGACCAGCCGTTCGGCGGCCTGCGTCCATCCGACAACCGTGCCCGACTCGTCCAGCAGGGCGAGCGCGGTGTCGGATACGCCGAGCCCATCGAATTCATTACCGAGAGTCACGTTTCGCAGGCCGTCCGTCATCATCGAGATGTCACCCTTCAGAGCCGAGGAGGGAAAGGTCTGTTTTCAACCCTTTTGGTTGAATGTCAAACCGGCACCGCGTTTCGTGACGGACTTCTGCGAATAACCCGGAGAGTCATCGCTTCACTACGCTCGGCATCGGGCGGCCGGTCCGCGGCGAACGGGTTCTGACTCAGCGCGTGGTCGCCGTTCCCGTGAGTGACAACCATCGGTCTCGTTGCCGCGGAAAGGTCCACCGGCACGAGCACCACGCGCCACCTGGGTTGCCTATCACTCGCGAGCGAGAAGACCCCCACTCGCCTCGGCGCGCGCCTCACTGTGCCCGCCAATAGCATGGTGATCGCGAGTTGGAGGCCACTCATGCGCACGCGCGAAAAAGCAGACTCCCTCGAGCAGGCGACGAGGGATTTCGTGGCAGCGCGCCCCCGGCTCTTCGGCATCGCCTACCGCGTGCTCGGCAGTGCAACGGAAGCCGAGGACATCGTCCAGGAGGCATGGCTGCGATGGCAGGCCATCGACCATGCCGACGTCCACGAACCGGCGGCATTTCTCACTACGATCACCACACGCCTGTCGATCAACCATGCCAAGTCGGCCCGGATGCGGCGCGAGACCTACATCGGCCCCTGGCTCCCGGAGCCGATCGACACCAGCGCGGATCCGCAACTGGGGGCGGAACGGGCAGAGGTGCTCGACATGGCGGTTCTCTTCCTCCTGGAGAAGCTGAACCCAGTGGAACGGGCCGCCTACGTGCTGAGGGAAGCCTTCGCCTACCCGTACCGGAAGATCGCGGAAATCCTGGAGACGAACGAAGCCCATACGCGCCAGCTGGTGAGCCGCGCCCGGAAGCGTCTGACGGCGGAGCGCAGAGAGCCCGCCAGCCCCACCGCTCACCAGCGGCTGCTGAAGGCGTTCGTCGCGGCGGCACAAACCGGCGATCTGGCGGGGCTCGAGGAGCTACTCGCCGCCGACGTGGTCAGCTACGCCGACGGTGCAGGGGTACGCGGGGCGTCCAGGATCCCGATCGTGGGGCGACCGCACGTCTCGAAGACCCTTGTCGCGTACTCCCCGCGGTTCTGGCCGGACAGGGACATCCGCTGGGTCGAGGCCAACGGAAGGCCTGCTGCCCTGGTGACCTCTCGTGGTGCCGCGGTAGCTCTTGTGACGGCCGATGTGTCGGCGCGCGGTATCGAACGCATCATGTGGGTGGTCAGCCCTGCCAAGTTGGCTCACTACGTGGCAACTCTGGTCAGTTGAGCCGGCCAGGAGGCCGGTCTCGGTTGCCCGTACACGGCCGGTGGAGGGCGCATCGCGGTCGTGGCGCCGTCGAGGAATCTGCACGGGCACCCGATCGACCAGGCCACGGGCGGGCGGCCCGCGGAGGGGGCGTCACAGATGCCGCCGGAGCTCTGTCTTCCCAGGTACCTGAAAGTTCAATGAAGGATCTCCCTCACAGGGAGACGATCACGAGGAAGGACAGTCATGCTCGCTCGCCTGTTCGCGCCCAAGGTCAAGGTCAGCGCTCACTGCGACCTGCCCTGCGGTGTCTACGACCCGGCCCAGGCCCGCATCGAGGCGCGGTCCGTCAAAGCGGTCCAGGAGAAGTACCAGGCCAACGAGGACCCGCACTTCCGGGCCCGCGCCATCGTCATCAAGGAACAGCGCGCGGAGCTCGTCAAGCACCACCTGTCGGTGCTGTGGAGCGACTACTTCAAGGCCCCGCACTTCGAGAAGTACCCGCAGCTGCACCAGCTCTTCAACGACGCGCTGAAGGCGGGCAGCGCCGCCAAGGCCTCGACCGACCCGGCGACCGGCCAGAAGCTGCTCGACCTGATCGACCAGATCGACGCCATCTTCCAGGAGACGAAGAAGGCCTGACCTGCCGTCGGCGAGCCACGCCCGGCTCGGGCGCCCCCCGAAGAGCGCGCCCGGGCCGGGCACGGTCGTCTGAACCGAGCGCGGCCCCGGCCGGGGCCACCCCAGGGTCGCGGCGAACGATGCGGGCGTCGTCGTACAGGCCGCCGTCGCCGTGCAACGCCGAGGAGCTTCACGGGCGGGCAACTCCGGCTGATCGCCTTCCGCTCACACACTTTTCAGGCAAGAGCCACGGACAGATGTCACACGGTTGGATGGCCACCGGTCTTCACCAGGAACACGTTGTCCGGGGCCGGGCGCGGGAGGCAGGTCCTGTTCGGCCCAGACGATCTTGCCGTCGGCCGCGGAGCGGGAGCCCCAGCGGCGCGAGAGCTGGGTGACCAGGAACAGGCCGCGGCCGTTCTCGTCCGTGGTCGCCGCGCTGCGGATCCGCGGGGCGCAGACCTCGCTGTCGGACACCTCGCAGGTGAGGACCTGGTGCCGTTTCAGGCGCAGACCGATCGGTCCCGACGCGTGGCGGACGGCGTTGGTCACCAGTTCGCTGACGATCAGCTTCGTGGCGTCGGCGAGTTCCTCCAGGCCCCATGCGCTCAGCTGACGGCTCACCAGCTGCCGTGCGCGGCGCGAGGCGCCCTCGTCGCCGGGCAGTGTCCAGGAGGCGGACCGGCTGGTGCCGAGCGAGCGGGTCCTGACCAGGAGCAGGGTGACGTCGTCGCACGAGGCCTGGCCCATGAAGGGTTCCGTGGCGCGGTCGCAGAGTTCCTCCAGCGCGCGGTCCGGGTCGGCGAGCGCGGCAGCGAGGCACCTCATCCCGTCCTCGATGTCGTGCTCCCGGGACTCGACCAGGCCGTCGGTGTACAGCGCCACGAGGCTGCCCTCGGGGAGCTCGAACTCCACGGCCTCGAAGGGGTCGCCGAGGCCGACGCCGAGCGGGGCCCCGGTGGGGAGGTCGGGGAAGCTCACCCCGCCCTCGGGGTCGATGACCGCGGGCGGTGGATGCCCGGCCCTGGCCATGGCGCACAGGCGGGTGGCCGGGTCGTAGACGGCGTACAGGCACGTGGCCACCATCACCGCCGCCGTTCCCATCACGGTGTCGGTGTCCTCCTCGGCCAGCCGCTGCAGCGTGTCGTCGAGGCGGGCCAGCAGTTCGGCGGGCGGCAGTTCCATGTCGGCGAGGGTGCGCACGGCGGCGCGCAGCGTGCCCATGGTCGCCGCGGCGTGCAGCCCGTGGCCGACGACGTCGCCGACGACGAGCGCGACCCGGGCGCCGGACAGCGGGATGACGTCGAACCAGTCGCCGCCGACGCCGTGGTCCATGTCGGCCGGCAGGTAGCGCGAGGCGGCCTCGACCGCGGTGCCGCCCCTCAACCGGCGCGGCAGCAGGTTGCGCTGCAGGGTGAGGGCCGCGGTCTGTTCGCGGGTGAACCGGCGGGCGTTGTCCAGCGCTCGTGCGGCGCGCGCGACGAGTTCCTCGGCCAGCAGCAGGTCGGCCTCCTGGAAGGGGGTGGGGTCCTCCGTGCGCACGAAGAGCACCACGCCCAGCAGGGCACGCTGCGCGCGGATCGGGACGACCATCAGCGAGTGCACCCCGTGCGTCCGGATCCGCTCCCCGAGGGTCGGCACCTGGTCGATCCACACCCCCGGCGCGCTGTCCAGGACCGGTTCGAGATGCGACCTGCCCGTCCGCAGGACGGTGGAGAAGGGCGAGGCCGGCGGGACGGTGACCGGATTGCCGCGCAAGCACGGCGATTCCGGGGCCTCTTCGTGGATCGAGGCCACCCCGGCACGGCGCAGAGCGAGGCCGCGCTCGCCGACCGGACCGACGTGGACCGGCCAGCCGTCGCCGGAGGGAGAGGGCCGGCCGAGGTCGACCGCGACGAAGTCGGCCAGCAACGGCACGGCGAGGTCGGCCAGTTCCTGGCTGGTCTCCATCACGTCCAGGCTTGCGCCCAGACGCGCGCCGGCCTCTCCGACGACGGCGAGGCGCTCGCGCGCCAGCCGGCTCTCGACGACGTCGGCACTGATGACGCACACCCCGAGCGACTCGCCGTCCGCGCCCTGCAGGCACTGGAACGACACCGCGAACGGATGCTCGAGGCCCTTGCTCACCGGCAGCCACGTCCGGTACTCGTGCACCTTGGTGGTGCCGCTCCGCAGCACCTGCCGGCTCATCGCCTCGAGGGCTTCGGCCTTGGGACCGGGGAGCACCTCGGTGAGCCGGCGGCCGAGCCGTTCCACGCAGGGGATGCCGTCGTGCTCCTGCATCGCGTCGTTGACGAGGACGCACCGCAGCTGCGGGTCGCGCACCGTGACGCCGATGGGCTCGCGGGACAGCAGCGGTCCGCGCACCACGCCGCTCATCGTGTCCCCGGACAGCGTGCCGGTGTCGGCCAACGAGAGGAGCCAGCACGTCGCCCCGCCGAGGCCGCGGAGCATCGTGATCCGCAGGCACACGTCGATCACCCGGCCGTCCTGGTGGCGGACCGCCGTGGTGCCCGGCCAGCCGTTGAGGGCCCGGCAGTGCTGGACGAAGGCCGAGGTGGGCAGGCCCTCCTCGAACAGCGGCAGCACCAGAGCGGCCGACCTGCCCACCACGTCCCGGGCCGGGTGGCCGACCAGGCGTTCCGCGGCCTGCGTCCATCCGGCGACGGTTCCCCGCTCGTCGAGCACGGCGATCGCCGTGTCGGGTATGTCGAGCCTGTTCGACTGCTTACCGAGCGTCTTGGTCCCCTTGCTCTTCGTAGTCATCGAACTGTCGCCTTCGCCTGGGGGGTGGGTGGTGCGGAGTGGCCGGGACGTGATCCGCCCCGTTCACCGTGTAGACCGGGCCGGGGTCCGTTCTGTGACAAAACGGGCACCTGTGTCGTTCGGCGGCCGGTCAGGGGTGGCGTGGGGCTTCGCCGTGCCGTGACGTGCCCGGTTCCCCTCCGGCGGTGCGCGGCACACGCCGCCGTGGCCCGGGTAGGGTGCACCCCCGTGGAGCGGATCTTGGTGGTGGGTGTCACGGGCGCGGGCAAGTCCACGCTCGCACGCGCGTTGAGCGGTCGCCTGGGCCTGCCCTACCACGAGATGGACGCCCTGTACTTCGACGGACCCGGCTGGGCGGTGAACGCCGCGTTCTCCGAGGACGTGGCGCGGCTCGCCGCCGGGCGGCGCTGGGTCGTCGACTCCCTCGGCTATCCGGAGGTCCGCGACCTGCTGTGGGGGAGGGCGGACACGGTGGTGTGGCTGGACTACCCCCGGCGCGTCGTGATGCCCCGCGTCCTGCGGCGGTCCGTGCGGCGGACCGTCACGCGCGAGCCGCTCTTCGGCGGGAACCGGGAGTCCTGGACGGGGTGGCTCAGCCGGGAGCATCCGGCCTGGTGGGCCTGGTCGCAACACGCGGGCCGTCGCCTAGAGATCGAACGGCGCACGGGCGACCGCCGCTTCGCGCCGCTCGACACCCACCGCTTCGGCCGCCCCGGGGAGACCGCGGCCTGGCTGGCCTCCCTCTGACCCCGGTCGCCTTCGCACCCGCCGGACGTCGCCGGGCACCCCGGTCGACCTGCCGACGGGACCCGGCACCCGCCGCGGCGGGTGATCTTCGGTCAGACGGCCTCGTCGGGCAAGATCTCCCGGACCTCCTGCGCGCAGCGGCACGCGGCGGCGATTCTGGCGGCCCACTCCAGCGCGTCCTCACGTGAGGGCACGTCGATGACCGAGAACCCGCCGAGGACGGCCTTGGTCTCCGGGTACGGGCCGTCCGTTACGGTCCCGTCGGTGGCCACGACGCTCGCCCGCTGGCTCTGCAGCCCGCCGCCGAAGACCCACACGCCGGCGTCCTGAGCCGCGCGCACCACCTCGTGGGAGGCCTTGGCCACATCGGGCAGGTCCTCCTCGGGGAAGGTCATCGCGCCGTCATCGAACGAGATCAGGTATCGCGTCATCCGTGGCTCCCTCGGCTGGTGGCCTCCATCGGCGCCCCTCACCCTACGGCGGACGGTCCCCTCCCGGCCCTAGCTGCGGGGATCGCGATCGCCGCAGGTCAGAGGAGAGATCGAAGGTAACGGCGCGATTACTTTATTGAACGATCCACAATCATGCTACGCTTCCCACATGGGACAGAACGGGGAACTCGACGCCGACCGCGCGGTCGGCCGGGCGGCGCACCTGTTCTGCCACACCCTCGGGCGGTCCCCCGCCCTCCGGGTGGAGGACCTCGTGGAGATCCTCGACCGCGCGACCGAGATCCGGCCCGCGGTGCGGCACGTCCTCGCCGTCGCGGTCGAGGCCGATCAGGCGATCCCCTCGCGGGGTTCCCTCGAGCGCGCCGCCGAGGCGGCGCGCCGGGTCGAGTCGTCGCTCGCCCGGGCCCTGCAACGGGCCAAGGCCCGGGGCGAGTTGTCGCCGGGCAAGGACCCGGTCGAGCTCGCCCGCTTCCTGGCCACGTTCGTCCAGGGGCTGCGGGTGGTGGGCGGCGCCCGGCTCGGGCGGTCCTTCGTCGAGGACGCCCTCGCCGTGGCGATGCGCGCCCTGGACCGGCCGTAGGCGGACTCCGGCACGGACCGTGCGTGCATGGTCTCCGTCCGTCGTAATTCTGTATCAATCAATCCAGTAAGGAACGTCATGGAACTGCACCTCAAGGACAAGGTCGCCGTCGTCACCGGGGCGAGCAAGGGCATCGGCCTCGCGGTCGTCGAGGCGATGGCCCGTGAAGGCGTCCGCGTCGTCGCCGGCAGCCGTACCTCCACGCCCGAACTCGACGCGCTGGCCGGCGCCTACGACGTGACCGTCGTGCCCGTCGACCTCGGGACCCCCGAGGGGGCCGACACGCTGGTCCGCCGTGCCGTGGAGCGCCACGGCCGGATCGACATCCTCGTCAACAACGTGGGCGCCGCCGAACCCCGCAGCGGGTTCCTCGACGTCGCCGACGCCGACTGGCAGCGGATCTTCGACCTGACCTTCTTCAGCGCCGTCCGCGCCAGCCGCGCCGCACTCCCTTACCTGGTCGGGGCCGAGGGCGCGGCGATCGTCAACATCGGCTCCGTCAACGCCCGTACGCCCTTCCCCATGGTCGTGGACTACTCGGCGGCCAAGGCCGCGCTGAACAACCTCGGCAAGTCGCTGTCCGAGGAGTTCGGGCCGAAGGGCGTGCGGGTCAACACGATCTCTCCCGGCCCGGTCCGCACCCCGTTCTGGACGGCCCCGGGCGCCTTCGCGGACGCCACCGCGGCCGCCGCCGGCACCACGGCCCAGGAGGCGCTGGACGTCGTGGTGCCCCAGAGCATGGGCATCACCTCGGGCCGCATCACCGAGCCGGAGGAGGTCGCCGGCCTCACCCTCTTCCTGGCCTCCCCGGTGGCGGCCAACATCACCGGCGCCGAGGTGCTCATCGACGGCGGCCAGATCAAGACCCTCTGACCGCGGACACCCGATCGACCCGAGAGACCCCTGTCCAGCGAATGGAGACACGCATGACCGCCGACCAACCGATCACACCGGAGCCCCTCCTCCAACTGGGCCTCGGATTCATGGCGTCGAAGACCCTGCTGAGCGCGGTGGAGCTGGAGGTCTTCACCGTCCTGGCGCGGGGCGGCCGGGACCGTGCGTCCCTCGCCGCCGAAGTGGGCCTGCACCCCAGGTCCTCGGAGGACTTCCTCGACGCCCTGGTGTCGCTGGGCCTGCTGGACCGCGACGACGCGGGCGTCTACCGCAACAGCCCCGCCGCCGAGGTGTTCCTGGACCGGGCCAAGCCCTCCTACGTCGGCGGGATCCTGGAGATGGCCAACACCCGCCTCTTCGGCTTCTGGGACAACCTCACCGAGGCCCTGCGCAGCGGCGTCCAGCAGAACGAGGTCACGCACTCCGGAGCCCCCTTCTTCGCCACGCTGAGCCAGGACCCCGTGGCGTGGCGCAACTTCCTGGGCGGCATGAACGGTGTCAGCACCCCCCTCGCAGGGGCGCTGGCCGCCGACTTCGACTGGACCGGCCGCCGGCACGTGACCGACCTCGGCGGCGCGCTGGGGGCCGTGCCGGACGCGGTGCTCCGCGCCCACCCGGCGATGACCGGCACCGTCTTCGAACTTCCCCCGGTACGGCCCGTGTTCGAGGAGTCCACCGCCGCGCACGGCCTCTCCGGGCGGCTCTCCTTCCACGGGGGCGACTTCTTCTCCGACCCCCTCCCGCCGTCCGACGTCTACGTCATGGGCCAGATCCTCCACGACTGGAACCTCGAACAGCGCCGGTTCCTGCTCCGCAAGGCCTACGACGCCCTGCCCGAGGGCGGCACCCTGATCGTGTACGACGCCATGATCGACGACGACCGCCGCCACAACACCTACGGTCTGCTGGTCTCGTTGAACATGCTCATCGACACCGAAGGCGGCTCCGAGTACACGGTCGCGGACGCGACCCGGTGGCTGCGGGAGGCCGGCTTCGCCACGACGGAGGCCCGCCCCCTCATCGGCGGTTACACGGCCGTCTACGCCACCAAGTGACGGCCACGCCGCGGTCGGTCCACCGGCCCGCCCGGTGGCGCTGACCGTACGGCGGCGCCGGAGCCCGCACCGCGTCACCCCTCGGGAGGTCCGGACTCCGCCGCCAGGGCGATCCGGCGGGCGCGCACGTGGTCGCGGAAGGTGGAGTACGAGGCGCCGGTGAAGTCCTCCTCCGTGCGCAGGCGTTCGATGATGCGGCTGATGGTGTGGCGGGCGTTGGGCGGGGCGTCGAGGTCCTGCCGAAGCATGCGGTCGATGGCGTCCCTGACGGGTTCCAGCAGCAGGGTCCGCGGGGGGTGCCGGCGTACGGGGGAGGGTAGCGACAGCGCTTCCGCGACGATCGCCAGGGAGACCCGGTGACGCATCGCGAGCTGCTGCAGAGGGGTGTCCGGCCGGAGTCGGCGGTCCTTGCGGATCCGGTCGAGGATCCAGTCTCGTTCTCTGTACACCGGCGTCTCCATGGTGCGGTGCTCGGTGGTGCGTGCGACTGGTTGCGTTGCCCCGCGGCCCCCGCCGAACCCATCGGCGGGGGTTGCGTCACCCTCGTGGTTCAGCTGAGTGCGGTGAGGGTGAGGGTGGCGGTTGGTGGTGTAGGTGCCGGGGTCCGTGGTGGTGGGCAGAGAGAGGTCGAGGGCGGCGGCGCCCGAGGCCCGGATCGCGTCGTGGTAGAGCCGGCCGCCACTGATGTCCAGTGACGCGGCGACCCGACTGCGGTTCCCGCGCTCGCCCGGCCGCTCTCGGCGTGGAAGAGGCCCACGTCGAGAGAGTAGGTCAGGGCGGGACCCGGCCGGTCACGGACGGCGGATCCCGCGCCGGGAACGGTCGGTTGACGCGGTCGCCGCGGCCCCGGACACCTCGCGCCCCCGTTCCGCCCAGGAGAGCGGAACGGGGACAAGCGCGGCCACTTGCCGGAGGCGCCGGCAGCAGCGGAGTCCACCGCTGTCGGTGATCAGGGGGAGGATTCGGTCGAGCTCCCGGAGACACGCGCGCGGGATGCGCGAACGCTCGCGGTCGAGATCGCCGCCGTTGCCCAGCCAGGTGGAAGCGCACCCTGCGACGGTCGCGTCGAGCAGCACCATGTCGACGCCCGTCGGCTCGGCACCTCGCAGCCCCTGGCGGAAGGGGGCACGCCGATGTTCCTGCCACAGCCGGTTCACCGTGCGCCGGTGCTCGCGCGTTCCGTTCACCCGGCCCGTGCTCCCGCGGTGGGCGCCCGCGTGCCGGTGAATCCCATGACGAGCGGAGGCGGAAAACAGAAAGGGCAAGGAGACCTCTCCTTGCCACTCTCAACTTATAGCGCACTGGGGGGCTTGCCGCAAGGCCCCGGTCACCAAGCAGAATCGTCGTCCGACCGGGCCGCCCGACCCGTCAGAGGGACGGCCACCCGGGACGGGGACGGACTCGGCAAGAGGCAGACAGAGTGGGAGGCGCCGGTGCTTCGATCGCCCACCGCGGTGCGACGGAGCGCGGCCGCCTCGGAGGTATCGCGAATGACTGAGCAGTACGTGCTGGATCTCCGGGACGTCGACCGGACGCAGACCGCGCTCGTCGGCGGCAAGGGGGCGCACCTGGGCGGGCTGTCGCGGATCGAGGGCGTCCGCGTGCCGGGCGGCTTCTGCGTGACGACGGACGCCTTCCGCCGGATCATGGCGCAGGCGCCGTCGATCGACGACCGACTCGATCAACTGGCGCGCGTGGACCCGGACGACCGGGAGGCGATCGCCACCCTCAGCGCGCGGATCCGCCGGGCCGTCGAGGGCGTCGCCGTCCCGGAAGACGTCGCGGCGCAGGTCGTCGGCGCGCTCGCGGAGCTGGGGGAGGGCGCTGCCTGTGCCGTCCGGTCCAGCGCGACGGCGGAGGACCTGCCGACCGCCTCGTTCGCCGGCCAGCAGGACACGTACCTGAACGTCATGGGGCCGACGGCGGTCCTCCGGCACATCAGCCGGTGCTGGGCCTCGCTGTTCACCGAGCGGGCCGTCACCTACCGCCGGCGCAACGGCATCGACGACCGCACGGTCCACATGGCCGTCGTCGTTCAGCGCATGGTCCTCCCGCACGCGTCCGGGATCCTGTTCACGGCCGACCCGGTCACCGGCAACCGGAGGGTCGCCACCGTGGACGCCGGCTTCGGCCTCGGCGAGGCCCTGGTCTCCGGCCTGGTGAACCCCGACGTGTTCACGGTGCGGGACGGCGAGGTCGTCACCAGGACGATCGCCGCCAAGGAGCGTGCGGTGCACGCCCTGCCGGCCGGCGGCACGCGGGAAGTGGAGGTCGACGCGCGGCGGCAGGAGCAGCCGGCGCTGACGGACGCGCAGGCCGTTCGTCTCGTCGCGCTGGGGCGGCGGATCGAGGCGCACTTCGGCCGCCCGCAGGACATCGAATGGTGCCTGGACGACGACGGCTTCGCGATCGTGCAGAGCCGGCCGATCACGACGCTCTTCCCCGTCCCCGAGAGCGGCGACCAGGAGAACCACGTCTACGTCTCCGTCGGCCACCAGCAGATGATGACCGACCCCATGAAGCCGCTGGGCTACTCCATGTGGCAGCTGACGGCCATGGCGCCGATGCACGAGGCCGGTGGGCGGCTGTTCGTCGACGCCACCCGGCGCCTGGCCTCCCCCGCGAGCCGCGCCGCCCTCCTGGACGTCATGGGGAAGGGCGACCCGCTGGTCAGGGACGCGTTGGAGACCGTCCTCGACCGCGACGACTTCGTCCCCCTGCTCCCGGACCCCGAGCCGGCCCCGGCCCCCGGCGGGCCGCCCGTCGGCGGCCGGCCCGACCCGATCGCGAACGACCCGGCGGTCGTCACGGGGCTGATCGAGCGCAGCCGGGCGTCCGTCGCCGCCCTGGAGCGCGACATCCGGGCGAAGACCGGGCCGGCGCTGTTCGACTTCCTGCTGGAGGCCTTCGAGGAGCACAAGCGCGCCCTCGGTGACCCGCTGAGCATGCAGGCGATCATGGCGGGGATGGAGGCCACCTGGTGGCTCAACGACACGCTGGGTGAGTGGCTGGGCGAGAAGAACGCGGCCGACACGCTCACGCTGTCCGCCCCCGACAACATCACGTCGGAGATGGGCCTGGCGCTGCTCGACGTCGCCGACGTGATCCGCCCGCACACGGAGGTGGTGGCGTTCCTCCAGGGCGCCCTGGACGAGGGTTTCCTCGACGAACTGCCCACGTTCCCCGGCGGGGCCGAGGCGCGCGACGCCATCGAGGACTACCTCGACCGGTACGGCATGCGCTGCGTCGGCGAGATCGACATCACGCGGCCGCGCTGGCGTGAACGCCCCACCGCGCTCGTGCCCGCGATCCTCGACAACGTCCGGAACTTCGCGCCGGGCGCGGCCGGGCGGCGCTTCGAGGAGGGGCGGCGGAAGGCGGAGGAGAAGGAACGGGACGTGCTGTCGCGCCTGCGGGCCCTGCCGGACGGGGAGCGGAAGGCCGACGAGGCGGCGTGGATGATCGACCGGGTCCGCACCTTCATCGGGTACCGGGAGTACCCGAAGTACGGCATCGTCAGCCGCTACTTCGTCTACAAGCAGGCCCTGATGGGTGAGGCCGGGCGCCTCGTGCGGGAGGGTGTGCTGGCCGACGCGGAGGACGTCTTCCACCTCACGTTCCAGGAGTTCCACGAGGTCGTGCGCTCCCGGAAGGTGGACGGCGGGCTCGTCCGGCAGCGCAAGGAGGAGTTCCGCTCGTACCACGCGCTCACACCGCCCCGGGTGCTCACCTCGGACGGCGAGGCCCTCACCGGGGCGTACCGGCGCGACGACGTGCCGGCCGGCGCCCTGACCGGTCTGCCGGTGTCCGCCGGGACGGTCGAGGGGCGGGCCCGCGTCGTCCTCGACATCGGGGAGGCCGATCTCGAAGCCGGCGACATCCTGGTCACCACCTTCACGGACCCGAGTTGGTCGCCGCTGTTCGTCGGCATCGCGGGCCTGGTGACGGAGGTGGGCGGCCTGATGACCCATGGCGCGGTGATCGCCCGGGAGTACGGCCTGCCGGCCGTCGTGGGCGTGGAACGGGCCACCCGGCTGATCCGCGACGGGCAGCGGATCCGTGTGCACGGGACCGACGGGTACGTCGAGATCCTGTCCTGACCGGCGGCAGCCGCTGCCGCGGCGGGCCCGGCGATGGTCAGCGGTCCAGGTAGCGCCGCAGCAGCCGCCCGGCCACCGCACTCGTGCGGGGCCGGGCGGGGATGCCCAGGGCGGGGGCGGCCGTGCCCATCAGCGCCTCGGCGAGCAGCGGTCCGATCGCGGAGAACGGTCCCGGCAGCCGTTCCCTGAAGACCCGGCGGGAGGCCGCCCACAGGGCCAGGCCCTCCGGTGACCGGCCGAAGTGGCGTTCCTCGTAGGCGTCTTGGGCGGCGGCGAACTCGCCGTACGTGGCGGGGAGGGGCCCGATGCCCATCCGCCGGCCGAGCAGCGTGCAGAAGGCGTGCGCGGACTCCTCCTCGGCCGCCGTGGGGCGGCGCGGCCCGTGGGCGGCCATGAACCGCAGGGGGTGGACGCAGAACAGCCCGAGCACGTAGACGAAGGTGTCGTCGCCGACGGGCAGTCCCGCGTGGACGCGGCGCAGGTGCTCCAGGACACGGAGCGAGGCCGGGCTGTCGGGGCCCTCGTCGAGCACCTGGAAGAGCGCGGCCCCGGTGGCCTTCGCGCGCAGCAGTGGATCGCCGGTGATCCGGCCGGTGGACATCAGCACGCGCGCGACGGACGGCACGGCGAAGCAGCGGCAGAAGGCCAGGTTGAGGCCGAGCTTCCAGGCCCGCGGGTACGCACGGGTCAGGGCCCGGTACGCGCTCCAGGGCGTACCGGCGGACCCGGGGGTACCGGGGAGCGCCCGGGTGCCGTGCGGGCCGGGATCCGTCATCTCCTCGGGTACGCCCTCCGTGGCGGTGACGACGTCCATGGAGGACGCCGAGCGGTGGTACGGCGCAGACCCTACTCCGCCCCGGCCGCCCCGCCCCACGGTGCGGGTGCCGTGCGAACGGGTCCCCGCCGCCGTGGAGGGGCGGTGGGGACCCGCGGTGGGCGACGGGACCTCGAAGGTCAGCGGGTGGGTCCGCCGGCCGGGAGAGGACCCGTTGCGTGTGCGGTGCCCCCCGAGCCGTCGGCTGCGGGGGTCACCGTCACCATCGCCGGCTCAGTAGCCGCCTCCGCCGCCACCGCCGTCGTCCCCGCCGTCGTCTCCGCCGTCATCCCCGCCGTCGTCTCCGTCGTCGGCGACCACGGAGACCGTGCTCTGCGGGTGGTCGGCGGCGGCGACGGCGCTCGTCGCCGTGCCTGCCGTTCCGGCCAGAGCGGCGGCAGCGGCCACGGCCGCGATCAGTGTCCTGCGACTCATGATGCGTGTCCTTCCGTGCATGATCGGTACCTGTCACGGAACCCGGTGCCGGACCGGCGCCTGGGTACTGGAGAGACCTTCGACGGCGACCGGAACGAGACGGCACAGCGGCCCTCGGTCTGCCGGGGCCTGCGAGCTCCCGTGGGCGGCCCCGGCCGAGACCCGATTGCGCGGCAGCGGCCGGCGACCACATCCCCGTCCCGGGGCCGTTCTGCACCTGCGAAACGAGGCCTGTCTCCAGAGTGCGCCCATGTCGGCCGACTTTCATCCCGACCACGCGCCCGCGGCCCGGCCGGCGGGCGCAGGGGCCAACGGCGGCCGCGGTACGGGCGCGCACCCGGCCGCCGGCGTCAAGTCGCCCGCGTACGGGGGAGATGGTTGCCTCCGGCGCCCGACTCGGCGCGCGGCGGCGCTCCCTGCGGTGACCGGCCGGCCGCACCCGTCAACGGCCGCGCAGGGAGTTGAGCCGCGCGGCCTGGCGGGTCAGGTGGTCGCGCTCGGCGAGGTTGGGCGCCTTCCGTGCCGCCTCGGCGTACAGCCGCGCCGCCGTCGTCAGGTCCCCGTCACGCTCGTGCAGGTACGCCGCCACCGCGGTGTACCGGGGCAGCGAGTCGTCCAGGGCCGCCAGCGCCGCCAGGCCCGCGCGCGGCCCGTCGGCCTCGCCGACGGCGACCGCGCGGTTGAGGCGGACGACCGGGCTGTCGGTCAGGCCCGCCAGTTCGTCGTACCACTCGACGATCTGCACCCAGTCGGTCTCCTCGGCGGTGGGCGCGTCGGCGTGCAGCGCCGCGACGGCGGCCTGGGCCTGGAACTCGCCCAGCCGGTCGCGAGCGAGCGCGGCCTGCAGGATCTCGACGCCCTCGGCGATCGCCGCCGTGTCCCACCGGCGGCGGTCCTGTTCGGCGAGCGGCACCAGGCTCCCGTCGGCCGCCGTCCGGGCGGCGCGCCGGGCGTGGTGCAGCAGCATGAGCGCGAGCAGCCCCGCCACCTCGGGGTGGTCGATCGCGGCGGCGAGTTGACGGGTGAGGCGGATGGCCTCGGCGGCGAGGTCGACGTCGCCGGAGTAGCCCTCGTTGAAGACCAGGTAGAGGACGCGTAGCACGGTCGCCACGTCGCCCGGCTGGTCGAACCGTACGCCGGAGACGGTGCGTTTGGCCCGGCTGATGCGCTGCGCCATGGTCGCTTCGGGAACCAGGTAGGCCCGGGCGATCTGCCGGGTCGTCAGCCCACCCACGGCGCGCAGCGTGAGCGCGACCGCGGACGAGGGCGTCAGCGACGGGTGGGCGCACAGGAAGTACAACTGGAGCGTGTCGTCCGCCGAGGGCGCGGGCCCGGCGGCCGGTTCCCGGTCGAGGACGTCCTCACGCCGACGCCGTGCGGTGTCGGAGCGCGTCGCGTCCAGGAACCGCCGCCAGGCCACGGTGACCAGCCAGCCCTTCGGGTCCCGCGGGGGGTCCTGCGGCCAGACCCGGACCGCCTCGACCAGGGCGTCCTGCACGGCGTCCTCGGCCGCCGCGAAGTCGGCACCGCGGCGGACGAGGACGGCGAGGACACCGGGCGTGAGGCCGCGGAGCCGGGCCTCGTCGATGGGGGCGCTCATCCGGCGGCGGTGGGCGGGGTGGTGAGGAAGGGGCGGACCTCGAGCCACTCGTGGATGGGGCGGCCGCCGGCGCCGGGGGCGGCGGAGAGCTCCCCGGCGAGTTCGACGGCGCGCTCGTAGCTGTCGACGTCGATGATCATCCAGCCGGCGACGAGGTCCTTGGTCTCGGCGAAGGGGCCGTCGGTGACGGGCGGGCGGCCCTCGCCGTCGTAGCGGACCCAGGCGCCCTCGGGGGCGAGGGCCCGTTCGCCGACGAACTCGCCGGTCTTCTCCAGGCGGGCGGCGAAGTCCCGCATGTACTGGATGTGATCGGAGACCTCCTGGGGCGTCCACCGGTCCATGGGCACGTCGTTCACCGCGGCCGGTGCGCCGCGGTAGTGCTTGAGCAGGAGGTACTTGGCCATCGTGGGGCTCCTCGGTGCCGGTGCGACCCATTGTGGCCGCCCTCGCCCCGGGGACGGAGCCGGCCGCGGGTTCTCGACGTCCCCGCCCGGGATTCCTCCGCGGCCGGGATTCCTCCGCGGCCGGGCCGACGGGGCGAGCCGCGACGGTGCCGGCCTCAGATGAGTTCGAGGCCGCCGTCGACGGTGATCACCTGGCCGGTGGCCTGGCGCCCGGCGGGCTCGGCCATGCGCAGGATCCAGTGGGCGATGTCGGCGACGTCCGCGATGCGGTGGGTCGGGATGCGGTCCCGCTCGTAGGCGTACATGTCGTTGACCGCCTCGGGGGTGAGGCCGGCGGCGAGCATGACGTCGGTCTTGGTGGGGCCGGGGGCGACGGCGTTGACGCGGATGCCTTCCGCGGCGAGCTCGAGGGCCCAGCTGCGGGTCATCTGCTCGATCGCGGCCTTGGTGGCCGAGTAGTGGGACCCGCCGGCCATGGGACGGTGTCCATACGTGCTGGACACGTTGACGATGCTGCCGGAGGACGTGCGCAGGTGCGGCAGGGCCTCGTGGGCGAGCATGCTCGGGACCACCACGTTGAGGTCGAAGAGGTCGGCGATCACCTTCCTGTCCGCCTCGGCCAGAGGCATGACGGCCGTGCCGCCGGCGTTGTTCACCAGCAGGTCGAGCCGTCCCCAGCGCTCGACGGCGGTGCCGACGACCTGGGCGGGGGCGCCGTCGTCGACCAGGTTCACGGACAGGACCTCGATGTTCGGGTGCGCCCGGGCCGTCTCGTCGAGGGCGTCCTGCCGGCGGCCGACGCCGAGTACGTGCGCCCCGGCCTTCGCCAGGGCGAGCGCGGTCGCGCGGCCGATGCCGGACCCCGCTCCCGTGACGATCGCGACGCGGCCGGAGAAGGGCTGGTTCGAAGGGCTGGTCATGGTTGCTCTCCATATCGATCGATGTTCGACGAACTACGAACATAACATGTGTGGACGCTGTGACCCGGGTGGTGAGACATGGCACACCTACCGGCGCGGCGGGGTGAGGGACGGGGATCGCGGGCGGCGCGGCGGGTGAGGTCGCGCCGGGGGGCGCACCCGGCCACCGCCGTCGTCCGCGCCGGGCCGTCCCCGGGGACCGCGGCCCGTCAGCGGAACAGTCTGCCGAACCTGCGGATTTCCTCCGCGAAGATCTTCGGCTGTTCGAAGGCGGCGAAGTGGCCGCCCCTGCTCGCCTTGTTCCAGTAGACGAGATGGGAGAACGCCTTCTCGGCCCAGGCACGAGGCGGCGTGTAGAACTCCTTGGGAAACAGTGTGACGCCCATGGGAACGTCGATCTTGACGGCGTTCATGGTGATGTCCGAGTTCTCCCAGTAGAAGCGTGCGGCGGACTCCGCCGTATTCGTCAGCCAGTACAGGGTGATGTCGTCCAGCATCTCGTCCAGCGTCAGAACCGACTCCGGATTCCGGTCGCTGTCGGTCCAGACGCCGAATTTCTCGTAGATCCAGGCGGCCTGGCCGACGGGGGAATCGGCCAGCGCATAGGACACGGTCTGGGGCCTGGTCATCATCTCGAGCTGATACCCGATCTCGCTCTTCTGCTGGGCGTCCAGCTGGCCCATCGCCACCCGCTCCTCGGGGGTCAGGTGGTTCATGTCGAGATCGGGAGGGACGATCTGGGGGAAGTTGAGGTGGATCCCCAGGAGACCCTTGGGGCGCAGCACCCCCAGCTGCACGTTGACCGCCGCACCCCAGTCCCCTCCCTGGGAGAGGTAGTGGTCGTACCCGAGGCGGGGCATGATCTTGGCCCAGGCCTTCGCCGTCCGTACGCGGCCCCAGCCGAGTGCGTCCGGCTGATCGGAGAAGCCGAACCCCGGCAGGGACGGGGTGACCACGTGGAAGGCATCGCGCGCGGAGCCGCCGAACTCCGTCGGGTGCGTCAGGCGCCGGATCACCTTCCGGAACTCCAGGACCGACCCGGGCCACCCGTGCGTGAGCATGATGGGCATCGCGTCGCGATGGGGCGACCTCGCGTGCAGCAGATGGATGCCGACGCCGTCGATCACGGTCCGGTACTGGCCGAAGCCGTTGAGGAGCGCCTCCACCCTGCGCCAGTCGTAGTGCCGCTGCCAGTGGTCCACGAGTCGCTTGACCCGCCACATCGGGGCGCCCTGCGACCAGTCGTCCACGAGCTCCTGGGCCGGCCACCGAGTTGTCTCGAGCCGTCGCCGAAGGTCGCGCAGCATGCGCTCGGGCACGTGCAGTCTCATGGGCACGACCGCCCCGTGACCTGCCGTGGGCGTGGAGAGGCCCTCGGCAGGGGCGCCCGTTCCCGTGACGGACCCGGCCGCCTCGGCGACCCCGGACGTCAGCGCCGCCGCAGCGGTCCCCGCGCCCAGTGCGCCCATGGCGTACAGCAGCCGCCGCCGGCTGAGGTCGTTCGTCTGGCTCGTCATGCGTTGCTCACTCCGATCGTTGGATTCCGGTGTGCCGTGACGCGTGGTCCGGCGACGCGTGGTCCGGAGACGCGAACCGTGCGGTGTCCGGTCCCCGGCGCCTCCAAGGCCGCTGGGTGGCGTGGTTTCACCTGGGGCGGCCGCGAATTCCCGCACACGGGGACCGTCTGTTCTCGAGGAACGGCTCCGGGCCGGGGGCCGCCGGAATGCGGCCACGGCGACCCGCTTGTTCGTAAGCCGTCGAACTTCGCTTGCGACCGTACATCGCTCCCGCGCGCTGCGTGGATTCCCCGAAGGTGGCATGAGTCACGGCCGATGCCCCACTTATTGGTAACACCGTGTGTTCCAGGTGATGAGAGCGTCGTCACGTTTGCTGCGGAGGTGCGCGACAAATGGGCCGTGTTACGTTGTTCGCCGTACGTCGAACAATCGTTTTCGGCTTACCCAACACGGCCCAGCGCCGTCGGCAGGACGGGTGGCCCTCGTAGCGGCCCTCCCCGCGCCGTCACACGCAGCGGATCGCCCGCACACCACATGCGACACAACATTCCGGGCGGCCGATTCCGGTCCGGGCCGGCGGCCGCCGGCGCACCTTCGAACGAACCACAAGGAGAACGGCCATGAGCACGATCACCACGGAAATGCGGGACTTCATCTCACGCGTCGTCCACGACGGCAGCAACTACCGCATGAACGCCATGGAGAAGCTCTACACGGACGACATGGCGATCCTCTTCCCCACCGCGGAGGGATCCATCGCGGCGGCTCCCCGCGAGGAGGTCTTCGCCGAGTTCGCCGCCCGGGGGAAGGCGGGCGAGGCGCCGCTGTCCACCGAGTACGAGATCCTGCATGCCGAGGACCAGGGCGAGCACGCCACCGCGCTCCTCTACCGCCGCATGAGCGACACCGCCGCACCGTTCCTCTACGAGCTGCGCCTGAAGCGGGGCGGCGCCTACGGCTGGCTCGTCGCCGGCGAGACCGTGACGCCGTGGCCCGACCCGGAGACGGCCGGAGCCTTCCTCCCGCCGCGGCAGGCCGCCTGAGGGCGGCGCAAGGAACGCCCGGCTTCGTGACCCGGCGATGCTCCGACGACCCCGGCGCTCGTGGGTGTTACCGACGTTGCGTGGCCACCGCCGGCGCGCTCCATGCGCCGGCGGTGGCCCTCCCGAGCGGCGTTTGCGGGGTGCACCTCCCGTCATGACGCCCCGAGTCATGACGGGCCGCCACCAGAGCCACGCCGAGGATCCGCCCGTACTCCGGACCGCCTTTCTCTGTCTCCCCGGTTCAACCAGCACGACCTCGATGACAACCGAAGGATGAACCATGCACTCCAGCGCGCACGTCGGCGTCACCGGCCTCGCGGTCATGGGCCGCAATCTGGCTCGCAACCTGGCCCGGCACGGCTATGCGGTGGCCGTCCACAACCGCAGCCCCACCCGCACCATGGCGCTGGTCGACGAGTTCGGCCACGAGGGCACCTTCATCGCGGCGGAAACGGCGCGGGAGATGGTCGCCGCGCTGCAGCGGCCCCGGCGTCTGATCGTCATGGTGCAGGCCGGCCGGGCCACCGACGAGGTGATCGCCGAGTACGCCCCGCTGCTCGAACCCGGCGATGTCATCGTCGACGGCGGCAACGCCCACTTCGCGGACACCCGCCGCCGCGAGGCTGCCCTGCGCGAACGCGGCATCCACTTCCTGGGCACCGGCATCTCCGGCGGTGAGGAAGGGGCACTGAACGGCCCCAGCATCATGCCCGGCGGCTCCCGGGCAGCGTACGAGTTGCTGGCTCCCGTCCTGAACGACATCGCCGCCACCGCCCCCGACGGCACCCCGGCTGTGGCCCACCTCGGCCCCGACGGCGCCGGCCACTTCGTCAAAATGGTCCACAACGGCATCGAGTACGCCGACATGCAGCTCATAGCCGAGGCCTACCACCTGCTGCGCCACGCCACCGGATGGGATCCGGCGCGGATCGCCGAGGTCTTCCGCCGGTGGAACACCGGCCGCCTGAACTCCTACCTCATCGAGGTCACCGCCGAGGTCCTCGCCCACCACGACGCCGATACCGGCCGGCCCTTCGTCGACGTCATCGCCGACGCCGCCGAACAGAAGGGCACCGGGCGTTGGACCGTGCAGAGCGCCCTCGACCTCGGCATCCCGGTCTCCGGCATCGCCGAAGCCGTCTTCGCCCGCTCCCTGTCCGGCCACAGCGCTTTGCGCGCCACCGGCGCCGCCCTGCCCGGCCCCACCCCGACCGTCCTCGGCGCACGCGACGCCGCCCGCTTCACCGACCAGGTCGAACAGGCCCTGTACGCCTCCAAAGTCATCTCCTACGCCCAGGGCCTCCACCAGATCCAAGCCGCCGCCACCACCTACGGCTGGACCACCGACCTCGCCGTCGTCGCCGCGGTGTGGCGCGCCGGGTGCATCATCCGCGCCGACTTCCTCGACCGCGTCCGCGACGCCTACACCACCGACCCCACCCTGCCCGGTCTGCTCGCCGACCCGGGCTTCGCCCGCGAAGTCGGCGACGCCCAATTGCCCTGGCGCCTCGTCGTCGCCCACGCCACCCGCGACGGCGTCCCCGCACCCGCCTTCGCCGCCACCCTCGCCCACTACGACACCCTGCGCACTCCGCGCCTGCCCGCCTCCCTCATCCAGGCCCAACGCGACTACTTCGGCGCCCACACCTACCGCCGCACCGACCGCCCCGGCAGCTACCACACCCGCTGGGACACCGACCGCACCGAAGAACCCACCGCCTGACCGCTGCCCCGCCTCCGGGCCCGCGGGGCCCGCGACACGGCAGGGCGCGCAGTTCAGCGTCAACCTGAGCGACAACCTTGCTGATTGATGCTGTCAGGTGGGGATGGGGGAGTGGTGGTTTCCCGCGTCGCGGCCATGACCGCGCCACCTCCCACCCCCACAACCTCCGTGACCCCTGCGCCGACGCCGAGACGCCCGCAGTACGGCTGACCCACGAGGCCGCGCCGGGCAACCTGTGGGACGGGACATGTGACGTTGGCTGTGGCGGTTTCAAAGGGAGTCGTTTCGGCGTGACTTCGGGAGTCGTTGTGCGGCGGGCAGGGGCGTGATCAATGTCAGTGACTTTTGATGTCACCCGGGTGTCGTGGGATCGCCCGATCGGCCGCGATGGAGCCGGAACGTCCGTTGGGGTGCCAGTGAGCAGTGCTGGCCGTGGGCCTCCGACTGCGAGACACTCCCGGGGTGCGTGATCGTTTAGCAGTGAATTCGAGGTTGTGGTTGCGCCGCTGGGCAGCCGGCGACGTGCGGTCGGTGTTGACCGCCTTCGCGGACCCCGTGATGAGGCGGCAGGTCAGCGAGCCGATCGAGTCGCTGGACGCTGCTGAAAGATGGGTGGCGGTTCAGTCTGATCAGTGGGCCGGCGGTGCAGCCTTCGCGTTCGCGGTGGTCGATGGCGAGGACACCGTGCTGGGCAACGTTGCGGTGAGCGCCGTGAATCGGCGCCATGCGACGGGCTGGGTGTCGTACTGGACGACGCGGAGCGCGCGAGGCCGGGGCGTCGCATCGGGGGCTTGCCAGGCGCTGGCCCGCTGGGCCTTCGACGATGTAGGACTTTTCCGGTTGGAGCTGGGGCATCGGGTCAACAACCCGGCTTCATGCCGGGTGGCTCTGGCTGCGGGCTTTGCGTCGGAGGGAATCGAGCGCCAGAAACTGGAGTACGACGGCATGCGTTATGACGTCGAACGTCACGCCCGTCTGGCCACTGACGAGGAGCCCGCGCTGCCCTGATCAGAGTGCGCTGTGGAAAACGACTCGTTGGAGGCGATGGCGACACTGTCCTTCTCCTCGCGCTCGGTCAGGACCTGAAACAGCGCTCAGCGCCCCTGCGTCAAGCTCCATGTAGCCGAGTTCGTCAAAGATCGAGGCGGCCGCAGCGGGCGGTGGTCTTGGACAGCTGCTTCTCGTCGGCGGCTTTGACGAGCTTGGTGGCCGGTACGTAGCGGACGCGGAAGCCGTGCATCGCGGCCTCGGTGCCCAGGGCCATCAGCAGGTGGGACTTGCCGGTGCCGGAGCCGCCTATCAGGCAGAGCGGCCCACCTTTCTTGACCCATTCGCAAGTGGCGACCGTGCCGTTTCAGGAGTTGGTCGTAGTGGGCCACCGACGGCAGCGGCCAGGTGTCGGGTGGAAGGTGGGACAGCTTCCAGTCGGACAGGCGGTCAGGCGGCACCGCACGCGTGGCGCACGTTCCGCGTCCTGAGTGGACCCCGCCGGCTCCCGGATCACCGCAGCGTCGGCGACGGGGTCGTCGAGGGCGCTGCGGGCGCTGCGGGCGCTGCCCGCGTGATCCTCCCCACAACAGTTCCGGACAGGAGCCGGGCACTTCGGGCCGCGAGGCCCCGGAGGGCCGGAAGGCGTGGGGCGGAGACGTAACTTCGATGTCAGCAGTCCCGCCGTCCCGGGCACGGGGCCCATGGCCGCGGAGCATCCGACTGCAGTCGCCGCCGTCGTCCCTGGAGGAGCAGCGCCCATGAAGACCGTCACGCACTGGATCGGAGGCAGGCCCTTCGGGGACGCCGAGGGAGGCACCGGCAGCTGGGGCGCCGTGACCGACCCGGCGACCGGAGAGGTCACCACCCGGGTCGCGCTGGCCGGAACCGACGAGGTCGACGCCGCGGTCGCCGCGGCGAAGGTGGCCTACGTCGGCTGGCGCAGGACCTCGCTCGCGCAGCGTACGGCGATCCTCTTCCGCTACCGCGAACTGCTGGACGCACACCGGGACGACATCGCCGCGCTGATCACCGCCGAGCAGGGCAAGGTCCACGCGGACGCGCTGGGCGAGGTGGCCCGGGGCCTGGAGATCGTCGAGCTGGCCTGCGGCCTCGGCACGGCCCTCAAGGGCGAGACGTCCACCGAGGTGTCGGGCATGACCGACGTGGCGTCGGTCCGCCAGCCGCTCGGTGTGGTCGTCGGTGTCTCGCCGTTCAACTTCCCCGCGATGATCGGCATGTGGATGTTCCCCATGGCGATCGCCTGCGGCAACACCTTCGTCCACAAGCCCAGCAGCAAGGCCCCTTCCGCTTCCGTGCTCCTCGCGGAACTGGCGGCGGAGGCAGGGGTGCCCGCCGGCGTGCTCAACATCGTGCACGGCGACGAGACCGCGGTGAACGCGCTGCTCGACCACCCCGCCGTGGCGGCCGTCTCCTTCGTGGGCTCCACGCCGGTCGCCCGGCACGTGTACCGCAGGGCCGCCGCGAACGGCAAGCGTGTGCAGGCCCTCGGCGGCGCGAAGAACCACATGCTGGTCCTGCCCGACGCCGACCTCGACGCCGCCGCCGAGGCCGCCGTGACCGCCGCCTACGGCTCCGCGGGCCAGCGCTGCATGGCGGTCTCCGTGGTGGTCGCGGTCGGTTCGGCGGGCGACGCGCTGGTGCCCCGGATCGCCGAGCGGGCCGCGAGGGTCAGGATCGGCCCGGGTGACGACCCGGCGTCCGAGATGGGCCCGCTCGTCACCAGGGCGCACCGCGACGAGGTCGCCGGCTACGTCGCGGGCGCGGCCGCCCAGGGGGCCGAAGTGGTGCTCGACGGCAGGGACTTCACCGTCGAGGGCCTCGAGAACGGGCACTGGATGGGCATCTCGCTCCTCGACCATGTGGACACCGGTTCCGACGTCTACCGGAACGAGGTCTTCGGCCCCGTCCTGTGCGTCGTCCGCGCCGGGACATATGAGGAGGCCGTGCGCATCGTCAACGGTTCCCCGTTCGGCAACGCGAGCTCGATCTTCACCCGTGACGGCGGCGCGGCCCGCCGGTTCCAACTCGAGGTCGAGACCGGCATGGTGGGCGTGAACGTGCCGATGCCGGTGCCGGTGGGCCACCACTCCTTCGGCGGCTGGAAGGACTCGGCCTTCGGCGACCACCGGATGTACGGCGGCGAAGCCGTGCACTTCTACACGCGCGGCAAGGTCATCACGAGCCGCTGGCCGGACCCGGCCGAGGCGACGGCCGGTTGAGCCGACGGGCTGACAGGGCGACGGGCTGAGGGGCTGAGGGGCGCGGGCACCCCCTCGGCCCCGGCCTCGTGCGCACGGCCAGAGCCCGAACCGGTCACGGGGCGAAGTACCTGAGCAGCCGTTCCCGTGCGGTCCGCTCCGCGTCGGCGAACCGGGCGCAGCCCGCCTCGGTGAGGGTCACCTCGACCTTCCTGCGGTCCCTGTCACGGCGATGGCGTTCGATCAGCCCGGCCGCCTCCAGGCCCTTCAGGACCAGGGCCATCCGGGGTGCGGGTTCTCCGAGGAACGCCGCCAGCCGGACCACCGGCAGCGTGCGGTCCTCGGCTCCGGCGAGGGCGCCGAGCACGAGGTGGTCGTGGAGCGACAGACGGTGCCGCGCACGCAGTTCGCCGTGCAGGAGTCCCAGGCTGTACAGGACGGGTGGTGGCCGGCGTGCGGCGTCCTCCGGATCGCGGTCCTCGGTCATGTCTCTTCCCTGGGTGGGGCCGGCGGCCGCGGGCGCGCGGCCGTACCCACTTCAGCGGAATCGCCGCCGGGGACGATGGCGGGCCGTCGGCCAGGAACCCCTCGGATCGGGACACCCGGCCGCCCGCGGGCGCCGCGCCCTGATCCGGGGGCGGGGCTTCGCGGACGGCCGGCCGCCCCGCCCGAGGTCCTGATGTGAGGCCGGCGTGGCACGGCGGGCCGTCGGCCCCCGGCCCCTCCCGGACCTACGGTCGTCAACGCGACGCGCAGGCACGGGGTTCGGTCCGCGCGCACGGGCGACGCGTCCGCGGACGCGGACGGACCCGTGCACCGCGCGCCGGACGCCCCTTGCGCGTCCGCCGACGGCACAGCGGCATCGAGGAGGAGCAGCGGCATGAGCCTGCTGGGACGGATCAAGCAGCCCGCGGACCTGAGGGGTCTGAGCCATCCGGAGCTGGCCCGGCTCGCCGGGGAGATCCGCGAGTTCCTGGTCCGGCACGTCGCGGCCACGGGCGGTCATCTGGGGCCCAACCTCGGTGTCGTGGAACTGACCCTGGCGCTGCACCGGGTCTTCGACTCCCCGCGGGACCGGCTGTTGTGGGACGTGGGCCACCAGGCGTACGTCCACAAGATCGTGACCGGGCGGGCCGGGGAGTTCACCGGTCTGCGGCAGCGCGGCGGCCTCTCCGGCTACCCCAGCCGGGAGGAGTCCGCGCACGACCACATCGAGCACTCCCACGCCTCGGCGGCCCTGTCGTACGCCGACGGCATGGCCAAGGCGCGACGGCTCGCGGGGGAGGCGGACCGGCACATCGTCGCCGTCGTCGGCGACGGCGCCCTCACCGGAGGCCTGGCCTGGGAGGCCCTGAACAACATCGCGGAGGCACCCGAACGGCCCGTGGTGATCGTCCTCAACGACAACGGCCGTTCGTACGCGCCGACCGTGGGCGGACTCGCGCGGCACCTGGCCGCCCTGCGCGGCCACGCCGGCTACGAGCGGCTGGCCGGCTGGGGCAAACAGGCCCTCGACGGTGCCGGGACACCCGGCCGGGCGCTGCACCGCACCCTGCACGCGGCCAAGGAAGGCCTCAAGGAGGGGCTGAGGGCGAGCCTCGGGGAGGGCTCCGCCGATGCGGCCGTCACGCCGCACTCGCTCTTCCGCGAGCTGGGACTGCACTACATCGGGCCTGTCGACGGCCACGACATCGGGGCCCTGGAGGCAGCCCTGGAGCGGGCCAGGACCCATGGCGCACCCGTCGTCGTCCACTGCATGACCCGCAAGGGGCTCGGATACCCGCCCGCCGAACAGGACGAGGAGGACCATCTGCACGGCGTCGGCACCATCGACCCGCGGACGGGCCGCCCCCTGCGGCCCGCGGGTCTGACCTGGTCGGCGGCGTTCGGCCGGGAACTGGTGGAGTTGGCCGGCACGCACCCGGACGTCGTGGCGATCACCGCGGCCATGCCCGGTTCCGTCGGCCTGAACGACTTCGCCGCACGCCACCCGGACCGGTTCTTCGACGTCGGGATCGCCGAGCAGCACGCGGTCGCCTCGGCCGCCGGGATGGCCATGGCGGGACTGCACCCGGTGATCGCCCTGTACGGCACCTTCCTCAACCGCGCGCTCGACCAGGTGCTGATGGACCTCGCGCTGCACCGTCTCGGCGCGACCCTCGTCCTCGACCGGTCCGGGGTCACCGGCGACGACGGGCCCAGTCACAACGGGCTGTGGGACCTGGCGATGCTCCAGGCCGTGCCCGGACTGCGCATCGCCGCTCCCCGCGACGCGCGCACGCTGCGGGAGCGGTTGCGGGAGGCCGTGGCGATCGCGGACGCGCCGACGGTCCTGCGCTACCCGCGGGGCGCGGTCGGCCCGGAGATCCCGGCGGCGGCTCGCGCGGGTGCGGTCGACGTCCTGCGTGAGGCGGGGCCCGGCACCGGCGGCGTGCTGCTGATCGCCGTCGGGACGACGGCGCCGGTCGCCCTGGAGGCGGCGGCGCTCTGCGCAGGGCACGGCGTGCGGGTCACCGTGGTGGACCCGCTGTGGGTGAAGCCGCTCCCCGGCGAACTGCCCGCCCTCGCCGCGGGACACGACCTGGTCGTCACGGTCGAGGACGGCCTGCGGACCGGGGGAGTGGGCACCGCGGTGGTCCAGGCCCTGCAGGAGGCCGGCATCCGCGCCCCGGTGCGGGTCCTGGGCGTGGCCGACGGGTTCCCCCGGCAAGCCAGCCGTGCCGAGATCCTCGCGGAGGCGGGTCTGACCGCGCGGGGCGTCGCGGACGCCGTCACCCAGGTGCTGGCGCAGGCCGCCGCCTCGGCGTCGCCCGGCGATTCCCGGCCCGCCTCCGTGCCCGAAAGGTGATGAAGTGCCCACATCAGTAAAATGCTGCTACCGCGAGAGCGGCCGGAGGGCGTGTCATGTCGAAGATCATCCGCCGCGGAACCGGTGAGCGGACGTCCGGCCCCGATCCCCGGCCGCCCGGACTCCGCGCAACCCTCTCCGCCGCGGTGGCGGACCTCAACCCCGGTGCGCTCGCGTTCGTCATGGGCACCGGCATCGTCTCCACGGCCCTGTACGTAGGCGGCGCCCGCACGGCCTCCGCAGCGCTGCTGTGGGTGGCCCTGGCCGGTTTCGCGGTACTCGTGCCCGCGTACGGCCTGCGGCTGCTGCGGAGGCGTGAAGGGTTCGTCGCGGACTTCCTCGGGCCGCGCGCCTTCGCCTTCCTCACCCTCGCCATCTCCTCCAACGTGCTGGCATCACGCCTCGCGCCGGACGGCCACACGGCAGCCGCCGCGGCGTTCCTGGCGTTCGGGGCACTGGGGTGGGTGGTACTGGGCTACGGCATTCCGCTCGCGCTCATCACCACCCTGAAGCGGGGCCCCTCGTTCGACCAGGTGAACGGCACCTGGTTCCTGTGGGCGGTGGGCTCGGAGTCGGTGGCACTCGCGGCGGCCTCGCTGGCCCGGGTGACCACAGGACACGTGCTGCCCGTGCTGGCGGTGGTGTGCTGGGCCGTCGGCCTGATGCAGTACCTGCTGACCTCCGCGATCGTCCTGGCCAGACTGCTGGCCCGGCCCGTCCGGCCGGAAGGCCTCATGACGTCCGTCTGGATCTTCATGGGGGCGGCGGCGATCGCCGTGCTCGTCGCGGTGCGGCTGATCGCCCTCCCCCCGGGCAGCACCATCGTGTCGAGGGAGGTCCTCGTCGGGACGTCCGTCGTCCTGTGGTCGTTCTCCAGCTGGCTCGTCCCGCTCCTGCTGGCCCTCGGCGTATGGCGGCACGCGCTGCGCCGCATTCCGCTGCGCTACGACCTCGGCTGGTGGAACCTCGTCTTCCCGGTCGGCATGTACGCCGTCACCACGCACGAGCTGGGACGCGCGACCGGCACCTCGTGGATGACGAGCACGGGCCGCTGGGAGATCTGGGTCGCCGCGGCGTTCTGGGCCGTCGTGTTCGCCGCGATGGTGGGCTCCCGGTTCCCGCGGCGTCGCCCGGCCGCGGCGTGATCCGCTCCCGGTACGGGGCAGGTACGCCCGTGGGGTACGCCGTCGACCCGGGGCGCCCGCCGTGCCGACGCCGGAGCCCTCACCGCGCAAGGAGGCCGATGAGCAGGAGCGGGCCGTAGACGGCCACGAGGGCGTAGAGGAGCCGTCTCCATTCGAAGGACGTCGTCAGCCGGACCGGGCCGGCCGGGCCTCGGCCCCTGCTCCTGCTCCTGCCCGGGCCCTGGTCCGTGGCTCTGTGGGCCCGTAGTGCCGCACCGTGGGCCCGCTGGAGCTTCCGGAGCGCCTTCCGATGGGTCGGGTACCCGGTGAACGCCCCCAGCAGCGAACTGCCGAAGGCGATCGACTCGATCGTGCGTCCGTCGCGCAGGACGACGGTCAGGCCGTCGTGAATCGCCACCTCGCCCACATCGGTCCAGGCAACGGTCGAGGTCACCAAGAGGTTCGTGACGGACAAGCGGTCCGGCCCGCTGCGGATCGCCGAGTCCCACCCGAGAGCCCAGAAGAAGAGGGTCACGCCCCCGAGCAGGACCGCCCCTCCCGGGGCCTCGTGCAGCGGACCGATGAACAGAGCGGCCAGGGCGTAGGTCCCCACACCGCCGGCCACGGGCAGCCATACGTACACGGGCCGCCTGATCGCCCTCGTCCGCACCGGGACCACCTCCACGAACAGATCCTCCGTTCCATCCCGTCACGCACGGCTCGTCGCCTCGTCCTGGGCGGGTCCGGCCCCTGGTGTGACACCGGCGGCCCCTGTGTCAGTCGGCGATCTCGACCCTCCCGTTGGACGTGTCGGCGTGGGCCGGCGCCGTGGCGCCGCGCCGGGTGATGCCCTTGAGCAGGTCGGCGAGGTCGACTCCCGTGGTGGAGCTGAGCAGTTCCATGCCCTGCGCCACGTTGTCCGCCACCGTGCGGGACAGTTGGCTCGCTCCGTCCGTCGAGATCACGGTCATCCTGTCCACGGCGGCGAGCGGCTCGGAGGCCTTCGCGACGACCTGCGGCAGCACCTCGACCAGCATCTGCAGCACGGCGGCGTCGCCGTACCGGGCGAAGGCGTCCGCCTTCTTCTGCATGGCCTCGGCCTCGGCCGACCCCTTCGCCGCGATGGCCGCGGCCTGCGCCTCGCCCTCGACGCGTACGGCCTCGGCCAGCGCCGCCCGGTGCGCCTTCTCGCCCTCACCGGTGAGCCGGGAGCGCTGGGCGTCCGCCTCGGCCTCCTTGACCAGCGCGATCCGGCGGGCCTCGGCCTCCTGCTCGGCCCGGTAGCGCGCGGCGTCGGCCGGCTTGCGGACCATGGTGTCGAGTTCGCGGTCGGTCAGCGCGGCCTGCCGGGCGGCGACCTTCTCCTGCTCCGTGAGGACCTCCTGGTTGCGGGCGGCCTCCGCGAGCGGACCGGCGGCGGCCGCGCGGGCCGCGGCCTCGTCCGTCTCGGCCTTGATCTCGGCCTGCTTGAGCGCGAACGTCCGCTGGGCGACGGCGATCTCCTCCTCGGCCTTGAGCCGGGCCTGCTCCGACGCCTGCCGTGCCAGGGCCTCGGCGATGTCCGCCTCCTGCCGGGCCCGGGCGGCCTCGGGCCGTCCGAGGTCCTCCAGGTAGGAGCCCTCGGTGGTGATGTCCTGGATCTGGAAGGCGTCCAGGACCAGGCCCTGCCCGGACAGGCTGGCCTCCGCCTCCTCGGCCACCTGGCCGGCGAACGCCGCACGGTCGCGGATGACGTCCTCCACCGACATCCGCCCGACGATGGAGCGCAGCGCGCCCGACAGGACCTCCTGGGTGAAGCCGACGATGCCGTCCTGCTGCATCAGGAACCGCTGGGCGGCCGCGCGGATGGAGTCCTCGGTCCCCCCGACCTTGACGATCGCGACGCCCTCGAGGTGCGCCTTGACCCCGCGCAGCGTGACCGCGCCCCGAACGGCGACGGGGATGTGCCGGCTCGACAGGTCGAGGGTGAACTTCTGCTGGACGAAGGGCACGACGAACACGCCCCCGCCGACCACGACCTTCTGGCCGCTGTTGTCGGTGAAGACGCGTCCGGTCTCCGGGTCGGTGGACTTCTTGCCACGCCGCCCGGTGACGATGAACGCCTCGCTGGGACCGGCGACCTTGTAGCGGGTGACGACGACGAGGGCGAGCAGGACGACGAGGACGACGATGCCCACCGCGGCGGTGAGGACAGGGTTCATGCCGGATTCCCTTGGTCGGAGCAGGACTGACGAGGAAGAAGCCGCGGCGCCGTACGCGCGGTGCCGGGGGCCCGGCCGCGGCGCACGCGGTACGGGCTACGGGAGGGGTGCGAGGTGCGAGCCGCCGGGGCGTTCAGGCGCGGGGGTTCAGCGGTCGACGGGGCGTACGGCCACCGACGTGGCCGACAGCGCCGCCTCCACCCACACCCTCGAGCCCCGCGGCAGCGGGACGGTACTCCTGGCCGCGAGTTTCACGGGCTGACCGGCCAGGTACGCGAGCACCTCGCCGTAGCCGTCCGCGGGGATCGCGGTGACCACCGTGCCGGAAGCGCCGACGAGGTCGTCGCCGCGCGGCGCCGCCGAATCCCCGCCGCGCATCAGCGACCGGCCGAACCGCCACGTCAGCCATCCCGCGACACCACCGGCGGCGACCCCCACGGCGGCGGCGGACGCCGTCCCGAGATCCGTCGTGCCGAGGACGATCGCGCCGGCGAAGCCGAGCATCGACACGAACCCGGCGACCACCGGCAGGGACAGCAGGCCGTCCAGGCCCCCGAGCCCGTCGAGGAGCCCGTCCAGGACACCGTCGACGACGAGGGCCAGCGCCAGCACCACCAGACCGGCGATGCCGAGCCCGAGGAACCACTCCATCGCGTCCCCGCCCCCTGCCCGTTCGCCGATCCGGCCTTCCGAAGACACCGCGATGCTGTCACGGGCCGCGGCAGCCGGTCATTGCCGGATCCCGGCAGTCTTTACGCGTTCTTTACGACCGTCCGGCGCTTCGTCCGCCCCCGGGTTTCACCCTCGCCGGCACTCCTGAAAACCCGCTGAAACGGCGATGAACGCGGGCCCGGTCACGATCTGCGCATGACGACGACGGCCCCGCGAGGGCCGGTGACCCGGGAGGGGACCCCCATGAACGGCCTGCGAACGATGCGCCCTCACCTGGCGGCCTTCGTGCGCTTCGCGGGGCTGGGCGGCGGAGTCACCCTGGTGTCCTCGGCGGCCCTGGTCCTGCTCGCGCAGTGGATCCCGTGGATGGCGGCGAACGTGCTGACCACCGTCGCCTCCTCGGTGGCCGCAACGGAGTTGCACGCCCGCGTCACGTTCGGCTGCGGACGGCCCGGTCTGGCCGGCCACGTGAAAGGCGCGGCCACCGTCGCCGCCGGCTGGCTGGTCACCTCGGCCGCGATCGGCGCGCTGTCCGTGCTCCGCCCCGGCGCCGGGGTCGTCCTGCAGCAGTCGGTGTACCTGTCGGCCACCGCGCTCGTCGGGATCGGCCGCTATCTCGTGCTGCGGCTGTCGGTGTTCGCGGAGCGCGCCCCTCGGACGCGTCGGGCGCGCGGTGTCCGCGCGCGTGCGGCGTACGACGCGGCGGCGTGAACCCCGGCAGCGCCTGGGGCCGGGACGACGTCCCGGCCCCAGGCGCCGCCGACCACTGTCGCTGGTCGCGGGGGGTCAGCGGTGGTCGTGGCCGTGGCCGTTGCCGCCGTCACTACGGCGGCGCTGCAGCGTGAACTTCTCGAACACCGACAGCTCACCGGTGGGCGTGATGATGTTGTAGTAGGTGACGTGGATGCGGGTCATGTCACCGGCGTGACGGCCCGGGTCGACGGAGAACTCGGCGAAGCCGTACGGGTGCTCGGCGTCACGGACGCCGATCCAGACCGCCGTCTCCTTCTCCTTGACGGAGTTGTACTTGCCGACGTGCTCCATCTGGACGTACGCCGAGTGGTGCCCGTGGCCGTCGGCGTCGTCGGTGGTGAAGGTGTTGTTGGTGATGCCGGACACACCGCCGCCGCCGAGGACCATGTGCGTCGTGCCGTGCTCGCTCTCGATCACGTCGAGCGCGGCCTGACTCGGGTTGGGCGTGAGGGTGACGCTGCCGGGGACGACGCCGCGCACCGCCAACGAGCGCTCGTAGTCGTGCTCGTGGCCGCAGACCACCAGGTCGACGCCGTACTTGTCGAACAGCGGGCCGTACGCCGCGCGCAGCGCGACATCGGCGCCGTTCGCGCCGGTCGCCGAGCTGATCATCACCTGGTGCATGCAGACGACGATCCAGTCGATGTCCTTCGAACCCCGTGCCGCCTTGAGCTCCTTCTCCAGCCAGGCGAGCTGCCGGCCGCCGGAGTAGCCCTTGATGTAGATGTCGCCGCCCTCCTGCAGCGCGATGTCGTCGTTCTGCAGGACGATCACCTTCACCGCGCCGACCGTGAAGGAGTACCAGAGGTTGTCGAGCTCGGGCTGGGTCTCGGTCGAGGGCAGCTCGAAGTAGGTCTGGTACGCGTCGAGCCCGAGCTTGCCGTTGGCCAGCTCGATCTCGTGGTTGCCCGCGGCCGGCATCCACGGACGGAACCGCGCCGAGCGGCTGTTGTTGGCGAGGAAGTCCTTCCAGACGCGGACGCGGTCCGGCCCGGTGTTGGCGTAGCAGAGGTCGCCGTTGAGGAGGTTGAACAGCGGGCCGACCTTCTCGATGCCGGTGACGATGTCGGCGGCGGCGGGCGTGGCGTTGGGCTCGAAGTCGCGGCCCGAGGCGTCGGCCGGGTTCGCACCGGTCTTCCACGTCACGCTGGGCGCACCCTGGTCGCCGAAGCTGGTGAAGGTGAACGGCGCCCTGCCCGACGGGGCCGTGTGGAAGGTGCCGGCGTCGGGGGTGGCACCGTCGTGCTGGGCCGCGTACAGGTAGTCGGTGTCGGCCCTGAGCTTGCTGAGCAGCGCGTGATGGGCCCAGACGGTCCGCCCGGAGGTGCCGTCCACGTAGGTCTTCGTCTTCGCGTGCACGGTGGAGCCGAAGCCACCGCTCAGCGTGCCGTAGACGACCCGCGGGTTCTTGACGGCCGCGTCGGTGATCCACGACACGACCATCTGGCTGCGCGGGTCGGCGCCGAAGGTCAGGTGCAGGCCCTGGACGGGGGTGGTGGGCGAGCCGGTGGTGAGACCGGTGACCTCCGACGTCGCCGGGGCCGCCTCGGCGGTTCCGGCGCCGAGGACCAGCGGCCCGGCGGCGGCGCCGGACACGGTCGCGCCGAACAGGCCGAGTGCGTTGCGGCGAGAGATGCGGGTTTGCTTGCGTTCTTCCGGCATTCCGGGGGCCTTTCACGTCGTCGGTTGCAGTCGCACACCGACCGGACTGCAGCGCTCCGAACCTGACAGCGGGCTGCGGCAGGTCAGCGGTGCGCGCACTCACGGACGCTAGGAAGCACGGTCGACCGGAGCGGTGAGACGGGCGTGAACGACAGATGGCGGTCACCCCAACGGACTCCCATTCCGGACGACATGACCCTGTCTTGACCAATTCTTGGAAAGATCGGGGTGTTCGGGCGCGCTCCCGTCACTCGTGACGAAGCCGACACTGCGGCCCGGCGCGCGGTGCCTTCGGTGCCCGGTCGCAACGAGCGTTGCCCGCGGTGTCGTACGGCGGCGATGTCGCAGGAGCCCGCCGGGCTACAGGCGGACGAGCATCACGACGCCGGAGATCGCCAGGGCGGGGCCGACGATCGCGAACACCCAGCCGAGGGTCCTCGCGAGGGTGCGCCGGGTCTCGCGGGTGCGGTCGTCCGGAGGATCACCCCGTTTGTAGGCGTCGTGGAAGTCCTGCTGCGTCCGGTCGTGGTGGGCGGCCATGGCGTCGGCGTTCGCAACGGTGAGCAGACCCGTGAACGTCGCGCCCAAGCCGAAGAGCAGCAGGAAGACGGCCTCACCTCGCGGTGACATCTGTGCACCCGCAAGGAAGGTGAACTCGTGCACAGCAACTCCATGCCGGATCCGTCCGCCGTACCCGTCGTCATCACCCGCGGCCCGTCGCGGCGGTTCGGGGAACCTGCGCGTGCGGCCACCCTTTCACGCGGTACCCGCCGGCGGCGTGGCGGCGTGCCGCGACCGCTTCGGGGGATCGAGCCGCAACCGGCCGCGGAGCGCGCGAGCGGGCGGCGGACGTGCCGTACGCGCCGCGCCGACCAGTACGTTTCACCGGGTGGGCGGTGGACGGTGGTTGGTGAAACCGCGCTGAAAGGTCGTTGAGCGCGGCCCCGCGCAGACTCCAGGGCATGACAACGACCCACGCATCCGCCATCGCGGCCACGGGGCTGCGGAAGTCCTTCGGGGACAAGCCGGTCCTCCAGGGCATCGACCTGCACGTGCCCACGGGCACGGTCTTCGCCCTCCTGGGCCCCAACGGCGCGGGCAAGACCACCGCCGTCAAGATCCTCTCCACGCTCGTCACCGCCGACGCGGGGGACATCCGCGTCGGCGGCCACGACCTCGCCGTCGAGCCGCAGGCGGTGCGCGCCGCGATCGGCGTCACCGGGCAGTTCTCCGCCGTGGACGGGCTGATCACCGGCGAGGAGAACATGCTGCTGATGGCCGACCTGCACCACCTGTCCAAGAGCGAGGGCAGGCAGGTGACCGCCGGACTGCTGGAGCGGTTCGACCTCACGGAGGCGGCCAAGAAGCCCGCGTCGACCTACTCCGGCGGCATGAAGCGCCGCCTCGACATCGCCATGACGCTGGTCGGCAGCCCCCGCATCATCTTCCTCGACGAGCCCACCACGGGCCTGGACCCGCGCAGCCGCCACACCATGTGGCAGATCATCCGCGAGCTGGTCTCCGACGGCGTCACCGTCTTCCTCACCACCCAGTACCTGGAGGAGGCCGACGAACTCGCCGACCGCATCGCGGTGCTGAACAACGGCACCATCGCCGCCGAGGGCACCGCGGAGGAACTCAAGCGGCTCATCCCCGGCGGCCACGTACGGCTCCGCTTCACCGACCCCGCCGCCTACCGCTCCGCCGCCGACGAACTGCGCGGGGCCACCCGGGACGACGAGGCGCTGACCCTGCAGATCCCCAGCGGCGGCAGCCAGCGCGAGCTGCGCTCGATCCTCGACTGGCTGGACACGGCCGGCATCGAGGCGGACGAGCTGACCGTGCACACCCCCGACCTCGACGACGTCTTCTTCGCCCTCACCAGCCCCGTCAGCGTCCCCGACCAGCCCAAGGAGAACGTCCGATGAGCACCCTGTCCCTCGCGGTCCGCGACTCCGGCACCATGCTGCGCCGCAATCTGCTGCACGCGCGGCGCTACCCGTCCACCACCCTGAACCTGCTGCTCGCGCCGATCATGCTGTTGCTGCTGTTCGTCTACATCTTCGGTGACGTGATGAGCGCGGGCATCGGCGGCGGTGGCGCCGACCGCTCCGAGTACATCGCCTACATCGTCCCGGGCATCCTGATGATGACCATCGGCAGCACCGTGATCGGGGCCGCCGTGTACATCTCCATGGACATGAGCGAGGGCCTCATCGCCCGCTTCCGCACCATGGCGATCCACCGCGGCTCCGTGATCATCGGGCACGTCGTCGGCAGCGTCCTGCAGTGCGTGGCCAGCGTCGTCCTCGTCGGGGCCGTCGCCGTCGCCATCGGCTTCCGGTCCACGGACGCGACGGCCCTGGAGTGGCTGGCGGCGTTCGGGCTGCTCGTGATGTTCTCCCTGGCGTTCACCTGGATCGCGGTCGGCATCGGCATGGCCAGTCCGAACGCCGAGGCGGCCGCCAACAGCGCCCAGCCGCTGATCCTGCTCCCGCTCATCTCGAGCGCCTTCATCCCGGCCGACACGATGCCGGGCTGGTTCCAGCCGATCGCCGAGTACCAGCCGTTCACCCCGGCCATCGAGACGCTGCGCGGCCTGCTGCTCGGCACGGAGATCGGCGCCAACGGGTGGATCACGGTGGCCTGGTGCGCCGGCCTGACCGTGCTCGGCTACCTCTGGTCGACCGCGCAGTTCAACCGCGACCCGAAATGAGCGCGCGGGCTGCCTCCCGCAGCCCCTCCCGCCCGAGGGCGGCGTACTCCGACACCGCGTCGGCGTACGCCGCCCCGTCCGTTTCCTCGGCGGCCCGCCGGGCACGGTCGAGGGACATCGTGGGCTGGAACACCTGGGACACGTGCAGTCGTCCCGCCAGCGCCAGCAGGCGCACCGCCGACGCGTCGCCCGCCGCGAGCCGCGCGAGGCCCAGGGCGAGGACGCCGGTGCCGTGCCGGCGTACCTCCCCGGCCGGGCCGGAGTCGTCGGCGAGCGCGGCGCGCAGCCGGCCGTCCAGTTCGGCCACCAGGCCGGCGACCGGCTCCAGCCGCCCGGCGTACGCGTGCGCGGCCACCGCGTGGGCCTCGATCACCCGCGCCCACGCGTCCATGGTGGGGTCGGGCGGCCGGTCGCCCGCGCGCTGCTGCTCCACGGCCATCCGCCAGCGGCCCAGGCCCAGTTCGGTCAGTCCCCGGGCCAGTGCGATCTCCGCCGAGGCCGCCAGGTCGGGCGTGTGGGCGGCGGCCTGCTCCCCGGACCCGCTCCGCTCCACCCGCCGCAGCCATTCCTCGGCCTCGTCCGGCTCACCGCGCTGCAGGCAGGCCAGGACGAGGCCCCGGCGCAGGCCCGTCGTGGGCGACTGGTCGCTCAGGTGCGTCAGGGTGTCGAGCGCCGCCAGCAGGTGCCCGTACGCCTCCTCGCCGAGGCCGGCGTCCGCGCACAACTCGCTGCAACGGGAGTGGCCGAGGAGCCGCAGCGACGGGTTGGGCACGGCGTCGACCATGGCGAGCATCCGCCGGGCGGAGGACAGCGCCCGTTCCGGCTCGTGCTCGTACTCCCAGAGGTAGCTGGCCACGCACTCGGCGATGCCCGCCAGCAGCGGCGCGTCGCTCCCGCACAGCTTGCGCAGTGCCTCGTAGCCGGGCGGGCGCATGTCCGGAACGGCGCACAGCACCGTGGCGAGCGCGCGCAGGAGCGTGTCGGGCTCCGCGGACGGCAGCCGGCGCAGGGTCACGAGGTGGCGCGGCCGGACGGGCCCGAACCCGATGAACGGGCCCGCGGTGCAGACGGCGCTGAGGGTGCGGGTGACCTCGGTGTGCGGGGCGTCGGGGCGGTAGTGCGACAGCGGCGCCGCGGTGTCGGCGGCCAGGGTCAGCACGCGGTGGAAGCTCGCCGAGTCGGTCAGCCACACGCAGGCCAGCACCGCACCGGCCGCGGCGGTGGTGGCGTGGTCCGCGCGGGCCAGGGCGATCCGCAGGGCGAGGACGAGGTTGTCCTGCTCCGCGCGCAGCCGGGCCCAGTGCCGGAGCGGCTCGGCGCTGAACAGCACATCGTGGTTGGCGAGTCCGAACCGCCGTGCCCAGCCCAGGAACCGGTCGGTGACACCGTCCTCCTCGCCGGCGGCCGCCCGCCGGGCGGCGCTGAACTCCCGCACCGTCTCCAGCATGTGGAAGCGGATCCCGGCCGCCGTGTCGGCGGCCTTCAGCAGCGACTGGTCCACCAACTGCTCCAGCACGTACGGCGCGTCGCCCCCGTCGCCCAGCAGCTGTTCGGCGGCCTCGCCGGAGAAGCCACCGGGGAAGACCGACAGCGCACGCAGCGCGGCCCGCGCGTCGTCCTCCAGCAGGTTCCAGCTCCACTCCACGACCGCGAGGAGCGTCCGGTGCCGCTCGGGGGCGTCCCGGCTCCCGCCGCGCAGCAGCGTGAAGCGGTCGCCGAGACGGCGGGCGATCTCGGGAACGGACAGCACCCGCACCCGCGCCGCCGCCAACTCCACCGCGAGCGGCAGCCCGTCCAGGTGCCGGCACAGCTCGGCGACCGCGTCGGCCGGCAGCTCGACGTGATGGCGCGCGGCCCGGGCCCGCTGCTCGAAGAGCGCGACCGAGGTCGCCAGGCTCAGCTGCGGCAGCTGGTACACCGCCTCCGAACTCAGCCCCAGCGGTGCCCTGCTGGTGACCAGCACCCGCAGGTCACGGGAGAGCGCCACGAGTTCCCGCACCAGGCCGGCGGCGCCCCGGACGACCTGCTCGCAGTTGTCCAGCACCAGCAGCGCGGGGCCGGCGCCGAGGGATGCGACGATTCCGGCGGCCACGTCCGCCCCGCCGCCGTACGCCGCGACGCCACCGCGGGGCGCCTCCCCGCCGCCGAGCGCGGACGCCACCTCTCCGGCCACGTCCTCGTCCGCACCGACGCCGGCCAGCGAGACGAAGTGCACCACCCGCTGTTCCGCCCGGCGGCTGACGGCGTGCGCGAGCCGTGTCTTGCCGAGCCCGCCCGGACCGACGATCGAGACCAGTCGCGAGGAGTGCAGCAGCCCGTCCACCGCCGCCAGGTCCTCGTCCCGTCCCAGCAGCGGGTTCGGGTCGTGCGGCACCCCGTACCGGACCGCGGGGGCCTGGGTCTGCAGCAGTTCCCGGTGCACGGCCCTGAGCGCGGTGCCCGGATCGGTGCCGAGGTCGTCGCGGAGCTCACGCCGGTACGCGTCGTAGCGGGCGAGGGCCGCCGAGGGACCGGCCGTCGCGGCCTCGGCGCGCAGCAGTTCGGCCAGCACCTCCTCGTCGCGCGGCGTCCCGGCGAAGACCTCGGCCAGCGGCGTCAGGGCCTCGGCCCGTCGTCCCACCCGGGCGAGCGCGAGCGCACGGGAGCGTGCGAGGGCGGCGTACAACGGTGCCCGCTCGGCGCGCAGTTCCGCCACGGGGTCGCCCGGCGCGGCGTCGGCGTCCGGGGCCGTGTCCCAGAAGGCGAGGCCCTCCTGCGCGCCGGCCAGGGCGGCCGCGTGATCCCCGGCCCGGGAGTGCCGGGCGCTCGCCTCGGCGCGGCGCAGCACCGCCGAACTGTCGACCTGCTCCTCGTCCAGGGCCAGCCGGTAGCCGGTCGGGGTGCTGACGACGACGTCGGGCCCGAGCTGCGAGCGGGCCCGGGAGACCAGGATCCGCAGCGCGTTCGCCGGGTTGGCCGGCAGCTCGTCCCGCCACAGCCCGTCCACCAGGCGCGCGGTGCTGCAACCGGCGCGCAGTTCGCCGGCGAGGAGCGCGAGCAGCCCGCGCAGCCGGGGCGCGGTGATCTCCCGTCCGCGGTAGGCCACGCGGGACAGGAGGGTCAGGTCGGTCGTCACCCGGTCAGGCTATCGACAGCGGTGTGCAGGGCGGCCGTTGAGGGCGACCGCGGAGGGCGCCGAGGGGGCGGCCGGCCCGGACCCGCAGCGGGCCGGGGCTAGGGCGTGTCGTCAAATGAACGCCGGCCGCCCGGAGGGCGGGCCGCACGGTGTCTGGTGCGGTGCATCGCAAGGCGGAGAGTCGTCCTTGTAGTGGGCTACTCGGACGATTCGACAACGCAGCGAGGTGCCGTGCCAGGCGCCGTGGGGCAGGCGGGCATTTGACGACACGGCCTAGGGGCCTTCCGCCGTGGCGCCGCGCCGTCGGCGTGCGATCCGTTCCAGCAGAACGACATTGGCGAGCGCGGCGCAGACCAGCAGCGTCACGTTCAGTGTCGCGCTGCCGAGGCCCAGCCAGCCGGCCTCCGTTCCGTCCGGCCGGGCGACGGGCGCCCAGATCGAGCCGATCGCCGAGATCGCCGCATACCCGGCGTACATCGCCGGAAGGGCGACGGCGCCCGAGGGGAGGGTCAACGCGACGGCGGACAGGTAGAAGACGGCTCGTTCCTCGACGGCTCCCGCTACGGCCAGACCCGTGACCAGCGCCACGTAGGCCGCCCCCGCGACTTTTCCGTACGTACGCCCCATCATCGGCCCCCACCCCGCGACTGCGCCCTGGGGCCAGGGTAGAGCGGGTTTCGCCGGCGACCCACCGCTGGCGCCCCGAAGGTCAGGCGTCGCTTTCCCGGGCCGCCCGCGGGGTGTGAGTCCCGGCCTCCGGCGGGAGTCATCCGGGGGTGGGTGCCTCCAGCGCGTCCTGGCCCGTCGCGAGGGAGACCAGCGGGGCGTCCTTCTTGGGAAGCGCCACCTCGTGGCTTCCGTCAGCCGTGGTCAGCTCGTGGAAGGCGAGCCTGCCGTTCAGCGGGACCTTCTTGTCGAGTCGCCTGAGCGCGAACGGGCCGCCCAGCACCGGCTCCTGGCGCGTGCGGCGCTCACGCCACACCATCGGCTGTCCCTGGGCGACGAACAGTGACCGGATCTTGAGGTGCTGCATCGGCCTGCCCTTGCCGACGTCCAGCATGACGACGCGACCCACGGTCCTGCTGAGCGCGGCGACCTCGAAGACCTGGCCCTCGAGCAGATCGGCGGCGTCCCGTTCGGGAGTACGACGCCTGATGAAGGTCGAGGACAGGAGCAGGTCGACGGCGTTCGGCGTGCCACCCGGCATGCGTACCGGTCCGGTGAGCGGCATCCTGTGGCTGTGTCCGCTTCCTTCCGGAGGGGCGATGCCATGCAGATGCGCTGGGAGATCAAGCCCGTCGCCCACGCGGGCCAGCAGGTGCACGACGTCGAGGCCGCTCTGCGGACCCTCTACCTGTGTGCCGACCGCGCCCGGGAGCGGGCGCCGGACGAGACCCCGGACCTGGACGAGGCGGTCACCGCCATGGCCGCCCGCCTCCTGACCGACGGCGCCCGCACGGTGCACCAGGGCTTCACGTGGTCCGCGACCGAGGGATCCGTCTACGTCGCGCTCACCCCGTAGGCGCCCGGGGCGGGGCCCCACCGGGGCTCGGGCAAGGAGCGTCGGTGGGGCCGTGTGGTGGCCCGTCCGGCCTCGTGTGCCGTCATCGCACGTGACCGGGCGGGCGTCCGGGACGCGTCAGGGGCTGCGTTCCGCGTGGGCGGGGGTCAGCAGACGCCAGTGGACGCCGGGACAGCCCGCCGGTACGGGTGGGAAGGTGTGTCCCCGCACGTCCGTGCTGGTGAAGCGGTGGCTTTTGCCGCAGGTGCACTCGTAGATGCCGCTGACCGGGACTTTCTCTCCGGGTCGGTGCATCCGGGTCTTCAGATCCACAATGTCCTCCTCGCCGGCCGGGACCCCTGGGGGCCCCGGTCTGCAAGGGCGCCGATCGCCGAGAGCACGGGCTCTCGGAGAGCCGCCCAGGGGTGCGTCAGGGCGGGCGGGCTCCGGAAGGGCGCCTTGCCTCCCGCCCGGCGCTGAAACCCCGAGGGAAGGAAATTCTGCGACCTGGCGATGCGCATGCCGGCGCGCGATCGTGTGCTCCCGCTCACGGTCCCCTGCGGCGCCGGATCGCCCTCCGGGGTTTCGGCGGCGGGTCTGAGGTAAGGCGACCGGGCGGAGCCGCGCGCCCCCGGCGGTCGGCGCCCTTGAAGACCGGGGTCCCGCCCACTCAGGGCCTCGGTCGGCGAGGAGGCCCGGGACGGACGAGCAGACCCGCGTCCGCCGCCCCGGACGACTGCCCCGGCGGCGGCCGGAGCCTCCGCCTCCCGCGCGGAGCGGAGACCGCGGCCGTCCGATCCCCCGATCGCCCGCCCGGCCACACAACGGCTCGGGGCCGGCCGGGCGGGCCCACGCGCGGCCCCGCCGGAGTCCACCGACCCGGCTACGGCGGGGCCGCCTCCTGATCACCGTTCGTCCGCTCCGGAGCCCGGTGTGGGCGCGCCCCGCACCGGCCGCGCACCCGATCACGCGCCGGGCCCCGGCAGGTCGTAGCCGGCCGCGCGGACCCCGGTGAGCCGCCCGAACGGGTTCTCCAGGGGCCCGCCGCCCGGCCTCAGCACCTCCGCGGCGACGCCGAACAGGCCCGCGAGCACCGCCTCGGTGACCGCGACCGCGGCCACGCTCTCCCGGTTGGAGACACCGCGTTCCGCCACCCGGTAACCGCCGTCGGCGGTCACCTCCATGGCCTGCCCCCACAGGGCCCCGGACGTCGCGCGGTGCGCCCGGCGCAGGACGCCGGCGGCGAGGTCCGGGCGGCCCAGGCGGCACAGGCCGTACGCGGTCGCCCCCGGCCAGGCGGCGAAGGCACCGGCCGCACCGTGGTCGGGGCGGTCGGAGAACGGGGCGACGGGATCGGCCGGGTCCAGGGCGCGCATCCAGTCACCGTCGAGCAGCCGCCGGGAGACGAAGCCGACCATCTCCTCGCGGTGCGCCGGAGTGAGGTCCGCGGTCATGTCGGCGGCGACCAGCACGAAGTCCAGGCAGTGCCCGATGACGTCGTCCGTCCCCTGCGGGTGGCTGATGCGCCAGCGTCCGCCGCCCGCGTACCGGCCGAGCACCGCGCGGGCCAGCTCCGCGCCCTCCGCCTCGGCCTCCGCCGCCTCCGCGTCGCTGCCCAGCGATCGCAGCAGCGCGCCGAGGGAGCGCAGCATGCCGGCGTACCCGGCGTTGAAGGAGACGACGGCGTCCCGGTAGTTCGGCACGCACTCCAGCAACTCCCAGGCGTCGGAGCCCAGGTCGGCGAGGACGCCACCCGCGTAGCGGGCACGTCTCCCGCGCGGCCGGAAGGCCATCGCGCGCAGGTGGTCCAGCACGCCGCGGTCCCCGGCCCGTTCCGCGAGGAGGCCGGTGTCCCCGGTGACGGTGACGTACGCCGTCACCGTCCGGAAGAGGGCGTGGTCGTTGGCGGCGTAGTGGTTCCCCACCGGGAGCAGGTTGCGCGTGTCGAAGGAGTGGCAGTGCTCGTAGGGCTGGGCGAGAGCGGCCAGCAGCCAGGCGCGCAGCCCGCGGGGCTCCAGCATCGCGGCGGTGCGGGCGAACTCGGACTGGTCCCAGAAGAAGGTCGTCGTGGGTCCCAGCCGCGGCCCCCCGGTGAGGAAGACCGGGCCGGTGCGCGACACCCGGGTGTTGCGCATGTACACCGCGAGGAGGGCACCCAGGTAGTAGGTGCGGGCGAGGTCCGCGTCGTCGGTGTGCAGGGTGGGCAGGTGGCCGGAGAACTCCGGGTTGCCGGGGGTGAAGGCGTGCCCCCAGGTCGTCCGCCACCGCTCGGCGACCTCCGCGAACCCGGCTCCGAAGCCGTGTGCCGCCGCGAGGGCGGCGCTTCGGGTCCCGTCCCGTGACGAACCGATGTCGAGGACGAACTCGAGCACGCGGGACCGGCCGGGCCCGAGCCGGACGTCCCAGTGCGCCAGGCCGCGGGCGTCGCTCGCGGTCAGGGCGTCGGGCGGCTCGGCGAAGGCGTACGCGGACCGCGCCGGGCTGCGTGAGTCGGCCACGCACAGGGCGCCGTCCTCCACGCGGGCGGTCCACCGCCGGCCCTCCCACCAGGGCCGGGTACGGGCGCGCTCCGTGCCGTCGACGTCCAGGCGGGCGCCGTCGTCGCCGAGCCGGAGCTCGACCCGGTGCCACCGCCCGGTGGCCAACGGCGCGGCGGTGACGACCCGTTCGCCGCCGATGCGCAGGAACAGGCGGCCGTCGTCGAGTCCGATCGTCGCGGAGTCGGGGTGGTTGCCGTGGGTGATCACGGCGCCGTGGGCGGCGGCCCGGTCGACGCGCAGACGCAGGGCCAGGACGTCCCCTGAGCCGAGGGCCGCGGTACCGGCGCGCAGGTCGGTTCCGGGGCGTACGGTCCAGGCCGCTCCCTCCCCGCCGACCGCGGTGACCGTGCCGTCCGGCCGCCGGACCTCCAGCCGGTCCACCAGGCACGGGGCGCCGGGTTCGCGCACGCGGCCCGCGTCCGGGGCGGAGTGGTCGGGCAGCTCGGACTCGAGGAGCATGGCTGCCGCGTCCTCGTCGCGCTGGATGCCGGGGACGCGCGGCGAGCCGAGCCGCAGCCGGCGCTCGCCGTGCGGCAGGGTCTGCACCTGCCGCGGCCGGTCGGCCAGGACCTCGGCCCGCAGGCGCTCCGTGGCGTGGAAGTCGTGGTGGTGGCCGTGGTTCCACGGGGTGCCGTACAGCCAGCCCCAGTCCGTCTCGTGGTGCGCGAACATCGCGAGGAGTTCCTGCTCGACGCGGGCGTGCACGGGCTCGTCCGAGGTGTTGGCGAGCGTGATCCGCCACAGCAGCCGGCTGCGCTCGTAGCCCATCCGCACCTCGGTGTGCACCGTCAACGCGCCCCGGGTGGCGGCGCGTTCGACGCCCCAGGGGGACCAGCGCAGCCGGTCGGCGGCGAGCGGCCGGCCGTCGATCCGCAGCACGCCCGTGTGGTAGCCGCCGCTGTACGGCGGGAAGGCCAGCCAGGACAGCGACGTCAGGTCGGCGTTCACATGCCCCTGCCCCCACTGGTTGCGGAGGCTGGGCAGGTGCGCGAGGCGGCCGGCGGGCATCCAGTCGCCGGCGAGTTCGTCCAGCGGGGGCGGCCCCGCCGTGGCCGGGGCGGACGCGGACGTCCGCGGCGTGGCGCTCACTTGGCCGATCCCGCGGTGAGCCCGGCCGCGAACTGCTTCTGCATCAGCAGGTACCCGGCCACCGGGTGATCCCGGCGAGGAACATGATGCCGAACAGCTGTCCGTAGTCCATCTGGTACTGCCCGACGGCGAGGTAGAGCCCGGTGGTGATGGTCTGGCCCTGCAGCGGGCCGAGGATGAACTGCGGGTTGAGGAAGTCGTTCCAGATCCACAGCGACAGGAAGATGGCGACGGTGGCGGTCGCCGGCCGCACCAGCGGCATGACGATCGTCCACCAGATCCGCAGTCCTCCGGCGCCGTCCAGCCGCGCGGCCTCCACGACCTCGGCGGGCACCGCCCGCAGGAAGCCGACGTAGACGAACACCGCGAAGGAGAAGTATCCGCCGCCGAGGTTGGACAGGACGAGCCCGGGATACGAGTGGTCCAGGCCGAGGAAGGTCAGGATCCGGATGGTGGGCAGCAGCACGACCTGCGGCGGGATCATCAGCCCGGCCGCGAGGACCGCCAGGATCGCCGCCCGCGGCCGGGTGCGCCGGCGCGAGATCCAGAAGCTGAACGCCGAGCCGAGCGGGATCAGCAGCAGGACCGAGCAGAGCACGACGATCAGCGAGTTGCGCAGTCCGAGCTGGATGAGCTGGTCGGGGCGGCCGAGCGCCGTGGTGAGGTTGCCGAGCGTCGGGGGGACCGGGGGCGCCGCGGGGTTGGCGACGATGGCGTCCTCGGTCTTGAACGCGTTGACGACGGTCAGGTAGAGGGGGCTGACGAAGAGCAGCACCACGACGACCGCGGCGGTCAGCCGGACCGGGGAACGCGGTGCGCGGTACCGCCCGGACCGGCCGGGCGTGGTCGCCGGCCGCGTCGGGCGTCCGGTGGCGGGGCGGGCGGGGGCGTGCTGGACGGTCACAGGTCGATCTCCCTGCGGCGGAGGAGGCTCGTGACGGACAGGGCGATGACCGCGGACAGCGCCAGCAGGAACATGGCGACGGCCGAGGCGTAGCCGAACCGGTCGGTGGTGAACGCCGTCTTCACGATGTACTGGGCGGTGGACTGGGTGGCGTTGGCGGGCCCACCGGAGGTGAGGACCTGGATGATGTCGTAGAGCTTGAGCACGGTGATCAGCGAGATGGTCACGCCGATGGTCGTGGCGGGGGCCACCATCCGCAGCGTGATCATCCGGAACCGCTGGTACGCGCCGGCACCGTCGATGGACGCCGCGTCGTACAGCTCGCGCGGGATGTTCTGCAGGGCCGCGAGGTGGACGACGGTGGTGAAGCCGGAGAGCACCCAGGCGACCACGACGCCCACCGACAGCTGGGCGAGGTGCGGCCGGCCGAGCCAGTCGACCGGCTGGTCCAGCAGGTGGAGTTTCATGAGCGTGTCGTTGAGCAGGCCGTCCTGGGTGAAGATCGCCTTCCAGACGAAGCCGACGATCACCCCGGAGACCACCTGCGGCAGGAACGCGACGGTGCGCAGCACCCGGTAGGTGAGCCGGGTCCGGTCGAGCAGCATGGCGAGCAGCAGCCCGGCGACGTTCGCCACGGCCGTCACCCCGACGGCCAGCGCCAGGGTGAACAGGACGCTGGCGCGCAGCTGCGGGTCGTGCAGCATCTCCGAGTAGTTCTCGAACCCGATCCACTCGCTCCCGGACCTCAGGGGGTTCTCGTCGGTGAAGCTGCTGCGCAGGCTCATGAGGACCGGGAGGACGATGAACACCGTGTAGAGCAGCAGGCCGAACGCGGCGATCAGACGGAGCCCGAGGTCCCGCGAGGCGTCGCGGAACCACGTCGACAGCGGTCTCACCCGCCTTCTCCTTTCCTGAGGTGTGGCTGGGTGGCTGATGGGCTGTCAGGTCACTTCGTCGCGGAGTCCCAGGCCTGGTCGAGCTTGGCCATCTCGCCCTTGACGTCGTCGGTGTTGAACAGGGCCTGGGCGGCGGCGTAGAACTCGTTGTTCAGCGAGCCCGGCAGCGCGTCGTCGTTGGTGGCCCAGGCGATGGCGCTGACCTTGCCGTTGTCCTCGGTCACGAAGGCGTAGGAGTCGGTGAAGGCGGGGCTGACGTCGACGCCGTAGTCGTCGAGGGTCTTGTCCTTGAGCATGGGGAAGGCGCCGTCGCCCTCGATGAGGGCCTTGAGGTTGCCCGGGTCGAGCGACCACGCCTTGGCGAAGGCCATGGCGCCCTTCGGGTCCTTCGCCTTGGTGCTGATCGCCATAGAGCCGCCCACCGCGAAGGGCACGACGGTCGACCCGTCGTCGGTCGGCCAGGGGAAGACGCCGATGGTGTCCCACTGGTCCTTCGGGATCGAGCCGAGGTACCAGCTGCCCATGGGGTACATGGCGGCCTTGCCCGCGTTGAAGTCCTTGATGGAGTCGGCGTAGCTGACGTTGAGCGCGCCCTTCTCGAAGTAGCCCTTCTCGACCAGCGTGCGCATCTTGGTCGCGGCGGCCACCACGTCGGGGTCGGTGAACTTCACCGTGCCCTCGTGGCGTTGCCGGATCCACTGCGGGTTCCGGCCCAGCACGTCGGCGCTGAGCGCGCCGGTCAGCGGCATCCCCGCGGCGAACGGGTCGTTGCCGCCCAGTTCGATGGGGGTGACACCGGACGACTTCAGCTTCTCCGACACCGCGAGGAACTGCTTCCAGGTGGCCGGCGGGGTCACCCCGGCCTTCCGGAAGAGTTCCTTGTTGTAGAAGACCAGCGGGATGATCTGCGAGTTGGTCGGCGGGATGTAGACCTTGCCCTTGATGGCGTTGCCCTGCGGCAGGAGGAAGTTGCGGTCGATCCAGGTCTGCTCGTACGGGGTGAGCAGGCCGGCCTCGGTGTACTGCGCGGGGGTGATGGACTGCAGCAGGTCCGGGAACTGGCCCGAGGCCCGCAGCTGCTTGGCGTACGAGTCGCGGTCGGTGCTGGGCGCGACGACCTGCTTGATGGTCACCCCCGGTGCCGCCGTCCGCGCCCTGGCGATCGAGTCCTCCCAGAACACCGGGGTCAGGGTGGGGGTGTTGAACGTCAGATAGGTGAGGGCGCTCCCGTCGGCCCCGCCGGAGGCGGTGGAGGAGCAGGCGGCGAGCAGGGAGAGCGCGGTGGCTGCGAGGAGAGCGGTGCTGCGCCTGCCGACGGCCGTTCTTCTGGGCATGGCGGGTCCCTTTCCGGGTGTGGAGTCGCCGGGAGACAGGTGTCCGGTCCTCCGGGAGGCAGGGCGTACGGCCCGGGCGGCGCCCCGCGGCACCCGGCGAACGACCGCATCCCGACGGTGGGATAACGTTGTCTCGCCCAGTACAGTAAGGTCCCCTGACAGCTAGTCAAGTCCTCCGAGGACCACGGGCCGGTTCCGGAACGCACCCGGGGGCGCGCGAGGTCCCGGCAGGGGGGACCGGCAGACTCCCGGGGACACTGCGGACGCAGGGGAACGGGAGAACCGCGAGAGGGGAAGCCACGTGCCCGGTACCGACGCCGTCGGAAAGAGCGGTCCGCACCGGCCGCGCCGTCCCACGATGGTGGACGTGGCCCGCGAGGCCGGCGTGGCGCTGCGCACGGTGTCGCGTGTGGTCAACGGCGACACCACGGTGGGCGAGGACTTCGCCGGGCGCGTCAGGGCGGCCGTCGACCGGCTCGGCTACCAACCCGACGAGCGCGCTCGCCAGTTGCGCAGCGGCCACAGCGGGGCGATAGGCGCGGCGGTCCGTCACATCGCCGACGCGCATCCGGTGCTGCGGGCGATCGACGAGACCGCCAGGGCCGCCGGCCTCACCGTGGTGGCCATGTCGACCGAGGACGACGAGGAACGCGAACGCGAGGCGGTGACGTCCATGTGCCGCCGCCGCATGGACGGCATCATCATCGAGCCGATCGCCCAGGACCACCACTACCTCCAGCCCGAGATCGACTCGGGCCTGCCCGTGGTCGCCTTCGACCGCCCGGCGGCCGGCCTGGACGTGGACACCGTGCTGACCGACAACCGGGGCGGCATAGGCCAGGCGTTCGCGCACCTCACGGCCCAGGGCCACCGCCGGATCGGCTACATCGGCGACGACGAGCGCATCCACACCGGGCGCGAGCGCGCGACCGCGTTCCGGGACGCGCTGACCGGGATCGGCGGGCCGCTCGACGGCATGGTGCACCCCGGCCCTGTCGAACCGGCCCGCGTGGCCGCTGCGCTGGCCGCCCTGCGCGACCGACCGGACCCGGCCACGGCCCTGGTCACCGGGAACTTCAGCACCACCGTCGCGGTCATCCGGGCGCTCGGTGCCGACTTCGGCGGCATCGCCCTGGTCGGCTTCGACGACTTCGGCCTCGCCGACCTGCTGCGCCCCGGTGTCACGGTCGTCGCCCAGGGCGACGAGGAGATCGGCCGCACCGCCATCGAACTCCTCACGGCACGCCGTGCGAACCGGTCGCGGCCGACCCGCAGGGTCATCGTCTCCACGCGGCTGATCCCCCGCGGATCGGGCGAGCTGGCCCCCTGACGGCGACGCGGGACCGTTGTACTCCCGCCGGCCACCGAAACATCGGAAGACAACGTTCTCCCAGCCGGCCCTCGCTCCGGGAAGGCATCCGGGTGCCCCGCACGGTGAGCGGCCGCGTGGCGGGACAGCACCGTGTCGCGGGCGCGCCCCACGGCAGGGCCGCGAAGGCCGGAGCGGCGAGAGCCCGTCAGGTCTCGGCGGGCGGGAACGTCACGGGAGGGGTTCTCCACTGTGGGCCCCGGGCGTGCGCGGCAGCGCGGTCACACGGAACACCAGGAGCGTCATCGGACGGGGATGCGCGGCCTGCGGCGCCGGCGCCACGTGGTCCAGCCTCCAGCCCACCGCTTCCACCTGCTCGATCACCTCCGAGAGGTCATTCGTCGTCCCGGCCCGAGCGGACTCCAGCTCGACCAGTACCGAATACACCTGTCGCCCCGCGCCCCGTCGGGCGGCAGCCTCATCCGCTGCTACGGCAGCGGCACGAGAACCCCACTGCATCACAGCCCCCTCGCTCATGAACGGCCCCCGATCCGGAGGCACACGGTACAGCCGACTTCGATCAACGGTCATCGCCTGACGGCGGACCGCCGGCGGTGACGCGTCCGACCGACCTCATCGGCCGGACGTTTTGCGCTGAGTGTTGACCGGCCAAGACATCCGATGTTCACTTCCTTTGACGCGGCCATGCCGACGTCACGTCGTACCCCCGTGCGTCGTACCCCGGTTTGTCGTGCGCGCTTTGGGCGCCTGATCTGCGCACCGCTTCCGCGTGCCCTCGCACGGTGCGGGGAAGGGAGTGCGCTGACGAAGCGTTCCGGGCGAGTCATCCGATCAATCGGGTTTCCACCTCGACCGGTCGCGCTCCAGCCGTGCGCTGTCCCGCACCGGTCCTCACCCCCATGACCCGTAGGGAGGGCATTCGATGAGACTGCGCAGACTCGTGCGAGCCGCGCTCGCAGCCGTCTGCATCATGACCGCGACCGCCGTCGGCCTCTCGGCCCCGGCCGTGGCGGCACCGACGGACGCCGCGTTCGACTCCGCCAACGGCGCCCTGAACGTGGACCGCGGTGCCTACATGTCCAAGCACGACGTCGTCTACAACCGGCCCACCACCAACCCCCTGCACGGGCTGACCGTCGGCAACGGCCGTACGGGCGCGATGGCCTGGCAGAACAACGGGCTGACCATGCAGGTCTCCGGCGTGGACACCTCGCAGCAGACGGCGTTCGGCGCGGGACTGCTCAACCTTTCCACGACCCCGGCGCTCGAGAGCGGCTACAGCACCTACAAGCAGCGCCTGTCGCTCTACGACGGCACCCTCACCACCTCCTACGACGCCAATCGAACCGTGACCGTGATGGGCGTGCCGAACTCCGAGGTCATGGGCGTGCACGTGGAGGACTCGCGCTCCGGGGTCTCCGCCGTCAACCTCGACCTGGGCCTGTGGGACGTCTCCCAGCTGGGCAACAGCGGTGACGTGCCCAACCTCAACACCTGGAAGACGGTCTCGACGTACGCCGACTCCACCGGAGCCGGCATCAGCCGCGGCCAGTCCGACCCGCAGAACTTCGGCTACACCCTGGCGGCCACGGTGGAGGGGGCGGCCTACAGCACACGGGTCGTCGACGGCCGGACCGTCCGCCTGTCGATCACCCCGTCCCGCAGCTACACCATCTGGTTCACCGCCAGCACCCGGCTCAACGCGCCCTCGCACGACTCGGTGGCCGAGGCCAAGCGCGCGCTCGCGGCGGCCAAGAGCCGCGGCTACAGCGCGACGCTCGGCGACTACACGTCCTGGTGGCACGACTTCTGGGGCAAGTCGTTCGTGCAGTACTCGGGGCTGTCCGGGGACGCGGACTACCTGGAGAACGTCTACTACCTGAGCACCTACATGATCGCCGCCGGAGGGTACGGGACCAATCCGTTCCACTTCATCAACGGCGTCTTCCGGGCCACCGGTGACCAGACCAAGTGGAGCAACGCGTACTGGTTCTGGAACCAGCGCGACGTCTACAACTCCTTCCTCGCCTCCAACCACGTCGACCTGATGGCCGGCTTCAACCGCCTCTACAGCGGCAACGCGGCGGCGCTGAAGGCGTACACCAGGACCCGCTACAACGTCGACGGGCTGTGGGTGCCGGAGACCATGGGCTGGGACGGCAACGCCCGCGGCACCGTCAACAGCGACTTCACCAACAACATCTGGTCGACGGGCACCGAGGCCGCGTACAACATGTACCTCCAGTACGCGTACACCAACGACTCCGCCTACCTGCGCAACACCGCCTACCCGTTCATGCGGGACGTGGTGAAGTTCTACGCCGCGAAGCTGTCCTTCGACTCCGCCTCCGGTAAGTACTTCGTCGCGAGTTCGCACGCGCACGAGACGTACTGGAACGTGCCGAACGCGATCACCGACCTCGCGGCGGTGCGCACCCTGTTCCCCCTCGCGATCCGCGCGTCCCAGTCCCTGGGCCTGGACGCCGACCTGCGGCCGCAGTGGCAGCGGATCGTGGACAACCTGACCGCCTACCCGTCCACCGCGGACGTCTACCTGCCGCACACCCCGCCGCTCGCGCAGACCCGCAACGGGGAGAACGTGGCGGCCGAGATCATCTGGCCCTACGACCGCACCGGCATCGGCTTCCCGGACCAGCAGAAGGCCGTGAACACCTTCAACGCCCGGCCCTTCCCGTACGGCAACGTCTGGGCCAACGACGCCGTCCAGGCGGCCCGGCTGGGCCTCGGCGACCAGGCGTACCAGGGCATGAAGACGATGCTCCGCAAGTACCAGACCTATCCCAACGGCATGACCGACAACACCAACGGCGTCTTCGAGTACCTCGGGGTGCACCTCGCGGCCCTCAACGAGTCGCTGCTCCAGTCCTACAACGACAAGATCCGGGTCTTCCCGGCGGTGCCGGGCGACTCCTCGTTCACCGGACGCTTCACCCTGCTGGCCAAGGGCGGCTTCACCGTCAGTTCGGAGCGCGAGGCGGGCGAGGTGAAGTACGTCGGCATCAAGAGCCTGTACGGCAACACGACCCGGGTCGTGAACCCGTGGGGGACGCAGCAGGTGAGGGTCCGCGACGTCACCGGCGGTACGACCGTGCTCACCACGACCGCGGCCGAGTTCGACCTGCCCACGGCCGCCGGAAGGGTCTACGTGGTGGAGCGCACCGCCAAGCCGCTCTCCTCCTACACGCCCGTACGGCTCACCGGCACCGCGAACCAGGGGGAGAAGACCCTGAGCGGCACCACCTCCACCCTGGGCATGGCCCAGACGCCCAACCCCATGGTCAACAACACCCAGTTGACCTACGACAGCAACTGGCACCCCACCAGTGGGCGGGGCTACGGCGACTACAACGACGACACCCACCACAGCACCACGGTGAACGCCGTCGCCCAGTACACCTTCACCGGCACCGGAGTCGCCTACCTCTCCGAGCGCAACGGCGACATGGGGCCGGTCGACGTCTACCTCGACGGCGCGCTCCAGGCGACGGTGGACCTGCGGGTCTCCGGCGCGCGGCAGGTGCAGCAGACCGTCTGGCAGCGCAGCGGCCTGACCAGGGGAACGCACACCATCCGTATCGTCAACCGCAGCACGTCGGTGGGGATGGTGGACGCCCTGCGCATCACACCGTAGGGCCTCCGCGGACCGGGGGAGGGACGTGCCCCCGGTCCGTGCCCCAGGTCGTCGGCGGAGCGTCAGGTCAGGGCGTGCGACCCGCTCCGCGCTCGTCACCCGGCAGCCGCAGGGTGAACAGCGACCCCTCGCCGTAGGTGCTCTCGGCGGTCACCGAGCCGCCGTGGGCCTGCGCGAGGTTGCGGACGATGGCGAGGCCGAGGCCGCTGCCGCCCGTGCCCCGGTTGCGGGACTTCTCCGCGCGCCAGAAGCGGTCGAAGACCCGGGGCAGGTCCTCGGGCCGGATGCCGCCGCCCGTGTCGGCGACGGCGACGGCGACCGTGCCGCCCTCCCGGCGCGCCGTGACCGTGACGGTGCCGCCGGGCGGGGTGTGCCGGAGGGCGTTGGAGACGAGGTTCGCGACGGCCTGGCGAAGCCGTACGGGGTCGGCGACGACGGTGCCGATGCCGCCGGTGCCGCCGGTGCCGCCGGCACCCGCCGCGCCTGCGTCGACGGAGAGGAGGACGCCCGCGTGGTCGGCGCGTCCGCGGTGCGCGGTGGCGACCTGCTGGAGGAGTTCACCGACGTCGCACGGCACCTTGTGCAGGCGCAGCGCGCCGGCGTCGGCGGCGGCCAGGTCCTGGAGGTCGTCGACGATGTGCTGCAGCAGGAGCGCCTCTTCGAGCAGCGAGCCGACGAGGGCGCGGTCGGCCGGGACGACCCCGTCGTCGGCGGCCTCCAGCCAGCCGCGGATGTTGCTCAGCGGGGTGCGGAGTTCGTGGGCGATGTCGCCCACCATCTCGGTGCGCAGCCGCTCCAGTTCGGTCCGCTGCCGCGACATGTCGTTGAACACCTCGGCGAGGCGGCCGATCTCGTCCTTGCCGGTCACCTGCACGCGCGCGGCGACGTCCCCCTCCTTCACGCGCTGGGCGGCCGCGGTGAGCGCGCGCAGCGGTCTGACCAACTGCAGGCCCAGGCCGGCGGTGACGACGACGGTGAGCAGGAGCACGCCGGCGACGACCCCGGCCATGCGGAGGCGGTTCGGCGCGGACAGGTCGAACGGGGACGCGGCGGCCGCGTCCCGCGGTGAGCCGATGAAGAGCAGCGCGGGCGGCGCGACGTAGGGGGCGAGCTGCTCCCGGCGGGCGCTGTCCAGGCACGAGGAGACCAGCCCCTGGTCCACGGGTCCGCGGCTTCGCGTGGGCGTCCACGTGAGGTCGGGCGCGAGCTCCACGGGGCCGCTGCCCCGGCGGCCCAGGCAGGCGTCGACCAGGCCGTCGAGCCGGCCGAGCGCACGTGCCTCGGTGCGGGTGGGCCGGTCCAGGACGTCGGCGGCGCAGCGCTCGCCGCTGTAGCCCGGCGTGCTCACCCGGGGCCGTCCGCTCGCCGCCGTGACGGTGGTCGCGGGCAGGCCCAGGTCCCGCAGGCAGGCGACGCGGCGCTGTGCGAGGCCGGTCAGCCGCGTCCGTTCCGCCTGCGTCAGCCGGAAGGGACCGACGGCACGGGAATCGATGCGGTCGCCGCCCGCGGACCCCGCGATGGCGGTGTCGACGGCGAGCGGGTCCACGGTCGCCGACGCCCGGTCCGGCAGCGGGGTCCGGTGCGCGGCGCCGGCGGAGTCGGCGATCGGCCGGCGGTCCTGGGTGGTGAGGACGACCCGGTGCCCGGTCTCGCGGGCGAGGCGGTCCACCAGCGGCTGCACGCCCCGCCAGTCGGTGTGCGCGGCGGCCCGGCCCAGGAGGGCCTCGTAGATCCGGGCGTCGTCGGAGATGACCTGGCCCTGCTCCTGCCGGATCGCCCGGGTGGTCGTACGGACCGCGAGCCAGGCGGTGGCCGCGATCGAGCACACGGAGACCAGCACCGACAGCGCGAGCAGCCGCACCACCAGGCTGCTGTGGAAGCGGCCGCTCACGGGGCGTCGGACAGCACGTAGCCGACCCCGTAGACGGTGAGCAGCCGCACCGGACGGGCGGGATCGGGTTCGATCTTCCGGCGCAGGTTCATCACGTGGGTGTCCACCGTCCGGACGGTGAAGTAGCGCCCCGTGCCGTGCAGCTGCCCGAGGATCTGCTCGCGGGTGAAGACCCGGCCCGGCTGGGCGGCCAGCGTCTCCAGCAGCCGGAACTCCCCGGGGGTGCACTCGACGCCGTTGCCGTCGCAGGTGACCTCGTGCCGGGTGGGGTCGATGCGCAGGCCGCCGACGGTCAGCGTCGGGTCGGGTTCCGGGGCGGGCGGGCCGGAGGGCCGGGCGCGGCGCAGCAGGGTGCGCACCCGGGCGGTCAGCTCGCGCGGGCTGTACGGCTTCGACATGTAGTCGTCGGCGCCCAGGTCCAGGCCGAGCAGCAGGTCGTCCTCGGTGCAGCGGGCGGTCAGCATCAGCACCGGCAGGTCGGACTCGCGGCGCAGGATGCGGCAGACGTCGAGCCCGTCGACCTTCGGCATCATCACGTCCAGCACGAGCAGGTGCGGCGGGTCGCGGCGCAGCTCCTCCAGGGCGGCGCGGCCGTCGTGGACGACGGTGACGGCGTGCCCTTCGTGCTCGAGGTACACGCGCAGCAGCTGCGCCTGCTTCTCGTCGTCCTCGGCGACCAGTATGTGTGCGCTCATGGCCGGGAGTATAAGTACGGCAAGTGTCGTATTTGCGGCGTCGGGGTCCCGTCCGGGAGGGACCACGGGATGCCGATGGCTTCCTGACAGGTTCCCCACATTCACCGGCCACGATCGGTCGGCATGACCCACCCACACTTCCCGCACCGCGTGGCCGGCGCGGCAGCCGCCGTCGTCTGCGCCGCCCTGCTCACCGCCTGCGGCGGCTCCGGCGAGGGCACCGGAACGGCGTCCGGCGACCGGTCCGGGGAACACGACGTCGCCTCCCTGGCGACCGGCCCCGCCGCGCCGGGGCCGCGGTCCTCGACGGCGGCGACGCCCGCCGGCGGCGAGCAGGGCCGCCCGCAGCTCCGCCTGGACAGCTCCGACGCCGAGCGCGACCGCTACTGGAACGCCTACGCGTCCTGCCTGAAGGATCACGGGCACAAGATGCTCCTGTCCCGCGGCCCCTACTCGATCGACCAGAACGACAACAGCCCCACCGCCAAGGCCGCCGAGAAGACGTGCGCCGGCGAACTGCCCCTCCAGCCGCCCGAGCTGGACCGCGACAGGAACCCGCACTTCGACGACGACTGGCGCGCCTACATCAAGTGCCTGAACTCCCACGGGCTCAAGGTCGTCTCGCTGTCCGACAACTCCGGCTGGACCTACGCGAGCAGCGAGCAGGCGCTGAGCGAGGACGAGCAGACCAAGGTCGACAAGAGCTGCACGATGGAGGCCTTCGGTGGCAAGCACGGCTGAGCACCGCCTCCCCAAGCGGCGCCGGCGCCGGCTCACCGTGGCCCTGGCCGTCCTGCTCACCGCGGGCGGCGCGGGCGGCGCCACCGCCGCCTGGAGCGCCCGGCAGGGCAGTCCGCGGACGGCGCCGGACCACCCGGTACGGCTCGACACCGTCAAGGTCACCAGGACCGACCTGGGCAGCGACAGGACCCTGCCCGGCACCCTCGGCCACGGCCCGCTGCGGACGCTCAAGGGCACCGGCACCGGAGTGCTCACCGAACTGCCGTCGCCCGGCGCCACGGCCGTCCGCGGCAAGCCCCTGTACCGGGTCGACGACCGGCCCGTCGTCGTCTTCCTCGGCGACACCCCGTTCTTCCGTGCGCTGGACAAGCCGGGCCTGCGCGGCAACGACGTCACGGTGCTCGCGGACAACCTGCGGGCCCTCGGCTACGACGTCGGCGACACCGGCGGCAGCGGCTCGGGCGGAACCCGCGGCGGCGCGCCCTCGCGCTTCGCGAGCCCCGGCTCGGAGTTCACCCCCTCCCTGAGCGCCGCCCTGAAGCGCTGGCAGCGCGACACCGGCCAGGAGGCGACCGGCACCCTCCTGCCGGGCCGCGCGCTGGTGCTGCCGGGGCCGGTGCGGGTCAACACCGTCATCGCCGTCCCGGGCGACCCGGTCGACGGCGAGGTGCTGACGTACACCACCACCGCGAAGTCGGTCGCGGTCAGTGTGGACGCCGCCGAGGTCGGTGCGCTCCGCACCGGGCAGAGCGTCACGATCACCCTGCCCGACAGCCGGGAGATCCCCGGCACGGTCACCGCCGTGTCGCACGCCGTCCAGGGCGGCTCCGCCGACGACCCGACCGCGCAGACAGGAGCCCCCACGGTCGACGTCACCGTCACGCCGAGGCACGGCGCCGACGTGAAGGCGCTGGACTCCGCCTCCGTCCAGGTCCGCTTCCGCACCACCGACCGCAAGGGCGTCCTGGCCGTCCCGGTCACCGCGCTCCTCGCGCTCAGCGAGGGCGGCTACGCGCTGCAGCGCCCCGACTCCTCGCTGGTTCCCGTGGAGACGGGGATGTTCGCCGACGGCCTGGTGGAAGTGAGCGGCGCCGGGGTCCGCGAGGGCATGACGGTGGTGACCGCCTCGTGAGCACGGCACCCCCGGCACCCGCCCTCGTCGTCCACGAGGTGACCAAGACCTACGCGGGCGACGTCACCGCCCTGGACCGGGTCTCGCTCACCGTCGGGCAGGGGGAACTCCTGGCCATCCTGGGGCCCTCCGGCTCGGGGAAGTCCACGCTGCTGCACATCATGGGCACCCTCGACCGGCCGACCAGCGGAACGGTCGAGATCGCCGGCCACGCCGCCGCCGGACTGTCCGACCGGCGGCTGTCCGCACTGCGCGCCCGGCTGCTGGGCTTCGTCTTCCAGCACTTCCACCTCACCGACGGCCTCGACGCCACGGAGAACGTCGCGACCGGCCTGCTCTACGCGGGCGTGCCACGACGGCTGCGGCGCCCCCGCGCCGAAGAGGCGCTGGCCCGGGTCGGCCTGGCCCACCGCACCCGCCACCTGCCCCAGCAGCTGTCCGGCGGCGAACGGCAACGGGTCGCCATCGCCCGCGCGCTGGTCAACGAACCCGCGCTCGTCCTCGCCGACGAACCGACCGGAGCCCTCGACAGCGCCAACGGCCGCGCCGTACTCGACCTGCTCACCGGACTGAACCAGGAAGGCACCACCATCGCGGTCATCACCCACGACCGGGACATCGCCGACCGGCTCCCGCGCCGCGTCAGGCTGCGCGACGGCCGGATCGCCTCGGACACCGCCGTTCCCGGCACCCCCGCCCCCGCCCCCGCGGACGCCTGGAGCCCGGCATGAACCGGCCGATCAGACTGTCCCCCCTCGACGTCCTGCGCCTGGGCCTGCTGGGCCTGCGCACCCGCAGGACCCGCGCCGCGCTGTCCGCCCTGGGCATCGCGATCGGCATCGCCACCCTGGTCGTCGTCACCGGCATCCCCGCCTCCAGCCAGCGGGCCCTGATGGACGAACTCTCCGCGCTCGGCACCAACATGCTGCGCGCCCAGCCGCAGCCCGACGCCGGGGACAAGGCGCTGCTCCCCGAGGCCGCCGACGCTATGGCGGCCCGGATCGGCCCCGTCACCAGCGCCACCGCGGTGGCCAACACCCACACCACCGTGCGGCGTTCCGACCTGGCCGACCCCAACGACTCGATCGGGCTCAGCGTGCTCGCCGCCAGGACCGACCTGCTGGCCACGGTCGGCGGCACGGTACGATCCGGCCGGTTCCTCGACCGCGCCACCGAACGCTTCCCGACCGCCGTCCTCGGCCGGCGCTCGGCGGAGCGCCTGGGCATCGACCGCGTCATCCCGGGCCGGGAGCCGCTGGTGACCATCGGCACGCACCGGTTCACCGTGATCGGCGTCCTCGGGCCGATGCCGCTCACGCCCGACCTGGAGAGTTCCGTGCTGGTCGGCTGGGACGCCGCACGCGACCGGCTCGCCTTCGACGGCCACCCCACGGTCGTCTACGTGAAGGCACGGGAGCCGCAGATCGAGGCCGTACGCGCCGTGCTGGCCGCCACCGTCAACCCCGAACTGCCCGGACTCGTCCAGGTCAGCCGCCCCTCCGACGCCCTGGCCGCCAAGCGCGCCACCGAGCACACCTTCTCCGCCCTGTTCCTGGGCCTCGCCGGGGTCGCCCTGCTGGTCGGCGGCATCGGAGTGGCCAACACCATGTTCGTCTCCGTCCTGGAACGACGCCGCGAGATCGGCCTGCGCCGCGCCCTCGGCGCGAACCGTCGGCAGATCCGGGGGCAGTTCCTGACGGAATCCGTCATGCTCTCCGTCCTCGGCGGGCTGAGCGGCACCGTGCTGGGCGCGGCCGGCACGGCCGGCTACGCGCTCTCCCAGGCGTGGCCGCCCGTCCTGCCGCCGCTCGCACTCGGAACGGGACTGGCCGGCGCGGTCGTCGTGGGCGCCGTCGCAGGCGTCTACCCGGCACTGCGCGCCTCGCGCCTGCCCCCGACACAGGCCCTCTCGGCGGTCTGAGCGGGCTGCCCCGGTCACCCGCCACCCGGTTCACCGGCAACGTGGCGACGCGGCTGCGCCTGCGGGCGTTCGCCGACGTGACGGGTGATGACGACCGGTGAGCCCAGGCGACGATCAGTGCCTGGTCGTTGTCCGGGCAGCCGGGTCACCAGGCCCCGTGGGCGGGCTCCCGCGGGGCCGGGTGGAAGATCCGTGCCCGGAGACGGAAGGGGGGTGCCATGGGGTGGCGGTTTCGGGCGGCGGTCCTGGATTGTTGGGGGTCCGGACGCCGGCGAGGCGTGCGGCGTACTCCGTTCCTTCCCGCCGCCTTCCTACCGTCCGGGGCCATGAGGAGATCAATCATCCACAAGACCGCGGGAGTTGCCGCCGCACTGGCCGTGGTCGCCGGCTTCGCCGGGTTCTCCGGCGACCGCCCGTCGTCCGGTGTCGCCCTCGCCTCGGACCGGAGCGCGGGCGGCACGTCGTACATCTTCGGGGGTCCGGGCAGATCGGGCGGTACGGCCGCCGCCCGCGCCCATCGGGACCTGCTCGACCACGGTTCGAACGCGAAGATCCTCACCGTGGCGCACCGGGGCCAGTGGCGCGACGCCCCCGAGAACTCGCTGGCGGCCTTCACGGCCGCCTTCGACGACGGCGCCGAGATCATCGAGACCGACATCCAGCTGACGCAGGACGGCGTTCCCGTCTTGCTGCACGACACCACCGTGGACCGCACCACCAACGGCACCGGTCCGGTCGCCGGCATGACGCTCGCCCAGATCAAGCAGCTCCGTCTGAAGGCCGGACTCGGCGGCGGCCAGGCGGCGGTCACCGACGCCCGGGTGCCGACGCTGGAAGAGGCGATGGAACTCGCCAGGAACCGGGGCCTGGTCAACCTGGACAAGGGCTGGCCGTACCGGGAGCAGGTCTGGGACGTCCTGACCCGGACGGGCACGGTGCGCAACGGGGTCTACAAGAGCGACGCGCCGGTGCCGGAGGTCGAGGCCTTCCGCTCGGCCCACCACGGCGCCCTCTACATGCACATGATCACCGACGCCAACCTCTCGGCCGTGGCCGAGTTCGGCGACGACCAGCCGGTGGCCTACGAGGTCAACTACGACAGCGTCCAGGACGCCGTCGCCCGCAGGCCCTTCCTCGACGCCCTGGCCGCCCGCAGCCGCGTCTGGAACAACACCATGTGGAACGGCCTGGCCGACCACATGACCGACGAGGCGTCGCTGACCGACCCGCTGCGCGGCTGGGAAGCCCTGGCGCGCAGCTACCGCACCACGGTCTTCCAGACGGACGACGTCGAGAAGTTCGAGTCCTGGCTGCGCACCGGCGAGGGCGACCCCCTGCCCCGCGGCGCCGTGCGCGTCCAGGCGGAAGACTTCCTGCCCGGCCGGGACAAGGGCTACCACGACAACGACCCCGGCAACACGGGCGGACTGAAGATGCGGCCCGGTGAGGACGTCGACATCGACGACGCCGACGGCAACGTCCGCGTCGGCTGGATGCGCGGCGGCGAGTGGCTGACCTACGACGTGGACGTCCCGCGCTCCGGTACCTACGCGCTCTCCGCGCGGGTGTCCTCGCCGTACACGCCCGCCGGCACGTACACCGTCTCCTTCGACGGCGGCGCCGAGAGCGGGCGGGTCGAGGTGCGGAACACCACGAGCCACAACAAGGAGGTCCTCCAGACCAGCGGCGTGCGGCAGTTCCTCGCCGCGGGCCGGCACACCCTCCGCGTAGGCCTTCCGCAGGACGCGTACCAGAACTGGAACCTCGACTACCTCCAGCTGGACCCGGTCCGCCACTGACGCGCCCCGGCCGGCCCCCGCCGCGGGGGCCGGCCGGGACCCGGCACCTGACGGGGCGAACGGACTACCGGGCTGCCAGCGCCTGGCTGCGCAGGCGGGTGAGGATCCGCGACAGGAGCCGGGACACCTGCATCTGGGATATCCCCAGCCGGGCGCCGATCTCCGCCTGGGTCAGCTCGTCCCCGAACCGCAGGGACAGGATGAGCCGCTCCCGCTCGGTCAGTTCCCGGATGAGGGGCTTGACCGCCTCGATGTCCTCGATCCTGCCGAACGCGCCGTCGTCGTAGCCCAGGCGCTCCGCCCACGCGGTCCCGCCGTCCTCGTCCTCCGTCGCCGGCGCGTCGAGGGACGAGGCGGAGTAGGCGTTGGCGGCCACCATCGCCTCCAGCACCTCCTCCTCGCCGATCCCCATCCGGGCCGCGAGCTCGGCGACGGTCGGCGCCCGCCCGAGGTCGAGTTCCAGCGCGTCGGTGACCTTGGCCACCTCCAGCCGCAGCTCCTGCAGACGCCGCGGCACGCGGACGGACCAGCTCGTGTCGCGGAAGAAGCGCTTCATCTCGCCCACGATCGTGGGGACGGCGAAGGTCACGAACTCCACGCCGAAATCGGGGTCGAACCGGTCCACGGCCTTGATCAGGCCGATCGTCCCCACCTGCAGGATGTCCTCCATCTGGTCCGCGCGCTGGGAGAACCGGCGGGCCGCGAAACGGACCAGGGAGGTGTTCATCTCGATCAGGGTGTTGCGTACGTACTGGTACTCGGGCGTGCCCTCCTCGAGCGTGTGCAGGCGGGCGAACATCGCCTTGGAGACGTGGCGGATCTCGAGCGGCGTCATGTCGCCCGCCGCCCCGGTCGGCACCCGCGCGGAGCCCGTCTCCCGCGTCGCCGTCACGTCCTCGCCGGCCACTGCGATCCCCATCCCGGCAACCCTCCTCGTCCGTACGTGCACCCGCGCCCTCGGCGCAGGGCCCGCCTACCCGCCCGGGAGCAGGTCATTCCACATCGTCACGATCTTCACGGGAGCACCTCGCGAGCGGCTCGGACCACCGTGTTTACGACCGGGCACAGCGGTCAGACGAGGTCACAGCACATGATCCCGATGTCAGGAAGGTGAGCAGCATGGCCGCGGACGAGAAGGCCAAGGCGAAGACCGAGCAGGCCGTCGGCAAGGCCAAGGAGACCGCCGGAGAGGCCGTGGGCAACGAGCGGCTGACGGCCGAGGGCCGCATGCAGCAGGCCAAGGGCGACGCCCGCCAGGCCAAGGAGAAGATCAAGGACATCGGCCGGCACTGAGCAGCCGCATCCGGACGGTCCGGCGTGTGGGGCAGCCGCTCGGGGGCTGCCCCACACGCGTGCGCGCACGCCGGGCGTGTGGGTCACCGGCTCCCCGGCTCCCAACCGCCCGCTTCCCCGTGGCGGCATCCGTCGCGGAGCAGGTAGGAGATCGCGTCGGTCACACCGTCGACGGTGCGGAAAGGAGCGGGGAACCCGTCCGGCCACCGATGTCCTCGAACCCAGATGGTGTGGATGCCCGCCCGGTGTCCACCACCGACGTCCGCGGTGGGGCTGTTGCCCGTCATCCATGCCGCGGGCGAGAGCGGCGTTCGGCAGCGCGCGGCCGCGAGCGCGAACAGACGCGTGTCGGGCTTGCGGACGTCGATGTCGCCCGAGACCGCCACACCGTCGACGAGCCCGGCGAGTCCCGTCGCGCCGATCTTGGCGCGCTGCACGTCGGAGGCCCCGTTGGCGACGATGCCGATGCGCCAGTCGTCCGCCCGCAGCTGCTCCAGCCCCTGGAGGACCGAGGGGTCGCAGGTGACGGCGTCCGCCATGCGGTCGACGAACTCCCGCCACAACTGCGCCCCGCCGTCCGGCACGTACTCATGGCACAGCCGCACGAAGTCGTCGGCATTGGCACGGTCGGCCAGTTCGCTGAGCATCCAGGCCCTGATCTCGACCCCGAAGCCGTGCTCCAGGCACAGCGCCGTCACCGCGTCGCTGAACGACGTACGCCGGCGCACGAGCGTGCCGTCCAAGTCGAACAACGCCAGTGCGTGCCGGGGATCCATCCGCCCGACCTCCAGGATCGTCGGGTCCACCAGGGAGCCGAGAACGCGGCAGGACCGACAGGGATCGCGGCGTACCGCTCCCTCCTCACCGTCCCACCTGCGGGCGGCCGGTGCCAGCGCGGGAAGCGGCGCGGCCGGCCGGTCCGTGTGCCGGGGGAGCGCGGGGCGGTGTTTGCCCCCGGTCCTCCCGGGCAGGCGCGGGCCACGAGAGAAACAGACGCCGCATCCCGAAGCGGATGCCGACCAGGAAGGTGGGCACATGTCGACGGTTGAGGAGTCGGTCGAGGTCGCGGTGCCGGTCACGACGGCGTACAACCAGTGGACGCAGTTCGAGGAGTTCCCCCGGTTCATGGAGGGGGTGGAACGGATCGAGCAGCGTACGCCGACCCTGACGCACTGGGTCGCCAAGGTCGACGGCGTCAAGCGCGAGTTCGACGCCCAGATCAGTGAGCAGATCCCCGACGAGAGGGTCGCCTGGACCACGGTGGGCGGGGACGTCCACCAGGCGGGGGTGGTCACCTTCCACCGCCTGGACGACCGGCACACCAAGGTCATGCTGCAGCTCGACCACGAGCCGCACGGCGTGGTCGACACGGTGGCCGACAAGCTCGGCGTCGTCAGGCGCCAGGCCAAGGGCGATCTCAAGAGGTTCAAGGAGTACATCGAGACGCGCGGCATGGAGAGCGGCTCCTGGCGCGGCGAGGTGTAGGCGCCCTTCCCGGCAGGCAGGTCCCGGACGCCCGGCGGCGTCCGGGACCTGCGCCGTCCGGAGCCGCGTGCGATGCGCCGCGCACGGCGTACGGCGGGGCTCTCCCCCGAGGTTTCGGCGGCCTGTCCGGGGCAAGGCGACCGGGCGGAGGCACGGCGCGCCTTCCCTGCGGCGCTCCCACGGTGACCGGCGAGGCCCGGGGCGGCGGTCGGCGACCGCGTCCCGTCATCCTCTCCCCACGCGGTGGCGAGCGGCGCCGCCCCGCCAGGCCAGGGGTCCCGGAGCCCCGCCTCCCGCAGGCTGGAAGGATGACGGGCATGGACATCCGTCGGAGGAACAACGTGACGGTCACCGGCCCGGCCGACGGCCCGGTGGTGGTGCTCGCCCACGGGTTCGGGTGCGACCAGAACATGTGGCGTCTGATCGTGCCCGCGCTGGCCGGGCGGTACCGGGTGGTGCTCTTCGACTACGTGGGCTCCGGCGGTTCGGACCTGTCGGCCTGGGACCATGAGAGGTACTCCACCCTCCACGGCTACGCCCAGGACGTCGTCGACGTCTGCCGGGAGCTTGACCTCGAACGGGCGGTCCTCGTCGGGCACTCGGTCAGCGCCATGGTCGGCGTCCTGGCGGCGCAGGCCGCCCCGGAGCGGGTGGGGGCACTGGTGATGGTCGCGCCGTCACCCCGCTACATCGACGACGACGGCTACCGGGGCGGCTTCACCGCGGCGGACATCGACGAGCTGCTGGGCTCCCTGGAGTCGAACTACCTCGGCTGGTCGTCCGCCATGGCGCCGGTCATCATGGGCAACCCGGAGCGGCCCGAGCTGGGCCAGGAGCTGACCAACAGCTTCTGCGCCACCGACCCCGACATCGCCCGTGCCTTCGCCCGCACCACCTTCCTGTCGGACAGCCGGGACGACCTGGGGAGCGTGACCGTCCCGACCCTGGTGCTGGAGTGCGAACAGGACGCCATCGCCCCTCGTGAGGTCGGGGCCTACGTGCACGCAGCGATCCCGGCCTCCCAACTGGTCACCCTGGACGCCACGGGCCACTGCCCCCAGCTGAGCGCGCCGGAGGCCACCGCGCAGGCGATCCTCGGCTTCCTGGAGGGCCGGCCGTGACGAGCCGCAGCGGCGGCCGGCCGGACCCGCCGGGAGCCGGGCAGGGCGCGCGTACGGACGCGGCCTTCAGCGCACTTCTGGAGGACGACGTCCACGAGCTGTACGAGTCGGCGCCCTGCGGCTACCTGTCCACGCTGATGGACGGCACCATCGCCAGGATCAATTCCACCCTGCTGGGGTGGCTGGGCATGGTCCGCGAGGACGTCGTGGGACGCAGGCGCTTCTCGGACCTGCTGTCCGTGGGCGGGCGGCTCTACCACGAGACGCACTTCGCGCCCCTGCTGCGGATGCAGGGCGAGTTGCGCGGGATCGCCCTGGAACTGACGACCCGGGACGGCGGCCGGTTGCCGGTCCTGGTCTCCTCGGTCGTCAAGTACGGCAGCGAGGGCGAGGCGCTGCTGATCCGCACCACCGTCTTCGACGCCTCCGACCGGCGTGCCTACGAGGAGGAACTGCTGCGCAGGCGGCAGGAGGCCGAGCGGGCCCGCGCCGAGGCGGACGGCGCACGCCGGCAGGCCGAGGCCGACCGGGAGCGGCTGACCGAGGCCCTCGCGGCGCTACAGCAGGCGCTCGTCCCCACCGCCCTGCCGTCCGTGCCCGGCATGGAGACGGCCGCCCACTACCGCACGGCCGGACCCGACCGGCTGGGCGGCGACTTCTACGACCTGTTCCCCGTCGACGGCAGCCGGTGGGCCTTCTTCCTCGGGGACGTCTCGGGCAAGGGGCCGCAGGCGGCCGCGGTCACCTCACTGACCCGCTACACCCTGCGCGCCGCGGCCCAGCACGACCCCGAACCCGTCGTCGCGCTGGACACGCTGAACGCCGCCCTGCACGAGCGGTACTCCGCCGGCGGCGACCCCCGCTACTGCACCTGCATCTTCGGCATCCTCCACCTCGGCGCCCGCGGCGGCGCCGTCGAGGTCCGGCTGGCCTCCGGCGGGCACCCCCCGGCCCTCGTACTGCGGGCCGACGGCCGCGCCGAGTACCTGCCGACCCCCGGCGGCATGCTCGTCGGCGTCCTCCCCACCACGCCCTTCACGACCACCTCCACCACCCTGACCCCCGGCGACACCCTGCTCCTCTACACCGACGGACTCACCGAGGCCCGCACCGGCCCGACCCGCGACAGCGAGTTCGGCGACGACGCCCTGCTCGCCTTCGCCGCCGGGCGCGCACCTGCGGCGCCCGCCGGGATCGTCACCGCCCTGACCGGGCTGTTGGACGGTTTCGGCGAGGGAGTCGACGACGACACCGCCCTGCTCGCCCTCGGAGTCCCGGCGACCCATCCGTCCGCCCCTTTGGCAACGAACACCCCACGATGACACCACTGACCATCACCCATCGGCACACGTCGACCGGCCCCGTGCTGCACCTGTCCGGCGAACTCGACTACGACCGGGCGGCGGAACTGCGCCTGCGGGCCGAACGCCTCGTCCTCGAACCGGGCCAGTGCCTGACGTTCGAGCTGTCCGGGGTGGACTTCTGCGACTCGTCCGGGATCACGGCGCTCCTGGCGGCGCGTCACCTCGCCCTCGCGGCGGGCGCCGACGTCGCCTTGACGGCGGTCCCGGCCGCGCTGCTGCGCACGCTCACCCAGGTCGGCCTGGACCGGGTCTTCACGATCCTCCCCGGCACCGGCCGTCCGGCCTGAGGCCCGGCACCGCCGCGGTGGGCCGGATCCTTGGACGGGCCGGCCCGCCGGGGCGTCAGCCGACGGCGGCGCGGGGGTGTGCCGGGGGCCAACTGCGCGGTGCCATGGCCGCCCTGGGTGCCGCACCGGGCGTCGCCCTGGAGGTCATCCGCGCGGCCGGCGCGCCCCTGACCGCGGGGATCGTCTGTGCCGAGGCCATCGCTCGACAGCCCCCGCAGGAGCGCCCGGACGGTCTCCTGTGCACCAACGGCGGCCTGCCGGTCGGCGCCGCCCGGGCCCTCGCCGCCGGGCACGGAGCCCCGGACCCCCTGGACGTCCCGGTCGTCGGCTACGACGCCACCGCACTGGCGCCGCTGGCCGGGGCGCCCGTCACGGCCGTCCGCGTCCCGTACCGGGAGATGGGCGAGGCGGCGGTCGACCTGCTCTTCGCACAGATGGCCGGGAGCCACCGGGAGGCACCCGCGGCGGATCCTCGTGCCCGCCCGCAAGTGCCACTCGCCCCGGGGCTCGTGCTGCCGGCGTCGGCGCTGCCCGCGTCCGGACCGACGCCCGGCCGCCCGCGCCCGACGGCCCGGCCGCCCGCGCCCGACGGCCCGGCGGAACCTAGGCTCCTGAGCCCTGCTTCCAGTCCCGGGCGAGGAGGCCCAGCAGCACTTCGTCCAGGAACTCGCCCATCACCCAGGCGGAGGACCGCAGCGTGCCCTCGCGCACAAAGCCGTTGCGCTCGGCGGAGCGCAGCATCGGGAGGTTGTCCGACAGCGTCTCGATCTGCAGCCGGTGCAGGCCGCGCACGACGAACCCGTAGTCGCACAGCACCGCGACGACGTCGGTGCCGTAACCCTTGCCGCGCGAGGACGGCAGCAGCCCCAGCCCGACGTGCGCGGACCGGTTGTGGGTGTCGATGCCCCAGAGCGCCGCGGTGCCGACCAGCGTGCCGCCCTCCAGTTCCACCACGGAGAACGGGACGCGCCGGTGATCGTCGTCGTCCACCACGAGCCGTGGATCCTTGGAGCCGGGGGTGACCGGCCGCCACGGCCCGCCCTCGGCCCGCGAGGCGCCCGCCACGTCCTCGTAGAGCTCGGTCCGCAGGATCGGGATGTCTTCCTCGTGCCGGGCCCTCAGCCCGACCTTGCTGCCTCGTAGCATGCGAGCTTCCTATCGGCCCGGACGCCCGGCGGCAAACCGATTTGCGGTCACCGGAACGGGGGGACCAGGACCGAGCGCCCGCCCCACCGCCGTGGAGCGGGCGTCCGGCGGCTGTGACGAGGGCCACCGTGCCCGCGGGGACGCGAAGCCGAGGGCCCCCTTGCCGGGGTGCGGGCCGCCCGGGTACCGGCACGGACTTCCGGCCCCGGGACGACCTGCATACGGGGAGACCGGACGGCCCACGGTTTTGTGACAGCGGCGCGAAGGGGAGCCCGTGAGCGCACGGCCGCGTCCGAGCCGCTGACGCCGCCGCCCGCCCGCGACGGGTGGACGCACGGGCACGGCGGCCACCCTCGCACTCCGTATCCTGGTGCGCATGCAGCACGACGACGGCGCCCGGCCGGCCACCACGCGACGCAGGGACGCCGCCGCCACGAAGGCGGCGATCCTCCAGTCCGCCCGGCGGCTGTTCGTCGAGCACGGCTACGACGGCGCGGGGGTACGGGAGATCGCCGGGGCCGTGGGTGTGGACCCCCGGCTGATCGGCCGCTACTTCGGCTCCAAGGAGCAGCTGTTCGCGGAAGTCGTCGCCCTGGCCTACCAGAAGACGCTGATGATGACGCCCGAGCTGAACGCGGACGCGGCCCGCGCGCTCCTGCTCGAATCCGACGAGTCCGCCCTGGAAGGGCTGCTGCTGACGCTGCGGTCCGCGACGAACCCGCGGGCGGTGGAGATCATGAGGGACAGCATCGAGCGGAACTACCAGCAGTTGCTCGCCGACGCGCTGCCCGGCGAACGGACCGCGGGCCGCGCGGCGCTCCTGGTCGCGATCTGCTCCGGCGTCCTGCTCACGCGCCTGGTCCTGGGCAACACCCAGCTCAACCAGCCGGAGGCCGAGGAGCTGATCCCGCTGCTCCACCGGGCCCTCGACGCCGTCGCCGTCGCACCCGGGGCGTCCGCGGACCGGGGGTAGCCGGACACCCGTGCGCAGCGGGCCCCATCGTCGGCGGCGGGGCCTCAACGGCCGGCGTTCGCGATCACCCGCTCCGAGAGCGTCCACAGACGCCGCGCGTTGTCGGGGTCGACGGCGTAGCGGGCGACGCCCTGCAGCGGGGCGCCCCGGCGGTCGAGGACCGCGGCCTCGCCGCAGTCGGCGAAGTAGCGGCCGCCGACGCCCTTCAGCAACGGCGACACCGCGACGAGGACCGACGTGGCGGCGCCCTGCTCGACGGTCTTCATGAGCTCGGCGGGAACCCTGCTGCCGGCGTCCGCGATGTGCCGCTGCAGATTGGTGCGGATGGCGCCGGGCATCACGGCGTTCGCGGTGATGCCGTCGTCGCCCCAGCGGCGGGTGGCCTCCACCGCGAACAGGACGTTGGCGGTTTTGGACTGTCCGTACGCGAGCCACGGGTCGTAGCGGCGGAAGGCGAAGTGCACGTCGTCCCAGACGACGGGGGACAACTGGTGGCCGCTGGAGCTGACCGTCACGACCCGGGCGTCCCCGGCGGCGGCGAGTGCCTCGTGCAGACCGGTCGTCAGGGCGAAGTGCCCCAGGTGGTTGGTGGCGAACTGCCACTCCCAGCCGTGCTCGGTGTGGCGCTCGGGGCTCGCCATGACGCCCGCGTTGTTGACCAGGATGTCCAGCGGGCCACGCCACGCGGCGGTGAGGGCGGCGACGGACGCCGGGTCGGCGAGGTCGAGGCGGGTCACGCTCAGGCCGCAGTTCCCGGTGCCCTCGGCGATGCGCCGGGCGACGTGCTCGCCCGCGGCCGTGTCGCGGACCGCGAGGACGACCTCCGCACCGGCCGAGGCCAGCGCCCGGGCCGTTTCCGCGCCGAGGCCGGACGACGCACCGGTCACGAGCGCGCGGCGGCCGGTGAGGTCGACGCCCCGTACGACGTCCGCGGCCGTGCTCGAGAAGCCGAAGGGGGTGGTGATGGCGGGCATGGGTGGACTCTTCCTTCGTGAAAGGGCGTCAGGGGTGCCGCTCGCGGCGGTCGGGGTGTGCGGGGTTCAGCGGTCCGGGTGTGCGGGGTTCAGGCCGCTCGGCGGATGAGCTCGGCCGCATGTTCCCCCACCATCACGGACGGCGCGTACGTGTTGCCGTGCGGGATGGCGGGCATCACGGAGGCGTCGACGACGCGCAGCCCCGTGATGCCGTGCACCCGCAGCCCGGGGTCGACGACCGACTGCTCGTCGTCGCCCGCCCGGCAGGTGCCCGCGGGGTGGTTGATGGAGACCGTGGACTCACGGGCGGACCGCAGCAGGGAGGCGTCGTCCCTGGCGGTGGGGTACGAGGCGGGGCCGATGAGGGCGCGCATGATCGGGCTGTCGCACAGCTCCAGGGTGCTGCGCAGCCCGGCCACGATCAGTTCCCGCTCCGCGGCCGCGGCGTAGTACCGCGGGTCGATGAGCGGCGCCGCCGCCGGGTCGGTGGAGGCGAGCCGCACCGTGCCGCGGCTCTCCGGGGCCAGCAGCGTGACCAGGCAGGAGAACCCGGGCGCGCTGTTGCCGAGCAGGTCGATCAGCATCGGGGTGAGCTCGATGTCCGGGGCCTCGGCGCCGCCGCCGCAGCGCAGGAAGGCGCCGGCCTGGCCGATGGAGGCCAGCGGTCCCCGGCGACGGGCGGCGTACAGGGCCCGGTTCTCCTCGCTGTGGGCGTCGAGCCACGTGGAGCCGCGCACCACGGGCCAGCCGACCAGTGCCGAGGGATGGTCCTGGAGGCCGGCTCCCACCCCCGGCAGGTCCTGCACCACGGGGATGTCCCACGCGGCCAGGTGGGCGGCCGGGCCGATGCCCGACAGCATCAGCAACTGCGGGGAGCGCACCGCCCCCGCCGACAGGATCACCGAGCGGCCGCGGGCACGGTGCGTGCCCGCGGCGTCGGTGTACTCGACGCCGGTCGCGCGCGTGCCGTCGAGCAGCACGCGGTGCGCGAGCGCGCCCGTGCGGACGGTCAGGTTGGGGCGGCCCATGGCGGGACGCAGATGGCCGCGCGCCGAGCTGTACCGTTCGCCGTCCCGGACGTTGCTGTACAGCGGCCCGACGCCGTCGAGTTCGGCACCGTTGAAGTCCCGGTTGAGCGGCAGGCCGTACTCGACGCCGGCGGCGACGAACGCCGGCGACAGCGGGCTGACGTCCTTCGGCGTGGTGACCGGGATCGGGCCCCCGACGCCGTGCAGGCGCGAAGCCCCCAGTTCGTGGTCCTCGCTGCGGCGGAAGGCGGGCAGGACCTCCTCGTAGCTCCAGCCCTTCATCCCCTGCCCGGCCCAGCCGTCGTAGTCCGAGCGGTGACCCCGGTACCAGGCCTGGTAGTTGATGGAACCGCCGCCGCCCAGGACGCGTCCCGCCGAGAGGGGGACACCGCGGCCGCCGAGCCCGGGCTGCGGCACGGTGTCGTAGCTCCAGTCGAGTTCCCCGCGCAGCAGCCCCTGGAACAGGCCGTGCGGCGGCGCGATGCGCGGGTCGGTGTCCGCCGGCCCGGCTTCCAGCAGCAGCACGCGCACCGGCGGTTCCTCGCTGAGGCGTGCCGCGAGCACGCATCCGGCGGCGCCTCCGCCCACGATCACGTGGTCGAACACCTCGTCCGCGGCACGCGGGTCCCCGGCGGTGGCGGTGTCGGCCATGGACGTACTCCTTCGCAGGGGCAAGGGGCCCCCGGCCCGGACGGGGGCCCTCGTGACCACGGTAAATTCCCGTGGTTGACGCGTCCAATGAGGAACGCGCACCGCCCCTGTGCGTGCGCCTCATGACCGGCCCGGCCGTTCCCGGGATCCCGGTCGGCCACGGGAGTCCGGGCCGTCCTCGGGAGGACGCGGGCCGCACCGGGCGCCGACGGCCGGTCGGTCAGGCCGGCAGGGGCGGCGTGACGCCGTCGAACCAGTTGGTCGCGGCCATCGCTGAGGCCTGCTCCCGGTCGCCCGTGACGGTGAGGGCGTCGAGGGCGGCGAGCTGCTCAGGGGTCAGGACGAGTTCGGCCGCCGCGGCGTTCTCGGCCAGGAAGGCCGCCCGGCGGGTGCCCGGGATGGGGGTGACGTCCGGGGCCTTGGCCAGCAGCCAGGCGAGGGCCACCTGCCCGGGGGTCGCCTGGTGCTGCTCGGCGATGTCCCGTACGGCCCGCACCGTCCGCATGTTGCGGTCGAAGTTCGCCTCCGAGTACCAGGGCAGGGCGCGGCGGTGGTCGTGCTCCGGCAGCTCCTCGCGCGAGGTGATCGTGCCGGTGAGCGCGCCGCGTCCCAGCGGGCTGTACGGGACGACGCTGATGCCGAGTTCCCGGCACACCGGAAGGATCTCGGGCTCGATCCCGCGCTCCCACAGCGACCATTCGGTCTGCAGCGCCGTGATCGGGTGCACGGCGGCGGCACGGCGCAGGGTGTCCGGCGCGGCCTCGGAGAGGCCCAGGTGGAGGACCTTGCCCTCAGCGACGAGTTCGGCCATCGCACCGACCGTCTCCTCGATCGGTGTCCGGGGGTCGACGCGGTGCTGGTAGTAGAGGTCGATGCGGTCGGTGCCCAGTCGCTTCAGGGAGCGCTCGACGGCCTTGCGGATGTAGCCGCGGCTGCCGTCCATCCGGGCCTCGGACCCGCCGAAGGGACCCGAGACGATGCCGAACTTGGTGGCGAGCACGAGCCGGTCACGGCGCCCGGCCGTCGCGCGGCCGAGGATCTCCTCGCTGTCGCCGTAGCCCTCGGCGGTGTCGAAGAGGGTGACCCCGGCGTCCAGCGCGCGGTCGACGATCTCCCGGGCGGACCGCTCGGGGTCGTAGCCGGACTGCCCGTAGGGGTTTGCGTAGCTCATGGCGCCGTAACCCACGGCGCCGACGGCGAGTTCGTCGGGACCGAGGTGGCGAACGGGGATGGGCATGGCGAAGCCGGCCTTTCTGCCGCTGTGAGCAGCGGGGACGGGATGTCCTCAGCTGAGGACAAAGCTAAGTCCTCGCCCGAGGACAAGCAAGCGCGCAGGTGGCGGCGGCCGTGGCCGGGCGACGGGGCCGGTGGGGGCGCCGCTCGGGGCGACCTGCCCCGGTTAGGGTGGGAAGAGCCCCGTATCCGGATGGGAGCGGTGCGTTCGGCCCGGGACACAGCTGCAAGGGATGGCCGGCATGGGTGCTCTTACGAGAGGTCCCTCCACGGCGGCAGGTACCCCCCTGGGTCCGGCGACGGCCGTGATCGTGGTCGACGACGCCGCGGTCGTCCGCGGATGGGACGACGGGGCCGCGGCCCTCCTCGGCTGCCCGGCCCGCGAGGCGGTGGGCAGACCCCTGGCGGACGTCCTCCCGGCCTCGGACACGGGAGCCCCCGAGGGCGGAGCCGTCGAACCCGGAGCCGTCGAACCCGGAGCCGTCGAAACCGGAGCGCCCGAGGCCGGAGCCCCCGGTCTCGCCGGCCGGCTCGGATCGGAGCGCGGATGGCAGGGCCGGCAGGTCGTACGCCGCGGGGACGGCCGCCGCCTCGACCTGGAGGTCGAGATCCTGCCCGTCCCCGCCCCGGGCGGGCCGGCCGTGCGCGTGATCCTCGCGGCCGACACCGCCCGCACCTGGTGGGCCCGCGCCAGTCGCTCCCTGCTGGAGGGGATCACCTCCACCGCGCCGGTGGGCATGGCCGTACTCGACACCGAACTCCGCTTCACCTGGGTGAACGACGCCATGCAGGAGATGTGCGGCGTTCCCCGGGAGCGGTTCCTCGGCCGCCGCCCGGCCGAGGTCCTGCCCGGACTGGACCTGGCGCGCACCCAGGCCGAGATCTGCCGGGTCCTGGAGACCGGGATCGCCTCCTCGGGCCGCAAGCACTTCGGACGCGTCCTGGCGGACCCGGACCAAGTGGCGTACTCCACCTCGTGCTTCCGGCTGGAGGCCGAGGACGGGCGGGCGCTCGGCGTCTGCTACATCGTCCTGTCCACCACCGACCACCACCGCGCCCAGCAGAAGCTCACGCTGCTGAACGAGGCCCGCAAGCGCATGGGCAACACGCTCGACGTCGCCGCCGCCGCGCAGGAGTTGGCGGACGCCGCCGTCCCCGGGCTCGCCGACCACGTCACCGTCGACCTCCTCGCCGCGGTGCTCCGCGGTGAGGAGCCGCCGCCGGGACCGGCCGACGCCGCCGCCACGGCGAGCCTGCGCTCGGCCGGCTACCGCTCCACCCGCAGCGACGTCCCGCCGCCCGTCCCGCGGGGCGGGCCCTGCCCGTACCTCCCGCGGTCGCCCACCGCGCGTGCGATGTCCAGCGGCCTTCCGTCGCTCGTCTCCCGTGTGGCCCCGGGCGGCCACCGGCGCGACGCCGACGACCCGGTGCGCGGCGCCCACGAGCGCCGCCTCGGCGTCCACTCCCGGATGACCGTGCCCATCCGCTCGCGCGGCACCACGCTGGGAGCGGCCACCTTCGCACGCTCCCGGGACTCCGGTCCCTTCCGGCCCGGGGACCTGGACATCGCCGAGGAACTCACCGCGCACGCCGCGGTCTGCATCGACAACGCCCGCCGCTACACCCACGAGCACGCCGCGGCACTGACCCTGCAGTGCAGCCTGCTCCCGGTGGACCTGCCGGCGCAGAACGCCGTCGAGGCGGCCTACGGCTACCTGCCCGCCGACACGGAGGCCGGCGTCGGCGGCGACTGGTTCGACGTCCTGCCGCTGTCCGGGGCCCGGGTCGCCCTCGTCGTCGGCGACGTCGTCGGACACGGCATCCACGCCGCCGCCACCATGGGACGCCTGCGTGCCGCCGTGCAGACCCTCGCGGACATCGACCTCGCCCCCGACGAGGTGCTCGCCCACCTGGACGACGTCGTCAGCCGGATCGCCCTGGGGGCCGCCGATCCGTCCGGCGTCCTGGGGGCGAGCTGCCTCTACGCCGTCTACGACCCGGTCTCCCGGCACTGCACGCTCGCGCGCGCCGGGCACCCGGCGCCCGTGCTCGTCACCCCGGACGGCGACGCCCGGCTCCTCGACCTTCCCAGCGGCCCGCCCCTCGGGCTCGGTGGCCTGCCCTTCGAGGCCCTCTGCGTCCCGCTGCCGGAGGGCAGCGTCCTCGCGCTCTACACCGACGGCCTGATCCACAGCCGCTCGCTCGACACGGACCGCGGGCTCCGGCACCTGGTCGACGCCCTCGCGGCGCCCTGGACCCCTCTGGAGGAACTGTGCGAGGCCGCCGTCGCGGGCCTGGCCGACGGCACGCCCGCGGACGACGTCGCGCTGCTCCTGGCGCGGACGGGCGCCCTGGGGGAGGGGCGCGTCGCGTCCTGGGACATCCCCCACGACCCCGCGGCCGTCGCGTCCGCCCGGTCCGAGGCGGTCCGGCAACTGGCCGCCTGGGGGCTGGAGGAGCACAGCTTCACCACCGAGCTGGTCGTCAGCGAGCTGGTCACCAACGCCATCCGCTACGGCGCGGACCCCGTCACGCTCCGGCTCATCCGCGACCGCACGCTCATCTGCGAGGTCTTCGACGGCAGCAGCACCTCCCCGCACATGCGGCACGCCCGGACGACCGACGAGGGCGGCCGCGGCCTGTTCATGATCGCCCAGCTCGCCGAGCGGTGGGGCGCCCGCTACGGGAAGGGCGGGAAGACGGTCTGGTCCGAACAACCCCTCGGGCCCGCCGGCCCGGGGCGGGACGGCACGGACGGGACGGCGGCACGATGAGCGGCGAGGATCCGGCACCGCCGCGCCGGTGGCAGGGCGCACTCGCCCCGTCGCGTGGCGCCTTCGGTTTCCACGGGAACCGGATCGCCGACGACGATAAGGGTCGCGCCCGGCCGGTTGCCGGCCAGGCGTGACGGTGCCCGCCGGCGCCAGGTGACGCCACCCCGCCACTCCGGACGCCGTCCGCGGCGACGGCCTCCGCGAGGCGCGCACCCTCCGTGATGTGGCCCACCGCTCGCCGCCGTGCGCGCCGCCGCCGTGCGCGCCGCCGCCGTGCGCGCCGTCGGCGAGGAAGCCGGCGCGGGGGAGCGGTACGCCGGGACGGCATGACCGACCGCCTGCGGACGACGCTCCGGGCCCGGCGATCCGCCCCGGGCCGGCACGTCCCGCACACGTGGTATCCGTGGACATCATGGACTTCACCGATGTGTCGCTGACCTCCCTGCGCGTCTTCCGGGCGGTGGCCGAGCAGGGGACGTTCACCGCGGCGGCGGCCGCGCTGGGGTACACGCAGTCGGCGGTCTCCCGGCAGATCGCCTCGATCGAACGGACCGCGGGCGCGGAACTGCTGGAACGACGGCCCGACGGCGTGCGGTTGACCGATGCCGGGCGGCTCGTCATGCGCCGTGCGACCATCGTGCTCGACGAGATCGACGCGGCCGCGCGCGACCTCTCAGGCCTTCCCCCGCAGGGCGGCACCGTGCGCCTGGGCTGGGTGCCCACCACGGGTACGACGGTGGTTCCGCAGGCCCTCGCCGCCCTGCGGCGCGAGGCGCCCGGTGTGCGCGTCATCAGCCGCGAGGGCGGGACGGCGGCGCTGGCGCGCGCCCTGCGGGCCGGCAGCATCGACCTGGCCCTGATGTCCTCGGCCCCGCCCTTCCGCGCACCCGACGACGAGTCGCCCCCACTGGTGCTCCGGACACTCTCGGAGCGTGCCCTCTGCGTCGCCGTGCCGGCCGGACACCCCCTGGCCCGGGGCGATTTCGTCGACGTCGAGGACCTGCGGGGGCAGCAGTGGATCGCCGGTTCGTCGTCCGGCTCGGACCGGCTCCTGGGCGTGTGGCCGGGTCTGGACGAACGGCCCGAGATCGTCCACACCGCCCGTGACTGGCTGGCGAAACTCCACCTCGTGGCCGGCGGGTGCGGGCTGACGACCGTACCGTCCGCGCTGGCCCCGGCCGCGCCGCCCGGAGTGCGCGTCCTGCCCGTGCGCGGCGGCCCGCAGGAGCACCGGCGCCTCGTCCTGGCCCGGCTTCCCCGGCCGCCGGCCGAACCCGTCGCCCGTCTCGCCGCCGCCCTGCGTGCCGCGGCCCTCGGAGACACGTCCGGATGACGAGGGCCGGCCGCCGGCCGGACCCCGCCGGGACCTCGTGACGCGCACGCGGGCACGAACAGGGCCGACGTCGGCGGCAGCCTTCGGATACGTCCGGACGAATGCCGCGAACGGCGCCCCGCGAGGCCGTTCCGGCCACCCGACCGGGGCCCCGGGCAGCGGAGGTCGTGCCGGAGAGATGCTGGACACGCGCGTAATCGGTGGCGCGAGGGGCGGCTCATCCGGTAAGTAAGGCCAGGGCCCAGCAACGGGGTCCGGCGGCGCACCACGGGGTGCGGCGCATCAGCAGCATGTGAGGAACGAACACAGTGGCATCTGGCGTCGTGAAGTGGTTCAACTCGGAGAAGGGCTTCGGCTTCATCGCACAGGACGGGGGCGGTCCTGATGTGTTCGCCCACTACTCCAACATCTCCGGCAACGGCTACCGCGAGCTCGTGGAGGGTGAGCACGTCACCTTCGACGTGACGCAGGGGCAGAAGGGCCCCCAGGCGGAGAACATCGTCCGCGGCTGACCGCCGCAGCACGGACGTGGCCGCCGTCGTCGCACCCGGCGACGGCAGCCGCGCGTAATCGTGCGGAGGGCGGTACGCCGATCGCGTACCGCCCTCGGCCCCGCCGGGGCCACGCGCCTCCTCGGCGGCCGTGACCGGCCCGGGCCCTCCGTCGTCCGCCGGCCCCCCGCGCGCCCGCATGTCCCGTGCCGGCCCGCTCGCCGTACGGGCCCGCACGCAACGGTCGGCGCGGGTCAGTCCGCTGCGGGCCGGGCGACGTCCCAGGCCCGCAGGAACCTCTTGATCGCGTCGCGGTTGCGCTGCAGCACGTCGATCCGCCGTTCGATGCTGCTGAGCTGCCGGCGCAGCCCGTCCAGGTCCGCCGCCGCCGGGCACTCCGTGATGTCCGATTCGTCTTTCGTGGCCTCGAGGCAGGGCAGGACCTCGCGGATCATGTCGGTCGTGAGACCGGCTTCGAGCAGTTCGCGGATCTGCAGCACGCGGTCGACGGCGGGTTCGCCGTAACTGCGGTACCCGTTCGGGCTCCGGAACGGGTGCAGGATGCCGACCTCTTCGTAGTAGCGGAGCAGCCGCGTCGCGACTCCCGTCTTCGCGGCCAGTTCCCCGATCTTCACAGCGCTCTCCTTCTCCGGCCTCCCTGCGGACGGCGTGTCCCGCCGTCACCGCTTGACCTTCACATTAATGGCAAGGTCTAGCTTCGTGCACGGCCCCGGGCCCGCCGCTGCGGGCCTTCGGCGGGGCGTGTCAACGAGAAGGCGGTATCCGAGATGTCGGCGGTTCCAGCAACGAACACGGGCAAAAAGGGTCGCGGGTGGACCGCCGACCGGATGGCCGCACAGGACGGCCGCACCTTCGTCGTGACGGGGGCCACCAGCGGCCTCGGTCTGGTGACGGCGCGCGAACTCGTCGCGCACGGCGGCCGGGTACTGCTCGCCGTCCGTGACGCGGCACGGGGAGAGGCGGTGGCGTCCACGCTGCGCGGAACGTACCCCGGCGCCGACGTGGAGGTGCGCCGGCTCGACCTGCTGGACCCGGACTCGATCCGCCGGGCGGCGGAGGAGATCGGCGAGGAGGAGTCCGTCGACGTCCTCGTCAACAACGCGGGCATCTCCATGGTCGGGCACTCCGTGACGCCGCAGGGCGCGGAGCGGCACCTCGCCGCGAACCACCTGGGCCACTTCGCGCTGACGGCCCTGCTGGAACCGGCGCTGCGCCGGTCGGCCGCGCCGAGGGTCGTCACGGTGACCTCGTACCTGCACGAGAAGGCCGAACTCGACCTGGACGACGTCGCGTGGTCCCGCACCTACACGCCGCTCGCCGGCTACTCGGCGTCCAAGCTGGCCAACGCCGTCTTCGGGGCGGAGCTCGCCCGGCGCGAGCAGTCGTCGGCGGTGCCCATCACCAGCGTCCTCGCGCACCCCGGCTACAGCAACACGCCGATGCAGAGCAAGGGCACCGGGCGGACCTTCCCGGCGTTCCCGCCGGCGGCCCGTCCCGCCGTCGTCGTGGGGAACCCCGCCGAGCCCGCGCCCTACGTGGTCCGCGTCGAACTGCCCTCCGGCGAACGGGCGATGCCGCACCGGCACGAAGAGGACCGGCTGCGAGCACGGGCCCCGCGACCCCGCGTTCGTGCGGGCCGCGGCGACCCGGTCAGGGGGTGAGGCGGCGCCGCGCCGCGGCCCGTCGCGCGTCGCGTCCCTTCGCCGTGGCGGGGGACGGCGTACCCGCCAGTCGGGCCATCGCCGCGAGCCGGGCGAACTGCTCGCCCATGCCGCGCGTCCCGTCCAACGGGGTCTGGGCGTGCGGCCACACGGCCTTCGCGAGGGCGACGTGACGGGCACCGCCGAGGGCGAGCACCGGGTCGGCGTCGGCGATCCGGAGGCCCTCCGCCTGGGTGCGCAGGAGCGCGGCGGTCACCGCGTCGGCATGCCCGTGCGGGGTGTCGTACGGGTCGATCTCGTCGTCGAGGTCGAGCAGGCCGTAGCGCGCGGAGAGGATCAGGAGCCGGTCGGGGCGCAGCGCCTCGGCGGCCCTCCGGCACGCCCGGTGGTAGCTGCCGGTGTACAGGTCGGCCGCCCTGGCCCGGTGGCCCAGCTTGCGGGAGCCGCAGGGGATGACGACCAGTTCCGGCCGGAAGCCGTCGGTGTCCTGCGTCGGGGTCGTGCGTGGTCCTGCCGGGTCCATGTGCGGTCCGTCCCTTCGTCTCCGTCGTCCCGTCCGTGATGGGCAACGCGCGTGCGGGCGAAGCCCGTCGCGGCATCGCAGGACATCGGGCCCTCGGATGTGGACGTGACCGCCGAAGAGGTAGGCGACCGGTCGTATGGTCGACGGCATGGAACATGCCGGTGGTGCCGGGGAGCGGATTCTGCGCGCAGCCCACGCGTTGTTCGACCAGCGCGGCTATGCGGCGCTGGGCCTGGCGGAGGTCTGCAGGGCGGCCGGAGTGCCCAGGGGCAGCTTCCACTACTTCTTCGCCTCCAAGGAGGCGCTCGCGCTCAGCGTCGTGGACGAGCACTGGAACGCGCAACGGCGCACCTGGCTCCGTCTCCTCGGGCCCGGCGCCGAGCCGTTGCCGCGCCTGCGGGCCCTGTTCGAGGCGGCGGGAGCCCGGCGGCGCGACGCGCGACGGGACTGCGGAGCGGTCCCGGTCCGCGTGTTCGCCGGCTTCGCGGCGGAGGCGGGCGGACAGACCGCGGCCGTCCGCGAACGCCTGCGGGAGATCTGCGAAGCCCAGGTCGGCATGGTCGAGTCGGTCGTCGACGAGGCGCGGGTGCGGGGCGAGGTCAGCGTCGCGGACCCGCGCGAGGCGGCCCGGTCCCTACTGGCTCAGGTGGAGGGCCGGGTCCTGTTCGCCACCTTGTACGGCGACGCGGCGCGACTCGGCCCGTTGTGGCCGGACTGCCTCGCGCTGCTGGGCGCCCGCGGCTCGGCGACGGCCGCCGCGACCGACCCCGGGCCCGCGGTGCGGGAGTGAGGACTGGGAGGTTCCGCCTCCCAGCAGGGAGCAAGCAGGTCGTGGCCGGGACGAGGGCGGCGGGCGCACGATGAGGGGTGGAAACCGGGGAACGGCCGGGCCGCCGGGGCGGCCCCGGGTTCCCCCCGCTCAGGCGACGAGCCGCGGCGGGTGAGGTGCGCGCGGCGCATGACCGGGAGGTGTCCCATGGTGCACAAGCGCTCCGGAGCGGGTCCGCTCACGGTGAGGGTGTTCGTCTTCCCCGGGGTGCGCCTGCTCGATGTGACGGGCCCCATCGAGGTCTTCGCCTCGGCGAACGACTGGGGCGGCCCGTACCGGGTGCAGGTCGTCTCCGAGGACGGAGCGGACGTGGTCACCGCCGCCGGGACGCGTCTGAGCGCCGACTTGTCCGTCGACGACGTACGCGACCCCAGCGACGTCCTGGTGGTCCCCGGCGGCCCGGAGTGGGAGACCCTGGTCAAGGACGACGCGCTGCTGGACGTGGTACGCGGACTGAGCGACGGGGCGCACTGCACGGCGTCGGTCTGCACGGGCGCCTTCCTGCTGGCCGCGGCCGGCCTCCTCGACGGCCGGCGGGCGGCGACCCACTGGCGGCAGACCCGTGAACTGGGCTTGCGTTACCCGGCCGTGAGCGTCGACCCGGACGCCATCTTCGTGCGCGACGGGAAGATGATGACCTCCGCCGGCGTCACCGCCGGGATCGACCTGTCCCTGGCCCTCGTCGAGGAGCACTACGGGGCGGAGGTCGCCCGGGCGGTCGCCAAGGACATGGTCGTCTTCATGCAACGGCCCGGCGGCCAGTCCCAGTTCAGCGCCCGCTCGCGGCTGCCGCAGCCGCGCCAGGAGATGCTGCGCGAGGTCCTGGACTCGGTCGCGGAGAACCCCGGCGACAACCACTCGCTGTCGGCGATGGCCCGCAGGGCGGGCGTCAGCGTCCGTCACATCACCAGGCTCTTCTACGACGAGGTGGGCACGAGTCCCGGCCGGTACGTGGAGCAGGTGCGGCTGGAGGCCGCCCAGGCGGTGCTGGAGACCGCGGACGACCCCATGGCCGTCGTGGCGCGGCGCACCGGATTCGGCTCACCCGAGTCGCTCCGCCGGGCCTTCGTCCGCCACCTGGGCGTGACCCCGGCCGCCTTCCGGGCCGGCTTCCGGACGACCGGCCCGGGTACAGCGGAAGCGGCCGGATCCGGACCGCGGTGACGAGACGTCACATTAACTGCCGGCAGGTCTGGTTCGGGCCCGGGGGAGGGGCCGGCACCGTTCGCGTGTCCTGGCCCGTCGGCGAAGGTCCGCCCGCCGTCTGCCGCTGAGCCGGACGGGCCCGGCCGCGGCCCCGGTGGCGCTCGTACGTCCTCGGGCCGGCACGGCGACCGTATCTGCTGTGCAGGGTGCCTTCTCCCCGCGCAGGGACGTGGTGCGGGGGCCACGGCCGGCTCAGGACCTGGACGGCACACCGGGCGTCCGGCCGGCCCGGGATCGCGCACCGACGCGCTGCACGAGCCGGCGGAGGAACGCCTCCTCCGGCTGGTGGCCCGGGGCCACCGCGGAGCCTTCGACGCGTGCCACCGGGCGTACGCTGCCGGCGCGTTCGCCGGGGGCGCGGCGGGCGTTTCGGCGATCGCGGCCGTGCTGGTTCGGAGCGGCCGCGAAACTGCGGGTCCCTGGGGCCGGTTCGGCGACCGGGCGCGACGCCCTGACGGACTGATCGCACCCGGCGCCGTGACGTACCGGCGCCTCCGCGGCGACCGTCACAGCCTCGACCTCCTGGCCGGTGAGGGCCGCGACCCCGACCGTGAACACCCGGCGGCCGGTCCCGGAGCGGAGAGCGCAGGAGCGGAGGGGACGGGAGGGCGGAACCGGCCGGAATCGAACCGGCGTCCTCACGGTTCTGGGGACGGCACGCGACTACCTCCGCGCTACGGCTCCGCCCCGGTGCGACAGCATAGGCAGCGCCCTTCCCCGGCCGAAAGCCGGGGAAGGGCACGTGACGACACAGCCCGGCCGGCCGGGCCCCGTCGCGGGGTCAGCGGAACGCCGACTCCACGAGTTCCCGCTGCTCGGCCGCGTGCCGCCGCGCGGAGCCCACCGCGGGAGCCGAGGCGGGCGGCCGGCTGACGCAGCCCACGGGGCGCCCGGCCAGCCGCTCGAGGTGCGGCCTCACGAAGGACCACGCACCCTGGTTCGCGGCCTCCTCCTGCACCCACCGCACCTCGGCGTCACGGGGGAACCGGGCGAGTTCCGCGCCGAGTTCCCCGTCCGGGAACGGATAGGGACGCTCCAGGCGGACGATCGCCGTGTCCCGCACGCCGGTGTTCCGCCGGTGGGCGTCCAGGTCGTAGAAGACCTTCCCCGAGCACAGCAGCACCCGCCGGACCCCGGCACCGTCGGCCGCCGCGTCCGGCAGGACGGGACGGAAGGAGCCCGTGGTGAAGTCCGCCAGCGCGGAGGTCGCCTCCTTCAGCCGCAGCATCGACTTCGGGGTGAACACGACCAGCGGACGCCGCCGTTCGCCGAGTGCCTGACGCCTGAGCAGGTGGAAGTAGTTGGCGGGCAGCGTGGGGACGGCGACGCTCATGTTGCCCTGCGCGCACAGCTGGAGGAACCGTTCGATCCGGCCCGAGGAGTGGTCCGGCCCCTGCCCTTCCAGGCCGTGCGGCAGCAGCAGCGTGACCCCGGAGCGCTCGCCCCACTTCTGTTCGGAGGACGCGACGTACTCGTCGACGACGCTCTGCGCGCCGTTGGCGAAGTCGCCGAACTGGGCCTCCCACAGCACCAGCGCGTCGGGCCGCTCCATCGAGTAGCCGTACTCGAAGGCCAGGGCGGCCATCTCGGAGAGCATCGAGTCGTAGGGGGAGAACCGCGCGGCGCCCGGGCCGAGGGCGTTCAGCGGGGTGTGCTCCGCTCCGGTGCGCCGGTCGGTGAGCACCGCGTGCCGCTGGCCGAACGTGCCGCGCCGGGAGTCCTGTCCGGACAGCCGCACCGGCACCCCCTCCGACAGGAGGGAGCCGATCGCCAGCGTCTCGGCCGTGGCCCAGTCGATCGTGCCGGCGTCCGGCATCGTGGTGCGCCTGCGGAGCTGCGGCAGCACGCGCGGGTGCACCGTGAACTCCGGGGGCTGGGCCGTCTGGGACGCGATGACGCTGCGTGCGGTCGCCTCGGTGATCGCGGTCGGCACGGGAGCCTCGGCGTCCTCCCCGGGGACGCCCCTGGGCCCGGCGGCCGCACCGGAGCCGGGCGCCGGCAGGGCCCGCGTCTCGGCGAACGCCCGCTCCAGCCGCTCCCGGTAGTCCCGCAGGGCCGCCGCCACCTGCGACTCGTCGACGTCCCCGCGCTCCACCAGCGACTGCGCGTACAGCTTGCGTACGGAGGGCCGGGCGTCGATGCGGTCGTACATGGCCGGCTGGGTGATGGACGGGTCGTCGACCTCGCTGTGCCCGTGGCGGCGGTAGCAGATCAGGTCGATCACGACGTCCTTGTGGAACGCCTGGCGGTAGTCGAAGGCCAGGCGCGCGATCCGGACGACCGCCTCGGGGTCGTCCGCGTTGACGTGGAACACCGGGGCCTCGACCGTCCGCGCCACGGCGGTGGCGTAGGTGCCGGAACGGCCGCTGGCGGGCGCGGTGGTGAAGCCGAGCTGGTTGTTGATGACGACGTGCACCGTGCCGCCGGTGCGGTAGCCCGGCAGTTGCGACATGTTCAGCGTCTCGGCGACGACCCCCTGGCCGGCGAACGCGGCGTCGCCGTGGACGACGACCGGCAGGACGGGGAAGGCCCCTTCGCCCGGCTCCCCGTCACCGTCCGCCCGGTCGCCGCCGGCCAGGTCCTGCTTGGCGCGCACGACGCCCTCGGCCACCGGCCCGACGATCTCCAGGTGCGAGGGGTTCGCCACGACGGAGACGGGGATCGATCGGCCGTCCAGGGCGCGGTAGGTCCCCTCCGCACCGAGGTGGTACTTCACGTCGCCGGAGCCCTGGGCGGACAGGATGTCCGCGGCGTCTTCGAACTCGTGGAAGACGTCCCGGTACGACTTGCCGACGATGTTGGCCAGCACGTTGAGCCGGCCCCGGTGCGCCATCCCGATGACCGCCTCCCCCACCCCGTCGCGGATGCAGCGCAGCAGCAGGGCGTCGAGCAGCACGACCGCCGACTCGCCGCCCTCGAGCGAGTACCGCTTCTGGCCGACGTACTTGGTCTGCAGGAAGGTCTCGAACGCCTCCGCCGCGCCCAGCCGGTAGAGGACCTGCAACTGGCCCGCCCGGTCCAGCCGCGGCGGGGGCGCCTCGATCCGTTCCTGGACCCAGCGGCGTTCCCCGAAGTCCTGGATGTGCATGTACTCGCTGCCCACCGTCCCGCAGTAGGCGGTGCGCAGGACGTCCAGCACCTCGCGCAGGCGCATCGTGGCCCGTCCGGCGAAGCCGTCGACGACGAACTCCGACTCCAGGTCCCCGTCGCCCAGCCCGAAGGCCGCGAGGTCCAGTTCCGGGTGCCAGGGCGCCGGTCCGGCGGCGAGCGGGTCGGTGTCGGCCACCAAATGCCCGCGCACCCGGTGGGCGTGGATGAGGGCGGCCACGCGGACGGCCTTGACCGCCGCCTCCCGTGCGCCGTCGCCCGGGGCCGCGGTGCCGGTGCGGTCCCGCCGGTCCGCCGTCGCGGCCGGGGAGCCGGGGGAGACGAAGAAGTCCCGCCAGCTCGCGTCGACCGATCCGGGGTCGTTGAGATAGCGCTCGTACTGCTCGTCCACGAGCCATTCGTTGAGGCCGAACTCCGGACCGCGCAGTGCGGGCTCTTCGGCGCTTGATGTCGACGCCACTGGGTGGATCGCCTTCTTTCCTCGTTCGGGACAGCGATGGCAGGCGTGGTCCCCGGGCCGGCACGGCCCGAGGACCTCGTCTTCCGGCGCCTCGCTCCCGGCGGGGGAGCGTCCCCTCCGCGTGCCGGAGGAGGCAGCGCACCGCTGACCGTGTGGCGTGTTCGACGCTAGGCCGGTACGGGGCCGGCACGGAGAGCGCGACGTGCCCGGGAGGCGTCACATCAGGACCTCCCACCGGGGCGCCCCCCGACCCGTACCCAACGCACCGGCACGGCGCAAGAGGCCGACGTCCCGAAGTGAGGGCGTCGTGGCACACGCTGTGATGCGGCGGGAGCCGGGTGTCACCGTAACGTCGGAGGGCCGCCGACGAGCCGACGGCTTCGGCCGCGGCCCGTGAGCCGCCGGGCCGGGGTGCCGTTCCGCCGAGTGCCGCCGGCGATCCCCGATCCGAGGAAAGAAGCGTTCCCCGCCGTGACACCCGAGCCCAGCGACACCCGGACCCTCCTGCTGCCCCCGAGGGACCCGGGACCCCGGCACGCCACCCCACGTGCCCGGCCGGGCGCGCGGACCGGGACGCGGCGCCCCCATCTGGGCCCGGGCTGGTTCGCCGCCGTCATGGGCACCGGGATCGTCGCCAACGCCGCGGTGACGCTGCCGCGCAGCTCACCGTGGCTGCGTGACGCCGCCACGGTGGTCTGGGCGGGGGCCGCGCTGCTCCTGGTCGTCCTCGTCGCCGGCTACCTGCGGCAGCGGGCGCTGCGGACGCACGCCGCGGACCCGGCGCTGGCGCAGTTCCTCGGCGCCCCGCCGATGGCCCTGCTCACCGTGGGGGCCGGGGCGCTGCTGCTCGGCGGACGGCTGTTCGGCGCGCGCGCGGCCCTGACCGCCGACTGGGTGCTGTGGTCGCTGGGCACCGTACTCGGCCTCGTCACGGCCTGCGCGGTGCCCTACCTGATGGTCACCCGGCACCGCTTCGCCCCGGACGCCGCGTTCGGCGGCTGGCTGATGCCGGTGGTGCCGCCGCTGGTCTCCGCCGCGACGGGCGCGCTGCTCGTCCCGCACGCCCCCGCCGGGCAGGCGCGGCTGGCCCTGCTGCTCGCGTGCTACGCGATGCTCGGGCTCGGCCTGGTGGCGGTGCTGCTGGTGCTGGCGATGGTCTACAGCCGGCTCGTCCACCACGACGCGCCCACCGGGGCCGTGGTGCCCACGGTGTGGATCGGCCTGGGCGCGATCGACCAGGCGGTGACGGCGATGGGCACGCTGGCCACGGCGGCGCCGAGCGCCCTGCCCGGCCCGTCCGCACGGGGCGCGGCCGCCTTCGCACTCCTGGGCGGCATCGGGCTGTGGGGCTTCGCGATGCTGTGGCTGGCGCTCGCCACGGCGCTCACCGTAAGGCAGTTGAGGGCGGGACTGCCCTTCGCGCCCACCTGGTGGTCCTTCATCTTCCCGCTGGGCGCCTGCGTCACCGGCACGGGCGTCCTCGCCGCCCGCACCGGCTCCCAGCTCCTCGTGTGGACGGCGGTGGCGCTCTACGTCCTGCTCGCGGCGGCCTGGGCGGCGGTGACGTGGCGTTCGCTGCGCCACGCCGCCGGACACGTCGCCCGGCGGTCGCCCCGGCACCGTCCGGGTCAGGGGCCCGCGGCGTGACGCGGGCAGGCGGTGACGACCGCCTGCCACCGGGGACCGGCGTTCCGGCTGCCGGGGTGCGCGGCGTCACATGCTTGATGCGTCAAGCACTCTGCTAGGGTGACGGAGGTGGTCCGGTGGTGCCCGCACCGCTCGCCGCGGGGCGGCGCGCACGGCGGCGGGCCCGGTCCGGCCGGGTCGGCGCGGCCCGTACCGCAACGCCTTCGGAGGAGGGTCATGGAACCCGCAGCACTCGAGACAGCCGACCCCGCCCGCAGACCGGCCAACCCCCTGCGCAGGCTGACCGTCGACGAACTGCGGCGCCGCAAGGGCGTCAAGTGGCGGTACCACCCGGAGGACGTCCTGCCGCTGTGGATAGCGGACATGGACGCGACCCCGGCCCCCGCCGTCGTGGACGCGGTGACCCTGGCCTTCGAACGCGGCGACACCGGCTACCCACCCTTCGACGCGACGATGGCCGAGGCCTGGGACGGGTTCGCCGCCAAGCGCTGGGGATGGCGCGTGGCGACGGACCGGACGCTGGTCGTCCCCTCCGCCCTGACGGGCATCGCCGAGACGCTCAAGGTGACGACGGAGCCCGGCGACGTGGTCGTCGTCAACTCCCCGGGGTACGGCCCGCACCGGCACATCGCCGAGGGGCTGGGCCGCCACGTCGTCGAGGCCCCGCTGGGCCCCGACCACCGCATCGACCTCGACGCGTTGCGCGCCGCGTTCGGCGGGACGTCCGGCGGCGGCCGTCCGGCGGTCTTCCTGCTGTGCAGCCCGCACAACCCGACCGGCACGGTCAACACCGCGGAGGAACTGTCCGCGGTGGCCGCGCTGGCACGGCGGTTCGGGGTCCGGGTCGTCTCCAACGAGATCCACGCGCCGCTCGTGCCCGTCGGCGCCCGCCACGTGCCGTTCCTCTCGGTGCCCGGTGCGGAGGACGCCGTCGCGATCTACTCCGCCTCCAAGGGATGGCACCTGTCCGGTTTCCGCGCCGGGATGCTCACCTGGGGGCAGGAGGCGGACGACGTCCTGCGGCGCATCCCCCTCAGCGTCGCCTTCGAGCTCAGCGGCATCGGCGTCATCGCCCAGACCGCCGCCCTGCGGCTCGGCGGCGGCTGGCTCGACGCGCTCCTCGCGGCTCTCGACGAGAACCGACGCCTCCTCGGCGAACTGCTCGAGGCACACCTCCCGGGCGTCCGGTACCGCCGGCCCGAGGGCACGTACCTGGCGTGGCTGGACTGCCGCGCGCTCGGCCTCGGCGACGATCCCGCCGCCGCCTTCCTGGAACGCGGCAGGGTCGCCCTCTCCCCGGGGCCGGAGTTCGGCGCGGCGGGCGCGGGGCACGTACGCCTCAACTTCGCCACCTCCCCGGAGATCCTCACGGAGGCCGTCCGCCGGATGGGGACCCTGCTCTGACCTCCGCGTGCCGGCACGGCGGGGCGAGCGCCCCGCTGCCGCCCGCGTGACGACGCGCGAGGGCCCACGGGCCCGGCGCCGCCGGTGGCGCCTGTCGCGCCCGGCCACACGACACCGCTCTTCGATGGGAACCACGTTGCCGAACACCACTGCCCTACACGCCGGTTCGATGTTCGACGGCTTCACCCGGTCGGGACCCGCCACGGTGCACATCAGGGGCGACCGCGTCGTCCGCGTGGACCGTACCGGCGCGCTGCCCACCGACGGCACCCCGGTCGTCGACCTCGGCCCCCAGGCGTGCCTGCTTCCCGGCCTCATCGACACGCACACGCACCTCGCCTTCGACGCGAGCCCCGACCCCGTGACCTCCCTGGCCGCGACGGGCGACGCGGAACTGCTGACGCAGATGCGCGCCGCGGCCCGGGTGGCACTGCGGGCCGGCATCACCACCGTCCGCGACCTCGGCGACCGCGACTACCTCTCGCTGACCCTCGTCGAGGAACTGGCGGAGACCCCGGAGAACGGGCCCGAGATCCTGGCCGCGGGCCCGCCGCTGACCACTCCTGGCGGGCACTGCCACTTCTTCGGCGGCGAGGTCGAGGGCACGGAGGCGCTGCGCGCCGCGGTCCGCGAGCGCCACGCCCGCGGCTGCGCGGTCGTCAAGATCATGGCCGGCGGCGGCAACATGACGCCGGGTTCCGTGCCGCCGCACGCCTCGCAGTACGGCCTGGAGGACCTGCGCGCCGTCGTGGACGAGGCACACCGCCTGGGGCTGCCGGTGGCCGCCCACGCCCACGGTCTCCAGGCCATCGAGGACGCCCTCGCGGCGGGCGTCGACAGCCTGGAACACGTCACCTTCCTGACCGCCGACGGCGTCACCTACGACCCCGGCCTCGCCCAGGCCATGGTGGACGGCGGCACGTTCGCCAGCCTCACCCTGGGCGTGGCCCCCGGCGTGGCGATCGACCCGCCCAAGGCCCTGGCCGCACACATCCAGGCGATCATGAACGGCATGGGCAGCCTGTACGCGGCGGGCGCCAACGTCGTCATCGGCTCGGACGCGGGCATCGCTCCTGCCAAGCCCCACGACGTCCTCCCGCACGCCGTCGGCGACCTCGTCCGCCTGGGCGCGGCCCCCGTCGACGCGCTCGTCTCCGTCACCAGCCTCGCGGCCCGGCTCTGCCGTGTGGAGGGCCGCAAGGGACGGATCAGCGCCGGTGCCGACGCGGACCTGCTCGTCGTCGAGGGCGATCCCACCAAGGACCCGGCGGCCCTGCTGGACGTGAAGGCGGTCTTCCGGGCGGGCGTCCGCGTGCGCTGACCGCCGCGCGCGCCGGCCGTCCGCGTGCGCCGCCGCGCTCGGCGTACCGCCTCAGCGGCCCGTCGTCGGGGAGCGCGCACGCCGGCCGTGCCGTGCCGCTCACGATGGGGGCGGGGCGGTGAGCGACGAGGTGACCGGGGCGGCAGGGGCGGCAGGCATCGCCGTCCACCCGGGCCGGCTCGCCGAGACCGGCGGCCCGGCGTGGTCCGGCGTCACCGCGGCCCTCATCCGGCCCGACGGGCACGCGTGGTGGGCCTCGGGAACGCCGTGCGCCGGGGCGGAGTTCACGGCCGAGGTGCATGGGGCGCCGGCGGCGCTGCCGGTGGTCTTCCGACGCCCGGAGTCACTGCCGGAGGGCCCACGTCCCGGCGTAGTTGGGTCCCTGTCACCGGGCACCCCCAGCCGGACCCGCCGGCGGAACGCAGCCCTGCGTGGGGCGCCGTCCCAGGGCCGAGGAGCGCGCGGAGGCCGCCGGCCGGCGGGGGCGCACGCCTCCCGACCTGGCTGTTTCCTCCCAATGGCGTATCCCCACGGGCTGTGCCCATGATGGTGCGGTAGGGCCGGTGTCCAGCTCTGCCTCCGGCGGCGGGCACAGCCCGGAGCGCGGTCACGTCGCTCCCGCACGTGCGGTGTTCACCGCCGCACGGGGAGGACGAGGAACGCGCGGGGAACCGCGCCTGCGCGCCGCCCGGATTCCGTGGGCGCCTTCCGGCGTGAGCGCGCGCCGGTGGGCGGCCGGCGGCCCAACGACGCGCATCGCATGATGACTTCAGGTGGGTGAATCATGGATATCGCAGCGAGAAGGGGCCTCGGCCACCGGCTCGTCGCACTCCTCGCGGTGCTGGCGGCCGTCCTGCTGGTCTCCCCGAACGCGAGCGCGAGCGCCGTCGGGCGGGACGACGGCAGCGGGCAGGACGCGGCCGTGGCGAGGTCACCGTCGCCCTCGGACTTCCCGCAGGCGAAACCCCCGTCCGGCTTCACCTCCCAGTACGCCGAGGTGAACGGCTTCCGCATGCACTACCTGCGGGGCGGCACGGGCTCACCGGTCGTGCTGATCCACGGCTTCCCCCAGTCGTGGGCCGAGTGGCGGGACCAGATGGGCCCGCTCTCCAAGAACCACACCGTGATCGCCGTCGACCTCCGCGGCGCCGGCAACTCCGAGGTCACCAAGGGTGGTTACTCGAAGGCGCAGATGGCCGACGACGTGCACGAGCTGCTGAAGAAGCTGAAGCTGAACAACGGCGTCCAGGTCGTCGGGCACGACGTCGGCCTGTGGGTCAGCTACGCCTACGCGGCCCAGTGGCCGCGGGAGGTCCGCCGGATGGCCGTGATGGAGGCTCCCATCCCGGACGACAGCCTGTACCGCTTCCCGGCACTGGAGGCGAACCCGAAGACCCCGTCGATGTGGCACTTCGGCCTGTTCCAGCTGCCGCTCGCCGAGCAGCTCATCTCCGGCCACGAGCGGGTCTTCGTCCAGGGCTTCGTCGGCGAGCTCCTGGTGGACAAGTCCGCGTTCACGCCGTCCGACTACGACTTCTACGCCCACTACCTGAAGGAACCGGGCCGCACGCTCGCCTGGATGAAGATGTACCGCGAGCTGCGCGGTGACGTCGACCAGAACAAGAAGTTCCTGGCCGAGGGCAAGCTGAGGATGCCGGTCCTCGCGATCGGCGGGCAGGGGTCGTTCGGCGGCAGGATCGCCGACCAGTGGCGCGACTACGCCGTCCGCGTCGAAGGCCGCGTGATCAAGGGTTCGGGGCATTGGGTGACCGAGGAGAAGCCCCAGGAAGTGACGAACCTGCTGCAGTCCTTCCTGCAGAAGTAGGCCCCACGGGCCTCAGGCGCCGCCGCCCTGCAGCTGGGTCGCCTGCGGTGGCGGCGCCGGGGGCAGGAGCTGACGCCGGGCGAGGGCCACCACGGTCCGCAGGGCGATGCCGCCGACGAGCACGGTGATCGCGGCGAGGATCACGTAGGTGTACGCGCCTGCCCCGGGCGTGCGCTGGCGCTCCACCCAGTGGATCGCGACGGCGGCGACGGCCGCCCAGCTGAAGGTGAAGGCCCAGGTGCTCTGCATGAAGGGCAGCTTCAGGTAGGCCGGGAGCAGCCGGAGCTGGGCCAGCACCATCAGCAGTCCGTAGCCGCCCAGGAAGGCCGCGAACCCGTCGATGGCTTCGTTGAAGAGCGTGAAGTAGGCGATGCTGGCCACGGCTGCGGGGGCGACCTCGATCGCCAGCGTCGGCAGCAGCGCGGTGGGCAGCAGCGGGCGGAACAGCAGCCGTCCCATGATCACGGAGCCGAGGATCATCCAGCACACCGCCCCCAGCCCGAACATCACCTCGCCCAGCCGTTGCTGCCCCACCGCCCCCGCGCAGCCCGCGGCCAGCAGGCCGCCGGCGACGGTGGGCAGGAAGTAGCCGGGGTGGAACCGGTCGAGGTCGACCCGTCCGTAGATCCACTGACCGGTGAACCAGGCGCCGAGCAGCACGGTGAGCACGAGGAAGACGTCCGTCACCACCCGTCCCGCCGTGGGCGCGTGGGCGTACAGGCCGTTCGCGGCGATCACCATCGGGACGATCACGCACAGGGCCGCGAACGGCCCGGCCACCGGGTCGGTCAGGTCCCGGGCCAGGGAACGGGTCCGCAGCGCGTGGTTGAGGTAGGCGACCGTCACCAGCACCCACACGGCCGCCGAAAGGATCAGCAGCCCGTCCGCCACGCCCCGTGGCGCACGGCCGGCGCCGGCGGCGACGAGCCAGGCGTCCGCGAGGCCGACGAGACCGAAGGGCATGCCGAACAGGTTCAGGGGAATTGGTCGCCTTGTCATGGTATGGGAAACTATCTCACCCTTTTGCCCTCGGCGGTTTGCCGGATGCCGGCGGCCGCTTGCGCGTCCCTCGCGGAACCCGGGGCCGCCGGCGGACCCGCGGGAACGGACGCGGGCACGGATGCGGGCGCGGGCCGGAGGCCGGAGCCGGTGAGGAACAGCCGGACGGACACCCGGTGGATCGCGGCCCCGAGGGCCGCTCCGAGGACGGGGGCGAGCAGGTAGATCGCGAGGTCGGTGGTCTGTCCGGAGAGGACCGCGGGACCGAACTGCCGGGCCGGGTTGACCGAGCCCCCGCTGAGCGGGCCGAGGGTGGCGATCACCACCCCCACGGACAGGCCGATGACGGGGGCCAGAGCGCGGACGAAGCGCGGGCGCAGCACGAAGAAGGCGATGACGAGGGTCAGCCCCAGCATGCCTGCGACCTCCGCGATGAGGACCGGCAGCGGCTGCCATGCCGGGGCGGGCCGGATCGCGGCGTACGAGACGGACGGGAACCCGACCGCCCGGCCCCACACCAGGCGCGCGAGGCCCGTCCCCGCGGCCGATCCGGCCAGTTGGGCGAGCACGTACGGCAGCACGTGCCGGCCCGGGAAGGCCTTCATCAGCCACAGGGCGACGGTGACGGCGGGGTTCGTGTGGCCCCCGCTGCGCCGCCCGGGCGGGCTGAGGATCAGGCCGGTCAGGACGGCACCGCTGATCGCCCCGATGGCGACGAGGGCGACGCGCAGGTCCGCGACGCACAGCGGCGAGCCGGGGTCGCGCAGCCATCGCACGACCGTCACGGCCAGGAACAGCAGGACGGTCGTGAGCAGGAACTCGTCGGCGGCGCGCGCCAGGGGCCGGGGCGTCCGGCCTGCGGGAGGGGGAGCGGTACCCACGGTGGTCTCCTCGTCGGTGTGCCCGCGGGGGACGGATGCCCGCCCGGGACCGGACGCCCGTCCGGCCCTGGGCGTCTCGGGCGCCCGGCGTTCCAGGCGCGTGGGAAGGTCGTGCGCGTGCAAGGTCGTGCGCGCCGTGGGCCGGCGTGCGGCGAGCCGGCGCGCGGCGGCTCAGGCGCCCGGCGTGTAGTGGCCGGGCACCATGCGGGTGGAGACACCGATGCGGTTGAAGGCGTTGATCGCGACGATCGCGGCGATCAAGTGCGCCAGTTCGGTCTCGTCGAACTGCTCGGCGGCCTTCGCGTACACCCCGTCCGGTACGAACCCGTCCGTCACCACCGTGATCGCCTCGGTGAGCTCGATCGCGGCGATCTCCCGCGCCGTGTAGAAGTGCTTCGCCTCCGTCCACGCCCCGAGCTGGATGACCCGCTCCGCCGACTCGCCGGCGGCCAGCGCGTCCTTGCTGTGCATGTCCAGGCAGAAGGCGCAGTGGTTGACCTGAGACGCGCGGACCCTCACCAGGTGCAGCAGGCCGGCGTCGACGCCGCGGCCCGCCGCCGAGTCCAGGCGGACCAGCGCCCTGAAGGCCTCGGGGGCGAGCTTCGCCCAGTCCATGCGCGCCGTGTGCTCCGGAAGACGGGTGGTGTTCCCGTGTGCTTCGTTCATCGTCATACCGGCAACGCTAGGCGTGAGGTGGTACGGGAGTATGGTCCAATTCCATGAGCGATTCCCAGACCAATTCCGCCGCCGAACCGCCGTCCTCCTCGTTCGGCGCCGACCTCCACCTGGAGCTGCGCGGGACGAGGCTGCGCACGGGCCTCACCGACGCCCTGCGGGAGGCCGTGCGTACGGGGCGCCTGGCGCCCGGCACCCGTCTGCCGCCTTCCCGTCCGCTTGCCGCGGACCTCGGTGTCTCCCGCAACACCGTCGTCGAGGCCTACGCGGAACTGGTCGCCGAGGGCTGGCTCACCGCCCAGCAGGGCTCCGGGACCCGGGTGGCACCCCGGGCGGAGCCGCAGGGCCCCCCGGCCGGTGCTCCCGTCACCGGTCCCGTCAGGCCGCTGGCCCCGCGCCCCAGGTACGCCATGCAGCCCGGCGCGCCGGACCTCGCGAGGTTCCCCCGCACCCAGTGGCTCGCCGCCGCCCGCCGGGCCCTGACCGCCGCGCCGAACGACGCCCTGGGCTACGGCGACCCCCGCGGGCGGCCGGAACTGCGCGCCGCCCTCGCGGACTACCTGGCCCGGGCCCGCGGGGTCCACGCCGAGCCGGGACGGATCGTCGTCTGCTCCGGCTTCCACCACGGACTGGCACTCATGGCGCGGGTGCTCACGACGCGTGGGGTGCCGGCGGTGGCCGTCGAGGAGTACGGCCTGGACCTCTACCGCGACCTGTTGACCAACGCCGGCCTGCGGACCCCGCCCCTGTACGTCGACGGGTACGGCGCCCGCACCGGCGACCTGCCCGGACTGCGGGGCGCGGGCGCGGTGCTGCTGACCCCCGCCCACCAGTACCCGACGGGAGTCGCCCTCAGCCCCGAACGGCGCACGGCCGCCGTCGACTGGGCCCGGGCGACGGGCGGCCTGATCCTGGAGGACGACTACGACGGCGAGTTCCGCTACGACCGCCGGCCCGTGGGCGCCCTGCAGGGCCTGGACCCGCTGCGGGTGGTGTACTTCGGTTCGGCGAGCAAGTCGCTCGCGCCGGGGGTGCGGCTGGGCTGGATGGTGGTCCCGGACGGCCTGGTCCCCGAGGTGGTGGAGGCCAAGGGGTTCGGCGACTACATGTCCAGCACGCTCGAACAGTTGACGCTCGCGGAGTTCATCGTCTCGGGCGCCTACGACCGGCACGTGCGGTCGATGCGGCAGCGCTACCGGCGCCGCCGCGACCAGCTCGTCGCGGCCCTGGCGGAGCGGGCCCCCGGGGTGCGCACGACCGGCATGGCGGCGGGGTTGCAGGTCGTCCTCGAACTCCCCCGGGGGACGGAGACCTCCGTCGTCCGGGCCGCGGCCCGGCGGGGACTCGCGGTCAGCGGGCTGCGGGAGTTCGCCCACGAAGCGACAGGCCCCGGCCGGCGCCCGCCCGGGCGGGACGCCCTGGTGGTCAACTACGCGGCGCCCTCGGACAGCGCGTGGACCGGCGCGCTGGACACCCTCTGCGGAGTGCTGCCGTAGGCCCGCGGGCGCTCAGCCGCCGGTCCGCTCCGCGAGCGCGGCCCCGCGGGCCGTCCCGGGGCGACCCTCCAGGTGGGCGAGTGCGGCGGCGCCGGTGTCGGCGACGAAGACCAGGTCGGCCAGGGGCAGCGGGAGGAAGCCCTCGGCGTCCATCCGCCGCAGCTGGAGCACCAGGCCGTCGTAGAAGCCCGCCGTGTTCAGCAGCACGACGGGCTTGTCGTACAGCCCGTGCTTCCGCAGCTCCAGGACCTCGGTGACCTCGTCCAGGGTGCCCACGCCACCGGCCAGCACGACGACGGCGTCGGCCGCGGCGAGCATCCGCGCCTTCCGGGAGGCGAGGTCCTCGGCGAAGACCATGTCGTCGGCGTCCTGCCGCGCCCACTCCCGGAGGAAGCCGACCGAGACCCCCGCGAGCCGGCCGCCCGACTCCCGGACGGCGTCGGCGACGACCTTCATCAGCCCGGTGTCGGACCCGCCCCACACCAAGGTGTGGCCTCCCGCGCCCAGGAGCCGCGCGAACTCGCGGGCCGGCCGCGTGTGGTGCTCGTCGAGGTCGGCGGCGGAGAGGAAGACGCAGATGTTCATGGGGGCGGGAGCCGTTGCCGTCATGGCGCGAACCTACGGCGGGGCGCACCCTCGGACGTGGTCCAATCGCGGGGCGCGATCACGGACCAATCCGCGGCCCGGCGCCTCAGGCCGGGTGCGCCGCGAACCCCGTACGCCACGAGGCGTGTTCGGGCCGCCACCCGCGGGAACGGGCCAGCCGGTTGGACGCGCCGCGCGCCCAGTCCAGGCGCCCCGGTACGGGCTCGGGGGCCGGCACGCGCAGGGCACGGGCGAGCGCCGGCAGCCACTCGCGGGCCTGCGCGGGTTCGTCGTCGACGATGTTGACGGGACCCGAGGGCCAGCCGAGCGCGGCGACGGCGGCGCGGGCGGCGTCGGCGACGTGGAGGAACGACATCACGGAGTGGTCGGCCACGACGCTCCCCAGGAAACGGGCGGACGTGTCCCCGGCCAGCGCCGCGGCGACCGGCCCTCCCGGCGCGTACCAGGTGCCCGGGCCGTAGAGGATGCCGTACCGCAGCAGCACCGCGGTCCCCATCTCGGCGGCCTTCTCCTCCAGGGCCCGGACGCCCGCCACCATCCGCCCGCGCGGCGCCGCCGCGCCGGTGTCGAAGGGGGTGCCCTCGTCCGCCGGCCCCTCGCCGGGCACGTAGGCCCAGGCGATCGACTGGGCGACGATCCTGGTCACGCCCGCGGCCACGGACGCGTCCACCAGGTTGCCCGTCCCCTCGTGCCGCAGCCGGTCTGTCGCCTCCCCGTCCGCGGCCGCCAGGTCGGTCAGCTGGTGCACGACGGCGTCCGGCGCGGCCTCGGCGACGACGTGCCGCAGCGCCTCCCGGTCGAGCACGTCCGCCCGTACGGCCGCCGCCCCCTGCCGCCGGATGCGCTCGGCACCCGCCTCGCTCCGTGAGACGCCCGTGACGTGATGCCCCTCGGCCAGCAGCAGCGGAACGAGCTGACGGCCGACCGCGCCAGTGGCGCCGGCAACGAAGACACGCATGGTCAACGCTCCTGTGATTGAGCGGAGTCGTCCCTTCGGAGTGGACGGCCCCTTGTCGTACCGGCCACGCTACGGCGCCAGTGGTACGGGTGACCGATCCATTCCGGGCCGAAAAGGGCGGACCAATGATTGTGTGACTCCCGGCGGCACGGATCACCCCGCGTCGGCGAATTCCCGGTTCGGCCTCGGCGTCATACCGGTTCGGCTCTATGAGCCGTCCGGAACCTGCGCTGGAATGCGACGGGGCTGATGGACATCCTCTTCGCGAAAACCCTGCGCATGCTCTCGTAACTCGGGAATCCGGCCAGCGATGCCACTTGGGTCGCGGTGTGCCCCTGGTCGAGCAATGCCTTTGCCATGTCGAACCGGATCGTTTCCACGTACCGGGCCGGCGTCGTGGACATTTCGTCGCGGAAGAGACGGGTGAGATGCCGGGGACTCACATTGAGGTGCTTGGCGAGCTCGCCGACCGAATGGTTCCCCGCGGGGTCGGCCGTCACCAGGTCGGCGATCCTCCGAATGGACGGGGACCGGGGCGGGGGTCCTTGCAGCGGCGCCGAGAACTGCGACTGGCCGCCCGAACGCTGCAGGTAGACGACGAGGGACCGGGCGACTTCGCGGGTCAGGTCGGGGCCGTGGTCCTCCTCGACCAGGGCCAGCGCGAGGTCGATGCCGGCGGTCACGCCCGCGGAGGTGTAGGTGGCGCCGTCCCGGACGTAGATCGCGTCGGGGACCACGCTGCTCGTCCGGCACCGGGCGGCGAGTTCGTGGGTGACCTTCCAGTGCGTGGTCGCGCGCTTGCCGTCCAGGAGGCCCGCCGCGCCGAGCACGAACGCCCCGGTGCAGATGGAAGCGGTCCGGTCCGCCTCGACCGCCAGCGCCCGTGCCGCCTCGACCAGGTCACGGCCGATGGCGTTGCGCGGGTAGCGGTCCGTGCCGGGCACCACCAGCGTGTCGGGAGCCGCGTCGGTGGCGGCGCCGGCGACCGCGATCCGGACCCCGATGGACGAGGTGACGTCCTCCCCGGTCGGGGACACCAGCACCACCTCGTAGTCCGCGCCGAGCCGGTTCGCCTCCGCGAACACCTCCGCGGGGCCGGCCATGTCCAGCAGCGTCACCCCGTCGTAGACGAGGATCACGACCCGGTGCGCGGCCGCGTCCACATGCCCGTTCTCCGCCCGTCCGGAAAGGTGTGGACCGTGGCCCGACCGGGGTGGCGCGGAAGGCCCGGTGGTCGGCAGTGTGGGAGACGGAAACACCTTCCATTGATAACACGCGCAGGTGAGGAAGTGCAGAGCTGATGACCGAGACCATCGCCGGGGTGGAGATTCCCGAAACGGCCGCGGCCGACCAGGCGACCCGCCTCGTCGAGGAGATGACCAGCCCCCTGATCTACCACCACTCCCGGCGCGTTTTCGTCTTCGGTGCCATTCACGCCCACCGGCTCGGTTTGAAGCCCGACCCGGAATTGCTCTACCTGTCCGCGATGTTCCACGACACCGGACTGATGACGCCGTTCTCCGACGCGGAGCAGCGGTTCGAGGTCGACGGGGCCGACCACGCGCGGACCTTCATGCGGGACCACGGATTCCCGGCCGCCGCAGCCGACACGGTCTGGACCGCCATCGCACTGCACACGACGCCGGGGATCCCCGACCGCATGGGCCCGGAGATCGCCCTCACCAATCTCGGCGTGCTGACCGACGTGCTCGGCCTGGGCCTGGACGAGCTGGACCCCGCCCGGGTCGAGGAGGTCACCGCCGTCCACCCGCGGGGCGACTTCAAGAACCAGTTCCTGCAGGCCTTCGTCGACGGCCTCGAGCACCGCCCGGAGACGACGAACGGGACGGTGAACTCGGACGTGCTGGAGCACTTCGTGCCCGGCTTCCGCCGCACGACCACGGTCGAGCGTATCCTCGGCGCTCCCTGGCCGAGCTGAGCAGGCGGCCACGGAAGGCGACATGATGCGACCGGCAGGTCCGCACCGCCGCGGCCGTCGCCCCGGGCGGGGCGCCACCTTCACCGTGCTCGCCACCGCCACGGTGGCGACGGCGGCCAGGGCGAGTGCGCCCTCGCCGATCCACCCCCTGTACCGGGAGCGGTGGGGACCCCCGGTCACGACGCCGACGGCATGCCGCCGCGCCGCCCTTCGAGAAACCCCCGGAAAGGAAACCCCATGCAAGCCATCACCGTTCGGGACCGTGACGCCGGCGTCGGCGGGCTCGCCCTCACGGACCTGCCCCACCCGCACGCCGCCGAGAACGACGTCATCGTGCGGGTGCACGCCGCCGGCTTCACCCCGGGGGAACTCGACTGGCCGGCCACCTGGACCGACCGGGCCGGCCGCGACCGCACGCCGACCGTGCCCGGGCACGAACTGTCGGGCGTCGTGACCGAACTGGGCTACGGCACCACGCGCCTGACCGTGGGCCAGCGGGTGTTCGGCCTGGCGGACTGGGCCCGCAACGGCTCCCTGGCCGAGTACGTCGCCGTGGAGACCCGCAACCTCGCTCCGCTGCCCGCGGACGTCGACCACACGGTGGCCGCGGCGCTGCCGATCTCCGGACTGACCGCGTGGCAGGCCCTGTTCGAGCACGGTCGTCTCGAGGCGGGTCAGAACGTCCTGGTCCACGGTGCCGCCGGCGGCGTCGGGTCCCTCGCGGTGCAACTCGCGCACGAGGCGGGCGCCCGGGTGATCGGCACCGGCCGCGCCGCCGACCGGGACACCGCGCACTGCCTCGGCGCGGACGCCTTCGTGGACCTGCAGAACGACCGGCTCGAGGACGTCGGCGCCGTGGACCTCGTCCTCGACGTGTTCGGCGGCGACATCCTCCAGCGCTCGACGGCGCTGGTACGGAGCGGCGGCACGCTCGTCACGATCGCGGAGCCGCCGACCGTCCGACCCGAAGGGGGCCGGGCCGTGTTCTTCGTGGTCGAGGTCGACCAGGCCCGTCTCGTGGACCTCGTCCGGCGGGTGCGGGACGGACGGCTCAAGCCGGTCGTCGGTGACGTGCGGCCGCTGGCCGAGGCCCCCGACGCCTTCGCCCGCGTCGGGCGCCGCCTTCCCGGCAAGACGATCATCAAGATCGCCGAGGACTGAGCCCGGGCGCGCGGTTCGCTGCGCGGACGGCGCCGCACGCGGCCCGCGGGAGGCGGGCCCCGCGGGCCGGACGGTTCCGTCCGGCCCGAAGGGCTCCCCACCCCGCAGGAGGTCAGTCGACCGTGCCCAGATCGGCGGTGAGCCAGCGTTCCGGCCGCATGCGCACCACGACGTGATCGGCGAGTTCCTCTTCCGCCATGGCCACGAACCTGTCGAGGGCCCCACCCGAGAGGTAGCGTCCGGCCATCGCGCGATGGAGCGCGCCGCTCCCCGCGGTCACCTCGGTGACCGGTCCTTCGACCGAGACGTACCGGGGCGTCGGCTCGGTGCGCTGTACCAGCAGGCTGAAGCGGCCCGCCGCCCTGATCAGCGTCATCTTCCGGGAGCCCGCGCCGGTGAGGATCCACGGCAGGCCGCCGGGCTCGTAGGAGTACCAGATCGGGACCATCAGCGGGCCGCGGTCGTCACCGGCCGCGACACCCAGCGCCGCCACATGCGGCTCGGACAGAAAGCTCTCCCGTTCCTCGCGTGAAAGTTCCATGCCCCGACCGTAGGCCCGCCCTCTGACGGTGCCTCCGCTCGCGTGCGCGAGTGCGCGAGTGCGCGAGGCGGACAGGGCGCCGGGTCCGGCAACCGTCTCCGTGACGGTCGGCACACCCCTGGCCTAGGGTGTGCCGGTCCCGCTGCTCCCGGGCGCCGCCGAGCTCACCCGCGTGCTGCCCGCCGAAGAGGCGCGCACCTGGTTCGCCCGCACCTCGGCCGGCGGCTGACGCGCCGCGGACCTCGGCGCCCCCGTGACCCGCGTCCTCAGGCGCCGGCGGGCGGGCCGGGCGGCAGGTGCACCGTCATGATCAAGTGGCAGCTCTCCGTGCCCGCACCGCGGTAGGCGTGGGCCGCGTCGCCTTCGAAGGTGGCGGTCTGCCCGGCTTCCACGGTGTGCTCGGTACCGTCGACGACCAGCGTCATCCGGCCCTGGGTGACGCTGACGGTCTCCACCACGCCGGCCTGGTGGGGGTGGCTGGGGTACTCCTCGCCGGGCTCCAGCCGCCAGCGCCACACCTCGACGGGGGCCGGCCCCGACGTGGTCAGCATCAGGCGGGCCTGGCCGCCCTTCTCACCGGTCCACAGCGGGGTCAGGGCGTCGGCGGACACGACCCGGACACGGCCCTCGGAACCGCCCTCCATCAGCGCCGAGACGGAGACGCCGAGGGTGTCGGCCAGCCGCACCAGCGTGGCGAAGTTCGGATTGCCCTGGGCCTTCTCCAGCCCGACCAGCGCGCCCTTGCTGACCTGCGCGCGGCGGCCGAGTTCGTCCAGGGACAGGCCGGCCCGGGTCCGGGCGGCCCGGACGTTGTGTGCGAGCGTCCGCAGTGCTGTCTCGGCCTCGGCCATCCGTCGTCCCCGTTTCCCGTAGTCGTCGGTCGTCGGCGTACCAGTGGAATGAACCGTCCGGTCGGTTGACTGGCCTATGGCGGTCGATCCGATGTACGGTTCAGTCGTTCCACTGAATGGTAAGGGATGTGCCGTGATCGCTCTGCTGCTGGCCCTCGGCAGTTCGCTCGCCTACGGATGCGCCGACTTCCTCGGCGGCCTCGGCGCGCGCAAGGCCCATGTGCTGCGCACCGTGACGGTCGCGGCCCCGGCCGGCCTCGTCGTCGAGCTGCTGCTCTGGCCGTTCCTCGACGCGTCCTTCAGCGGCGGGGCGCCGGCCTGGGGCGCGGCGTCCGGGGTCGCCTCCGCCGCCGCGTTCGCCCTGCTCTACGGGACGCTGGCGATCGGCCCGATGAACGTGCTCTCCCCGGTGACCGCCCTGGTCTCCGCTGTGCTGCCGGTCGGGGTCGGCCTGCTGCAGGGGGAGCACCTGGGCCCGGCCGGCCTGGTGGGCCTGCCCCTCGCGCTGCTGGCGGTGGTGCTCGTCAGTGCGGGCCACGGGGCCGGGTCCGCGCGGCCCTCACGTACCGCCCTGCTGATGGCCTTCGGTGCGGGGACCGCCATCGCGCTCCAGCTGGTCTGCCTGCACCAGGCGCCCTCCGACAGCGGCATCGCGCCGCTGATCGTCGGCCGGGCGGTCACCTCCGCCGTCACCCTGGCGGCGGCCGGCGCGCTGTCCCGCACGCTGGGCCCCGAGCGTCCCGCGTACGCGATCTCGGCCACCGCGGGCGGACTGGACTCGCTGGCGAACCTGCTCTTCCTGCTCGCCGCCCGCAGCGGCGACCTGGCGGTCGTCGCCGTGATCACCGCCCTCTACCCGGCCGGGACGGTCCTGCTCGCCCGCGGCGTACTGGACGAGCGCATCCACCGCGGCCAGCTCGTCGGAATGGGCACCGCCGCCGCGGCCGTCGGCCTCCTCGCACTGACCTGACCGAGCCCGCGCGCCGCACGGCCACGCCCGCCACGCCGGCCCGGGACGCCGCCCGCCGCGCCCCCCGAAGCCCCGACCGAGACCCGTCCCGATACCCGTCACGACCCAGGAAACGGAAGCCCCGCACATGACCGCCTTCACCCTCGACCCCGCCGTCGCCGACGCCTTCCCCGACACCCTCATCGCCCTGGTCACCGCCACCGGACTGCGCGGCCGTGAGCCCTGGCCCCGGACCACCGCGACGCTGGAGGACCTGGAACGGCGGCTCGGCGACGGTGCATGGCACCCCGCCGACGAGACCGACCCCCGCGTCGAGGCCTGGCACACCGCCTACCGCTCCTTCGGCACCAACCCCCGCCGCGTCCGCCCCAGCGTGGACGCGCTCGGCCGCCGCCTCGCGAAGCGGGGCGCGCTGCCCCGCATCAACCCCGCGGTCGATACGTACAACGCCGTCTCCGTCCACCACGGCCTGCCCGCCGGCGCCTTCGACCTGGACAACGTCTCGGGCGACGTCGTCGTCCGCCCCGCCGACGGCACCGAGAGCTTCACCCCGCTCGGCGAACCCGGCACCGTCGAGCACCCGAAGCCCGGCGAGATCGTCTACGCGGACGCCGAGCGGGTCCTGACACGCCATTGGAACCACCGCGACGCCCACCACACCCGCGTCACCGAGGACTCCACGAGGGCCGTCTTCATCCTCGAGACCCTCCACGGATCGCGGGACGGCGACCTCCTCGAGGCCGCCGCCGAGGAACTGCGCGGCCTGCTGGCCCTCCACTCCGCTGGGACCGCCGTGCACCGCCTCACGGCGGCGCGGCCTCGGGTCTCCGTGTAGACGGTCGCGAAGGCGGTCCGGTGTCGGTCGAGACGGTATCGAACGGAATCATGGCTGGTAGCGTGGGCGCGTGAGCACCCGCGTTCCGCCCGAGGCCACCGTCCCGCGCGCCACCGACCGGCCCGGCGACGCCTCCCCCTTCGCTCTGGGTCTCCTGCTGCGCCGGGCGCACTGGCGCGCGGCCGCGGTGATGTCGGAGGCGCTGCGGCCGCTGGGCATCGAGTTGCGCCACTTCGCCGTGCTGCTCGTCCTGGCCGACCGGGGTCCGACCGTGCAGCGTGACCTGGGGGTCGCGACCGGAACCGACAAGGCGGGGATCATGCGGGTCGTGGACGACCTGGAGCGCAAGGGGCTCGCCGTACGCAAGCCCGTCCCGGGGGACCGGCGGGTGCGGGCCGTGGAGATCACACCGCAGGGCATGGAGCTCTTCGACGCGGCGCATACGGCCGCCGCGCCGACGGCCGCGCGCCTGGTCGCCGAACTGCACCCCGGTGAGCCGGAGTTGCTCGGGGAACTGCTGACCCGTTTCGCGCATCCGGCGGGCGGCGAAGCGTAGACCGCGCGGCGCCCCGGGCCCACGCCGTGCCGCCCCGCCGGACGGAGCGCCGTCGTCGGCGAGGGGTGATCGCCGGGCGCGGCGCGGGCGAGCGACGGGGCGGCCGGGGCGGGTCGGGTCGGGGCGCCGGATTACCGCGTCACGCGGCGGAGAGACGCTTCGCCATCTCCCTGGCCTTGACGCCGGCGTCCTCCATCGCGCGCCTGCGGGAGGCCTCGTAGAGCGGGATCAGCTCCGACATGGCCGGATTGCGGGGGGCCAGCGTGAGCTCCGGCACGATGAAGTCCACCTCCAGGCCGAGCGAGCCGCGCAGCACCGCCTCCAGGTAGTTCTGCACGAACTCGAAGCCGTGACGTGGAGTGCCCGGAACGTAGGAGCCGCCCCGGCTGGCGACGACGAGGACCGGCTTGCCCTGGGCGGACGGGGTCTCACCCGAGGTGCGGCCGGGCACGATGACGCTGTCCAGCCAGGTCTTGAGGGTCGAGGGGATCGTGAAGTTGTACATGGGGGCACCGATCAGGAGCGCGTCGGCCCGCTCCAGTTCCTCGATGAGCTGCAGGCGCGTGGCGAACGCGGCCGCCTGTTCCGGGCTGTGCTCGGAGGGTGCGTGGAAGCCGGCGGACCAGGCGTCGGCGGTGATGTGCGGCACCGGGTCGGCGGCGAGGTCGCGGTGGACGACCTTGCCCTCCGGGTCCTCCTCCTGCCACGCCCTGCGGAACGCGGCGGCGACCGAACGGGAGGAGGAGGCCTCACCGGGGAAGACGGACGAGTCGAGGTGCAACAGCGTGGCCATGGACGTGCTCCAAAGGCAGGTGGCCCGGGGTGGTCACCGCGGGCAGCGGGTTCGTACCCGAGGTAGTCAAACACACTACCGTGTTGAATGAAACTATCTCACGTACTACAGTACCAAGGGTAACGATCATGAGCGCCGACGAAGGGGAGCGCATCCATGGACGTCTATGAGGCCGTCACGAGCAGGCGGGCTGTGCGCGCATTCCGTGACCAGCACGTGTCGCGGCAGGTGCTGGAACGGGTGCTGACGACCGCGGCCTGGGCGCCGTCGGCGTCGAACCTGCAGCCCTGGCACGCCTACGTGCTGGCCGGCGAGCCGCTGGAGCTGCTGAAGAAGCGGGCCGGCGAGCGCCTGGCCGCCGGTGAACCCTGGGACGAGCCGGAGTACGAGCAGTACCCGCCCGCACTGAAACCCCCGTACAGCGAGCGCCGGGCCGCCTTCGGCGAGCAGCGCTACGGCGCGCTCGGCATCGCGCGCGACGACCAGGAGGCGCGCCACAGGGCCGCCTCCGCCAACTGGCAGTGCTTCGGGGCGCCCGCCGCCCTGTTCTGCTACATCGACCGCGACATGGGCGGGCCCCAATGGTCCGATGTTGGCATGTACCTGCAAACAGTGATGCTGCTGCTCCGCGCCGAGGGGTTGCACAGCTGCACCCAGATGGCGTGGGCGAAGTACCACGCGACGGTCGCGGAGATCCTGTCACCCCCGGACGAGCTCATCCTCTTCTGCGGCATGTCGATCGGATTCGAGGACGCGTCAGACGCGTCCGTCCGTACGGGCCGGGCGCCGCTGGACGAGACGGTCACTCTGCTGGGGAACTGAGGCGCGGACGGCGCCCCGCAGCCGGCGGCGCAGGCCCGGGCGTGTCTGGAGCCCGGTCATGAGCCGGACCGCGGCCTTCTCGCTGGCGTATCCCTCGAGGGCGGCCCACTCGGCGACGTCGAAGGGTCAGCCGCGTCCGCGTACGCGATGACGACGTGCCGGCCGTCCTGCCGGACGGTGTGGCGCGGGTCGCCGGGCGCGGCCCCGGCGGCCGCGACAGCGGCGGCCGAGGAGGCGTCGCGGCACTTGAGGCGGGTCTCGGGCACGGTCAGCGCTCCACGTTCGCTGGTCGGCGTGTCGGGCGGTGGCATTCGGCCTCCTTGTGAGCGCCGGTCCCGCCATGTCGTTCGGCCAGGCGGCCGGCACCGACGTCTACCGAACGGCCTCGTCGCGTTCGATCGCAGCGATCGCGCTGCGGCGCCATCGGGGGATCGCGATCGCGGCCACGACCAGGGCCAGGCCCGCGAGAACGGGCACTCCGTAGATGAGCGCGGCGACGGCATGTCCCATCGATTCCACGTTCCCTCCCTCCGCGCGATCGTATTGCCCGGGCGGCCGGAGTTCCGGTGCCCTCCGGGCCGTGGCCGTGCGCCTCCGTCACCCGGCCGCGGCGAGCGGGGGGAGGGGCCGCAGTCGTCGGCGCAGGAGGCAGAACTCGTTGCCCTCCGGGTCGGCCAGTACGTACCAGGCCTCGCCGCCGGTCTGGCCGACGTCGGCGTGCGTGGCGCCGAGGGCGAGCAGCCGTTCCAACTCGGCGTCCTGGTCCCGGTCGGTGGCGTTGACGTCGAAGTGCAGGGGGAGCTTCGCGGCCCGCGGATCGCGGCTGGGGCTGAGGACGAGGGTGGGCTGTGGACCGCCGAAGCCGGCGTCGGCCGGTCCGATCTCGATGCTTCCGTCGTCCTCACGGCCGAGTTCGACGTAGCCGAGGACCTCGCTCCAGAACGCCCCGAGCCGTTCGGGGTCGGCGGCGTCGATGACCAACTCGCTGATGCGGCATGCCATGCCCGGCAGTCTAGTCAGGCGCGGCGGGCGGCCGTCCACTCCATCCGGATGACGCGGACGCGCCCTCCCGCGGTTCCCCGCGGTTCCCCGCGGGGGTCGTCACGGCAGGGCCGGTCGTCCGCTCATGAGGCCATCGGCTGAGGCCGCTTCCCCACGATCGTGAGGAATTCGTCGGTGGTCAGGATCGCGTGTGCGTACGCGGGCGCGTTGACGTCGAAGGTCGCCTTCATCTCGTCCCAGTCGAAGGCGCCGATGGCGTCGCGGATGAGCGTGACGTGGTAGCCGAGTTCCTGGGCGAAACGGGCGGTCGTGTCGACGCAGGTGTTCGCCTTCATGCCGATGAGCACGACCTTCTCGACGCCGTGCTGCTTGAGCATCGTGTCCAGGTCGGTGTTGGCGAAGCCGCTCGACGCCCAGTGCTGGCTCATGACCAGCTCGTCCTCGCGGGGCACGAAGTCGGGGTGCCACTCGGCGCCCCAGCTGCCGAGGGCGAACACCTGCCGCTCGACGACGTGCCGCTGGGTGGGGGACAGATGGTGCCATGTTCGGTAGTCGCTGGGCTTCGTCTGGTGGTGGGGCACGATGAAGACGTGGAAGCCCAGGTCGCGGGCCGCGGCGAGCACCGCGCGCATGTGGTCGAGCTGGCCGACGGCCTCCGCCACTTCCCTGACCTGGGGCCACAGTTTCCCGCCCTCGGAGAGGAAGTCGTTGTACGGGTCGATGATCAGCAGGGCCGTTCGGTCCGGGGGATAGGTGTGCGCTTCGTCGTTCATCGTTTCCTCGCTCCGGATTCTTGACCGCCAAGAGGCGGACGGCACCGTTTCTCAGTTCAAGGCCGCACCGATTCGCCTGCTCGCCCGGCGAGGAGCGGCCGGAACTCGCCCCGGAACCGGAGGACTTGGATCGCGGATGTGCCCCGAGGTGGTCGTGGGAGGGCCGGCGTCACGGGTGGGTGATGCCGGCCCTCCGGCTGTCCGCCGTCCGTGCCGGCGGTCAGCCGCGGCGGTCGCCGAACGTGTGGCCCAGCGCGTCGATGACCGACTTCTTGTGGTCGTCGATGGAGGACGGTTCGATGCTGCTGCTCCGAACGTCGATCTTGCCGTCGGGAGACGCCTTGTCGATGACCTCGGGCAGTTCCGCCGCGAGGGCCTCGGGCTTCACGCCCGCCTGCCTGCTGGCTTCGGCGACCTTGTCGGCGCCGAACGCGTTCTCGATCTGCTTGGTGGTCACCGGTTCGTTGGGACCGTTGCCGAGCCACGAGTCGACGACGCCCTTGAGGCCGCTGTCGCTCAGGAACTTCGTCGCACCTTCGAGCAGCGCTTGCAGCTCGCTCATCATGCCGCCGCCGCTGCTCCTGGTGGGGTCAGCCATGGGTTGCTCCCGTGCTTGTGGTCTGTGCGGGCGACGCGCGGCGCTGTGGGACGCTGCGGCGGTCGGCATCGGGGGTGGGCCGACATGCTGTTGTCGCAGGTCGCGCGCGGTGTCGCCTCGCTCGTACACCCCCTTCCAGGCCAGCATGAGGTGCCCCGGGCCGCCGTGCCGATTAGGCCGAACGGGTGACGGGGCGGGCTCCCGGGGGCTCCGGCGGGGCCCCGGATCACCCGTAGTTCAACTGTCCGAGCCGATGCCGCCACCCGGATGATCTCCCGCGGATAGGGTCGGCACTGGCGCAGCGGCGGTCGACTGAGGGGGCACGAGGGTGGCTGGACGGGTCCGTACCGAAGCCGGTGGCCTGCCGGCACTGTCCGCGCCGCGGTTGGTCGGCCGGGACGTGGAGCTGGACACACTGGGTTCGGCACTCGGGCGGACGCCCGCGGTGGTCCTGCTCGACGGCGAGGCCGGCATCGGCAAGACCCGGCTGCTGCGCGAGTTCCTGGCGGCCCAGGCGGAACGCGGGCGGCGCTCCCTGGTCGGGGCCTGCCCGGAGCTGCGGGTGCCGTACACGCTGGGCGCGGTCGTGGACGCCGTGCGTGACGGCGTTGACAACGTTGCCAGGCTGCGGCTGAGCGGGCTGGGCGGCGCACTGCGGCCGCTGTTCCCCGAGTGGGCCGACGAGCTGCCCCCGGCGCCGGAGCCGCTGGAGGACGCGACCGCCGCCCGGCACCGGCTCTTCAGCGCCTTCGTCGAACTCCTCGGCCGGCTCGACGTCGCGGTGCTGGCGATCGAGGACGTGCACTGGGCCGACGAGGCGACGCTGGAGTTCCTGCTCTTCCTGCTCTCCCGCCGGCCGCAGGCGCTCAGCGTGGTGCTGACCTACCGGCGGGAGGAAGTGCCGGCCGATTCCCTGCTGCTGCGGCTGACCTCGCGGCCGCCCGCCGACGCGCACCTGGTGAGGCTGACGCTGAAGCCCCTGGACGTCGGCGAGACCGCCTCCTTGGTGTCGTCGATGCTCACCGGGGGCCATGTGTCGACCGAGTTCGCGGCGTTCCTGCACGCGCGCACCGACGGCGTGCCGCTGGCGGTGGAGGAGTCGGTACGGCTCATGCACGACCGGGCCGACCTGGTCCACCGGGACGGCGGGTGGGCACGGCGCCGGCTGGACCGCATCGAGGTGCCGCCCACGATCCGCGACGCCATGCTCGAGCGCGTCCAGCGGCTCCGGCCCGGGACCCGCACCGTCCTCTACGCGGTGTCGGTGCTCTCGGGCCCGGCCGACCACGCCACCCTGAGGGCCGTCACCGGCCTGCCCGACGACCGGTTCGCCGCGCAGGCCGCCGAAGCGCTCGGCGGCGGCCTGCTGCGTGAGGACAGGCCCGGGCAGTGGTCGTTCCGCCACTCGCTGGCGTGCCACGCCGTGTACGACGCCATCCCGGCCGAGGAGCGGCGGGGCATGCACCTGCGGGCGGGCCGGGCGCTGGAGCGGTGGCCGGTACCGCCGGTGGCCCAGCTGGCCCGGCACTACCGGCTGGCCGGCGAGGCGGACCCGGCGTGCCGGTACACCGAGCGGGCGGCGGAGCTCTGCCTCCAGTCCGGGGACGTGGCCACCTCGGCGCTGCTGCTGCACAGCCTGGTCACCAGCGTGGCCCTTCCCGCGGAGTCGCTGGTGCGACTGGTGACGAAGATCCAGTTCCAGGCGCTGCCCGGCTCCGACCCGTACTCGCGGACCATCGACTCGCTCCGGTCGGCCCTCGCCGGGCAGCTCCTGACACCCGATCAGCAGGCCATGCTCCGCTTCCAGATCGGCCGGGTGCTCATGGTGGCCGGCGAGATCGAGGCCGGGCGCGGCGAGGTCCTCGCGGCGGTGCCCCATCTCCCGCCGGACTCACCGGAGGCGGCGCGCGCCCGCGTCCTGCTCGCCCTGCCCCTGGGGAACGCGCGGCCGGTCGCGGAACACCTGCGGTGGCTCCGGGAGGCCCCGCCCCCGGCACGGTCGATGGCCTCCCTGGACCGGCTGCGGCTGTCCGTGGAACGCGCCTTCGCGCTGCTGATGCTCGGCGAGGAGAGCGGCTGGGAGGCGGCCCGGCGGATACCGGACGACGTCCTGGACCCGCGGGAGGCGTCCATCGTCGCGATAGGTCACACCAACGTCGGCGAGGAGGCCACGCGTTGGGGACGGTACGACGAGGCCGGGGCGCGACTGGCCAAGGCCCGGGCACTCGCGGAACGCCACCAGCTGCTGGACTACCTCGACAGCATCGCCTCCTCCCGGGCCCACCTCGACTGGTTCACCGGCGCCTGGTCTGGACTCGCCGAACGGACGGCGCGCCTGGTCGACGACGACAGCGGCGTACGGCTGAAGGACCGCTGCGAGGCGGCCCTGGTGGCCGGCCTGATGCGGGCCGCCGCCGGGGACCGGGAGGCGGCGGAGGAGCGTCTGCGCTTCGCCGGGCGCGACGACCAGCAACGCATCGAAGCCGCCGCCGCGCTCGCCCAGTTGTGCCTGCGCGACGGCGACGTCGACGGAGCGCTCCGCCTCACCGACCAGCCGGCCGAGATCGCCGTCGGCGGCGGACTCTGGTCCCGCGCCGTCGACTTCGCCCCGGCACGCGTCGCGGCCCTGGTCGCCGCCGGCCGGCTCGGCCGTGCCGCCGACCTGGTGGACACCTTCGCCGCGGCCCTGGGAGACCGGGACGCCCCCGCGCCGCAGGCGTCCCTGCTCCTGTGCCGCGCCATTGTGGCGGAAGCCGGTGGAGACCTCGCGGAGGGCGCGGCGCTGTTCCGCCGGGCGGCCGCCGCGTGGGAGGCGCTGCCGCGCCCGTACGACGCCCTGCTCGCCCGGGAGCGCTCCGCCCGCTGCCTGCTCGCCGACGGCCGGGAGGAGGCCGGGCTGCCGCTGCTGTCCGAGGCCGCGCGGGCGCTGTCGGAACTCGGCGCCCACTACGACGCCGACCGCATCACCCGCTTCCTCGGCACGCGGGCGGGGGACGCCCCCGCGGCGGCGCGCGGCCGGGGACGTCCCGGGTACGGCGACCGGCTCTCGCCGCGCGAGCTGGAGGTGGCCCGCCTGCTGGTCGACGGTATGACGAACCGTCAGATCGCTGACGTGTTGGTGGTGTCGGCGCAGACCGTCGCCAGTCAGGTCAGGTCGGCGATGCGCAAGCTGCATGTGACGTCGCGGACGGCGCTCGCGATCAGGGTGGTCGAGTCGGGCCTGGTCGGCGGGTTGAGGCAACCGCCCCCGGACGACGAGTAAATTCCACGGGCCGCCCCGGGCACGAAGAAAAGCCCGGGCGCGCGCGCCGGGATTAAATCCCGCATCCGACCAATCGAGCCGGGGCCGGTCGCGGTCGCACACTCGTGCCCATGTTGCCCGCAGAACCGCCCACACCCCGAACGGTCGACGATCCGGCCGTCTCGGCTCGCCGTGCGAAGGACGAACCGGTACCGGCAGGACCGCAGGCCGTGCCGGCCGACGCCCCGACCACCGAGGACGCGGGTGATGCCGCCGTTGCCGGCGAGTACGAACCGCTCTAGCGCGAAAAGGTCCCGGCCGGCCGCGGAACGCCGTTGTCCCGCAAGCCTGCCCGCCGTACCTCCCGTACCTCCCGACCTCCCCGATCCTGCCCGCCATCCATCGCACAGGAGACCCATAGATGAGGCCAAGAGCAAGGAAGCGTCTCGGCAGACGCCTTGGCGCGGTGACCGTCGGTCTGACCGTCTTCGGCATGGTCGTGTCGACGACGGCGACCCAGGCCGCCGAGCCGGCCGGGCAGACCCCGTCCTCCGGTGTCGTACGGACGGACAGCCCGGCCGCGATCGCCGACGACGACCTGGCGCGGGTCGTCGCCGCGTCCGGCGGGTCCGTCCCCGTCACGCTGATCACCGGCGACACGGTGCACATCGGTGTCGACGACAAGGGCGAGCCGGTCGTCCGCGACACCGAGAGCGCGGCACGTCCCGACGGAACCCCGGTCGTGTTCCGCACCATCACCCGTCAGGGCAAGGTGTACGTCGTCCCGGACGACGCCCTCGCGCTGGTCGGCAAGGGACTCCTCGACTGGTCGCTCTTCGACCTGAGCCAGTTGGTGACGCTGGTCGCGGCGGGCAAGGGCGACGCGGTGCCGGTGCTCGTCACCTACACCGGCACGGCCGACGCCGGGAAGACGCGCAAGGTCGCCGGCGTCTCCGGCGGCAGGTCGCTCCCGAGCATCAACGGCCGCTCGATGAACATCGCAGACGGCGGCCGCTGGTGGCGTGAGGTGCGGGGCAAGACGTCCGCCACGTCCGCCGCCGCCCGGTCCGCCGGTTCGCTGGCCGGGGTCAAGAAGGTCTGGCTCAACGGCCTGGCCCACGTCGACCTCGAGCAGTCGGTCCCGCAGATCGGCGCGCCCGTCGCCTGGGAACGCGGCTACGACGGCAGCGGCGTGACCGTCGCCGTGCTGGACACCGGGATCGACGCCACCCACCCGGACGTGTCCGGGAGCATCGCAGGGCAGGTCGACTTCACCGGTAGCCCCTCGGGCACCAAGGACGGCCACGGACACGGCACCCATGTGGCGTCCACCGTCCTCGGCAGCGGCGCCGCGTCCAAGGGGCTGCGCAAGGGTGTCGCCCCCGGCGCCAAGCTCCTGGTCGGCAAGGTCTGCGACGACAACGGGCAGTGCCCTGACGACGGGATCATCGCGGCGATGGACTGGGCCGCCCACTCGGGCGCCAAGGTCGTCAACATGAGCCTGGGCGGCGAGCCCACGGACGGCACCGACCCGCTCAGCCAGGCGCTCAACGAGCTGAGCCGTGAGACCGGGACCCTGTTCGTGGTCGCGGCCGGCAACTCCGGATTCGTCGCCCAGAAGGTCGTCTCCCCGGGCTCCGCCGACGACGCCCTCACCGTGGCGGCCGTCGACAAGAACGGCGCGATGGCGAGCTTCTCCAACCGCGGACCGCGGATCGGGGACGGCGCCGCCAAGCCGGACATCGCGGCCCCAGGTGTCGGCATCGTCGCGGCACGCGCCGCCGGAACGGCCATGGGCACGCCCGTGGACCAGTACTACACCGCGGCCGACGGCACTTCGATGGCCACCCCGCACGTGGCCGGCGCCGCGGCGATCATCGCCCAGCAGCACCCGGAGCTGTCCGGCCCGCAGATCAAGGCTTTGTTGATGGACACCGCCTCCGACCTGGGGCACGACATGTACGCCCAGGGCACAGGCATGGTCGATCTCGCGACCGCGACCAACCCGCTGGTCGTCCCGAAGGGCAACCTGAACTTCGGCCGCCTGGCCCACCCGCACGCGCCGGTGACGAAACGGATCACGTACACCAACCGCGGTGACGCGGCGACCACGTTGCACCTGACGATGCCGGTCTCCTTCGCCGACGGCAAGCCGGCCGCGGCAGGGCTGTTCAGCCTCAGCACGGACACGGTGGTGCTCCCCGCGGGCGGTTCCGCCGAGGTGTCCGTGACGCTCGACGGCAGGGTGCTGGGCACCGACGGCGCCTACGGCGGCTACAACGGGCTGCTGACCGCCCGGGACGACAAGGGCGCGATACGGCTGAGCTCGGGGATCCACACCTTCCTCGAGGCCCGGAAGTTCCCGCTGACCGTGAACGTCGTCCCCCCGGCGGGTGCCACCGACGTCACGTACGGCACGGCCGCCTTCATGCCGGTCGACGACCAGGTCCACCTGCACGCGGGCCAGGTCTTCGAGAACGGCGCCGCCTCCGTGACCGAGGAGCTCTTCCGCGGCACCTACGCGGTGCAGATGCCCGTGACCTGGCGGGACGCGTCCGGCGAGCTGCAGCAGGCCACACCGATCGCGCCGGAGATCAGCCTGACCAAGGCGAGCACGGTCACCCTTGACCTGCGCAAGGCCAGGCGGCTGAGCGTGCAGTACCCGGAGTCCACCGAGACCTACAACGCGACCGACGTCGTCAACCGCGTCTCGGCGACCGGGGCATGGGCGATGGGTTCGGCGCTCTCGTTCGACTACCGGGCCGTCGAGCCGAACTGGTGGGTCCTGCCCACCGGCAAGGTGAGCGAGGGCACCTTCACCCACGACTTCTACAGCTCGCGGACGACTCCCGTCGTCACCCTGCGCGCCACGGGCGGCGGCGCCCCCGCCGCCCTGTCCGCCCGCTACGTGAGCCCGGACGCCACCCTGGGCGAGTCGCAGGGGTGGCTGCGCGACAACGGGGACCCGACCACCCGCGAGGCGGCGATCGCGGTTCCCCGGCTGCCCGTCAAGGGCCGTCTGCCGGTGGTCCACGCGGGCACCGGCACCGCCGCCGAACTCGCGGACGTCGACGCGCGGGGCAAGCTCGTGCTCCTGACGCCGACCGACATCTGTCAGGCCACCTGCGACCACCCCAGGCTCCGTGACGAGCGGGTGGCCGCCGCTGCCGCCGCCGGAGCCGTCGGTGTGCTGGTCGCGGCACCGGGCCTCACCTCGCTGGGCAGCCCCGCGACCTTCGACCAGTGCGTGGACGGGCCGAAGAGCTGCCCGGAGATCCGGGCGTACGCCGCACTGCCCATCGTGTCGGTGCCCTACGCCGAGGCCGAAGACCTGATCAAGCGGATCAAGGCCGACCGGTCGCACGTCAGGATCAGCCTCGGCGGCAGCGCCGTACCCAGGGCGTACGCGGCCAGGTACCACGACGACGGACAGATCCGGCCGGACGCCTACCGGGTCGGGAAGGGCGAACTCGACCGGGTCGACCTCCACTTCCACGCGGCCCGGCCCGGAACCGTCCACCAGCTGAGCTGGCGGCAGTTCTTGCGGGCCACCCCCGTCACGTCGTACGTGTCCCTGCCGCACCCGGCCACGCAACGGACCCTGACCACCTTCGTCAAGCGGCAGGACGACGCCATCAGCGGCTTCACCGCCTCCTGGGCCGACGTGGGAGCGGACTCCTTCCTGGAGCACAACCGCACCGAGATGAACGACCTGGTGCTGACCGGTGAGAACGAGATCCACTGGAACGCGGGTCCCGCCGTACCGGGGGCCGTGCCGCAGGTGAAGACCGCGTCGGGCTTCTCGGTCGCGGCCGGACCGTGCGCGGGCTGCCGGCAGGGCGACACCTTCTACCCCACCGTCTACCTCACGGGCAGCGGCGGCGGCCGCCAGGCGCTGATCGGCATCGTCGACGACGAGCTCCTCCAGCACGACTTCCTCGAGATCCCGTCCTGCGGGCGGGTTCCCTCGCCCACCGTGCCGAACCTCGACTCCACCTGCGACTTCAGGCTGCTGGACGCGTCCGGTGACGAGGTCGAAGGCCGCAAGGAGCACCTCGCCGACCAGAACTGGACGACCCTGTGATGGCAATCGACACCCTGGAGGGGACCGACACGATGAACACCGTTGTGCCGTCGGCACGGCGCCGCAGGGGGGCCCTCATGGTGCTGGCCGCCGCGGTGATGCTGGCGCTGTCCGGCTGCAAGGGCGGCGACCTCGTCTCCTACGACCTTCCGGCGAAGTCCGCCCGGTACACGTTCGAGGCCGAGACCAACGACGTCAGGACGGTGTGGCAGTACACCTCCGCCACGGCGGCCAAGGACGACGCGCCGAAGCTCAGCCCGTGCATGGGTGACGTGGTCGGCAGCAACGACGCGGCCTGCCGGCCGGAGCCGCTGATCTTCCTGCGCTACGACCTCGGCCTGGCCCTGGACAACACCGCCGAGGCCGGGGCGGCCCATGAGGTCACCGTCACCGGCTACTACCAGGAACGCCTCACCGCCCTGCCCAAGGTGACGTCCCTGAAGGCGGAGACCAGCTTCGACGGCGGCAGGACCTGGCGCCCGGCCACCACCCGGACCGCCGGGAAGAACACCTTCACCACGACGATCAAGAACCCCCGGCGGGACCAGGCCGCCAAGGGTGTCGGACTGAGGATCAGCGCGACCGACAGCCAGGGCAACACCGTCCGCCAGACCATCCCGATGGCGTACACGCTGCGCTGACGGCACCCGCCCCCGGGCGACGGGTGACAGGGCGGGGCGAGACCGGTTCTCGCCCCGCCCGCCCGTGCCGCGGGGGCTCACCAGGTGACGGGAAGGGCCTGCAGGCTGTAGACGTTGGGTCCGTCGCGGTGGAAGACCAGTTCCTCGTCCGGCACCGCGGGCCGCAGACCGGGGAAGCGCCGGAAGAGCGCGGGCAGGGCCGCCTCCAGTTCCAGGCGGGCCAGGTGCTGCCCGGGGCACTGGTGGCTCCCGAACCCGAACGCCATGTGGGGGACCGCCTCACGGGTCAGGTCCAGCCGGTCAGGCTCCGGCACGAGTTCCGGGTCGCGGTTGGCGTTGAGCGGCGAGACCAGGACGCGCTCGCCGGCCTTTACCCGCGCCGTGCCGATAGTGAGGTCCTCGGCCGCCGCGCGGGGGAAGGTGCCCGAGACGCTCATGTAGCGCAGGAGTTCCTCCACGGCGTCCCGCGTGGACCGCGACTCGTCCAGGAGCACGGCGAGTTGGTCCGGGCGCCGCATCAGCGCGAGCGCGCTCACGCCGATCATCGATGCGGTCGTCTCGTGACCGGCCACCACGAGGGCGCTGGACAGTCCGATGACCTCCTGGTCCCCGACGTCCCCGGGCCGCTCCCGCAGCAGGGTGCTGATGAGGCCGTCGGTGGGGTGCCGCCGGATCTCCTCGACCATGTTCTTCATGTACTCGCCGAACGTGGCGAGGAGGCCGAAGTACTCGGCGGGGGAGTTGGCGAAGTTGACGACCCCCGCGCTGATGGAGTGGAACTCCCGGTGCATCGAGGCCGGTACGCCGAGCAGTTCGCCGATCACGATCGAGGGCACCGAGACGGCGTACGCCTCGACGAGGTCCACGCCGGGCCCGGCCTCCTCCATGGCGTCCAGACGCTCGGAGATGATCCGTTCCGCCATCGGGCGCAGCGTCCTGACCCGCTTGGGCGCGAAGGCCCCCGCGATCATCCGCCGCAGCCTCGTGTGCTCCGCGCCGTGGAAGTCGGGCAGGAAGCCGGGCATGAAGGTCCGCGGACTCCCATCGGCGAGCGGAAGGGTCCCGTACTGCAGTCGCGGGTCGCCCAGGGCGGCCCGCACGTCCGCGTAACGCGACAGCACCAGCACGTCGGCGTCCCCGAACCGCGGCTCGTACATCGCGACCCGGGTCGCCGCCTCCTGCCGCCCCATCGCGGCGAGCCGCGGCGACGGGTCGAAGGGGCACCTCGGCTCGCGGTCCGTCACGACGAAGCCGCGCGTCATACGTTCAGCCATGATCCTGTCCTGCCTCGGATGGACGTCGCCGGGGAGAGCACCGGACTTCGGCCGCGCCACTGGGCCCCCCGAATCTCCTTGCCAAGACAAGCACCCGAGTGCTTGACGTGTCAATTTCCCCGCCGCGGCGGGGCGACCGGGAGCGCCCAGCGGGCGCCGGGCAGTGTTGCCGAGCCCGTGGGGCACCGGTCGTTCCGGATCAGGGGCGTGCCCGCAACCAGCGGCGCGCGGCCACCGGCGTCACGTCGACGTCGTCGCTCCACGAACGGACTTTCAGGACGGCGTGACCGGGGACCGGACGCCGAGCCACTGCTCGGCGCCGTATTCCTCGAACCGCTCCACCTCGGTGAACCCCAGCTTCGCCGCGAGGCCCATCGAGCGGGCGTTGGCGGTCTGGGAGGTGAGCACCACGGGCGCGCCCGGGTGCGTGTCGGCGAACCATCGGAGTGCCGCCGAACATGCCTCGGCGGCGTAACCCTGACCCCACGCATGCGGCAGGAACATGTAGCCGAGGGCGGCCTGCCCGTCTTCCGGACGGACGTGACCCGGGCGCTCTGGGGCGTGCCGATCGAGCGTGACGATGCCGATCGCCGCTCCGTCGAGTTCGGCCACGAAGAAGCCGGGGCGCCGCCCGGGCACTTCCGGCACCTCGCGCTCCAACTCGTCACGCGGCCGGGCACCGCCGATGTACGTGCCCACCTCCGGCGAGGCGAACAGCTCGATCAGCGCCGCACGGTCACGGGCCGCTGACGCGCGGAGCACGAGCCGCTCGGTCCTGATCGGAGCAGGCGGCCAGGCGACCGGTCCACGTTCCCTCACGAGGGCCAATCTACCGTGCCCATGAAGGGTGAGGATGCCGCACCGTTCCGTCCGTGACGTCCGGACGAAGGCCTCGCGCCCGCAGATCGTATGACGAGGTCTACTGCCCGCCCAGTCGCAGCGCAGCAGCCACGTAGAGGCTAGCGGACACCGTCACGAGCAGGAAGACGAGGGTCGTGTGGACGGCGAGACCACGCCCCGGGGCGAGACCCAGATGGGTCCGGGCGGCTCGGCTCACCCGGGGCCCGGGGACTCCTCGCGCGGCGTTCGCCTCCGCCTTCTCGATCGCCCGGCGCAGCTTCCTTCGGCTTCGCTCGGTCGTGAGGCCCAGGCGCACACCGTCGGCATCGCGCACCAGCAGGGTCCGCTGCGCGCCGCCGACCGAGAAGGACGTCAGGAGCAGGACGCCGGTGATCCGGTCGAGGTCGACCGACCGTTCGCCGGTCAGGGTGCGCGCGGTCAGACGCGACGACGAGTGCCGGAACGGGGGTCGCTCCTCGCACAACACGGGCAGAAGGACGAAGCCCGCGATCGCCGGGAACAGGCCGAGCGAGATCGCGCCCTCCGGGACGACACCGGCCCCGGCCAGCCCGCACCCGACCAGGGGCAGCAGGAGGAAGGCCGCGGCCAAGGCCGATCCCGCGCGGGCGCGCGCCACGCCATGAGTCACCGTTCCCACTGGCCCCCCGTTTCCGCCGGAAGGCACCAGCATGCACGCGCGACGGGTCTTTGCGTAGTGCCGGTGTCCCGTGCTTCCCGCGGCGAGCGGCGCGGGCGCGTCAGGCGCGTGCCCGCCGCCGGTCCTACGGACCGGGCCAGAGCGGCTTCTGCACCTGCAGGTCCACGACCGACACCCACTCCGCCGACGGGATCGCCCGCTCCACGACGAACCACTCGTCGGGGCGCTCACCGAAGTGCGTCGCGGTCAGCACGTGGACGGTCTGGGCCGGCAGCCTGGTCCCCGCCCAGGCGTGCCAGCGCTGCGCCTCCGGCGCCGGCACCTCGACGGTGAACCGCACCGTGCAGTCCCGGAAGGGTTCCGGGAGCGAGGCGGGGCTGGGGTCGGACGTGAGGTGCACGCTCCGCGCCAGTTCCGGCAGGTCCTCCTGATCCGTCGGCCAGGTGGCCTTGATCTCTGCGTCTGCCAGGATCAGCGGCCACCGCTCCGGCCGCGTGAAGTGGAAAAGCAGCATGCCAGGACTTTACTGAACTGCCGCCGCTCCCGGACCAGGCGCCGGAGCAGCGGCCGCGGCTCCTACGATTCCGGCCATGGCCATGGCACGCTTCGAAGACCTCCTCCGCTCCCTCTGGGACCCCGGCGACCTGTACGGGACGCAGCCGCCCCTGACCGGCCGGGCCGTCGCGGAGGCCGAGCACGCGCTGGGCGTCACGCTCCCCGGCTCCCTGCAGGCCTTGCTGCGCCATCAGAACGGTGGCGTGGTCGCGGCCGCCAGGGACGCCTTCCCCACGAGCGCGCCGACCTCGTGGAGCGCCGACCACGTCCCGTTCGAGTTCGTCATGGGCATCGGGCGCAGCGGGCAAGCACTCTCCCTGCTCGACAGCCCGTACCTGGTGGGGGAATGGGGGCTGCCCACCCCGGTGGTGCTGGTCTCGGGGAACGGGCCCTGCTCGGTCGCGCTGGACTACCGGGTGTGCGGGCCGCACGGGGAACCCTCCGTGACGTGGTTCGACGCGGAACTCGAGGAGGAGCTGTTCCTCGCCCCGGACTTCCGGTCGTTCGTCGAGGGCCTGGCGTCCTCCGCGGACTTCGCGTGACCGCGGGCGCAGCGGGCGCAGAGGGCCCGCCCGCACAACACGGCGGCAGGGCCCGCCGGACGGAACCGGCGGGCCCTGCCTGTGCGTCGTGCAGGGCTACTTGAGCAGGTAGGCCTTGACGACGGTCTGCTTGAAGGTGTTGCCGGCCGCGTCCTTGACGTACGTGCGGAGGCTGACCGAGCCGCCCGCCGCGTGGCGCGGGTGGTCGACGGTCACCGTGCGCTCGGTGCCGGAGCCGGTGACCTTCGCCGGGCGCCAGGTCCTGCCCTCGTCGTAGGAGACCTCCGTGGTGAAGGTGCGGATCGCGATCCCGGCGGCACCGACCGGGCGCTGGATCAGGACCGGGATGCGCAGTTCACGTCCCGCGCGGGCGCGGTTCCACTCGTCGAGTTCCGGGCCCATGCGCACCGCGTACAGCGGCAGCGTCTGCGGGGTCGCCGTGGTCTGCGACCGGAACCGCCACTCGGCCCGCAGTTTCGTGGAGACGGAGCTGAGCGGGGCCAGGTCGCGGTCCTGGTCGAGCGTCAGGCGGTAGTCGGCGGGGGTGGGGTCGCCCGGGACCGTGGCGAAGCCGTAGAAGTCCGGGACGGCTTCGCCGTTGCGCGACAGCTCCCACTTCGGCTCACGGCTGGTCGACGTTCCGGCCACCAGGTCCATGCCTCCGTTGGCGGCGTCCTGGACGCCGATCCACAGGTCGTCGCCGTCGCGGAAGGTGTCCATGTACTGGGGCGAGAAGCCGACCGCCTGGACCCCCTGGTTCCAGCGCTCCTCGAACTCGGCCCCGCTCCGGTAGCCGCGGAGGGTGCCGAGGTACATCTGCCCGCGCGGGCTGTCGGGGTCGAAGATGTTCCACTGGTCGAAGCCGGTCTGCCAGCTCAGACCGTCGGCCGCCGAGAAGTAGTCGACGCGCCGGTCCGGGACGCGCAGCCCGTCCATCCGCTGCAGGGCGAAGCGGACGTTGTCGACGTACATGTACAGCAGGCGCGTCGCGGTGGTGCCCGGGGCGGTGGCGGCGAAGGTGGTGTTCACCTGCGCCAGTTCGGACCTGCGGGGGCGGTAGCCGGGGTCGGCCGGGATGGCGCCGTGTACGGGCCGGGTCAGGTAGTACGCGGACGGCGGGTTGCCGCCGCCGGCGGCGGGCTCGCCCCAGACGGAGTTGACGAGGTAGGTGAACTTCGAGTCCTTGTACCGCGCCGTCGGAGTGGCGTAGAGGTGCTCGACGTGGTCGTCGCCGACCGCGTCGTTCACGGTGACGGACAGCAGTTCGTCGCCCTGGCTGATGGTGCCGATCTCCGTCGAGAGGATGCGGGCGGTGCGGCTGGGGGCGGAGATCGTGACGGGCTCGGCGGCGCGCGCGTCGATGGTCGCCGACCGGTCGGCGGTCGTGACGACCTTCGGGACGCCCACGACGGTCGCCTCGGTGAAGTCGGCGTCGAAGAAGAAGCCGCTCACGGAGTAGGTGCCGTTCGGCAGGCGCAGCGTGGTGCCGGACTCGCCGAGCAGTTCCCGCTCGTAGGTCCCGCCGTCGGCGGAGTCGATCAGCAGGTAGGCGTACGCGGGGGCCTTGCCCGCGCGGTCCTTGAGGGTCAGCCGCAGTTCGTGCGAGGGCTGCTCCAGGTCCATGCCGAACGGGACGCGGACCGACACGCCGCCGTCGGCGGTGGTCGCGCGGACCACGCCGCTGTAGGCGGCGTACTCGGTGGTGGCGCGCGGGTCCACGGTGAGGGTGACGTCCGCGGTGCCGCCGGCGGGCACGGTGACCTGGTCGGCGCCGAGCCGGAAGAGCCCCTGGGGGGCGGGCTCGTCGCGGTCGCCGCGGCCGGCGTTGTGCGTCACGTGCAGGGTGACCGGCGCGGTGCCCGGGTTGCGGTAGGTGATCGTCCGGCTCACCGGGTTCCGCACGCCGTCGGTCCACTGGACCAGGCCGAAGTCGAGGGCGGTGGTGTCGGCGGTGACCTGCTGGTCGACGGCGCGGGCGACGTCCACACGTCCGGCGCCCTGGTAGTAGGCGCCGCGCTCCTTGGCGCCGTCCGTGGTCTGCATCAGCCGCCGCTTGACCTGCTCCGGGGTCCAGTCGGGGTGTTGCTGGAAGAGGATGGCGGCGGCGCCCGCGACGTGCGGGGTGGCCATGGAGGTGCCGCTCATCGCGACGTAGCCGTCCTCGGCGGTGGTCCCGCCGGCCATGGCGGCGGTGACGTTCACCCCGGGGGCGATGAGGTCCGGCTTCAGGCCGGAGTCGCCGGTGCGCGGGCCGACCGAGCTGAACTCCGCGCGGTCGTCGTCGGTCTCGGCGGCACCGACGGCCAGCGCCCGGTCGGCGGAGGCCGGCGAGGAGACCCGGCTGCCCGACCCGTTGTTGCCCGCGGCGGCCACCACCAGCGTGCCGTGGTCACGCGTCACGGTGTCGACCATGGCCTCCACCGCGTCGGTCCCGGGGGTGTCGGTGTCGCCCAGGCTGAGGTTGATCACCTTCGCGCCGTGCTGGGCGGCCCAGGCGAGGCCCTCGATGACGGCGGAGTCGTCGCAGTTGCCGTCGGCCGTGCAGACCTTGCCTGCGAGGATCCGTGCCCCCGGTGCCACGCCCTTGTAGCGGCCTCCGGAGGCCGCACCGGAACCGGCCACCGTCGAGGTCACGTGGGTGCCGTGGCCGTGGCCGTCGGTGGTGTCCGCTTCACCGGTGAAGTTCGCCGAGTCCACCACCAGCCCCTTCAGGTCCGGGTGGTTCGGGTCGTAGCCGGTGTCCAGCACCGCGACCTTGACGCCCTCCCCGGTCAGGCCCTTCTCCCACGCGTGCGGCGCGCCGATGCGCGGCACCGTCGTGTCGAGCTGCACCTTGGCGCGACCGTCGAGCCAGACCCGGCGCACACCCGCGCCGAGGACCGTCGCGTCGGCCGTGCCGGGAGCGATGCCCTTCCAGAACGCGCCCGCGTCCCGGCGGCCTTCGGACACCGTGGCGAAGGAGGTCCCGGCGATGGCGTCGACCTCGCCGGCGCCTGCCGCGGTCAGCCGCCGCTCGGCTGTGCCTGCCGCACCGGTGTACTGGACGATCAGCGGCAGGCTCCCGCGCTCCGCGTACTTCCCCTTCACCAGGGCCGAGACGTCGAACAGCGCGCGGTCCAGCCGCTCCGCGGCGAGCAGGGGCAGCGCGTCAACGGGTACGACCGTCCACTTCCCGCCGTCCTGACGCTTGAGGAACCGGATGTGCTCGCGGCCCTCGGCGGGCTCGACCGACACGCTCTGCCTGCCGGAGGGGTCCGTCTCCAGCGTGACCCGGTCACCTGTGATGAGGGTGACCTGCTGCCGGGCGGTCGGCGGGACGCCGGCGGCCTGGGGTCGCGCCGCCGCGTCGGCGGGTTCGGTCCCGTGGGCGGCGCCGGGGGTCACGGCGAGTCCCGCCAGCAGGGCTGCGAGAGCGGTCGCCGCCACGAGCTGCGGCCGGGGGCTGGTGACGCCCGCCCGCCATCTGTTGTTCAAGTGACTCATGGGGGCAGCGTGACGTGGGTGTTCCTCGAGGTCAGCCCCGTCGTGCTGTCGTTCACAGGACAAGTCACCTTTGCGCCACGCGGGATGGGGTCGAAAAGCCTCAAGTGGCGATCAAACCGGCACGGTCGAGTGCGCCGGCGGCGGCCCTCGGGCTGTCACACCCGCGCGGGCGGCCTCGTCCATGTCACGGCAGGGCCCGCCGGCGGACGCGGGCACCCACCCCCACCGGAGGAGGAGCATGACCGGCCGACCGACTGCCGACGACCGTACGGACCCGGGGGGAGTGGAGGCGGCCGCGGTCGGCGACCTCGCCCGTCTCGTGGAGGCCATCGCCCACTCCACCGACGACTCGCCGGACTCGGTGCTGGCCGGGCTGTCGGACGACATCGTGGCCGGGCTGTTCGTCTTCATCCGGGCGCACCACATGGACGGTGCCCGGGGGAGCGTGCCACGCCCGGCCGGGGTGCCGTGAGTCCGCCCCGCGCCGTGCCGTCGCCTCCGTCCCGCTATACATCGCGTGTTTAGACGGCTTGGATAGTGCGCGCCATGGTTACCGCATCCCTCGCGTCCCGCCCCGGCCGACGCGGTGAGGCCGTCGTCGTCCTGGCCGTCACCGTGGTCTTCGGGCTGCTGCTCGGCTGGGCCACCTACGGCCTGCACGGCACCACGCCCCTGCTCGAGCGGGCGACCAACTCCTCGTCCACGTGGATCATCTGGACCGCCGCGGCCGGTGCCCTGATACGTTCACGGCCGCTCGCCGCCTGGGCCGGAGCGGTGATGATGCTCGCCACGTGCGCCGGCTACTACACGGCGTCCACGCTCGGGGACACCTTCGGCGCCGGAGGACTCGGCACAGCCGCCGTGTGGGGCCTGGCCGGGCCGGCCGGAGGGCCGCTGCTGGGGTGGGCCGGATGGACCGCGCGGCACGGACGGGGTGACGTACGGGCCGTGGCGGGGGCCGTGATCGGCACGGTGGTGCCGGGGGAGGGGCTCTGGCTGGGCCTGACGCTCCACTACTGGGGCGAGGCGACCGTTGTCCTGGCCGTCGGCGCCCTGCTCACCGCCCTTCTGACCGTCTGCCTGGCTCGCGCCGGGGTGCGCCGCTACTGGCTGTGCGCCGCGCTCACGCCGGTGGGCGCCCTCCTCTTCCACCTCGCCGAGCTGTGGGTCCTCGACGCGCTCCTGTGACGCCCTGGGACCATCGACGCGAGGGGTGAAGCGGCCCACCGGAGCGGACGACGTCGGAAGGCGCCTGCTCCCGCGGGCCGCTGCCCGCAGCCCGAGGGAAGGCGGTCCGTCCATGCCCGTGCCGAGCCTGCTCGGGATCTTCGCCCACCCGGACGACGAGTCGCTGTCGGCGGGCGGGGTACTGGCCCGCGGCGCGGCCGCCGGCGCCCGTACCGCGGTCGTCACGGCGACCTGGGCCGCGGACACCGTACGCGCGGCGGAACTCGCCGACGCGCTGCGGATCCTCGGCGCCGACGAACCGCGGATGCTCGGCTACGCCGACGCCCGGGTGCCCGCGTCGGCCCCCGGCTCCCCGAGGTTCTGCGACGCGCCGCTCGGCGAGGCGGTGCGCCGGCTGGTCGCGCACATCCGGGAGTTCCGCCCGGACGTCGTCGTCACCCACGACGCCTACGGCGGACTGCCCGGCCACCCGGACCACGTGCACACCCACCGGGTGACCGGGCTCGCCGTCCACGCGGCCGCGCTCGGCCGGCTCCACCCCGACGCCGGCCCTCCCTGGCGCCCGCGCTCACTCCAATTGGCCACCCATCCGCACTCGGCATTGGCCTCGCTGAGGGAGGTGATCGGTGCGCGCAGGGCCGTGTACGCCGTGCCGGACGAAGAGGTCACCGCGACCGTCGACGTCCGTCCCTGGTTGAGGCAGAAGACCGCGGCCGTGCTGGCGCACCGCAGCGAGGTCGAACGCGGCGGACTGCCGGGGCTGATCGCCGGCCTGCCGGCGGAGGCACGGGAGCGGGTGCTGGGAACCGAGTGGTACGTCCGCCACGCCCCCTTCCCGGCGGCGGCGCCGGACGACCGGCCGGAACCGGCCTTCTGACCGGGCGTTCGCCGCCTCGGCCTCTCGGTGCGCCCGGCATGCGGCGGCGGCCGGACCGCCGCCGCATGCCGTGGGGTCCACGGTCAGTCGAAGAGCCCCTCGACGATGTCCTCGGCGGCCTCCCCGCCGATCTCCTCGGCGGTCTCCTCCACGATCTCTTCGACGATCTCCCCGAAGATGTCGTCCATGTGCTGAACCCTCCCTGACTGTCGCGCGATGCGCTGGCCGTCGACCCGGACAAGCCCGTGGTCAACCGCTCAACGTGTGCTTTCCGCAAAGGAGTTCCCGCATCCGGGCAGGAGATCGCGGGCGCCGGGCGGCGCGGGCGACCAGGGCGTACGTCCCGCCCGGGCGGTCACTCGGTGATGGTGGGCGGGGTGGTGAGGAAGGGGCGGACCTCGAGCCACTCGTGGATGGGGCGGCCGCCGGCGCCGGGGGCGGCGGAGAGCTCTCCGGCGAGTTCGACGGCGCGTTCGTAGGTGTCGACGTCGATGATCATCCAGCCGGCGATGAGGTCCTTGGTCTCGGCGAAGGGGCCGTCGGTGACGGGCGGGCGGCCCTCGCCGTCGTAGCGGACCCAGGCGCCCTCGGGGGCGAGCGCCTGGCCGTCGACGAACTCGCCGGTCTTCTCCAGGCGGGCGGCGAAGTCGTGCATGTACTGGACGTGGTCGGAGATCTCCTGGGGCGTCCACCGGTCCATGGGCACGTCGTTCACCGCGGCCGGTGCGCCGCGGTAGTGCTTGAGCAGGAGGTACTTGGCCATCGTGGGGCTCCTTGGTGCCGGTGCGGCCCATTCTGGCCGCCTTCACCACGGGGACGGAGCGGGTCACGGGTTCTCGACATCTCCGCGCGAGAATTCTTTTCCGGCTCGCCTTTCGGGGGACAGCGGGACAGGTCGCCGGCCGCCGCGTTGCCCGTAGCGGCGCCGAGCGGATCACCACAGGATGAAAGTGACCGGTCGTCTACGCCGATGCGACCTGTCCCGTTGCCGGGGCAGAAGCTATCACGGCTGAGTGCGTCATTTAAAGTCAGATGGGGGATCCATGTCCCGGTCCCGGTCAGCGCGCGGTGACCGGGTGGCCCAGGTCGATCCACTCGCCGTTGCCCGCGGTGTGCAGCCGGCCGGCGATGCCGGCGTCGTCGAAGGCCCGCTCGATGTCGGAGCGGGTCTCGCTGAAGTGCGCCCATCCGTCGCAATGGGCGGCCACGACCACCGGCGACCCCAGCACCGCGGCCGCGGCACTGGCCCGCTGCGCGGTGAGCGTCAGCGGCCTGCCGCGCATCTTCGACGGCACGCGCGCCGCGCCCACGAACAGGACGGCCACGTCGACGGGCGGCACCCGCCCGGCGATCTCCGCCACCACCGCGAGCGAGGCGTTGTCACCGCTGACGTAGACGGTCGGGAGCCCGTCCCCCGTCAGGACGAAGCCGGTGACCTCGCAGTTCACATGCCCCTGCTCGTCGCGTTCGCCGTCGTCGGGACCGTGCTGTGCGGGGACGGCGAGGACGGTGACGGTACCGCCGGAAGGGCGGGGGAGCTCGACGCTCTCCCAGGCCGGGAGCCCCTGGGCCGGAGGGCCCAGGCGCCGTGCGGCGGCGGGCCCGGTCAGGACGAGGGGCGACCCGAGGGCGAAGGCGCGGCCGCGGGTGTCCAGGTTGTCGGGATGGAGGTCATGGCTGACGAGGACGGCGTCCACCTTTCCCAGGGCGTCCTCGCCGACGGCCGGCCCCGCGGTCTTGGTGAGGTACCCGTGGTCGCCCGGATCGTCGAAGGTGGGGTCCGACACCAGGCGCAGCCCGCCGACGTCGATCACCGTGGTGGGGCCACCGAGGACGCTGATCCCCTCAGGGCGGCGGACGGGACTGACCCGGTCGTTCATGACGGCACCTTTCCTGTCGGGACGCTCTCGGGGCACGTCACCGCGCCCCCCACGCGATCACATCACACACACGGTGCCCCCGCCGGAGTGGCGTCCACGCTCACCTCCCCGTCCGGGCCGCAGCCGGGCCGGCCCGGCCCGCGACTCCGGAGACTCGAGCACCCGGGCCCACCGGCCACCAGGGGGCCGGCGCATGTGGTCTTCCAGGCCGCCGACCGGCACCACCTCATGGCGCGTGGGCGACGTCCACAGGGTGCCGCGGCACCGGGCCCCGAGGTACCCGCGCCTGCCGGTCACTGGAGCGAACGCGACCTGACGCTCTCCGCCGAACACGACGGAGAGCGCGTCCGGTTGACGTGGGGCCCGCGCGACCGGCTGCCCGGCGGCGAGTGGCATTTCGAGGCGACGACCGGCCACGCCCCCGGCGAGGACAAACGCAGGCTCGTCGGGCAGGTGCGTGCCTTCCCGGGGGCCGAGCCACCGGCGTGAACCACCCTTCGGTGCGGGCATCGGCCCGCCGGGGAAAAGGCATTGCGACCCGGGCGGTGGCCTGGTGGGATGCAGGCTCCGGCGGCGGGAGGGGACGGCTTGGCGGTGTTCGGGTGTGCGGGCTGCGGATCGGCACTGACGGTGGGGGTGTCGCGGGTCGCACTGCCGATCCACCTGTGCGACACCCACTGGGAGACGCTGCATCCGCCGCTTCTGGAGGCGGGGACCTACGCCGTCGACCCCCAGCCGTACGGGCCGCCCTGGCGGCTGTGGGACGAGGTCGACGAGCAGGAGGCCGCGACCCGGGGGATCTTCGCGCCGGTCGTGTCCGTGTCCGACGGACCGTCGGACACCGTCCTGCTCGCACCAGGCGACGTGCGCGGTGCGGGGCTCGTCCCCGAGCGGACCGAGGGGTACTGCCTGGGGATCGACGGGAGTGGCGGCCCGAACCTCGCGTGCCTGGGCTGCGGGCTGCCGGTGGGCTCGCGGATCGACGACTGCGGCCGGTGGCAGATGGTCCGCCTCCTTCCGCGGGCGGTGGTGCGGCTGCCCGGCCCGCCGGAGCGGCCGGTCATGGACTGGGCGGAACTGCCGGCCGAGGGTGCGCTGGGCTGTCGGCTGGGCGAGTTCCAGGACATCCCGGCGGGCGTGGCACTGGCCCACGTGGCGGTGGCCGCCGGAGGCGGGCCGGTCGAGGTGACGCCCGGCCCGGTCGCCGAGCTCCTCGGCCGGACCCTCGCCTCGCTGCTGCCCCCCGGGGAGGGTGCGCAGCGGCTGGACCTGGCGGGGCCGGGTCTCGGCGAGCCGGCCGCGGGGCTGGTGCTGGTGCCGGTCCATCCGCAGACCGGCGAGGTGTGGCGGCCGAGCGGCGGCGCGGTGGCCGTGCCCCTCGAGGCCGGGCTCTGGGCCGAACTGGCCTTCCCGCCCCACCGGACGCGGCTTCCGGTCGTCGGCGGGCTGCCCGAGGGCGTGGAGCGGGACGACCCGCTGCCGCCGCACCCGCAGGCGCCGTTCCACCCGTCCCTCCCCGCGTTCCGGAGCACGCTCGCGCGCATGCCCGCCTGCCGGGAACCGTGGTTGCGGGCGATCCACGACCGCGGGTTCGCGTGGTGACCCCTCCCAGGCCCTGATGCCTTTCGGTGCCGGGGCCGGCCGGCAGGCACGCCTTCGAAGGTGCTGTCCCGACCGGAGACAGCCTTCAAGAATTGATGGCAACTCAAGCTACTTGCCCGTATTTACGTTCAATGTTCTACTTCATTGACCGGGCAAGCACTGCGGGTGTGGGGACGCCCCTTGCCCGGGCATGGGGACGCGGCCCCGCGGTGATGAGCCACCGCGGGGCCGCACATTTCTCCTCGACGGGGCCCCGCCCCGGGAAGCGGCGAAGCTTCGCGTCCCGGCCGGCCGGCCGCTCCACTCCAGGCGTGGCGAACGGTCCTCGCCCAGCCTGCCGAACATGCCGCTGCGCTGCGCGACGCCCAGGGTCTTCCCGCCGGCGATGTCCGTGCCGGTCGGCGTGAACCCGGGCACCCGCGGCAGCACTCCGTGGGGGTCGAAGCGCCCGGTCACGTCCGCCTCCCCGCTACTTGCCCGGCGTGCCGGCGTCGCGCAGGCCCGAGAACGCGGCGCGCAGTTCCTGGGCGAAGATGCCGGGGACCTCCCAGGCCGCGAAGTGGCCGCCGCGGGGAGCCTTGTTGTAGTAGACGAGGTCGTGGTAGGCGCGTTCCGCCCAACTCAGGGGCGCCTGGTAGATCTCGCCGGGGAACACCGTGATGGCCGCGGGGATGTCCACCGACACGGCGTTGAAGTTGTTGGCGTTGTTCTCCCAGTACAGCCGCGCGGAGGAGACCGCCGTGTCGGTCAGCCAGTAGAGGCTGATGTCGTCGAGGATCTCGTCCTTGGTGAGCACCCGCAGCGGGTCGCCGTCGCTGTCGGTCCAGGCGGCGATCTTGTCGTACATCCAGGCGGCGAGGCCCGCGGGCGAGTCCGTCAGCCCGTACCCCACGGTCTGCGGGCGGGTGACCATCATGGCCGAGTAGCCGGAGCCCGTCTTGTAGAAGGCGTTGAGCTTGTCGTACGCGGCCCGTTCGTCGGGGGAGAGGCCGGCCGGGGCCGGGTCTCCGCAGGCGAGCCTCTTCGCGAGGTCCGGCGGCACGGTGGCCGGCATGTTCACGTGGATGCCGATCAGCCCGGGGGGCTTCTGCGCCGCCATCTTGTCCGATACCACCGAGCCCCAGTCGCCGCCCTGGGAGACGTAACGCGTGTACCCCAGACGCTGCATCAGCACGGCCCAGGCGCGGGCGATGCGGCTGGGGTTCCAGCCGGTGGTGGTGGGCCGCTCCGAGAAGCCGTACCCGGGCATCGAGGGGATGACGAGGTGGAAGGCGTCCCGTGCGCGGCCGCCGTGGGCGGTGGGGTCGGTCAGGGGGCCGATGACCTTGAGGAACTCCAGCACCGAGCCCGGCCAGCCGTGGGTCAGGATCATCGGCAGGGCGTCCGCGTGGCGCGACCGGACGTGGATGAAGTGGATGTCGAGCCCGTCGATCCTGGTCTTGAACTGCGGGAGGGAATTGAGCTTCGTCTCGATCCTCCGCCAGTCGTAGTCCTTTCCCCAGTAGCGCGTGAGCATCTTCATCGTCGCCAGCTGGACGCCCTGGGACTGGTCGGGGACGGTCTCGCGGTCGGGCCACCGCGTGGCGTCGACGCGCCGGCGGAGTTCGTCGAGGTCCGCTTCCGGGATGTCGACGCGGAAGGGCCGCACGGCCGTGGCGTCCGCTGCCGCCGCCGTCCCCTTCGCCGCCTCCGGCGTCCGGGAGGCCAGGCCGAACGCGCCCGTGGTCGCCGCGGTCGCCGCGGCGGCTGAGGAGAGCAGGATCTTTCGCCGAGATAGCAGACTGGAAAGGTCGGGCATGGCAGATCTCCGGTCGTCCCGATTCCCGGGAGGGAAGTCTCGTGCGCCGCGCGGATACGTGGCAGGGATGCCCGGGCGCCGATGCCCGGCAGGGAGCCGCCGTGGCCCGGGAGCGCGGGCCGGCACGTGAGCCGAGGGCCGAGGGCCGATATGAGGGTGTTCGGACGAGACGAGACGCTATGTGCCGCCCTGTCACCCCGCAACTCGGGATCGCCCCTGGTGACCGCCACCGCGGAACCGCCGGCGGGTCGGCGGGGTGACGACGTGTCATCGTGGTCCCGACGCATGCCGCGGACGTCCCGACAGGTCGTGTCCGCGGCCCCGCACCCGAACCGAGACCGGCAGGGGAAACCGACGTGGCAACGTTGAACGACTTCGCGGAACTCGCCCGCGCCGAACAGGGCCTGGGCACGGTGTCGACGCTGCGCGCCGACAGCACCATCCAGTCCTCGGTGGTCAACCTCGCGGTCATGAGGCATCCGCTCGCCGACGCGGACGTGGTGGCCTTCGTGACCTACGGCAAGGTCAAGCTCGGCAACCTCAGGGAGCGCCCCCGGCTCGCCGCCTCCGTCCGCTCGGGGTGGCACTGGGCGACGGTGGAAGGCGCCGCCGAGATCATCGGCCCCGACGACCCGCACCCGGCGGTCGACACCGACGGCGTGCGGCTGCTGCTCCGCGAGATCTTCACCGCGGCCGGCGGCACCCACGACGACTGGGACGAGTACGACCGGGTCATGGCCGCGGACCGCCGCACGGCCGTGATCGTGCGGCCCGAACGGATCTACGGCGTCTGAGCCGGTCCACCGGCTGCGACCGCGGATGATGTTTGCCACCATGACCCGTGGGCCGTGCCCATGGTGCCGACGGCAGCCCGGACCAGGAGGACGTGATGGGGCAGCTCGACGGGAGGACGGCGGTGGTGACCGGCGGCTCGGCGGGGATCGGCCTGGCCTCCGCCCGCCGTCTCGCGGACGAGGGCGCCCACGTCTACGTCACCGGCCGCCGGCAGAAGGAGCTCGCCGCCGCGGTCGCGTCCCTCGGGACCGGAGCGACCGGCGTGCGGGGCGACGTCGCCGCCCCCGGTGACCTGGACCACCTCTACGAGCGCGTCGCCGCGGACGGCCGGCGCGTCGACGTGCTGTTCGCGAACGCCGGGGTGGGGGAGCGGGCGCCGCTCGCCGAGATCACGGAGGAGCACCTCGACCTCGTCCTGGGGGTGAACGTCAAGGGCACGGTGCTCACGGTGCAGAAGGCCCTCCCGCTCTTGAACGACGGTGCGTCGGTCATCCTCACGGCCTCGATCTGGACGGTCGAGGGGCCCGAGGGCTTCGGCGTCTACTCGGCCACGAAGGCGGCGATCCGCTCCTTCGCCCGCACCTGGGCCAACGAGCTGAAGGGGCGGCGCATCCGCGTCAACGCCGTCAGCCCCGGCACGATCGCCACGGCCCAGCTCGACGCGGCCCTCGCGGCGGACACGGAGGAGGGCAGGCGGCTGAAGGAGTCCCTGGTCTCCCGGATCCCGCTCGGCCGCATCGGCGCCCCGGACGACGTCGCGGACGTGGTCCTCTTCCTCGCCTCCGACCAGAGCCGTTTCGTCACGGGCACGGAACTCTTCGTCGACGGCGGCACCGTACAGGTCTGACGGGGCCGGACCGCCCCGGGACCCGTGGGCATCCGCCGTCGCCTCGCCGCCGCAGCCACGGCCCCGGTTAGGCTGAGGCGTGTCCCTCATCGGCCGTGACCAGGAGCTTTCAGCGATCGGGGCCCTCCTCGACCGGCTGCGAGCGGGGGCCGGCGAGCGCTTGGTCGTCACCGGGCCGCCGGGGGTGGGCAAGACCGCGCTGCTGGCCGCCGCGGCGGAGCTGGCCGCCCGGCGCGGCATACGGGTCGAACGGACCGGGGACCGCGCGCCGACCCGGCCTGCGGCGGCGGCGCCCCGACGGCCGGGTGAGCCCGTCCTCCTCCTGGCCGACGCCGACGCCGAGGCCGACGCCGGCACCGGTGACGGCTCGGCGGAGGAGGCTCCCGGTGCCGGCCCGCCCCCGGGGCCGCGGGCGGTCCTGGCCGCCGCGCGGGAGTTCACCGGGCACGGGACGGAGCTGCGGCTGGGCGGACTGCCAGGGGCGGAGTTCACGGGGCTCGTGCCGGGTCTGCCGCCCGACGCCGTGCACGCCCTGTGGCTGGTCTCCGGCGGGCTTCCCGGCCCCGCGTTGTCGCTGGCCGCGCGGCTGAGGGGGCTGGACGACGACGCCGACCCGGTGGTGCACCTGGCGCTGGTCGCCCCCTCGCGCGCCCAGTTCCTCGAACTCGACCTCGGGCTCGTCCGCTTGCTGGAGGCGGCCGCCGAGCGGCCGCTCGCCCCGGCCGTCCGCGCCCGCGTACTGGCCCGCCTCGCCCGCGAACTGCTCGCCGACACCACAGCCGTGGCGCGCCGCCGCGACCTGGCGGACACCGCGCTCGGCCTGGCCCGCGCGTCCGGGGACCCGGGGACCGTCGCCGAGGTCCTCGACAGCCGGCTGCACGCGCTGTGGGACCCGGCCGCCACCGCCGAACGCCTCGCCACCGCCGAGGAGATCGTCGTGCGGGCCCGCCGGGCGGGCGACGCGGCGGCCGAGAGCCGCGGCCTGTTCTGGCGTTTCGTGGCGCTCACCGAGACCGGCGACCTGGCGGCGGCCGAGGCGGCGCTCGGTGTGTACGCGCGGGCCGCGGAAGAGGCCGGGCAGACCGACGCCCGCGTGGTGGCACTCGCCCGGCAGGCGATGCTCGCCACCGTCCGCGGCCGGTTCGACGAAGCCGAGGCGCTCGCCGGCGAGGTCCTCGTGGCCGGGCGCAGGGCGGGCGTGGGCGACACCGAGCGGCTGGCCGGCTCGGTGCGCCACCAGCTGGCCGTCGTACGCGGGCGCGCCGAAGCCCCCGTCGAACCCTGGCAGCGGATGGCGCGCCGGCTGCCCGGGCACTTCTTCGAGGCCACGGCGGCGCGGGCGATGCTGGAGTCGGGACGCGACGTGGAAGCCGGTCTGGAACTCGAACGGCTGCTGCCCGCGGTCCTCGCCGGCACCGGGCCGCGCTGGACCGGCGCGCTGGCCGACCTCGCGGCCGTCGCCGCGCGCACCGGGAGCCGGGCGGCCGCCGGGGCCCTGTACGAGGCGCTGCTGCCCCACCGGGGACGGCTGGTCGTGTGGGGCGGGGCCAACACGATCACCGGTCCCGTCGACGACTACCTGGGCCGCCTGGCGGCACGCCTCGACAGGCCCGGGGCCGCTCTCGGCCACTTCGACGCGGCCGCGGAGCTGTCCCGCCGTCTCGGCGCCCTGCCCTGGCTCGCGTGGACCCTGGCGGCGCGGGCGGACGTCCTGAGCCGGCGGGGCGGCGCCGGGGACCGGGAGCGGGCGGCGCAGGACCGGGCGGAGGCCCGGTCGATCGCCGAGCGCCTGGGCATGGACGGGCTGCTCCGCACCCCGCGGGCCTCCGCCGCGCCCCCGACGGCGTGCGCGTCCGGGGCGGCAGCGGACGTCGGCCCGTGGCACTGGGTGCTCGACGGGCGGGACTGGCGGCTGGAGGCCGGTGGTGAGTCGGCCCTCGTCCCCGACGGGCGCGGGCCCCGCTACCTCCGCTCGCTGCTGGCGGCGCCCGGTGCGGAGATCCCCGCCCTCGACCTCGTGGCGGGCGGCTCCGGGCTGGCTGCCCCGCCCGCCGAGCCGCTGCTGGACGACACGGCCCGCGCCGCCTACCGCCGGCGGCTCGCCGTGCTCGACGAGCGGCTCGACGCGGCCGACCGCGCCGGGGACGTCGACGCCGCCGCGGCCGTACAGGCCGAGCGCGGAGCGCTCCTCGCGGAACTGCGGCGTTCCGCCGGTCTGGGCGGCCGCCCCCGCGCCCACGGCAACGAGGCGGAGCGGGCCCGCGTCGGCGCGACGAAGGCGCTGTGGGGGACCGTCCGGCGCATCGAGGCAGCCGCCCCGCTCGCCGGCGCCCATCTGCGGGCGTCCCTGCGCACCGGCCGCGTCATGCGCTACCAGCCCGCCCCCGGCGGTCCCGGCCGCTGGCGGCTGTGACGGCCGTCACGAACGGATCGTTCCCTGCGGTGTCACGCCTCCTGGGTGTACGGCACGCACCACAGGAAGGACACACCCCACATGAGCACCGGCGGAGCACCCTCGACGTACGCGGGTCTGCGGGCGGAGCGCCACGGCGAGCCGGACGGGCGGCCGCCGCTCGTCCTGCTGCACGGGCTGAGCTACGACCGGCACCGATGGGGCCCGCTGCTGCGGGAGCTGAGGGCCATCGACCCGGCGCGCGGTGTCCTCGTCGTGGACCTGCCGGGCCACGGGCAGTCGCCGCCGCTGGACCGGCACGGGCTGGACGACGTCGCCGGCGTGGTGCACCGCGCCGTCACCGAGGCGGGCCTGACCCGGCCCGTTGTGGTGGGGCACTCCCTCGGCGGCGCCATCGCCACGGCGTACGCCGCGGCCCACCCGGCGAGCGGTGTCGTCAACATCGACCAGCCCCTGCGCGTCGGCGGCTTCGCGGAGATGCTGCAGCGCAACGCCGAGGTGCTGCGCGGCCCCGGCCACGACGCCATCTGGAACGGCCTGCTCGGCCGCATGGGCATCGACGGCCTGCCGCCCGAGGCACGGGCCCTCGCCCGGCCGGACGCGGTTCCCGCGCCGGAGCTGCTGCTGGCGTACTGGGACGAGCTGCTGACCACCCCGCCCGCGACGCTCGACGAGCGCAACGCCGCCCGGCTGGAGCGCATCGCCGCCGAGGGCACCCCGTACCACTACGTCGCCGGCGCCGAGCCCGACCCGGAGTACCGCGCGTGGCTCTCCGGCGCCCTGCCGGACGTCACGATCACCGTGCTGCCCGGCAGCGGCCACTTCCCGCACCTCGCCCACCCCGCGGAGGTCGCCCGCCTCCTGACGTGAGGCGGCGGCGGTGCGCCCGCCCCGGCGGTGCGGTCCGCGACCGGGGAAGGGGGGCGGGGCACGCCGTTGCGTACCCTTGCGGCATGCGCATGCGCCCCACTTTGAGCTGGACCCCGACCGAGGACCTGCCGCCGGGTACCACGGACGTGGGGCCGGTCGCGGACGCGCTGGGCGGTGGCGGCGTACTCGTCCTCACCGGGGCGGGCATCTCCACGGAGTCGGGCATCCCCGACTACCGGGGGGAGGGCGGGAGCCTGAGCCGGCACACCCCGATGACCTACCAGGACTTCGTCGGCGGCGCCCCGGCCCGGCGGCGTTACTGGGCGCGCAGCCACCTGGGCTGGCGCACCTTCGGCCGCGCGCGTCCCAACGCCGGACACCGGGCGGTGGCCGCGTTCGCGCGGCACGGCCTGCTCTCGGGGGTGATCACCCAGAACGTCGACGGCCTGCACCAGGCCGCCGGCAGCGAGGGCGTGGTGGAACTCCACGGAAGCCTGGCCCGGGTCGTCTGCCTCACCTGCGGCGCCCTCAGCCCGCGCGCCGAACTCGCGCGGCGGCTGGAGGAGGCCAACGCGGGCTTCGCGCCGGTGGCCGCGGGGATCAACCCGGACGGTGACGCCGACCTCACCGACGACCAGGTCGGGGACTTCCACGTCGTGCCCTGCGTGGTCTGCGGCGGGGTCCTCAAGCCCGACGTGGTGTTCTTCGGCGAGGCCGTACCTCCCGCGCGGGTCGAGCAGTGCCGCGAACTGGTCCGGGGGGCGGCCGCGTTGCTGGTCCTCGGGTCCTCGCTGACGGTGATGTCCGGGCTGCGGTTCGTCCGTCAGGCCGCCGAGGCCGGGAAGCCGGTGCTGATCGTCAACCGCGACGCGACCCGGGGCGACCGGCACGCCCTCACCCGGGTCGCGCTCCCGCTGGGAACGGCCCTGACCGCCGTGGCCGGCCGGCTGGACGTACCCCTCGACGGCCAGGAGGCGGCCCCGGCGATCGGGTGACGGTCACGGGGTCCCGGCCGGCCGTCGCATGAGTGCGCACGAAGGCCGGTCCGGCCGCGGGGGTCGACCACCGCGGACGGACCGGCCGCATGTGCCGCGGCTCCGGTGGGCGTGCGCCTCAGCGCAGGCCGAAGGCCCGGATCACCGTCTGGTGCACGGAGTTGCCCGCCGAGTCCCCGGCGTTCGCCCGCAGCGAGACGAAGGACGCCGTGCGCGGGGCGTCGAGGCGGAACCGTCCGTCGCCGCCGCGGTCGGCCTTGTGCCAGGTCCGGCCGTCGTCGTACGACAACTCGAGCCGCACCGCGCCGATCCTGCCGGCCAGACCCGCGCGCGGCAGATGGGCGGCGGTGACGGAAAGGGTGTCGTGCCGCCCGGCGCGGCCCGCCGCGTCCGTGGCGATCCCGTAGTCGAGCTGCACCAGCGGCAGCACCACGGTGACGTCGTCGGTCGGCGCCTCCGAGACGAAGTCCCACTCGGTGCGCGTGCGCGACGAGTACGGCGTGTAGGTCACGTCGCGGTCACCGGTGACGACCAGCCGGTACGGCAGCCTGCGGGCGCTGGGCGCGTTGCCCTGCACGTCGGTGGCGCCGCTCTGGCCCAGCTCCGTGCCGCCCTGGTAGAGGCCCTGCCGCTGGGTGCCGGCCGGGTCCTGGTTCCATCCGACGTGGTCGCCACCGCCCCAGGCCGGGATGTCGATGGACAGGTGGTCGCCGTTGCGGGTGGGCGGCGCGTTGTTGAAGAAGGTGTCGTTCAGGAAGGGGCGCTGGACCGGCTTGAACCATTCCTCGGACTGCCTGCTGCCGGCCCGGTAGGCGGTCCTGGCTCCCTCTTCGAAGCCCAGGTACGGGACGTACGCCTGCTGGTGCCAGCTGACGCCGGTCGTGGAGACCCAGTCGGTCCGCTTCCCGTACGCGGGCTCCGGCATGAGGGGCCCCGTGGACCAGTCGACGCCGTCGAGCCACTCGTAGCGGAACTCGCTGCCGGGGACGTCGCGCTTCGGGCTCGCGAAGGTGACGTCGATCCGGGCCAGGTCCTTGGTGTCGCCCTTGACCGTCATCGTCGAGGGGATCTCGTTGTGCCAGACGTGCGCGAGGTCGTAGACGTAGGGGCTCGCGGTCTCGGACTCGACGGTGATGCTCGTTCCGCCGTTCGCGGCCTGCCGGATCAGCTTCTCGCCCTCCTCGGTGCCGAGGAGGCCGACGTCGAGCGTGACGGCCTCCGCGCCCGGCGGCGCGTAGGAGCGCAGCGGCCGGCCGTACCCGTTCTCCACGACCAGCATGAGCTTCGCGCCCGCGGCGACCGCGTTGGCCGCCTGGTCCCAGTCGGTGACGTCGTCGCTGTGCCGGACCACGACGGCCTTGCCGCGCGCGTCGAGGTGGGCGAAGTCCGTATCCGACCCCTGGCCCGCGAAGACCAGGGGCAGCTTCCGGGTGCCCGTGGGGAGCGGGGTGACGCCCTCCTGGCGCAGGATGCCGGTGAAGTCGGTCGTGCGCGTGGCGACGGCCAGCGCCGGCTTCTCGGCCCGCCAACGGGCGGTCAGCCGGAAGTCGCCGTGGGTCACCTTGTGGGTGGTGGGCTGCGCCCAGATGCTGTCGTAGTACAGGCCGTCGGCCGCCAGACCCGACCGGACACCGTTCATGACGCGGTTGTAGCCCAGCTTCTGGAACGTCACGTCGCTGCGCTGAGGGGTGGTCATCGCGATGCGCTTGGCCTTGGTGGCGTCGAACGTGACCGCAGTGTCACGGTCCAGCAGGACGTCGGGGTCGCCGAGCAGGGCCAGGCCCCTGGAATAGGGACCGTGGACGCCCTGGACCTCCTGGTAGGAGAGCACCGAGTACACGTCGTCGGGCAGGAGCAGCTCCGCGGTGCCGGAGGGCCCGACACCGACCAGGTAGGGGTCCTTGTCGCCCGCCCTGAGCAGCCAGACGTCGCCGAACGTGGGCTGGCCCGCGGAGTCCTTGAACGTCAGGGTCAGCTTGTGCATCGTGGCGGAGCCGAGGGAGACGGCGGTGTGCGCCACGGCCTTGCCTGCGGCGTCCGTCGCGAGCACCTGGCCCGAGTAGTGGGCCTTGGCGGTGCCCCCGGAACCGTCGATGGTCAGCGTGACCTCGGCGGTGCCGTGCGCCGGGACCACGACGTCGGACGCCGACAGGCGGAACATGCCGGCCGGAGCCTGCGGCGCCTCGACGGACAGCGCGAGCGCGACCGGTGTGCCACTGGTGTTGGTGTACGTCACCGGACGCCGGACGGTGCCGCCCTCGTCCTGGGCCGCGTAGGCGGTCGCGGAGGCGAAGACCTCGGCCCGTGCCGCCGCGGCGACGTCCAGCCGGCCGCTCCCCGCCTCGAAGGCGTCGTACGCCGGGGTCCGCCGCGAACTGCTGGCCAGGAGGTCCTTCAACTGCGGGCCGGTGAGCCCCGGGTGGGCCGCGGCGAGCAGGGCGGCGGCGCCCGCGACGTGCGGGGTGGCCATGGAGGTGCCGCTCATCGACTGGTAGGCGCCCTGGTCGTTGCCGTCGAACTGCGAGTTGGCCGCCAGGATGTCGACGCCGGGGGCGGTGATCTCCGGCTTCAGCGCGCCGTCGACACGAGGGCCCCTGCTCGAGAACGGGGCCAGCGCGTCGGTGGCGTCGACCGCACCCACGGTCAGTGCCGAAGCGGCCGTACCGGGTGTCGCGACGCTGCCCGGAGCACCCGAGTTGCCCGCTGCGACCACGAAGAGCGCGCCGGTCTGTGCGCTCAGCCGGTCCACGGCCAGGCTCATCGGGTCGGTGCCGTCGGACACCCCGGCCCCGAGGCTCATGTTGATGATCCTGGCGTGCTGGTCGACGGCCGCCCACTCCATGCCGGCCAGGGCGTAGGAGATCTGTCCGCTGCCGTACTTGTCGAGCACCTTGCCGATGTGCAGCCGGGCGCCCGGTGCGACGCCCTTCTCCTTGCCGCCGGAAGCCGCACCGGTGCCGGCGATGATCGACGCGACGTGGGTGCCGTGCCCGGCGTAGTCGTCGGTGGTCTCGTCCGGTACGAAGCTCTGCGTGTTCGCGATCCGGTCCGCCAGGTCGGGGTGGCTCGCGTCGACGCCGGTGTCGAGGACGGCGACGTCCACGCCCTGCCCGGTGTCACCGCCCTGCCAGACCTGCGGGGCGCCGATCTGCGCGGTGCTGTCGGCGAGGTCGGCGTGGACGGGGGCGTCGAGCCAGATGTGCGCTATGCCGCCGGTGAAGGACGGCCGGGTGTTCCGCGCCCGGGCGCCGTCGCCGGCCGCCGTCCCGGCGACGGACTCCCAGAAGTCGTCCGCGCGGGAGCGGTCGGCGGTGAGGGCGGCGCCCTGGATGCTGTCGAGGTTCCGTACCCGGCGCGCGCCCTCGGGGACGGCGGACGCGCGGCGCGCGGCGCCGGGTTCGGTGTAGGAGACGATCAGCGGCAGCCGGTCGCGGTGCGCGTCGTCGTAGCCGTCGGCGATCAGGCCGGTGACGTTGAACAGTTGCCGGTCGAGGGTGCCCTGCGCCACGAAGGGCAGCACGGACTCCGGATAGACGTACAGGTCGTCCCCGGCCGTCACGATGCGGGTCCGGGCCGGCAGCCCGTCGGCGCCGCGGACGGTGACGGTACCGCCGGAACCGCCCCCGCCCCGGGCGGCCTGACCTGTCGTCACGACGTCGCCGGTGATCAGTGTGACGGTGTGGCTCCCGGCGGGCACATGGTCCGCCGTGGACGCCGGTGGGGGAGTCGGGGTGCCGACGGGGGTGACTGCCTCAGCCCCGATCGGGCTGGTGAGCGCGAGAGCCGAAGCGGCGGCGATGACCGGCACACTCCAGCGTTTGACGTGTGATCTCAACGGTGTCCCTGCGATGGTCCGGGCAGGGGACGAGACCGCCCCCGCCGTCCAGGGCGCCGGCCGTTGCGGGGTGGCGTCACCTGGGCGGGGTGATCATATGCACGGATGAATTCGCTGTGAAGAGTGGTGTCCGTTCATTGTGGACCGTGTGGCGCCGATGCGGGTGTCCTCGCGCTCGCCCCGCCCGGGTGGCGGTCGGTCGGTGCGGTTACGACCGCCCAAGTGCCGTACGACCTGCGGCGGCGCCGGGTCGACCGTGGGGTACGGCATTGCCGCGGCCTCCTGCGGAGCTCAGGATACGATGTCGAGTGCCACGTCACACTGTTCGTTCTTCCCGCCCGTGGCCATCCGGCTCGCCGGGACGTAACCTGCGGGGATGAAGGGACGGGTCGCCGATGTGGTGCGAGGCCTGATGGAGCATCGACGCCTGACCCCCGAGGCCGTCGCCCAGGCGTCGGGACGCGCCCGGTCGACGATCGGCATCATCGAGGACATCAGCCCCGTGCTGGAGATGCCGGTGGCCGACCTGCGAGTGATCGCCGACCTGCCCGACGCCCCGGCACCCGGCCGTTCCGCCCCCTACCGGGCCGCGACCGAGATCGGCGAACTCGTCGCCGTCGCGAGCCGGCTCACCCCGGAGCAGGTGGGGCGCACCTGGTCGCGATCGACCGTGCTACGGGTCGGCCACGGCCGACTGACGTGTCGTCACGTCCGCGGGGTCGCGCGGCGCCACGCCACGGCGAGCGGGATGCCGGCGACGTCGGCGTACCGACGCGCATCAGCCGTGGACGGTCCGGCGCCGCCCTCGGCCGGCGGCCGGTTTGCGATGACCGTGCGGGGAACCCTGCGACCTCACGTCTGCTCGGCCCGGTGGTCACTGCCCGGCCGGGGCGGGGCACGAGGAGCCGGCTGTCTGGTTCATCGTCCAGCCGTCGCCGAGGACGTGGACGGTGGCGTCGGTGAGGGCGTCCGGGCGGGCGTCGGAGGGAGGCTCGCCGCCGCCGCCGACGGCGCCGCCTGCGGCGTCCGTCGAGCGGGACGCGGTGAACGGTCCGCCCGCGCCGGACACCGTGCAGGCCAACTGCGTCATGGCCCGGCGGCTGAACGGGGGCAGGCCCTTGGGGAGCTGCACGTAGACGCCGTCGCTGCCGGTCTTCACCTGTAGCCCGTCCTTCAGGCGGGGCAGCTCCGTGGTGGCCTGCGTGGCCTCGTCGGGGCTCGGTCCGCCGAACAGCATGCGGACGGCCGCTTCGGCGTCCCAAGGGGTGGTCGCCTTGCGGAGGTACGCCCTCGGCTTGCCGTTGTCGAGGAAGTAGAGGGAGACGAGGACCATCTTCGCGTTCTGCGGGACGGGGGAGTACAGGCCGCTCGCCGGCTCGCCGGCCTCGATGACCCCGGACGGGGGGACCCCGCAGGCCGTCAGCGCGAGCGCCGCCGCGAGGCCGGTCGTGAGCGCCGCCAGGCGCGCCCGCCTCACCGGGCACCCGCGTCGTCGTCGGCCGCGGGGCCGCCGGCGGCGCCGTGCAGGGGGAGTTCGACCGTGAACGCCGCGCCGCCCCACAGCAGGTTGGCGGCGCTCACGCGGCCGCCGTGCAGGCGCACGTTCTCCGCGGTGATGGCCAGGCCCAGCCCGCTGCTCTCGCTTCTGGCGCGTGAGCTGCCGGCCTTGTAGAAGCGTTCGAAGATGTGCGGCATGGCTTCCTCGGCGATCCCCGGTCCGTTGTCGGTCACCTCGATGACGGCCCACGCCACGCCCGCGGGATTCTCGCGCACGCCCACCGTCAGCCGCACCGGCGGCTCCCCGTGCCGCAGCGCGTTGCCGACGAGGTTGGCGAGCACCACGTCGAGCCGGCGCGGATCCACCCGGGCCCGGAGCGCGCCGGGCGGGGGCAGGTGGGTCTCCACCCCGCCCTGCCATCCCCGGGCGGCCAGGGTGTGCTGGACGAAGTCGGTCAGGTCGATCTCGTCGACGTTGAGTTCGGCCGCGCCCGCGTCGAAGCGGGAGATCTCCATCAGGTCGTTCACCAGCACGCTCAGCCGGCTCGTCCCCTCGCTGACGAGCCGCAGCGCCTCGCCGGTCTCCCGGTCCAGGCGCAGCGCGTTCTCGTCCAGGACGTCCGTGACCGCCGACATCGCCGCGAGCGGGGTGCGCAGTTCGTGGGAGACGTCCGCGACGAAGCGGCGGGCCTGGGCCTCCATGCGGCGCAGCTCCGCGACCGACCGTTCCAGCGCCGCCGCCGTGTGGTTGAAGGACTGGGAGAGGTCGGCGAGTTCGTCGGTCCCGTTGACGGCCAGCCGGACGTCGAGGTGCCCCTCGGCCATCCGGCGCGTCGCGCCGCGCAGCGCCCGTACGGGACGGAGCACTCCGCTCGCGGCCAGCAGTGCCAGGACGACGGCGAGGCCCAGGGCGACCAGGGTGGCGTGCTCGATGGCGCTGACCATCGCCTCGACGTAGGCCTGTTCGGTGTCCTGCGGCACGGCCAGGTACATCACGAGCCCGGAGAGCCTGGGCTCCTTGGCCTCGCCGCTGTCGTAGGTGACCGGCAGGCCGACGACGAGCCAGGGACGCCCGTCGGCGTTCACCCGCTGGAACACGGCGGCGCGCTTGGTCGCCACGGAACGGCGCAGTTCGGGGCTGAGCATGTCGAACTGGGCGCCCACCGCCCAGGCGCGCAGGTCGCCGTAGGTCGCCATGACCCGCCACTGCTGGGACTGGTTCGCGCGCTGCACATCGTTCACCGCCGCGTCCAGGTCCGACTGGCCCGGCGGGAGGGGGACGTTGAGGGCCGCCTCGTTCACGCCGGCCCGGAACTGCCGGATGACGGCGTCCTGGCTCTGCTGCAGCACTCCCGTGCGCGCCTCCCGGAAGGCGACGGCCCCGGTGCTCAGGGCGCCGGCCATGGTCACCAGGACGAAGGCCACCACCAGTCGGGAGCGCAGCCCCCGCAGTGGCAGCGGCACCTTCTCCAGCGCCGCCTGGTGGAACCGCCGCCGGCCGCGACGCCCGGCCGGGGCGTCGTGGGCCGTGGGGGCGGAGCCTTTGGTGTCGTACGGCATGCCGGCGGAGCTCGTACCGGCGGAGCCCGTGGCGTCGTGGGCCGCAGCGTCGTGGGCCGCGGCGCTCCCGTGCTCCCGGGCGTCCCGTCGCGCCCGTGCCGGTCCCCGGCGGCTCATGCGGTACCGAAGCGGTAGCCGAAGCCGCGCACGGTCTGGATGTACCGGGGTGCGCCGCCCAGTTCGCCGAGCTTGCCGCGCAGCCGCTTCACGCAGGCGTCCACGAGCCGTATGTCGCCGTAGTAGCTGTGCTCCCAGACCGCTTCGAGGAGCTGCTGGCGGCTGAAGACCTGTCCGGGCGAGGCCGAGAGGGTCAGCAGCAGCCGGAGTTCGGAGGGGGCGAGCGCGACGGTCTCGCCGCGGTGCGTCACCACGAGGCCGGCCCGGTCGATGCCCAGCTCCCCGTGCGACTCCGCCCGGGGCCGCACGGAGTCGGAGACCGACGCGTCCTGCCGGCGCAGCACGGCCCGTATGCGCGCGTCGAGCACGCGGGCCTGCACCGGCTTGACGACGTAGTCGTCCGCCCCGGCCTCCAGGCCCACGACCACGTCGATGTCGTCGCCCTTGGCGGTGACCATGATGATCGGCACCTGGTCGCGTTCCCGTATGCGCCGGCACACGTCGAGACCGGAGATCCCCGGCAGCATCAGGTCGAGCACGACGACGTCCGGATGGAAGGGGCGGAGCTGCTCCAGTCCCTCCTCACCCGTTCCGGCGGCGAAGACGTCGTGCCCCTGGTGTCGCAGCCCCAACTGGACGGCCTTACGGACATCTGGGTCGTCTTCGACAATCAGGACTCGTGGCACTTCGCCAGTGTAAGCAGATCGCGATCGGCGGCCGTCCCGGGAAAGGGCCCCCCGTGGGAGCTGTTACAGAAGGGTCATACCCGGGGCGCGGGGGCGGCCCCGTCGTCGGCGAAGAGGCGTTCCGGCAGACGTGCGTTACCGTTTCGTGATCCGGCGAGCTCATGGCGATCATTTCGGATGGCCACTTTGAGCTGCCATGGATGCATCCCACCGCGCCGGCCGCCACCGCACCTCGGGCCGCAGGCGCCGTCCGCGCCGCCGGAGCCGGCGCTATCTGGTCGTCACGCTGGCGGTCGCCGGACTGCTCGGCTCCGTCGCGTTCTTCCTCGACGGCGGGCGCGGCGAAGCCTCGGACGGGGCGCGGCACCGGCGGAGTGTGGCGCACCTCACGCCCTCCGCCTCCCCCTCACCCACGGCGACGCCCACCCCGCCCCCCAAGCCCAAGCCGACGAAGAAGCCGACGAAGAAGCCCACCCCCGCCAGGATCGATGTCCCCGCGACGGGCAGCGGCACGTTCGTCACCGCGCAGGCCGGCGGCGTGAAGGTCGGGCGCGGCCCGCGGCCGCTGCGCTACGTGGTGAAGGTCGAGACCGGCCTCGACGTCTCGCCGGCCCAGGCCGCCGACGAGATCGCCGGCATCCTCGCCGCGCCCCGCGGCTGGACCCACAACCCCGCCTACGCCTTCCAGTTGGTGGGCGCGGGACAGCCCCACGACCTCACGGTGAGCATCGCCACGCCGGGCACGGCCGACGCCCTGTGCTGGGCGGGCATCCACCAGGACACCCAGGGCGAGTACAACTGCGAGGTGCCCGGCGGGGTCGTGGTGAACCTCAAGCGCTGGGCCGAGGGCTCGCCCACGTTCAAGGGGCCGATCCACGACTACCGGGCGCTGATCGTGAACCACGAGATGGGGCACTTCCTGGGCTACACGCACACGACGTGCGCGGGGCCCGGGCAACTCGCCCCCGTGATGATGCAGCAGATCAAGGGCCTGCACGGTTGTGTCGCCAACGCCTGGCCCTACGACGGGCACGACCGCTTCGTCACGGGGCCGCACGTGCCGTGAACCCCGTTACGCCTGATGCCGGTGGGGCCGTCGTGAGGCGCAGCGCCCGCTGATACACGGTTGATGCGCGGCCGAGCGGCGGCGGATGCCCGGCAGGGACCCTCCTCGCGCATGATGGAGGCCCTGTACCTGCGTCCGATGGGAAGATATGTCGGTTTCCGTGACAGAGGGGGCGGCGGCCCCGGCGCCCGTGACCGTCCTGCTCGTCGAGGACGACGAGGTGATCCGCAGGGCCGTCACCATGGCGCTGGAGCGCTACGGCTACCGCGTCACCTCGGCCGCCGACGGCCTGACCGGACTCGAACTGTTCCGGGAGGGCCGCTACGACCTGCTCCTGCTCGACGTGATGCTGCCGGGCCTGGACGGCATCGGGCTGTGCCGGCGGGTCCGGGAGACCAGCATGGACCCGATCCTGATGATGTCCGCGCGCGGCGACGCCCTCGACGTGGTCTCCGGCCTGGAGGCGGGCGCGGACGACTACGTGGTCAAGCCCGTGGACACTGCGGTGCTGGTGGCCCGGATCCGCTCCCTGCTGCGGCGGGCGACCTTCAACCCCGTCACCGGCCCGGGTCCGTCCGGGCCGGGCCCGTCCGGCCTCGGTCCGTCCGCCCCGGCGGCCAGGCCCGAGCGGACTGAGGACCCCGCACGCCTCGTCTTCGGCGACCTGACGATCGACACCGCGGGCCTCGAGGTGTCGCGGGCCGGCGCACCGGTCGCGCTCGCGCCCACCGAACTGCGGCTGCTCCTGGAGTTCGCCGCGAACCCCGGCGTGGTGCTGGACCGGAACACCCTGCTGCGCAACGTGTGGGACTACGGCTGGGACGGCGACAGCCGCGTGGTGGACCTGTGCGTGCAGCGGCTGCGGAAGAAGGTCGGAGCCGAACGGATCGAGACCGTCCGCGGCTTCGGCTACAAGTTGCGGCGCTGACATGGACACCGTCCGCGAGCTGCTCAACTGGCGTTCCCTGCGCTGGAAGATCGCCCTGCTCGTCACCCTGGCCTGCTGCGTGATCGCGCTCACCGTCGGAGTGCTGGTCCACCGCAGCACACTGGCACGGTCGATGAACGACGGCGGCGCGAAGGCCGCGGCCCAGCTGGAACAGGCCGTGGTCGCGTACAAGGAGAAGGGGACACCGCCCGACGGGCTGGAGACGGTCCCCGAGGCGATGCCCGGCGAGCTGCTCGACCGGCTGCGGCACGGCCAGGGACCGAGCGCCGGCTACGCCACCTGGTACGACGGCGACAGCCCCGGGGACCACCCGCGGATGTGGGCGGCGCGGCTGTACCGGGACCGGCCGGTGGCGGTCGCGACCGACATGACGCCCGACCTGCTCACCCGGCGTGCCCTGGACCGGCACATGTGGAAGTACTCCCTGGCCGCGCTGGGCGTCGTCGTCCCGCTGACGCTGCTCGCGGCCGAGCTGCCGCACCGCAGGCTGCGGCGCGTGGCGCGGACCGCCCGCCGCATCGCGGCCGGCGACCTGGCCGCGCGGACCGCCGCCGGCCCGCCCGGCCGTCGCGGCGGCGACGAGATCACGGAGATCTCCGCCACCGTGGACTCCATGGCCGACAGCCTCCTCGGGCGGCTGACGACCGAGCAGCGCTTCACCGCCGACGTCGCCCACGAGCTGCGCACCCCGCTGATGGGCCTGGTCACCGCGAGCGGGCTGCTGCCCGAGGGGGAGGCCACCGACCTGGTCCGGGACCGGGTGGGGGTGCTGCGGGACCTGGTGGAGGACCTGCTGGAGATCTCCCGGCTCGACGCGGGCGCCGAGCGGGCCGAAGCCAGACCGGTCCCGCTCGCCGAGGTGGTCGGGGAGTCGCTCGCCCGCACCGGACTGCCGGCCCGGTTCACCCCGGACGGCGCCGCGCGGGCGAGGACCGACCCGCGCCGGGTCGACCGGATCGTGGCCAACCTCGTCGTCAACGCCCACCGGCACGGCGGCGCGCCCGTCGAGGTCGCGGTGGCGGGCACCACCGTGACCGTGCGGGACCACGGCCCGGGCTTCCCGCCCGAACTGCTCGCGGACGGGCCCCAGCGCTTCCGTACCGGGGTGTCGGAGCGGGGGCGGGGCCACGGCCTCGGGCTGACCATCGCGCTCGGCCAGGCCCGGGTCATCGGCGCGTCGCTGTCCTTCGCCAACGCGCCAGGCGGCGGCGCCGTCGCCACGCTGCGGCTGCCGGCCTCCGGCTGAGCCGCCGCCACGCCCGGGCGCGACCGAGCCGGGGCGCGCCCGGGTCGATACACGACGGATGACCGGTAGAGCGGCGGCGGAGACACGGTGACGGCCGGGCCGACACCGGCGCGCCCCACGGTGGGCGGTGTGCGTGAGAGCCACGCCGTGAACCCGTGGAGGTGCCCCGCCCATGCGCCCGGTCCCCGAACCCCGAGAGCACGAAGCGCCAGGTCCCCCGCCGCCGCGGTCCGGGGGACCGCGGGCCCTGCCGGGCGCGTCGCGTCCGCCGCGGCGGATCCCCGTCCCGGTCGCGGCCGGGGCCGCCGCCCTGGCCACCCTGATCGGCCTGGGCGCGCTGGTCGTCCCCACGGGGGACGACGGCCACGGGGCCGGGCGCTCCCGGACGGGCGGTGACCACCGCGGGCGCACGGTGCCGCGCCTGACCGTGCCGCTCCCCTGGCCGTCCCAGGGGCAGGCGAGCGTCCTGGTGGAGGGGCTGGCCGACCTCGGGACGAGGGGCGAACAGCGTCCGGTGCCGATCGCCAGTGTCACCAAGGTGATGACCGCCTACGTGGTCCTGCGCGACCACCCGCTGCGCGGCGGGGCGACCGGCCCCCGGATCACCGTCGACCGGCAGGCCGCGGACGAGTCGGTGTCCGGCGTGGAGTCCAGCGTGCCGCTCCGGGAGGGGCAGCGGCTGAGCGAACGGCGGCTGCTGGAACTGATGCTGGTCCCCTCCGGCAACAACGTCGCCCGCATGCTGGCCCGTTGGGACGCCGGCACGCAGGAGGCGTTCGTCGGCAAGATGAACCGCGCCGCCGACGACCTCGGCATGGACCGGACGACCTACACCGGGGCCAGCGGCATCGAGCCCACGACCGTCAGCACCTCCGGCGACCAGCTGAAGCTGGCCCGGCAGGTCATGCGCGACCCGGTCTTCCGGGCCGTCGTCGCCCTCCCCAGCACCACGGTGCCCGGTGTGCCCGGGCCGATCGCCAACACCAACACCCTGCTCGGCACGTCCGGTGTGATCGGGCTCAAGACCGGCTCCAGCACCCCCGCGGGCGGCGCCCTGATGTGGGCCGCCACCGCCCCCGACCGCGACGGGCACGGCCATCTCGCCCTCGGCGTGGTCCTGCACCAGCGCTCCGGCACCAGCCCGCAGGAAGGCCTGAACGCCGCCCTCGGCGCGAGCCACGCGCTGGTGGAGGGCGTACGGCGGTGGGTGGCCGGGACCGACCCCGGCTCCGCGGCCAGCGGTGCCCGGACCGCGGCCAGGTGAGCCGGCCGTGACCACCCTCCTGCGCATCCCCGGCGCCCTGCCGGACCCCGCCGGCGAAGACCGTCCCGGCGGCCGCCCCGGCGCGTGGCGGCGCGGCCGCGTCCCTGCCGCCGTCGCCGCCGTGGCCGCACTGCTGATGCTGGGCCACGCCCACGTCCCCAACGCGGCCGGCCACCTCGGCAGCCTCCTGGAGACCTTCCTGCCCTGGACCGGGCTGGTCGTGCCGGTCCTGCTGCTGTGCGCGCTGCTGCGGCGCTCGGCCACGGCCGCGGTGGCCGTACTGCTGCCCACCGTCGTCTGGTGCGCCCTCTTCGGCGGCACGCTGGCCGACAAACGGGCGGCGGGCGGTGACCTGACCGTGGTGACGCACAACGCCAACGAGGAGAACCCGGACCCGGCGCGCACCGCCCGTGCCCTGGCGGCCTCCGGCGCCGACCTGGTGGCCGTCGAGGAGATCGGCGACAACGCGGCCGCGTACGGCGCCGCGCTGCACGCCCGCTACCCCTACCAGTCGGTGCAGGGCACGGTCGGCCTGTGGAGCCGCTACCCGCTCGCCGACGCCCGGACGGTCGACATCGCGCCCTGGCCGCGCGCGCTGCGGGCCACCGTCCGCACACCCAAGGGCCCCGTCGCGGTCTACGTCGCCCACCTGCTGTCGGTCCGGGTCACGCCGTTGTACGGCTTCGGCACGGCCGGGCGGGACACCGCGGCACGCGCCCTGGCCGCGGCCCTGCGCGCCGAACCCCTGCCCCGCACCGTGCTCATGGGCGACTTCAACGGCACCGCGGACGACCGGGCCCTGTCCGAGGTCACGTCCCAACTGCGCTCGGCGCAGGCCGAGTCGGGCGCCGGATTCGGTCTGACCTGGCCGGCGTCGTTCCCCGTGGCCCGGATCGACCACATCCTGGTGCGCGGCCTGCAACCGCGGTCGGCCTGGACCCTCCCCTCCACCGGCAGCGACCATCTGCCGGTCGCGGCCTCGTTCCGCCTGTGAACCCCCACGGCCCGGCCCGCCCGGCCGCACCGCCGCCCCTCCGGCGGCGGTGCCGCGGTGACGGGCTCGCGGCGGCGCGCGGGCCCCGGGCGGACGGCCCGGGGCCCACGCGGGGGGCGGAGGGCTACGCGGTGGTCCGGTAGGCGCGGTAGATCGTCTGCCGCACCGTGTTGCCGTGCGCGTCCGTGAGGACGACGCGCAGCGAGACCGTGCCCGGGCGGGCGGGGTGGCGCAGTTCGAGCCGCTCGCGGTCGGCGACCTCGGCGGGCCGCCAGGTTCTCCCCTCGTCGTACGACACGGAGACCGCCAGCTTGCGCGCGGTGCGTGCGGTGGCCGCGCCCTCGACGGTGAACGGGACGGTGAAGGCCCTGCCCGCCCTGGCGGTGCTGGCCGCCCCCAGCTCGGGCGTGAAGCGCACCGCCGACAGCGGCAGCCAGGCGACGTCGTCCCCGGCCACGTGGGCGGAGTGGAAGGTCCACTCCGCGGTGACCCGGGTGCTGACCGCGGAGTTCGACCGGGCGCGGGTGACGTCCGTGGTGAGCCGGTAGGCCCGCCGCCCGGGCGGCAGGGTGTGGGTGTCCCCGTTCAGGGGTGTGCCGGCGGTGAACACCGGGGTGCCGTCGGCGTACAGCGCGCTCCGGGCCGCGGTGTAGTCGGAGACGCCCGCGTGGCCCGCGCCGTCGGAGAACAGCGGCACGTAGGCGCTGAAGTCGTCGCCGGCACGGATCGCGCCGGTCGCCTCCCCGCCCGCGGCGTAGAGGTGCGGTCCGAAGACGCCGACGTTGAACCGCTGCGCGTACCGCTTGCCCGCGGTGTAGGCCCTGGCGCGGGTGACGGTCTGCCCGCTGTCCCAGCGCGGTTCGCCGTCCGCGCCCGGCGCGCCGTACTGGCTGATGGCGTACTGCCACTTCACGCCCGGCAGGACGTAGTCGGTGACGGTGCGCGGCAGGGCGACCTCCTCGGGGAAGAAGTCGAACAGCGAGCCGTTGGGCAGCAGGGGAGCGGCGCTGAGGCTGCCGGTCTTGCCCGGGGCGGGTGCGCCGATGGTGACGGCCAGTTCGGCGAAGTCCTGGCGCCGCAGTTGCGCGGTGAATCCGGAGAGGTCGCCGGTGCGGTTCCAGACCGGCCGGTAGTTCACCGGGCCGTGGTTCCACGTGCCGTTGTACTGCGCGAACGCCTCGTCCGCCGGGAGGGGCGCCCCGAGCTGTCCGACCCGCAGGTCGTCGAAGCCGCGCATGACGTACGTGGCGGTGTAGCCCGCTCCGTCGACGGCGACGCCGAAGTTGAGCATGGCGTCGGTGTGCCGGGCCTCGCGGTCGGGCACGGTGATGCGGACGGGCCGGGCCTCGCGGGCGTCCATGACCAGGGTGGTGTCCCGGTCCAGGGTGAACTTCGGGTGCAGCAGCAGGGCCAGTTCCCCGTCGTCGGGACCGGCTCCGGTGGCCACGCGGCCCTCGAGCGTGTAGCGGCCCTTGGGCAGCCGCACCGTGAACTCGCCGTCCGCGGGGTCGGCGTAGTCCCGCCAGATGTCGCCGTCCAGCCCGTACACGCCCGTCTCGGCGTCCCCGGTGGGCTCGCCCCGCAGGTCCAGGTGCCTGACCGTCAGGTCGTACGACTCGACCTCGCGGTGCACGCCGAACGCGGTCCGCACGGTGGTGTCCCCGGCCGTCGCGGTCACCGAGCCGCCGAAGGCACCGTCGGCGGTGCCCGCGCGGGGGTCGGCGGTCACGGCCGCGGTCGCGCTGCCACCCGCCGGCACGGTGAGGCGCGCCGGAGAGACGGTGAACATGCCCTCGGCGGCGGGCTTCCCGTCGTCACCGAAGGCCTCGGTGGCCAGGTCGAGGGTCACCGGACGGTCGCCGTCGTTGCGGTAGAGGATCTCCTTGGTGACGGGCACGTCGTCCGTGTGGGGCCAGCGCGCCGTGCCGAAGCCCAGCGAGGGCGGGCTGCCGGTCACCTGCCGGCTGATGGCCCGCCGCACGTCCACGCGGCCCGTTCCCTGCGCGTACGCGGAGAGCCCGGGGGCGGCGACGGCGGAACCGGTCAGGACGGCCTTGATGCGCTCCCCGTCCCAGTCCGGGTGCTGCTGGGCGAGGATCGCGGCGGCGCCGGCCACGTGGGGGGTCGCCATTGACGTGCCGCTCATCGACACGTAGCCGTCGGCCGCCGGTTCGCCCTCGGTGCCCTCGGCGGCCCGCGCGGCGACGATGTCCACGCCCGGGGCCGTGAGGTCGGGCTTCAGGCTGCCGTCGGCCGTGGGGCCGCGGCCGGAGAACTCGGCGACGGCGTCCGTACGGTCCACCGCGCCGACGGTGAGCGCGGCGGCGGCGCTGCCCGGCGAACCGATCGTGCCCGCGCCGGGACCGCTGTTGCCCGCGGCGGCGACGAACAGGGTGCCGGACTCCGCCGACAGTTCGTTCACGGCCTGCTCGACCGGATCGGTCTCCGAGGAGTCGTCGATGCCGAGGCTGAGGTTGACGACCTTTGCACCGCGGTCCACGGCCCACTGCATGCCGGCGATGATGCCGGAGGCGCTGCCCGATCCGCTGTCGCCGAGGACCTTGCCGCTGATGATGCGCGCCCCGGGCGCGACGCCCTTGTACGTCCCGCCCGACCGGGCCCCGGAGCCCGCGACGGTCGAGGCCACGTGCGTGCCGTGGCCCACGCGGTCGACGGTGTCCGGCGCATCGGAGAAGTTCACCTGCGCGTCGACGCGGCCCTGGAGGTCCGGGTGCGTCGCGTCCACCCCGGTGTCCAGCACGGCGACGGTGACACCGGTGCCGTCGAAGCCGGCCGCCCAGGCCGCGGGGGCGCCGATCTGCGCCGTGCTCCGGTCCAGGCTCGCCTCGTACGTGCCGTCCAGCCAGATCCTCTCGACGTCCGCGGAGGTGTCAGCGGGAGCGGAACGCCCTTCCGCGCCGCTGCCGGTGAGCGTCCGCCACAGTGCGGCGGCCTCGGACTTGGGGGCCCGCAGGGCGTCGCCGTTGACGCTGGGCAGGTCCCGGGTGACCCGGGCGCCGGCGGCCGAGAGCGAGCGTGCCGTGACGGAGCGGCCCTTGGCGTAGCTGACGATCAGCGGCACGTCGGGGCGGGAGGCGTCGTCGTACCCGAAGCCCACCAGCCTCGTCACGTCGAAGAGTTGCCGGTCGGCGGTGCCGTCGGCGATCAGCCGCTCGGCGTCGCGCGGCACCACGACGGTGTGCCCGCCGGCCGCCCGGGAGACGCGGAAAGTGATGCCCTCCCGGCCCTCGGCGGCCCGGACGCCGACGACCTGGCCGGCGCCGTCCAGGCTCACCTTGTCGCCGGTGACGAGGGTGACCGTCCGCGCGGCGGGGGCGCCGGCGCCCGGTGCGGGCCCGGGAAGCGATCCGGTACGGGCCGCGCCGTCGGACGGTGCGGCCTGCACGACGCCGGCCGTTCCGCCCAGTAGGGCCGTGGCGACGGTGACGGCGATGAGCGGGGCGAACGCCGCAGCCGGCGCTCGTCTCTGGTGTGTCAAGGCATGCCTTTCTTACCGGGCACGGCGAAGCGGCCGGTGGGTGAAGGGGGACACCGCGCGGGGCGGTTGACGTGGTCGCCTCTTACCTGTCGATCCCGGCCGCCGGGTTCCCGTTCTCCCGTGACCGGTTCGCCCGGAGGCCGTCGCCGTGGCACGTGACGCCAGGACCCGGCGGACCGCCGCCGCGGCCCGGGCACGCACCTTCGGGATCGCACCGACCGGCCCGGAACGTCGCTCGACGGGACTCGGACGCACGAGTGCGGGTATGGGGACTGTGTGACATGTTCGGAATGAACGGAGATGGTCCGTATGTCTCGGACGCAACCCGGCATCGAGCAGCACCCCGATCTGCTCGAACTGCGCGCGGACTACGAGCGCGCGACCGCCACCAACCGCGGTCAGGCCGTCGCGGCCATGGGCCTGCTCACCGGCACCTACCTGGCCGCTTCACCGTGGATCGTGGGCTTCAACTCACTGTTCGGCTTCAACGCGCTGTCGACGATCGCCGTGAACAACCTGATCGCCGGAATCGCGTACGCCCTCCTCATGGGAGGCGTGGGACGCGGCTTCGAGCGGACCCACTCCAGGGCCTGGGCGGCAGCGGTGATCGCCCTGTGGACGATCATCTCGCCCTGGTGCGTCACGGGCAACGTCAGCACCACCCGCACCATCACCAACAACGTCGTCGTCGGCGTGATCGGGCTGGTCCTGGCTCTCGCGGCGGCGACGCTCCGTCCCGACAGCCTCCGCCACGGTCACCGCGACGCGTCGCGTTCGACGGGAGGCCTGGGAAAGGTGTAGGAGGCCGCTTCGGTCCCCCGGGCGCCCGATCGGCACAACTGGCCCGGGCCACGCGGCGCCTTGCGCACGCGCGACCCGGTGCCGTCCGGGCACGGCCGGGCCCGGCGCACCGTGCGGTGCACCGGGCCCGGCCGGCTCATGTCAGGGGGTGGCCCTGTTCGCGCAGACGACGACCGCGTACACGCCGGGGGTGCCCACCCCGGCGGGAACCGCGTTGACGATCCACGAGGTGGAGGGATTCCCGCTCGGGAAGCTGCCCACGACCGTGGCCGTGACGACCTTGAACCCACCGCCGATGGCGAGCTGCCCGGCGGGGCAGGCCAGCGCGTGGTCCTGACCGTCGGCGGGGAACAGCTGCACCAGGGTGTTCGCGCCCGCGAGACCGCCCGAGGCGCCCGGGACGCCGGGGGTGCCCTGAGGTCCGGCGGGCCCGGCAGGCCCGGCCGGGCCGGGCGGACCGGCGGGACCGGCCGGTCCCTGCGGTCCCGGGACGCCGGGGATGCCCGGACGGTTCAGGCAGTAGTTGGGGAGCGTCGGATACGGGTAGCACGGGTGCATGGACCGCTGCCCGGCGCTCGGCGCCGCGGTGCCGCCGTCCGCGGGGGCGGCGTACGCCGTGCCCGTCACGAAGCAGGACGCGAGTGCCGCGCTCGCGGCGACCGTCCACACGCGGACGAGGCCGAAGCGCCGCTGTGCCGATGACATGGGCCTGGTTATTCGGTACAACACGTCACCTCCAGGTATGGGTTCTCCGCGGGCGGCCTGTGCCGCCCACCCCGCCGTATGCGGCGGGGACTGTCCTGTCATGAGGGACGAACCCACAGCAAGGATCACTTTTGGTGTCGATATGCGCACGCTGGGTAGCCGAAGGGGTGATGTGCCGTCCCCGGCCGCGCTCAGGACCGGGGCAGCCGCAGGGCGAGCAGGGCGATGTCGTCCACGTTGCCGGGCGGCATGCGGGCCAGGAGCTGGTCGCACAACTCCTCCAGCGGTTCGTCGGCGAGCGCCAGGGCGTTGCGGCGGAGCCGGCTGAGTCCGGTGTCGAGGTCGACGCCGGGCAGTTCGACGAGGCCGTCGGTGTAGAGCAGGAGCGTGGACCCGGGCGGCAGGGGGGTGGCGGCGTCGGGCCGGCGGTCGCGGGTGCCGACGCGGGCGCCCAGCAGCGGGCCGCGCGCCTCGTCGAGGTAGCGCCCGTGGCCGTCCGGCGTGAGCAGCAGCGGCGGCGGGTGCCCGGCGTTCGTCCAGTGCAGGGTCCACGGGCCGTTGCGGGGTCCCTCGACGCGGGCGAGGACGAGGGTGGCCATGGGGACGGTGGTGATCGCGAGCATGGCCTCGTCGAGGCGGTCGACGACGGCACTGGGGGGCTCGGTGCGGTCGTAGGCCAGGGACCGCAGCATTCCGCGGAGTTGGGCCATGCCCGCGGCGGCGGTCAGGTCGTGGCCGACGACGTCGCCGATGACCAGCGCGGTCACGCCGTCCTTGAGCTGGAACGCGTCGTACCAGTCGCCGCCGACCTGGGAAGCGGCGGGTGCGGGCTCGTAGCGGGCGGCCATGAGCAGCCGCCCGGGCCGGGGCAGCGGGGCGAGCAGGTTGCGCTGCATCGCCTCGGCGACGTCCCGCTGGCGGCCGAACCGGCGGGTGTTGTCCAGCACCTGGCCGACCCGGCGCCCGATGTCCACGACGAGCTGGAGTTCGTCGTTGCCGAAGGGGACGGCGGGGTCGGTGCGGACCAGGGTCAGCGCCCCGGTGGCATGCTTTCCCGAGCCCAGCGGCACGGTGAGCGCCGATGCCGCCCCGACCGACTGCAGGAAGCCGTTGTGCAGCGCGGCCAGCGGGGAGTCCGGACGTGCCGCCGCCCCGGCCTGCTCGTGGAGCACGGGCACCGCCCCGCGCACCGCCTGGACCAGCGCGGAACGCGACTCACCCGCGGAGGGGAGACGGGCGCGCCAGCCCTCCTGCCCGCGGTCCCGGCCGTCGGGCCCGGTCACCGCCACCCGGTGCGTCTCGTCGTCGCCGACGAGCAGGTCGACCGCCACCCAGTCGGCCAGGCCCGGGATCAGCAGGCGCCCGAGGCGGGCGAGCGCCTCGTCCGTCTCCAGGGTCTGGCTGAGCACCGCGGTGATCTGCGCGACCAGCGTCAGGCGGCCGGTCAGGTCCTCCAACGCGTGCATGTGCTCGGCTCGTTCGGTGCGGTCGTCGGAGAGGGCGGCGAACACCACCGCGGTGCCCTTGAACGAGTCACCGTCCGTCACCGGTGCGGCGGACCAGGAGACCTCGACCAGCTTGCCGTCGGCGCACAGGTACCTGTCGCCGTCCGCGCGGCCCGCGCTCTCGCGGGTCAGTGCCTCGAGCAACGCGCACCGCGCCCCGGTGCGCCCGGGGTCCGCGTGCCGGTGCACGAGGTCGTGGAAGTCCTCGCCGGCCATGGCCTCGGCCGTACGCTTCAGCAGCCGTTCGGCGGCCGGGTTGACCGCGACGACGCGCCCGGACGGTTCGACGACGACCAGTGACACCACCAGATGGTCGACGACCTGCCGCCAGAAACCCGGTTCGGAGGCCCACCGCCGGCCCCCGTCGGCCCCGTCCGACACCGCGCCCTCCATGATCGACCCTGTTCGCCGTGCGGCGCCGGCCCGTGCGGGGCGTGCCCGTGGACGGCGACCGCCCCTCCATGCTCCCGCGTGAGCGAACCCGGCCGCGGCCGACACGACGGGACGCGGGGCACGACGCCTCGGGGCGGCCCGCCGCGGGTCCCTGCCGACTACGCCGGCCTGGGCACCTGTGCGGCGGACGCGGCGCCGTGGACCGGAACCGGCTCGCGCCACCGGCCGGGGTCAGCTGGGGGAGGCCGTACAGCGGGGACGGCGTGCTGCTCGCCGCCATGGCGTGAACACGATCGCGGTGACCGTCGCGAAGCCCCGCACGCCGGGGCCGGCCGGGGCCGCCCTCGGCGGCCTGCGGATGTCGTGCCGCGCGTCGTCCTCGGTGGTCGTGGTGGGTGCGGTGTGCGGTCCGGGGCGCCGGCCAGGTCGTGTCCCAGGCCGCGGGGCGCGCCTCCCCGGCTGCCAGGGAGGGCCCGTCCTGGTACCGGCGGGACCAGGCACGGCGCCCCGCCCCACGGCCGTACGCGGCTACGCTCCGAGGCATGACCACGGCATCCCAGGAGACGGCCGGCCACCGGCCGCCGGTACCGCGCCTGGAGCGCGGCTCCGTCCACGACGAGGCGTGCCCCAGCTTCCAGGGCGCGGTCGAACTCGTCGGACGCCGCTGGACGGGGGCGATCCTGTCCGCGGCGTCCCAGGGCGCGCGCCGCTTCGGCGAGTACCGCGCCGTCATCTCCGGCATCTCCGACCGGCTGCTCGCCCAGCGGCTGAAGGAACTCGAGGCCGAGGGCCTCATCGTGCGCTCCGTCATCCCGAGCACCCCCGTGCAGGTCCGCTACGAGCTGGCCCCGGACGGCGAGGCGCTCATCGCCGCCCTGCAGCCGCTGGCGCAGTGGAGCGTGCGCCGTCTGCGCCGTACCGGAAGAACCTGATCAGGAAAGATCTGCCCCGGAAAGGGTGTATTCCGGGGCAGATGGGTAATAACTACGCAAAATCTCCGGAGGTAGCACAGAGGGGTGCCACATGACCCGAGGAGCCGAGGGAATCCCCTACCCCACTCCCCGAGCGGACGTCGACCTGGCCCGCGGGTGCGGTGCGTGCTTCAGCTGGGGCACCGTCGTCACCGACCAGGGCCGACACGAACTCTGCCCCGACTGCCAGACCGGCCGGCCCGAGGCTCCCCCGCGCGCCAGGGCCGTGCGGCTGCGCCCCGGCTCGCGCTACGTCTCGCCCCGCTGAGCCCGTCCGCCTGTCCGCCCGTCACGTCCTCACCACGCCTCCGGCCCGCCCCCGCGCCACTCCACCTGCGCGGGGTCGGTCAGGCTGACCGCGCCGGCGTCGTACCCGGCGAGCCACAGGAACCGCAGCAGGTCCGAGAGCGAGTACGCGGTGCCGAAGTAGTCTCCCCGGATCACGACCCTCCGCCCGTCGAGCGGCGGTTCCACGATCACCGGCGGCCCCTCGGTGCGCATGTCCCCAGCCTGCCCAGTCACCGGCGGGAACGCACCGCGGACTGGTCCGGCGGCGTGGCGGAGGCCGCCGGATTCGGCCACGCCGGCGAGTCCCGCAACGGTGTTGATGCGACGTGTGGGCAGCTGAACCCTGACAACCGTGCTGCTCCCGGCCGCGACCGGCTCGTGCCCCGGTCCCTGTCGCTGTGTTCCCGAGTGCCGACGGCCCGGCGGGGTTGAACACGGCTCGGAGAATGCCTTAGCATCATTGTCTAAAGATGGAATGTGAGTCCAGCATTGAGGAGGGTGGGCCGTGGAGCATCCCGTGGCCGAGGAGCCGGAGGGCGACCGCAGGGGTCCCGCGGCCCTTGCTGCGGCCGAGGGCGATGAGCACCTCGTCCGCGAGGCGGAGAAGATCGCTGTGGCCTTGGGCCGCATGTTTCCCGGGCTGTGCGAGGTGGTGCTGCACGACCTGCGGGACCCGCGGCAGGCGATCCGGGTGATCGAGAACAACCTTTCCGGCCGGGAGGTCGGGGATTCGGCCACGGAGCTGGGCCTGGCCCGCATCGCGGATCCGCAGTACCCGAGCGTGATCCAGAACTACCCCAACCGGTTTCCCGACGGTCGGCCGGTGAAGAGCACGTCGATCGGCATCAAGAACGCAGCGGGCCAGTACATCGCCGCCCTGTGCCTGAACCTCGACGTGTCCGTCCTGTCGCCGGTGACGCTGGCGTTGTCGAACCTCGTGGCCACCGATGTCGAGCACCGCGAGCACCCGCTGGAGAACTTGCGGGACCGCAACGTGCGCGAGCTGCGCCGAACGGTGGAGGCGCTGGCCGCGGAGCGCGGTGCCACCCCCCGGTCGCTGAGCCGGGACGACAAGAAGGCGCTCGTCCGGCAGCTGCAGGGCGAGGGCTACTTCGAGGGGCGCGACGCCGCGCAGACCATCGCGGACCTGCTGGGCGTGTCCCGGGCCACGGTCTACAACTACGCCAAGTAGAGGGGCAGTACATGACCGACACCGGACCGTCCGCACCCTCCGCACCTGCTCCTCCGCCCCGTTCCGGCCCGCCGTCGGACGCGGGCCGCGGCCTGCTGTTCATCCCCGAGGAACAGACGGCCGCGCTCGTGGACGAGGAGCTGGCTCTGGAAGCGGCACGCGCGGCCTTCGCCGCGTCGGTGCAGGGCGTGGTCTTCCCTTCCCTGGCCGTGCACGGCTCCGATCCGCGCAACCGGTTCACGCTCAAGCCGTCCGCGTCCGCGACCCACGCCGGGGTGAAGATCGGCTCCTACTGGCCGGACAACCTGCAACGTGGGCTGCCGCGTCACCACTCCACTGTGCTGCTGCTCGACCAGAGGACCGGCCGGATCGCCGCCGTCCTGGAGCTCGGTACCGCGAACGCCTACCGGACCGCCGCGGCCGACGCGCTCGCCGTCGACCTGCTCGCCCCCACCGGCGCCGCCACCCTTGCCGTCTTCGGCACCGGCCATCAGGCCGCCCATGAGGCGCGGGCCGTCGCCCGGGTCCGGCCGATCGGCGAGACCCTGATCGTGGGCCGCGACAAGGCCCGTGCCGCGGCCGTGGCCGCCGCACTCACCGCAGAGGGACGCGCAGCACGTGCGGCCGGTGCCGAGGAAGCCTGCGCGAGCGCAGACGTGATCGTCACCGCCACCACCGCACGGGCCGAGGACCCGCCCCTGTTCGAGGCCGAGTGGGTCCGCCCCGGCACGCACCTGTCCTGCATGGGAGCCGACGCCCCCGGAAAGCGGGAGCTGCCCCCCGCCCTGTTCGCCCGCGCACGGGTCTTCTGCGACCTGCCCGAGCAGGCACGCCGCATGGGCGAGAGCCAGCACGCACCCGAGGACACCGTCCTCACCCCCCTCGGCGAGGTCCTCAGCCAGCGCGCCCAAGGACGCACCGACCACCGTGACATCACCGTCTTCGACAGTTCCGGGATCGGACTGCAAGACCTCTACCTGGCTCTGGCCCTCCTGAAGAAGATGGACATCTCGCTGTGACCACCACCCCCGCCCCCGCCGCACAGACCCTGATGGATCCGGACACCCCGTTCGCCGTTGTCGACGTGCACAAGATCCTGCGCAACATCGAGCGCCTGCGGGCCAGGGCCGGCCGGCTCGGGGTCACCCTGCGCCCGCACATGAAGACGGCCAAGAGCCTGGACGTCGCCGCGCTCCTGAACGACGGCGACGCGTGTCCCGTCACCGTCTCCACCCTCGCCGAGGCCGAGGCGTTCGCCGACGGCGGCTACACCGACATCACCTACGCCGTCGGCATCGATCCCCACAAGCTCCCCCGCGTCATCGCTCTCCTGCGCCGCGGCGTGACCGTGCGGGTCCTGCTGGACAGCATCGAGCAGGCCGCCTTCGTCGCAGAAGCCTCCGGCCGGGCCGGCCTGCCCATCCCGGCCCAGATCGAGATCGACTGCGACGGCCACCGCGGCGGCATCAAGCCCGACGACCCCGCCCTCACCGAGATCGGCCGCATGCTGCACGACGCGCGCTGCCTCGACGGCGTGCTCACCCACGCGGGCGAGTCGTACTACGCCTACAGCGCCGAAGAACAGCGCCTGGCTGCGCGGAACGAACGTGACGCCGCGGTTGCCGCAGCCGAAGGTCTCCGTGCGGCCGGTCTGCCCGTGGCCTGCGTCAGCGTCGGCTCCACCCCCACCGCGCACGCGGCCGAGGACCTCACCGGGGTCACCGAACTGCGGGCCGGCAACTACGTGTTCTTCGACCTGGTGATGGCCGGCCTCGACGTCTGCCAGGTGCAGGACCTCGCCCTGTCGGTGGTCGTCACCGTCATCGGCCACCGCCCCGAGTACGGGTGGATCGTCACCGACGGCGGCTGGATGGCCATGTCCCGCGACCGCGGCACCGCCGCCCAGGCCCAGGACCAGGGCTACGGTCTGGTCACCGACATGGCCGGCCACCTCATTCCGAACCTGGTCATGACGGCCGCGAGCCAGGAACACGGCACCCTCACCGCTCGCGACGGAACCGGCCTGCCCGACCTGCCGGTCGGCACCCGGCTGCGCATCCTGCCCAACCACGCCTGTGCCACCGCCGCCCAGCACCACGGCTACCACGTCGTCGACAGCGGCAAGGGCACGGAGCCCGCCCCCGTGATCCGCGCGCGCTGGCCCCGCATCACCGGCTGGTGACCTCCCCCGGGCGCCGTCATGTCTCCGGTGGAAGCCCACTGCGACCCGACCGGAAGTCGCGGGGGCTCATGCCGTACGCCGTCTTGAAGACGCGACTGAAGTGGGGTGCGCCGGCGAACCCCCACCGGTGGGCGATGGCCTCGATCGTCATGAACCGATGCACTGGCGACGCCAGTTCCCTCCTGCATTCTTCGAGGCGCTGGGTCCTGATCCATTCACCCAGGGTGATTCCCGCTCGGGACAGGGTCAGGTAGAGCCAGCGCACGGAAACGTCGTGCTCTGCCGCGATACGTTCGGCCGTCAGATCGGGGTCTGCCAAATGGAGGCGCACGTATTCCTGGACACGCTCAAGAAGAGTGCTGTTCAGCAGACTTCCGGTCAGGTCGTCCCCGTACAGGGCCATGGTGACCACGGCCCTGATCAGGTCGACACCGGGTTCCGTGATCAGGACGGTCTCGGCTTCACCGGCAGCGCCCCGATGGCGAGCCAGTCGGGTGAAGAACGCCGCTGTGGCGCCCACGGCCGGCCGCTCCGAACTGAGCGGACCAGCCGTGATCCGATCGAGCAGGGACGGCCGCAGCCCCAGGACGTGCGTGGGAACGCTCACCAGAACTCCACGTACTGGGCCGTGGAACAAGACCTCGTAGGGCTTCGCGTTGTCGAGCACCATGAGATCCCCGGCCCTTATCAGTCCGTGCCGGCCCGCCTGGTGGAACTGGGAGACCCCCGCTTCCCGGATGGAGACGAGGATCTGCGGCACCGTGTCCCCGTCCGCCGGGGCATCGGTGCGCCGGATGCGGGTCACGTTCCAGCCGATCTCCGAGACCTTCACCGAGCCGAGCGCGCTGGTGCTCGCGTGAGCCCGCTGGCGATTCGGGTCCGACGGAAGGTCCACCTCCGCGCGGCCGTTGACGACGAACCCCGAGAGTTCACGGATCGCATTCGCTCGATCGCCGGGAGCCAGCGACGCCACGTCAAGTCGATCTGCCATGCGGGCTTCCTCCTGAACCGGTCGCGGAGCCTGCATTGGGCGACGGATTCCCACCGTACTGCGGCAAATGATCCATTCTTGGTGGTTTTGCTGAACTTTGATCGGACTGGTCGAGGGGCCGCCTAGCCCTGCCCGAGGGTGGCGAGGTCGATCACGAAGCGGTAGCGCACGTCGCCGCGGCCCAGCCGGTCGATGGCGCCGTTGACCCCGTCCGCGGGCACGGTCTCGATGTCCGCGGCGATGCCGTGGCGCGCGCAGAAGTCCAGCATGTCCTGGCACTCGCGGAGGCTGCCGTTCTTCGTCGAGGTGATGATCCGGCGCTGTGCGCCGAGCAGCATGCCCTGGTAGGAGGCGGGCCCGGCGGTGACCCCGGCGTTGACGAGCACGCCGTCGAGGCGCAGGAGGCCGAGGTACGCGTCGGTGTCGATGCTGCCCGACACGGTGTTGACGATCAGGTCGAAGCCGCGCGCGTGGTCGCGGAACCAGGACGCGTCCTCGGTGGAGACGTAGTCGCGGGCGCCGAACCGAAGGCCGTCCTCGCGCTTGGACAGGCTCCGGCTGAGGACGGTGACCTCGGCGCCCATCGCGTGCGCGAGCTTCACGCCGATGTGGCCGAGCCCGCCCATGCCGACGACCGCGACCTTCCTGCCGGGCCCCGCGCCCCAGCGGCGCAGGGGCGCGTACATCGTCACCCCGGCGCACAGCAGCGGGGCGGCGACGTCCAGACCGAGGCCGTCGGGGACGCGGAGGGCGTAGTTCTCGTCCACGACGATCCTGCGGCTGTAGCCGCCGAAGGTGGGCCGCCCGTCGTGGTCGAGCGCGCCGTAGGTGAGCACCTCGCCCTCCAGGCAGTGCTGCTCATGGCCGGCGAGGCAGTTCTCGCAGGTGCGGCACGAGTCGACGTAGCAGCCGATGCCCACCCGGTCACCGACCGCGTGGCGGGTGACGCCGGGGCCGGCCGCGACGACGGTCCCGGTGATCTCGTGCCCGGGGACCATGGGGAACAGGCCCTCCATCCAGTGGTTGCGCAGGAGGGCGATGTCGGTGTGGCAGATGCCGGTGTAGGCGATGTCGACGACGACGTCGTGGGGGCCCGGGTCGCGGCGCTCGACGGTGGTGGGTTCCACGGGTGCGTCGGGACCGGCGGCGGCGAGGGCGGCAACGGCGAAGGGCATGCGTGTCTCCTGGTGGGTCGGGATCGGTCGGTGAGGACGTCCGGAGGGTCACCGCGAGGGACTTCCGGGAGGTCCTCCCCTTCGACTGCACCAGGCGCGGGGCCCCCGGCGAAGGGGCAGCGTGACCGTGCCGAGGGTGCTACTCGCAGAGCCACCTTCGTCGCCCCGCGGGCGCGCGCCTCGGCTATACCTGGGGTATGGACGCTGAGCGGGCCCTGCGGGACTTCCTCGTCACCCGGCGGGCGGCGATCGACCCCGGGCGGACGGGACTGCCCGTCGGCCTCGGCAGCCGACGGGTACCGGGACTCAGGCGGGAGGAGGTCGCGGCCCTCGCGGGTGTGAGCGTGGCCTACTACACCAAGCTGGAGCAGGGGCGGATCGGCCGGATCTCCGAGGAGGTCCTCGGCGCGGTCGAGAGGGCCCTGCAGCTCGACCCACTGGAGTGCGCGCACTTCCGCACGCTGGTACGGAACGCGGGGAGCCGGCCCACCCCCACCCCCGCGACGCCGCCCGCCGTGAAGGCCAGGCCCGGCGTCGTCGCCATGGTGCACGCCCTGGACCTGCCCGCCATGGTCCACGGACCTCGTCTGGAGGTGCTGGCGGTCAACCACGCCGCCAAGCTGCTCCTCGCCGACTTCGACGCCATGCCCGTCAAGGAGCGCAACCTCGCCCGCTGGACGTTCCTCGACCCCCGGGCCAGGGCCGTCTACGCCGACTGGAACACGATCGCGCCGCAGGTCGCGGCGGCGCTGCGGCGGGTGGCGGCGGACCGCGTCGCGGACCCGGTGCTGGAGCAGCTCGTGGGGGAGATCGCGGTCGCGTCCCCGGACTTCGCGCGGTACTGGGCGGAGTACCGGCTCTACGAGCACTCCTACGGGGTGAAGAGGTTCCGCAACGAGACGGTCGGCGAGCTGACCCTGCACTACGAGGCGATGGCGCTGCCCGGCGGCAAGGGCCAGAGCGTCGTCGTCTACAGGGCGGACCGCGGATCCCCGTCGGAGGAGAAGCTGCGCATCCTGGCCAGCTGGAACGCCCCCTCCACCGAGGGGGACGAGCAGCGGGCCCGGGGCATCCGCCCGTAGTCCGCCACGCCACGTGGGGCCGGAGTGAAAGGCGCATACTGGGACAGACCGAGGCCGTACGGCCGCGGCCTCCAGGATCGTCGTGGCGCCGGAGGTCGGCATGTTCAACACCCCCCTGTGCGAACTGCTCGGCATCGAGAGGCCGGTGGTCTGCGCTCCGTTCGGTCCCTGGGACGAGGTGGCCCTGGCGGCCGCCGTCTGCGAGGCGGGGGGACTCGGCAGCATGGGCACCGCGGCGCGGACCGTCCCCGGGCTCCGGGAGCAGTGGGCGAGGCTGCGTGAACTCACCGGCCGCCCCTTCGCGATCAACCACACCACGCGACCGTTCGACGAGGAGGCCTTCCAGGCCACGCTCGACGCGCGCCCCGCCGCCATCTCCTTCCACCTGGCCGTACCGGACGACCTGATCGCCCGGGCCCACGCCGCGGGCATCACGTGGATCCAGCAGGTGACCGACGCCCGCCAGGCGGCCCAGGCCCTCGAAGCGGGAGCCGACGTCGTCGTCGCGCAGGGCGGCGAAGCGGGCGGACACGGCGGCGACGTCAGCACGATGGTGCTGGTGCCGCAGGTCGTCGACATGGCGGGCGACACCCCGGTCGTCGCCGCGGGTGGCATCGCCGACGGGCGCGGCGTCGCGGCGGCCTTCGCCCTGGGCGCCCAGGGCGTGGCGATGGGCACGCGGTTCCTGGCGTCCACCGAGATGAACGTCTCCGACGAGTGGAAGCGGCGGATCGTCGACGCGGACTCGGGGGACGCCGTCAAGGCGCTCAACAGCGAACGGGTCCTGCCGCCCTACTCCCGGCCCGGCAGCACCGGCGTCCCGCGCGCACTGCGCACGGAACTCGTGGACACCCTCCGCGACCACCCCGAACGGGTCGACCCCGGCGAGACCGTACCGCGCCTGCTGGCGGCGATCCGCCGCGGACGCGGCGACGAATACCTGCCGTTCTCGGGCCAGTCGGCCGGACTCGTCCACGACATCCGCCCCGCCGGCGACATCCTGCGCGGCGTCCTGCGGGAGGCGGAAGCCGTCCTGGCCGCACTGACCGACGGAAAGCCCGTGCCCCGTCGGTAGGTTGGACGCATGACGAGCCACCATGGTGGACGGCCGTGGTGGTGTACCGGGGCGGCGCGTCATGGGGCGTTCGAGTCGGTGCTTGTCAGGGCGCCGAGTGCCGGCGCGGGTTGCCGTCCCGCGCGCCGCGTGGGTTCGTCGACGCACCGGATCCGCACGCGACTCGGCTGGGACGAACCGGCCTCCGAGGCCGCCGCGCACTGCGCCCTGCCGCCCGAGCGGATGCGCCGCGTCCTCGCCGACGCCGGCCTGTGAGCCGGGAGGCGGAGGCGGGGTTCAGCGGCTCCGGGTGCGCGGAGCGCCGTACTGCTCCTTGCGGACCTTCTCCGGCCAGGTGGTCGCCGGGCGGTCGTCGCCCGGGCAGGTGGGTGCCGGGGAGAAGCGCCCCGTGTTCGCGCGCATCCGCGAGGGCCCGGAGCCCGCGTGGACCACGTCGAACCACGTCCCCGGTGGACCGGTCGGCCGGGCCTCGGCCGGGCGCCACGGATTCAGCGCCGTCCAGGGTGGCGCCCCCCGGGGAGACCGTCCCGGGAGGGAGCGTCCCCGCCGGGCGGTGCCCGTGCCGGTGCCACACTGGATCCATGGCCCCGGACGCACGGCTCAACGAGTTGGGCGAGTTCCTCAAGGCACGCCGGGCCGAGCTCAGCCCCCGGACGGTGGGCCTGCCCGACGGCGAGGGGAACCGCCGGGTGAGCGGGCTGCGGCGGGAGGAGGTCGCCCGGCTCGCGGCGATCTCCACCGACTACTACACGCGCCTGGAGCAGGGCCGGATGCAGGCCTCCGCCCCGGTCCTGGTCGCCCTGTCCGAGGCCCTCCACCTCGACGAGGACCAGCGCGACTACCTCTTCGGCCTCGCCGGCAAGGAGACCGCGCGCCCCCGGCGCCACGCGCGCCAGAAGGTCCAGCCGCAGTTGCGTCGGCTCCTGGACGACCTCACCGCGGTCCCGGCGATGGTGCTCGGTCGGCGCATGGACGTCATCGGCTGGAACACCCTCGCGGCGGCGCTCATCACCGACTTCGGTAAGTTGCCGGAGGCGCGGCGCAACTACCCCCGGATCCTGTTCACGGACCCCGCCATGCGGACGCTGTACACCGGCTGGAGGACCATCGCCCGTTCTTGTGTGGCCCAGTTGCGCATGGAGGCGGCCCGGTATCCGGGCGATCCCGGGCTGACCGCGCTCGTCGGGGAACTGTCCGCGCGGGACGCGGACTTCCGTACGTGGTGGGCCGCCCACAACGTGGCCACGCTCACCGTCGGGACCAAGGTGCTCGACCACCCGGTGGCCGGCGAGCTGTCCCTGGACTGGGACACGCTGACCGCCACCACCGACCCCGACCAGAAGCTCGTGATCTGGACCGCCGAGGTCGGCTCGCCCACCCACGACGGGCTGCGCATCCTCGCCTCGTGGGCCGCCGACCGGGCGCTCTCCGCGACGCCCGCGGACTGACGGGCGGGAGCGGCCGCCTCAGGGCCGCCGGAGCAGTTCCCGGCGCGCGGCGCGCGCCGTCCAGTCCTGGGCGCGGTCGAAGGTCCAGCCGCGTTCGCCGACGAGGGTGATCCACGCGTGCGGGCCGAGGTGGAACCAGAGCAGGTCGGCGGCCTCGGCGCGGCTCAGCTCCGTACGGAGCGCATCGAGCGCCGCGAGGCGGTTCGCGACCCGGGTCAGGGCCTGGACGTAGTCGTCCGCCCCCTTGTCGAGCACCGCCTTGACGGCCGGTTCCCCCGGCGGGTCCCGGTAGAAGAGCCCGTACACCAGCTCCCAGTGGCGTTCGTGCGTGAGCCGGGTGCCCTCGGCGGTCAGCTCGACCACGGCGCGCGGGTCGTCGCTGGCGTCGACGGCGGTCAGGGAGTCGGCGATGGCGGGGTCGGTGAGGGCCGGTTCCAGCAGGGCGGTGAGGATCTTCGGCTTGTTGCCCACGCTGCTGTACACCGTCGGCACGGCGACCTTCGCCGCCTCCGCGATCTCCCCGATGGTCACCCCGGCGTAGCCCCGCGCCAGGAACAGCGCCTGCGCGCCGCCCAGGATCGCTTCGCGTGTGGCGGCCGCCGAGTGGGCGCGGAGGGGGGAGTGGTACTTCCGGCTCGTCACCGACGCAGCATACCCCTCCACCGTAAGTGATTATATTGACAATAATTTCCTCTAATGAATATGTTCCGCTCCATGAACCACTCCCCGCACGAGCCCATGGCCGTCATCGAGACCCGGCTCGCCCACGAGGTCCACCGCGTGGGCACCGCGCTGCTGGCGGAGGCGGCGCTCCGCCCCTCCGCACCCCTGGGCGCCCTGGCCCAGCTGAGGGACTTCCTCGTGGTGAACCTGCGCCACCACCACGAGACCGAGGACGAGGACCTGTGGCCGCGGATCGTCGCGACGGCGCCGGCCACCGCGGTCGCGCTGAAGGAACTCAGCGCGGAACACGACCAGCTCGACGAGGCCCTCGACCGGCTCGCGGCCGTCGCGCTCGGCGACGACGCGGACGGGGCCCGCACCGCCCTGCACGAGGCGGCCGTCGCCGTACGCGACACCGTGCACGCGCACCTGGCCCACGAGGAGCCCGTCCTCTTCCCCGCCCTGCGCGAGCACGTCACGCCCGAGTACTGGGCCGACTTCTCGCAGCGGGTGATCGCCACGACGCCGCCCGTGGCCGGCCACCTCATGATCGGCCTCCTCGACGAGGTGGGCACCCCCGAGGAGGTCGGGCTGATGCTCGCGGCCCTGCCGGAGCCGGTGCGGCCGCTGCTGCCCGCCATGCGCGCGCAGGCGGCGGACGACCTCCGGACCCTGCGCGGCGCAGAGGGCTGATCCCGCGGCGCGGCCCCGCTCCGAGGGCGGATTCGGCAAGCCGGAGCGGGGCCGCACTTCCAGGGTGCGCCCGGGGCGCGTCCGGCACACGCCGGGCGGGCAAGGGCGGGCGGACGGGGGGATAGCCGAAGGTATAGGTGCCCAGCACCTCCGCGACTTCCGTCGCCCACGGAACGCAGACTTTCTGCCGAAGCCCGGCCCCCGGCCCGCGCCATAGCTTCGGGGACATGAACCGAACCCCGCACCCGCACACCGCCCCCCTCATCCAGCGCGCCGCACCGGTGCTCGTCGGTCTCGCCGGCCTCGCGCTCCTGCTGCTGGGCGCCGTGCCCCTCACCGGACGCCTCCTGGCCCACCTGACGCTGTGGGGCGCCGCCCTGCCCGTCCCCGGACTGCCCCACCTGGTCCTCGTCGCCGTGGGCGGCGCGCTGCTCACCGTGCTCTGGCGCCTCCGTCACCGCACGGCCCCGGCCGCCCACGACCACTGACCGACGGAGCAGGACAGGAAGACCACACGGGCCACCACGTCATGACCGATTCCCCCAACCTCCCCGCCATCGAGACCGTCGGGCTGGGCCGGCGCTACCGCCGCGGGTGGGCGCTGCGCGACACCTCGTTCCGCCTGCCCGCCGGCCGCGTCTGCGCGCTCGTCGGCCCCAACGGCGCGGGCAAGACCACCCTGCTGTCCCTGGCCGCCGACCTGATCGCACCGACCACCGGCACCATCACGCTGTCCGGGCACCGTCCCGGCAGCGTCGAGGCCCGCCGGAGCACTGCGTTCCTGAGCCAGCAGAAGGCCCTCTACCCGCGGTTCCGCGTCGGCGAGATCCTGCGCATGGGCCGGGAGCTCAACCCCACCTGGCACCAGGAGACCGCCGAGTCCGTCATCGACGCCGGCGGGGTCCCCCTGGACGCCAGGATCGGCACCCTCTCCGGCGGCCAGGCCACCCGCGTCGCCTTCGCCCTCGCCCTGGGCAAGCGTCCCCGGCTGATGCTCCTGGACGAGCCGATGGCCGACCTCGACCCCCTGGTGCGCCACCAGATGACCGACATCCTGCGGGCCGAGGCCCGGCGGCACGGTTCGACGGTCGTGATGTCCTCGCACCTGGTCTCCGAGCTGGAGAGCGCCTGCGACTACCTCGTGCTCGTCAACAACGGCACCGTCCGGCTGGCGGGCGAAGTGGACCTCCTCCTCGCCGGGCACCGGCAGCTCACCGCGCGCCGGCGGCAGGAACTGGACCCGGACGCCCACCAGGTCATCGCCACCTCCGGCGGCCAGGACGCCGGCGACGGCGGCAGCACGCTCGTCCGGACGACCCGCGCGCCGGCGGCCGACGCCGGCCTGCGCACCCCCACCCTCGAGGAACTGGTGCTCGGTTACCTCCGGACGCCCGACGCGCCCGCCCTCCTCACCCCCAGCGCGCAGGTCGCCGACGGCATCGAGGTGGCCGCATGAGCACCGCAACCGCCCGCCCCCGCACCGTCGTTCGCCGCGGGCCGCGGCTGCGCGGACTGACCTGGCTGATCTGGCGGCAGAACCGCACCGCCTTCTGGACCGGACTGGCGGTCGCGGCGGCCGTCGCCGTCTACGCGGCCGTACAGCACCAGCACGCCGCCGCGGCCGTCACCGCGCAGCACCTCGAGGCCTGCCACGGCCACGAGTTCACGACCCCCTGCCTCGGCAGGCTGAACACCTTCGGCCAGCAGTACCAGTTCCCGATGCGGCGGCCGCTGCAGGCCATGCTGCTGCTGCCGTTCCTCTTCGGCCTCTTCCTCGGCGGGCCGCAGTTCGCGCAGGAGCTGGAGTCGGGGACGTACCGCACGGTGGCCACCCAGTCGGTGACCCGGACGCGCTGGTTCGCGGCGAAGCTGGGCGTGCCGCTCGCCATGACCGTCGTCGTCAGCGGTGTCATCGCCGCCGCGATGACGTGGTGGTGGCACCCCGTCGCCCAGACGATGGGGCCGATGTTCCCCTGGCACCAGTGGTACCCGTTCTACGGGGTGGGGCCCGTCGTGGTCGGCATGAGCGTCCTGCTCTACCTGCTGGGGGCGACCCTGGGGCTCGTCCTGCGCCGTACCGTCCTGGCCATGGCCGCCACACTCGTCGCCGGCGCGGGGCTGTTCGCCTTCGTCGAGGCGGTCCGGCCGTACCTGTGGCCCATCCGCACGGAGTACGCGCAGCACACCAACGAACCGCCGGTCCCCGGCAACGCCTGGCAGTTGGCGGACGGCCCCCTGGCCAAGGACGGGCACCGCGTGGCCGAGGCCTGGGACTGCTACGCGAGCAAGGACATCAAGGGGTGCTTCGCCTCCCGCGGCATCACCGGCCGCTGGGCGGAGTACCACCCGGCATCGGATCTGTGGCCGCTGCAGTGGACGGCGACGGGCCTGTGCCTGGCCCTGGGCGTCGTGCTCATCGCCCTGTCCCTGTGGTGGACCCGCAGGAACCCGGCCTGATCGCCGCGGCCGGTCCCCTTCGAAGGCCCCGCACGGGCCCAAAGGGGGACCGGCGCTCCCTGGATCGGTGCTGCCTTCATCGGCGCCGCGTCCGCGCCGAACCTGGTGGTGAGCGGTTCGGGGCCCGACCGGGCCCCGGCCGCGGACCGAGGAATCAGGAGAGCTGGACATGAGCGTGAACACGATCGCGGTGATCACCGGCGGCAACCGGGGGCTGGGCCGGGCCACCGCCCTCGCGCTGGGCGCCGCGGGGACGGACGTCGTCCTCACCTACCGCGGCAACGAGAAGGAGGCCGCGGAGGTGGTGGAGGAACTGACCGCGATGGGCCGCAAGGCGGCGGCGCTGCGGCTGGACACCACCGCCTTCGAGGACCTTCCCGCCTTCGCCCGGACCCTGGCCGGCACCCTGCGCGCCACGTGGGGACGCGAGACCTTCGACTTCCTCGTCAACAACGCGGGCTCCTCGGCGTTCTCCCCGCTGGGCGCCACCGGGGCGGAGACCTTCGACGTGATGGTCGACGTGCACTTCAAGGGGGTGTTCTTCCTCACCCAGGAACTGCTCCCGCTGCTCGCGGACGGCGGCCGGATCGTGAACACCTCGACCGCGCTGACCCGCTTCGTGGGAGAGGGCTGGTCGGTGTACGCGGCGGTCAAGTCGGCCGTCGAGACGTACACGCGGTACCTGGCCAAGGAGCTGGGCCCGCGGCGTATCAGCGTCAACGCGGTCGCACCGGGGCCGGTCGCGACCGACTTCGCGGGCGGCGCGATCCGTGACGACGAGGAACTGCGCGCCGTGATGGCCTCCCGGGCGGCGCTCGGCCGCGTGGCGGAGCCGGAGGACATCGGGCCGGTGGTCGCCGCGCTGCTGGCACCGGGCACCGGCTGGATCACCGGCCAGCGCGTCGAGGCCTCCGGCGGCACGCTGCTCTGACCCCCGCGGGGCCCGGCCGTCCCGCTTCCGGCCGTCCCCGGCCGGGCCCCCGCCGGAAGCCCACCGAGCCCGGGCCCCCGCCGCCCGCCGCCGGCCGGGCGTACCCTTCGGACCGAGCGGCCGGGTGCCCCCGGCCGCTCCAACGCGACGAGGACAGATCCCCCATGGACCGAGCACAACTGGCGGACTTCCTGCACACCCGGCGGGAGGCGCTCCAGCCGGAGGACGTAGGCCTGCCGCGCGGCCCCCGCCGGCGCACCCGCGGCCTGCGCAGGGAGGAGGCCGCCGCGTTGTGCGGCATGTCCACGGACTACTACGCCCGGCTGGAGCAGCGGCGCGGCCCGCAGCCGTCCGAGCCGATGCTCGCGGCCATCGCCCGGGGGCTGCGGCTGTCCCTGGACGAACGCGACCACCTGTTCCGGCTGGCCGGGCACAACACCCCCAGCCGGGTCCCGGGCGCCGACCACGTGAGCCCGGGCATGCTGCGCATCCTGGACCGGCTGGCCGACACCCCGGCCCAGGTGACCACCGCGCTGGGCGAGACCCTGCTGCAGACGCGGCTGTCCGTCGCGCTGATCGGCGACGAGACGCGCTTCACCGGACCGGCCCGCAGCATGGTCTACCGCTGGTTCACCGACCCGGCCGCCCGGGTGGCCTACCACGAGGACGACCGCCCGGGGCTGGCCCGCCGGTTCGTCGCCGACCTGCGTGCCGTCTACTCCCGGCTCGGCGCGGACTCCCGCGCCGGGGCCCTCGTCGAGGACCTGCTCGCGCGGAGCCCGGAGTTCCAGGCGCTGTGGCAGGCGCACGAGATCGGTGTGCGCTGCGGCGAGGTCAAGCGGATCGTCCACCCCGAACTGGGCCTGCTGGAGCTGCAGTGCGAGGTGCTGTACGACGCCGACCAGGCCCAGTCCCTGCTCGTCTACACCGCCACCCCGGGCTCGGAGAGCCACGAGAAGCTGCGGCTCCTCCCCGTCGTCGGCGACCGCCCGCCGGGGATCTGAGCGGGGGCCGGTCGGGCCCGGTGCGGACGGAGGACGCCACGGCGCTTCAGCGCACCCGGTACGGTTCCGCACGGCCGTCGCGGAAGGACAGGCCCAGGCCGGGTGCGCCGTCGGCGCCGGGGGAGACGGCGCCGCCGCCGGGGTCTAGGGTGCCGTCGAAGAGCATCCGCTCGATCCGGACGTGGTCGTGGAACCACTCCAGGTGGCGCAGGTTCGGTACCGCCGCGGCCGTGTGGGCGTGGACGTGCGGGGCGCAGTGCCCGGACAGGTCCACCCCGAAGGCGTGGGCCAGCGCCGCCACGCGCAGCCAGGTGGTCAGGCCGCCGCAGCGGGTCGCGTCCGCCTGCAGGCAGTCCACCGCCCCGGCCCGCAGCATGTGCCCGAAGTACGGCAGGGTGTAGCCGTATTCGCCCGCCGCGACCTCCGGCACGATTCGCGAGCGCACGTCCGCGAGGCCCGTCAGGTGGTCGGAGGAGACGGGCTCCTCGAACCACGTGACCCCCAGGTCGTGCAGGAAGCCGCCCATTTCGACGGCCTGCTTCACCCCGTACGCTCCGTTGGCGTCCGCGTAGAGCGCCGCGGAGTCGCCGACGCTGCGCCGGGCCCGGACGAGGCGGTCGCGGTCGCGGTCCTCGGCGGTGCCCCAGGACTGCCCGATCTTGATCTTGACCCGGGGGATGCCCTGCTCCTCGGTCCAGCCGCGCAACTGCCGGTCCTGCCGGGCGTCGTCGTATGTGGTGAACCCGCCGCTGCCGTAGACCGGCACCTCGTTCCGCGCCCGGCCGAGGAGCGCCACGAGGGGCACGTCCAGCAGTCGGGCCTTGAGGTCCCACAGGGCGATGTCCACCGCCGAGACGGCTCCCGCCACCAGGCCGGGCAGGCCCGCGTTGCGGACCGCCCGGCACATCGCCTCGTTCGCCGCGGGCACGTCCCAGGCGCCGGTGCCGGCCACGACCGGCGCGAGCTGCCCCGTGACGACCTCGGCGGCGGCGGGCGCGCCGTACGTCCAGCCGGTCCCGGTGGTGGCACCCGAGCGCACCCGGACGAGCACGAGGGTGGTGGCGTCCCAGGTCAGGGTGCCGTCGCCCTCGGGCGCGTCGGTGGGCACCGCGTACGCCGAGGCCTCCACGGCGTCCACCGCGGGAGCGTCGGGGGCGGCGGCCGGGCTCACTGGTCGCCGTGTCCTTGGCGTCCCCGGCCGGGCAGCATTTCCTGGACCTTCGCCTTGAAGCCCTGGCGGACCATCGCGGCCCGGTCGGAGTCGCCCTTGAGGACGGAGGCGGCCGCCGCCTCGATCTGGTCGAGCGTGGCGTGCGGCGGGATCGGCGGGACGGCCGGGTCGGTGCGGAAGTCCAGGACGAAGGGCCGGTCCGCGGCCAGCGCCCGCTTCCAGGCGTCCTCGACCTCGTCCGGCTTCTCCACGCGCATGCCGTCCAGTCCGACGGAGCGCGCGAAGTCCGCGTAGGGGACGTCCGGCAGGTCCTGCGAGGGCAGGAACTGCGGGGCGCCGGACATGGCTCGCATCTCCCAGGTCACCTGGTTGAGGTCGCCGTTGTTGAGGACGGCGACGACCATCCGGGGGTCGGACCAGTCGCGGAAGTACTTGGCGGCGGTGATGAGTTCGGCCATCCCGTTCATCTGCATCGCCCCGTCGCCGACGAGCGCGATCGCCGGCCGGTCCGGGTGGGCGAACTTCGCGCCGATCACGTACGGCACACCAGGACCCATCGTCGCGAGCGTGCCGGACAGGGAACCGCGCATGCCGCCGCGCATCCGCAAGTGCCGGGCGTACCAGTTGGCCGCGGAACCGGAGTCGGCGGCCAGGACGACGTCCTCGGGCAGCAGCGCGTCCAGGGCGTGCACCACGAACTCGGGGTTGATCGGGTCCGCCGCGACACCGGCGCGGCGTTCCATGACCTCCCACCAGCGGGCCGTGTCCTTCTCGATCTTCTTCCGCCAACTGCCGTGCTTCTTGCGCTTCAGCCGCGGCAGCAGCCGCGTCAGCGTCGACTTGGCGTCGCCGACCAGGTTCACCTCGAACGGGTAGCGCAGGCCCACCATGAACGGGTCGATGTCGATCTGCACCGCGCGGGCCTTGCCGAACTCCGGCAGGAACTGCGTGTAGGGGAAGCTGGAGCCGATGACCAGCAGGGTGTCGCAGTCCTGCATCAGCTCGTAGCTGGGCCGCGTGCCCAGCAGGCCGATCGCCCCCGTGACGTAGGGCAGTTCGTCGGAGAGCGCGTCCTTGCCGAGCAGTGCCTTCGCCACACCCGCGCCCAGGGTGTCGGCCAGCTGCTCCACCTCCGGCCGGGCGCCGCGCGCGCCCTGGCCGATCAGCATCGCCACCTTCTCGCCCGCGTTGAGCACCTCGGCCGCCCGGTCCAGGTCGGCATCGCCGGGGACGGGCGCGAAGGACGGCATTCCCAGGCTGGACGGCACCATCTTGAACGCGTGCCCGGGCGGGGAGTAGTCGAGTTCCTGGACGTCGGCCGGGATGATCACGGCGGTGACGGTGCGTTTCGCAGCCGCCACCCGCATGGCGCGGTCGATGACGTTGGGCAGCTGCTCGGGGACGGTCACCATCTCGACGTACTCCGAGGCGACGTCCTTGAACAGGCTCAGCAGATCCACTTCCTGCTGGTAAGAGCCGCCCATGGCACTGCGGTTGGTCTGCCCGACGATCGCCACGACCGGAACGTGGTCGAGCTTCGCGTCGTACAGGCCGTTCAGCAGGTGGATGGCGCCGGGGCCGGAGGTGGCCGCGCAGACGCCGACCCTGCCGGAGAACTTGGCGTAGCCCACCGCCTGGAAGGCGGCCATCTCCTCGTGACGGGCCTGCACGAACCGTGGCTTGTCGTCCGCCCGCCCCCAGGCGGCGAGCAGTCCGTTGATGCCGTCACCCGGATAGGCGAAGACGTGGTCGACGTCCCATTCCCGCAGTCGCTGCAGAATGTAGTCGGAGACCTTGATGGACACGGGGAAATCACCTTCCTGGTTCGGATTCAACGTTGTCGGTGGCGCAGCACGACGGCGGTCGCGAGCGCGGCGGCGGAGGCGAGAGCGCCGGCCGCGGCCAGCAGCCGGCCGTCCCGCGGCGAGGCGTCCGGTCGCTCCGCGAGCCGTTCCGGCCGGTCGCCGGGCACCGGCCCGTCCAATGCGAAGGCCAGGGCCTCCGCCAGATGGACGGCGCGCCGGCCCGTGCCGCCCTGCTCGATCTGGGTACGGCAGCTGAAACCGTCGGCGAGAACCAGTGCGTCGGTCCCTGCTTTCCGTACCGCCGGGAGTACGCCCTGCTCGCCCACGGTCATCGACACCTCGTAATGGCCTCGCTCGAACCCGAAGTTTCCCGCCAGCCCGCAGCAGCCCTCGTCCAGCACGCGTGCATCCAGACCGGCCCGGCGCATCAGCTCACGGTCCGCGTCGTCGGCCAGCACCGCGTGCTGGTGGCAGTGCGTCTGCACCACCGCGTCGCGGTCAAGCCGCGGGGGCTCCCATCCCTCGGGGGCGTCGTTCACCAGCAGCTCCGCGAACGTACGGAACTGTCCCGCCAGCCGCTGCACGTCCTGATCCCCGGGCATCAGCTCCAGCGCGTCGGCACGGAACACCGCCGCACACGACGGCTCCAGGCCCACGACCGGAGTGCCCGCCTCCAGCCACGGCCGCAGCACCCGCAGGGTGCGGCGCAGCACACGGCGAGCCGTCGCCGGCTGCCCGGTGGAGATCCAGGTCAGCCCGCAGCACACGGCCCCGGTCGGAACGGCGACCTGAAATCCGGCGTCCTCCAGGACCCGTACCGCGGCTTTCGCCACCCCCGGGTGGAACTGCGTGCTGAAGGTGTCGGGCCACAGAAGGACCGTGCGGTCCCCGCCCGGCTCCGGTTGTACCGCGCCGCGTGCGGCCCACCATTCGGCGAAGGACTCCTTCGGGAAGGGCGGCGCGTCGCGCTCCGCGGCCACCCCGGCGAGCGCCTTGCCCAGCCCGGCCAGACCCGGCGCGGTCAGCGCCGCGTTGACCAGCCGGGGCGACAACCGGGCCAGCCGCGCCCACAACGGCAGCCAGCCCATCGAGTAGTGGGCGGCCGGGCGGAGCCTGCCCCGGTAATGGTGCGCCAGGAACTCCGCCTTGTAGGTCGCCATGTCCACCCCGACGGGACAGTCCGACTTGCAGCCCTTGCAGGCCAGGCACAGGTCGAGCGCGTCACGCACCTCGGTCGAACGCCAGCCGCCGGTCACGGCTGCGTCGGCGTGGCCGTTCAGCATCTCGAACAGCAGCCGGGCCCGGCCGCGCGTGGAGTGCTCCTCCTCACCGGTCGCCCGGTACGAGGGACACATCACCCCGCCGCTGTGACTGCGGCAGTTGCCGATGCCGACGCAGCGCATCACCGCGCGGGTGAAGGAGTGGTCGTCGTCGGGATAGCCGAAGTACGTCGCACGCGCCTCGGGTCGCCAGTGCGGCCCCAGGCGCAGGTTCTCGTCCACGCGGTGCGGGGCGACGACCTTGCCGGGGTTCATCCGGTCGCCGGGATCGAACAGCGCCTTGAACTCGCCGAACGCCGACACCAGGCGGTCACCGAACATCTTGGGGAGCAGCTCGCCGCGGGCCTGTCCGTCGCCGTGCTCGCCGGACAGCGACCCGCCGTGGGAGACCACCAGGTCGGCGGCGCGGTCCAGGAAGGCGCGAAAGTCCCTGACGCCCTGGGCCGTGGTCAGCTCGAAGGGGATGCGCGTGTGCACGCAGCCCTGCCCGAAGTGCCCGTACAGCGAGGACTGGGCGTAACCGAATTCGGCGAACAGCTTCTTCAGATCCCGCAGGTAGTCCCCGAGTCGCTCGGGCGGCACCGCGGAGTCCTCCCAGCCCTCCCACGTCTCGCGCCCGTCCGGGGGCCTGGCCGTCACGCCGAGGCCTGCCTCTCGGGCCTTGAGCATCTCCTGTTCCCGGTCCGGGTCGTCGGAGAAGGCGACGTCGGCGCCGTCCTCGTCCCGTCCCACGGCCCGCAGCAGGGCGTGCGACTGGCGGTCGACGTCGTCCTTGTCGTCTCCGCTGAACTGCAGCAGGAGCCACGCGTCCCCCTCCGGAAACCGCTCCAGGGACTCCAGGTAGGCATGCTCCTCACGCATCAGCTGCGCCATACGTCCGTCCAGCGCCTCCAGCTGCGTGGGCTCGCAGTGCTCCAGCAGCCGCGGCACGTCGTCGGCGGCGGCGCAGATGTCGGGATAGCCCAGCACCACCATCGCCTCGGCGGCGGGCACCGGCACCAGGTCCAGTTCGGCGCGGAGCACCGTGACGAGCGTGCCCTCGCTGCCCACCAGGGCCCGGGCGAGGTCGAAGCCGTTCTCGGGAAGGAGGGAGTCGAGGTTGTAGCCGGACACCCGGCGCGGCAGTTCGGGGAAGCCCGTGCGGATGTCGGCGAGGTACCGGTCGGTCAGCTCGCGCAGGCCCCGGTACAGCTCCGCCCTCCGGCCGCCGGCGGACACGACCTCCTCGAACTCCGCGGGGGAGGTGGGACCCACCCAGCAGCGCAGGCCGTCGTAGGTGAGGATCTCCAGACGGCGCACGTTGTCGACGGTCTTGCCGTACGCCTGCGCCGACGCGCCGCACGAGTTGTTGCCGATCATGCCGCCCAGCGCGCAGTGGCTGTGCGTCGAGGGCTTCGGACCGAACTTCAGTCCGTACCCGGCCAGTTGCCGGTTCAGCTCGTCCAGCACGATGCCCGGCTCCACCACGCACGTCCTGCGCTCCGCGTCGACGGCGAGCAGGCGGTGGCAGTACTTGGTCCAGTCGATCACCACGGCGGTGTTGGTGCACTGGCCGCCCAGGCTCGTACCTCCGCCGCGGGAGAGCACCGGCGCCCCGAACCGGGCGCACACCCCCACCGCGGCCGCGCCGGCGTCCAGGTTCCGGGGGACGACGACGCCGATCGGCACCTGGCGGTAGTTCGACCCGTCGGTGGCGTACGCGCCCCGGCTGCCGGCGTCGAAGCGCACCTCGCCGTCGACCGCCTCGTGCAGCGCGTGTTCCAGGGCCGCCCTGTCCAGCGGGCCGGCCGTGTGCAGGTCTGCAACCCCGTCCGCCCCGGTGCCCCGGGCCTCCGTGCTGTCCGCGTCCCGAGCCATGTGCGTCGTCCGCCCTTCGCTCGTCTGAACCGCTTCGGCACCTCACCCACGCGTGCCCGGACCGTCCCGTCCCTAACGCCTCCGACGGCGCGGATCGGCGGGACCACCGGCGCGCGGTTCATCGCCTGCCCCTCGGGTACCCGATGGTCCTGCCGTGAAAAGACGACCGCGAGGAAGTGATCGACATGCGGGCCACCGTGTGGCACGGCAAGCACGACGTACGGGTCGACACCGTGCCCGACCCCCGGATCGAGGAGCCCACCGACGCGCTGGTGCGCATCACCTCCACCGGCCTGTGCGGCTCCGACCTGCATCTCTACGAGGTCCTCGCCCCGTTCATGACGCCCGGCGACATCCTCGGGCACGAACCGATGGGCATCGTCGAGGAAACCGGATCCGAGGTGGACAACCTCGCTCCCGGTGACCGGGTGGTGGTGCCGTTCCAGATCGCCTGCGGCACCTGCTACATGTGCCGCGAGGGGCTGCCGACGCAGTGCGAGACGACCCAGGTCACCGAATACGGCAGCGGGGCGGAGCTCTTCGGCTACACCAAGCTGTACGGACGCGTCCCCGGCGCCCAGGCCGAGTACCTGCGCGTGCCGCAGGCCCAGTTCGGGCCGATCAAGGTGCCGGACGGGCCGCCCGATGACCGGTTCGTCTACCTCTCCGACGTCCTGCCCACGGCCTGGCAGGCGGTGAAGTACGCCGACGTCCCCCAGGGCGGCAGCGTGGCCGTCCTGGGCCTGGGGCCGATCGGCGACATGTGCTGCCGGGTCGCCCGGCACCTGGGCGCGGGCAAGGTGATCGGCATCGACCACGTGCCGGAGCGGCTGACCCGCGCCCGTCGCGACGGCGCCCAGGTCCTCAGCCTCGACGAGTACGAGGACCAGGACGAACTCGTGCAGGCCGTCAGGGACGCCACCGACGGCCGCGGCCCCGACGCCGTCATCGACGCCGTGGGCACCGAGGCCCACGGCAGCACGCTCGGCAAGCTGGTCCAGCAGACCGCCGGCCTGCTGCCACGGGCCTGGGCGGCCAAACTGATGCAGACCGCCGGCGTCGACCGCCTCGGAGCCCTGCACCTGGCGATCGAGATGGTCCGGCGCGGCGGCACGATCTCGGTCACCGGCGTGTACGGCGGCATGACCGACCCGATGCCGATGCTCACGCTCTTCGACAAGCAGATCCAGCTGCGCATGGGCCAGGCCAACGTCCGCACCTGGAGCGACGAGATCCTCCCGCTCCTGACCGACGAGGACCCCCTCGGCGTGGACGGGTTCGCCACCCACCACGTCCCCCTGGAGGAGGCGCCGCAGGCCTACGAGATGTTCCAGAAGAAGGCGGACGGCGCCATCAAGGTGCTCATGGTCCCGTGACGCCCGCGCTCACCCGGGCGGCGCGCCGAGGGGCGTGGCCGCCAGCGCCTGGGCGACCCCGTACAGGTTCGCGGCCATGGCCCGGCCTGTCTTGTGGGACCAGTCGTGGCCGCGTTCGTCGTCGAGGTAGTCGGGGCCGGCGCCGGGGCCCAGGTGCCAGTAGGTCCACGCCTGGCCCGGAACGGTGTAACCGATATCGCCGAGGGCTCCGGACACCTCACTGATGACATGGTGGGCGCCGTCCTCGTTGCCGGTCACCACGACTCCGGCCACCCGGTTGTAAGCCACGGGCCGACCCTGCTCGTCCGTCTCGGACAGCAGGGCGTCCATGCGTTCCAGTACGCGCTGGGCGATCGACGAGGGCCTGCCGAGCCAGGTGGGCGAGGCGATGACCAGGATCTCCGAGGAGAGGAGCTTCGCGTGGATCTCGGGCCAGGCGTCCCCTCCGCCTTCGTCGCTGGTCACACCGGGCTCGATGTCCAGGTCGACGGCGCGGACGCAGTCGATGTCCACGCCGTAGGCCGCGAGCTGGTCGGTCACGACTTTGGCCAGCGCGTAGGTGTTGGACGGCTGCGGCGACCGTTTGAGGGTGCAGTTGATGACGAGGGCTTTCATGGCCTCTACCTACCTCCATCGACAGGGTGCGTCCCGCGGGAACGTCGTACTCACCCGCCCGGCCCGTACCGGCAGCGCGCCGGTCGCCACGGCGGGGAACATGTGATCCTCCAGGGGGCGGTACACGTGAGGCCGACGGTTCGGGTTCCGTGACGGCCTGCCCGAAACGGTGCGCGACGAGAGGGCGCGCGGGCCGGGAGGCGTGGGCACGCGGCGGGTACAGGGACGGGACACCGGACGATCGGACGACGGAGGAAGACATGCCTGCTGAGGGCGCCGGCCGGCGGGAGGGCCGCGAAGAGAGCCGGGAGGAGCGCGCCGACCGCCAGTGGACGGAACTCCTCCAGGAGGTCCGCGTCGCCCAGACGGGCGTGCAGATCCTCTTCGGTTTCCTGCTGACCGTGGTCTTCACCCCGCGCTACCCGCAACTCGGGGAGACGGACAAGATCATCTACATTCTCACGGTCGTCCTGGGCGCGTCCGCCACCGGGGCACTGGTGGGGCCGGTCTCCTTCCACCGGATCGTCGCGGGACGGCGCATCAAACCGGAGACGGTGCGCTGGGCCGCCCGCCTCACGTTCGCGGGGCTGGTCCTGCTGCTGGCCACCATGACGTCCGCGCTGCTCCTCGTCCTCCGCGTGGCCACCCACGACTCCCACGTGGTGTACCTCGTGGCGGTGATCCTCGCATGGTGCCTGCTGTGCTGGTTCGTGCTGCCCGTGTGGGCCCGGGTCCACCTCACCGAGGACTGATCGGTCCGGCCGGGTCACCCGGATGCCGCATCAAGGTGGACGCCGCGGTGCCGATATCGCGGAAGTGCGCTGAGGATCTCCGTGACGAGACGGCCCGTGTCCCGCGGCCACGGGACGTGTCACCCGTGGAAGCCCTGCCCGCCCCGCCGTCGCCCGGGGAGTGCGAGCTGGACGGGGGCAACGTGCTGCTGCTCGTCGTCCGGGAACTGTGCGCCCGGGGGCTGCTCGCGCTGAAACCCGCGGACGCCGAGAAGGTGGCCCACCGTCGCATCTGAGGCTTGCTCACGACCGGCTTCTGGGCGGCGGGGCAGGTTCACTTCGCGGGCTCGCCGGTACGGCTCGGTACGCGGCACATCCGGCGACGCCGCCGATCGCCGCCGGGATACTGGGCGCCCATGGATGAGGTCGAAGTCGTCGTCGCCCATTCCGAGCGTGCGACCCTGCGCGTCGGCGACGTGTTCCTGAAGGTGGACGCCGATCAGGAGCGCGTCGACGTCGAGGTCGACGCGATGGCCCTGGCGCCGGTCCCGACCCCGGAAGTCCTGTGGCGCAGGCCGCCCGTGCTCGCGCTCGCCGCGGTCCCGGGGACGGCGCTCGGCCGCCTCGGTAAGCCGTCGATCGCATCCCCGTCGGCGTGGGCCGCGGTGGGTGCCGCCCTCCGTACGCTGCACGAGGCACCGTTGCCGCCCTGGCCCGGCCGACGCCGCCGGAGCCCCGAGGAGTTGGCGGCGGAACTCGACGCCGAGTGCGCGTTGCTCGTCACGAACGGCGTCCTGCCCGCCGATCTGGTCGCCCGCAACCGCCAGGTCGCCGAGGCCGCGCTCCGGCCGTGGACTGCGGTGTTCACGCACGGCGACCTGCAGATCGAGCACGTCTTCGTCGACGGTGACGAGGTCACCGGCATCATCGACTGGTCCGAGGCGGGCCGGGGTGACGCTCTGTTCGACCTCGCCACCCTGACGCTCGGACACGCGGAGCACCTTGATGACGTCATCTCCGGTTACGGCACCGTCGTCGACCGCGAGGTGATCCGCGCCTGGTGGTCCTTGCGAAGCCTGCTGGGGGTTCGCTGGCTGGCCGAGCACGGCTTCGACCCGTTCGCGCCGGGCTGTGAGGTCGACGTGCTGAGATCCCGGCTGTGAGGCCGGTTCGCACGCATCTGGCGCCGTCAGTCCTCGCGGGCCACGGACGGGCGGGCGCGCCGACGGTGACTGGTGTCGCACCACGGGTACTTCCGGCTGCGGCGGCAGGCGCACAGGGCCACGACGAAGCGGTCGGAACGCACCACGCGGCCGTCGTCGAGGACGACCTCGACGGGGCCCTCGATGAGGATCGGGCCGTCCCGGGTGAGCGTCACGCGGGTCCGCGACGGTTCATCGTCCACGTTCGGCACGGATCACCACCAGCTCTTCCTTGTCTTCGCCCGGGGCTATCAGTCCTCGCGCCTCCAGCCATGCCGACCGGCCGCGCAGCACCGGCCCGAACGGGATGTACCGCCGCTCGGTGACCACGGCGCGCAGCCCGGCGCGGCGCAGCCGGCCGAGGGTGTGGTCGGCACCGCAGAGGCCGGAATGGACCAGCAGCAGGACGCCGCCCGGCGTGAGCAGGGGCGGGGCGTCGGAGCAGATCCGGTCCAGCAGCACACGGCCGTCGGCCCCGGCGTCCCACGCCACGGATCGGCCCCGGGTGGGAGGGCGGGCCTGCGGGGACGGCACGTACGGCGGATTGGCCATGATCAGGTCGAAGCGCCGGTCCGTCACGGGTGCGGTGAGGTCGCCGCGCAGCACTTTGACGCGCAAACCGTTGAGCCGGGCGTTCAGCCAGGTCGTCAGCACCGCGCCGACGGAGGCGTCGACGGCCGTCACCTGTTTGGCGCCGTGTTCCGCGGCGGTCAGGGCCAGCGCGCCGGTGCCCGTCCCCAGGTCGAGGACGTCGGCGCAGGAGGTGAGGGGCTCACGCCTCAGCGCGTCTTCCAGCAGGAGCGTGTCGTCCTGGGGGTGGTAGACCCCCGGCGGGCACAAAAGCCACATAGGCCGCGTCTACCCCACGATCCGCCGACTAACGTTCTTCGTCCGGATCGGGCGGCGTCCGCCGGACCACCGCGGCGCCCCGCCGCCACGACGGGTCGTCGCGGCGCGCCGCATGGGATCCTGGTGGCTGGGTAGGCCCAGGGGCCGAAGGCCGCACCTGAGGACGGGAGAGCATGGACGCCGTCGTACCGGACACCGGATCGCCCTTTCCGGCCGGGCGCCGGGCAGTGGCCGTAGCCGCGCCCGCCGTCCTGCTGGAGGGTGTGACGGCGCCTGCCTACGTGGTGGACGGCGAGGGGCTGATCGTCGCGGTCAACAGCGCGGTCGAGGCCCTCGTGGGACGTTCCGCCCCGGAACTGCTCGGTCACGACGCCCATGACCTGCTGCACCGGGACAGCCACGGCCGTACCCTGCCGCGTTCCCGTTGCGAGATGCGTGACGTACTCCTCGCGGAGCGCACGGGCCACAGCGACGTGGCGTGGTTCGCCCATGCCGACGGCACCCTGCTCGGGCTGTCCTGGTTCCTGACCCCCTACGTCCTCGGCCCGGGGAGGTCCGGCGCCCTCGTCATGCTCTATCAGCGGCACGAGGCCCCGGAGCACCGCGAGGACGGGAAGGAGCGTCCCAGGACCCTGACGGAACTCGACCGTCTCGCCCTGCTCGCGGAGACCACCACGCGGCTCACCTCGACCCTGGACGTGACCGAGGCGCTGCACCGGCTGGCCGCCCTGACCGTCCCGCTGCTCGCGGACTGGGCGGTCGTCGACCTGCTCACCGAGAACGACGAGGTGCGCCGCGTGCTGGTGGTGCAGCACAAGGAAGGCGTCCTGATCGAGCGCGCCGACCTTCAGGGGCCGATGCCGCCGCTCCCGCAGGAGTCGCCGATGCCGCTGTCCCGCGCGCTGCGTGGCGCCGCGTCCACCATCGCGAGCGCCTCCACGTACCACGGTCCGCCGGACTCCGGCATCGCCGTCGAGCAGCACCGGCTCTTCGAGGAGACCGGCATGCACTCCGCGGCCATCGCCCCGATCCGCGGCCTGCGGGACGTGCTCGGAGCGCTCACGCTGGGCCGTGCCACACGCCCGGACGCCTTCACCGCATCCGACCTGCCGCTGCTGGAGGACCTGACCCGCCGGGCCGGCCTCGCGCTCGACAACGCCCGCCTGTACCAGCGGCAGCGCAAGGTCTCCGAGACGATGCAGCGCCACCTGCTGCCCCAGATGCCCACGATCCCGGGGCTGCAGATGACGGCCCGGTACGTGGCGGCGCCCCAGGCCTCGCAGGTCGGCGGCGACTGGTACGACGCCTTCCCGCTCGCCGACGGCGCGACCGCCCTCGCCATAGGCGACGTCGTGGGGCACGACCTCGACGCCGCCGGAGGCATGGCCCAGATCCGCAACATGCTGCGGGCCTTCGCCTGGTCGCACCCGGAGTCGCCGAGCGACGTCGTCACCCAGCTCGACCACGCCGTCATGCACATCGCCGAGGTGCCGATGGCCACCGTCCTCCTCGGCCGCCTCACCAGCGGGGACGACGGCCTGTGGCGACTGCGGTGGACCAACGCGGGCCACCCCCCGCCGCTGCTGGTGGACCACGACGGACGGACCCGCTTCCTCACCGACGGGCACGGAATCCTGCTGGGCACCGGCATCACGAGGCCCCGCGAGGACGCCGTCGTCACCCTGCCCCCGCGGTCCACGCTCGTGCTCTACACCGACGGTCTCGTCGAATCGATCCGGCACTCCATCGACGACGGCCTGGACCGCCTCCGCAAGCACGCCGCCTCCCTGGCCCGTCGGCCCCTCGACCCCTTCAGCGACGCGCTGCTGGAGCGGGCCCGTCCCACCGACAACGACGACGACGTCGCCTTCCTCGCCCTGCGCACGCCCGACCCCACGGCGTGAACCGGCCGTGCCTCGGTGGCGGGTGATCGCGGCGATCCGGGGAAGGCGCCGGGTGAGCGAGGGAGAACACCGTGTCGCACGACAAGCTCGGACTCGACGACGTCCTCGCCGCGGCGGAGGCCGCCGCGCCCGTGCAGTCACTGGACGTCGTGGCGCACAACCTCCGGGAGCGGTTCGGGGCCAGATCGGTGTCGTTCCTGTTCCCCGACATCGTCGGCCAGAAGATGGTGCGGGTGGGCGAGGACGTCGCGTCGCAGCAGGGCACCAGCGCCGATCAGGTCCCGCTGCACGGCAGTGTCTACCACGATGTGCTGCGCGGCCAGCGGCTGGTGCGGTCGCCGGCTGACGGAGCGGGTCACCAGGTGGTCGCGCCGGTCACCAACCGCGGGGACACCGTCGGCGTGCTGGAGCTGACCCTGCCCGAGGTCACCGACGAGGTACTGACCGAGGTGGCCGAGGCCGCGCACGCGCTGGCGTACATCGTCGTCACCGACCGCCGGTTCACGGACCTGTACCACTGGGGAAGGCGCACCACCCCGCTCACCCTGGCCGCCGAGATCCAGCGCCAGCTGCTGCCGTCGGCCCCCAGCTGCGAGGCGGACCAGTTCACCCTGGCGGCGGCCCTGGTGCCCGCGGACTCCATCGGCGGCGACACCTACGACTACACCCTCGACTACGACACCCTGCACCTGTCCATCACCGATGCCATGGGGCACGACGTGGCATCCGCCCTGCTGGCCACCGTCCTGGTCAACGCCTCGCGTCGTGCCCGGCGCGCCGGGCACGACCTTGCGGAGCAGGCCCTCGAGATGCACACCGCGCTCCGCACGTACGGGGGCACCGGCCACGCCACGGGGCAGCTCGTACGGCTCGCCACGGACGGTTCCGGTGGCCGGCTGGTCAACGCCGGGCATCCGTGGCCGCTGCGCCTGCGGGACGGCACGGTGGAGGAGCTGCACCTCGGTGTCAACCTCCCCTTCGGAGTGCCCTGCGCGCCTCCCTTCCACGTCCAGGACGTCGACCTGCGGGCCGGCGACCGGCTCGTGCTGTACACCGACGGCATGCAGGAACGCGAGGCCGCCAGTGTGGACCTGGCCGCCGTGCTGCGCGAGTCCGCCGCCGAGCATCCCCGCGAGGTGGTCCAGATGATGACCGCCGCCGTCTCGGTGGCCTGCCACGGTCATCTGGAGGACGACGCCACGGTCATGTGCCTCGACTGGCGCGTGTAGGCGCTGGCGGCGCGCGGAAGCGCCGTATGCCGGGTTTGTGTCGGAGCGGGGCGGAAAGCCGCTCCACATGAGGCTTATGAGGCTTACGAGAGAAAAGCAGAGCTCCCCGAACGGTCCGGTGCCCGCCGTGATGGACGCCCTGGAAGGCCAGGAGTGGCTCGATGCGATCGCCACGGGCGTCCGCAGGGCCGTGCGCGCCGTACCCCTGGGCGGCGGACGCGACGTGCTGCGCGGGCTGTGGCTGGGCCACCCGCTGCACCCGGTGCTCGTCCAGTTGCCGATCGGCGCCTGGACCTGCGCCGGGATACTCGACCTGCTCCCCGGTGAGGGCCGCGCCGCCCGCCGCCTGGTGGCGGTGGGCCTGGCGTCCGCCGGGCCCGCGGCCCTGGCCGGATGGGTGGACTGGGCGGAGCAGCGCCCCCGGCAGGCCCGTGTGGGCCTGGTCCACGCGGGCGCGAACCTCGCCGCCGTCACCGCGTACGCGGCCTCCCTCGTCTACCGGATCAAGGGCCGCCCCGTACTCGGGCGGGCCCTCGGCTTCGGCGGCATGACGCTCGCGACCGCGGGCGGTGTGCTGGGCGGCCACCTCGCCTACCGGCAGGGCGCCGGCATGAACCACGCGGAGGCGGTGCCCGTCCTGGTGGAGCCGGGCTGGCACCGCGTCGGGGCGCCGGAGGACTTCCCGTTCGGCGAACCCGTACAGCGCATGGCCGACGAGGTGGCGGTGGTCGTGGTCCGGGCGGACGACGGGCGGTTCCACGCCCTGGCCGCCCGCTGCAACCACGCGGACGGTCCCCTGCACGAGGGCAAGGTACTGGAGGGCTGCCTCGAATGTCCCTGGCACGGCAGCCAGTTCCGCCTCACGGACGGCGCCAACGTCCAGGGGCCGGCGACCGCGCCGCAGCCCCGCTTCGACTGCCGCATATCCCCGGACGGGCAGGTCGAGGTCCGGCTCGCCCGGGCCTGAGCGACGAGGAGGAGCCGCCATGAGCCAGGAAGCCCTCGAGATCTACCTGAACGACCATCTGGCCGGATCCACCACCGGGCAGCTCATGTCACGTCACCTCGCCGAGCACCACAAGTCCTCGCCCCACGGCGACGAACTGCGGCGCGTGGCGGACGAGATCGAGGAGGACCGGCAGAGCCTCCTCGACCTGATGGCGTCCCTCGACGTCCCGGCACACCGGCACAAGGTCTACGCGGGGTGGCTCGCCGAGAAGGCGCGTCTGCTCAAGCTCAACGGACGCGTCACCCGCCGCTCCGGCCTGAGCACGGTCATCGAACTCGAGGCGCTGCGCCTGGGCATCGAGGGCAAGAGCCTGCTGTGGCAGTCGCTCCTGTCGCTCACCCCGGAGAAGGACCTGGACGAGGACCGGCTCCACACCCTCCTGGACCGCGCGCGCGAGCAGATCGACACCGTCGAGACCGTACGCCGCGACGCCGTGGGCGCCGGCCTGGGCTGACCTGCGGGGAGGTCACGGGGGTGAACCTGGTGATGAATCGCCGGTACGGGGTAGCCGTTACTCAGGACCAAACGAGCAAATGGGGTGAAACCAATGCCGGCTGGGTCGAACCGCAAGCGTGAGCGGCAGTACGAGCACATCAAGGAGAGCGCGAAGGACCGGGGCGAGAGCGAGAAGCGGGCCGAGGAGATCGCCGCCCGTACGGTCAACAAGGAGCGCGCCCGCGCGGGCGAGTCCAAGACGGCCAGTCGCAGCTCCACCGAGGACATGTCCTCGGGCAAGCGCGGCGGGCAACGTTCCGGCAAGGGCTCCCAGGGGCCCACACGGGACCAGCTCTACGCCGAGGCCAAGCGCCGCAACGTCGACGGCCGCTCCCACATGAACAAGGCCGAACTCCAACGCGCCCTGAACGGCGGCTGACGGAGCGACGGCGGACCGGAGGGGACCCAAGCGGACCAACGGAGGACACCATGCTCATCCTCGGCATCATCCTGCTGATCATCGGCTTCCTCACGGGGATCTCGATCCTGTGGACCATCGGGATCATCCTCGTGATCATCGGCCTCGTGCTCTGGGTGCTGGGCGCCGTCGGGCACCAGGTCGGCGGACGTCGGCACTACTGGTAGGCGGCGCCTGTCGCCCCGTCAGGCTCCGCGCAGGCCGCGCGCGACCGCCACCCCGGCGGCCGCGGCGGCCAGCGCCGCAGCCGCCACGGCCGCGTGGTGACGTGACGCCCAGGACTGGGCGCTCGACGAGTGCGCGAGTTCGTCGAAGCGGCCGTGCGCGCCGAAATCGTGCCCCCCGGCCCCGTCGGCCGGCGACCACAGGTTCACCGGGGTCGCCGGATCGCCCTCCTCGGCGGTCTGTTGCGAGCGGAAACCCGTACGCGCCAGATACCTGTCCAGGACGCCCGGTGCCACCGCGTTGGCCACCAGCGTGGCGGCCGTGCTCGCTCCCACCCAGTACTCCCGCCTCCCGGGGTGGTCCGCGGCGTGCACGATCGCCCTGGCCGCCACCTCCGGCTGGTAGATCGGGGGCACGGGCTGGGCCCGGTGCGGCAGCCGGCTCAGCACCCAGTCGAACTGCGGGGTGTCGAGCGCGGGCAGTTGCACCATCGTCGTCCTCACCCGTGAACCCGAGTGCAGCAGTTCGCAGCGCAGCGACTCGTTCCATCCCTGGATCGCGTGCTTGGCGCCGCAGTACGCCGACTGCAGCGGTATGCCGCGGTAGGCCAGCGCCGAGCCGACCTGCACGACCGCACCCCGGTCACGGGGCAGCATGCGGCGCAGCGCGGCCTGCGTACCGTGCACGTAGCCCAGATAGGTGACCTCGGTGACCCGCCGGAACTCCTCCGCGGTGATCTCCGTGAAGGGTGCGAAGACCCCCGTGAAGGCGTTGTTGACCCACACGTCCACGGGGCCGAACGCCTCCTCGACTCGTTCCGCGGCGGCCTCCACCGCGGCGGCGTCGGACACGTCGACCGGCACGGTCAGCGCCTCGCCGCCCGCCCGTACGACGTCGTCGGCCGCCGCGGCCAGCCCCGTGCGCCCGCGGGCCAGCAACGCGACCCTGTCCCCGCGGGCGGCGAAGGCGCGGGCCGCGGCCCTGCCGACACCACCGCTGGCCCCGGTCACCACGACCGTCCTGGTCTGTCGTCGCTTCGTCATGGGCCTCGGCTACCCGGATCGGGTGCTTCGTACCGGGTGGCGGGGGTAGGCGCGCGGCATGGCGGAATACGACGCCTCGCCCTACGTCCCCGAGGACGCGGACCTGGCGGGGGTGCGCAGCGCCGCCGCCGGTTGCCGGGGGTGCCCGCTCCATGCGGACGCGACCCGGACCGTCTTCGGCCGGGGTGAGCCGTCCGCGAGCGTCGTCCTGGTCGGTGAGCAGCCGGGGGACCAGGAGGACCGGCAGGGCCGCCCCTTCGTCGGACCGGCCGGGAAGGTACTGGACAAGGCGATGGCGGAGGCAGGCATCGATCCCGCCGACGCCTACGTCACCAACGCCGTCAAGCACTTCAAGTTCACGGTCCCCGAGGGCGGCAAGCGGCGGATCCACAAGCAGCCCACGCTCCGCGAGGTCGCCGCCTGCAAGCCGTGGCTGGACGCGGAGCTGGAACGGATCGCCCCGAGGATCGTCGTCGCGCTCGGCGCGACAGCGGCCAAGGCACTGATGGGCCCGGATTTCCGGGTCACCCGGCAGCGCGGCCGGCTCCTCGCACCAGGCGTGCCCCTCGACGGCGCCCACGTGCTCGCCACCGTCCACCCCTCCGCCGTGCTGCGCGCCGGCGAGAACCGCGAGGAGATGTACGCCGGGCTGGTCGCGGACCTGCGGGTGGTCGCCGAAGCGCTCGCATCCGGCTGAGCCGGACCCCCGGAGGGAGAGTCTCCGTTTCCCTCGATCGCAGGCGGGAAGTCACACACCAGATGCACTGACCGCGTTCCCAGGGAGGTGCGCCATGACCACGCCGCCGGCCGGCAACCGATCCGGCCTCAACAGCGGCACCGAACACAAGGTGCCGCCCACCGAGACGCCCCCGGCCGAGAGCAGCACCACCGGTGGGATCTCCCTCCCCGAGCGACCGGAACTCCACAACGCATGGGGCTTCGCACCCTTGGTGATCATCCTCGGCGTCGTCGCGATCTTCCTCGCGGGGGTCATCGCGATGATCGTCGCCCTGTCGTCCTAGGGCAGCCCCGGCCGTCCGCCGAGGCGCGCAGCGAAGCGGGACGCGGTCCCGCGGGGAGCTACTGTCCCTCGTCGCCGACCTGCTGACACATCCCAGGGCCTGCTGAGCTGACTACCGCCGTCCGCAGACCGGGGCGCGGCGTTCTCGCTGCTGCTCGGGACCCACGGCAGCACTTTTGCGCCGAATGCACTCCATGGGAAGACGTTGATCTTTGCCGCGGCTAAGCTCCCGGAATGGCACCGTCCTACGCGTCGACCAGCGAGGCAGGAGCGCTGACCATGCCCAAGACCCGCCTGAAGTGCCGCAACGCCGCCTCGGCTGCGGCGGTCGTGGCCGCTGGTTCCGAACCCGGCGACGCCCGGCACACCGTCCGCCAGGACGGCTGTCACGTCGTCATCGTCTACGCCGACACGCGGTGGCCGTTCGATGTCGCGGAGTGGGCCGCCCTTGAAGGGCACGCCAGCGACAAGGCGGCGGCGCGGCTCATGTCGGAGCTCTAGCGGACGGCGGCCCAATGCCGCCACCGCTACAGGGGATGAGGCCGCCGAATCATCACTCGGGGCGGTCTTCGCGGACCAGCTCGTGGCTGCACATTCCCAGACGCAGCCCGCCAGATGAACGCAGGCCCTCCAAGAGACTCACGCGCGCAGGCAGGGGAGGACTTCCCCGCGGTAGAAGTCGAAAAACTGGTCTTGGTCAGGGCCGATCTGGTTCACGTAGACCTCGTCGAAGCCGGCCTGGGAATAGGCCCGGACGGCCTCGACGTGGTCGTCGAGGGCGTTGCCGCAGACGATGGCGTCGGCGATCATGTCCTCGGTGACGAGAGTGGCGGCCTGCTCGAAGTGTTCGGGAGTGGGGAGGATCTGGGCCAGCTCGCCCGGTAGCTGTTCGTTGGGCCACAGCCGGTGCACGGTCTTCACCGCCCGTGCCCGGTCGGTGTCCCAGCAGACCTTCAGTCCGCCGACGACCGGTTTGCTGCCGCCCCCGGCTCGCCGGAACTGTTCGACCAGCGTCACGTCGGGTTTCATGGTGACGAAGCCGTCCCCGATGCGGCCGGCCAGGGCTGCCGCCTCCGGTCCGAAGCCGGAGATGTACAGCGGTGCCGGTGTCGTGGGAACGGTGTAGAGACGGGCGTTCTGCACCGTGTAGTGGGTGCCGTGGTGGGTGACGCGCTCTCCGGTGGAGAGCTTCCTGATGATGTGGACGGCCTCTTCCAGCATCTGCAGGCGCTCGGAGGCCTCGGGCCAAGGGTCCCCGAGAATGTGCTCGTTGAGTGCCTCACCGCTTCCCAGCCCGAAGCGGAAGCGGCCGTCGGTGAGCACAGCCGCTGTAGCGGCGGCCTGGGCATTGATCGCCGGGTGCAGACGGACCGTGGGGCAGGTGACCAGCGTGGTGATCGGCAGCGAAGTGACCTGGGACAGTGCTCCGATCATGGACCAGACGAACGGGCTTTCGCCCTGCTCGTCGTTCCACGGGTGGAAGTGGTCGGAGATGGCCAGGGCTTCGAACCCGGCCTGCTCGGCCATGCGCGCCTGATCGATCAGTTCAGCCGGCGCGAACTCTTCCGAGGACAGGAAGTATCCGTAGACGGTCATGGGGTTCCTTCTGACAGGTTGATGATCGGACGAGGGGTGGGCCCGTTCGGTCCCCTCGATGCCTTGCGGCACCTCTGCGGGGGACCGCACGTTCCCGGTCTCTCCGATCCTCCGCGCAGGGTGTCTTTTCGTGCGCAGTGCACGCTGCCATCAGAGTGGGATCCGGAGCGGGCCCGGAGTGCGCCGCCGGTGGTGCATCAAGCCGCGGGGAATGGGGCGGCACGCAGGCTGTGGGCCAGATGGGCGGCGTTGGCGGCGACCGTCCTGGTGGTCGCGGCCACGGCATCGGGCGCCTTGTCCAAGTCCTGGTAGTCGGTGCCCTGCATGGCCTCGCCGACCCAGTAGGTGGCTGCCCCGGCCGCCAGGGAGAATCCGACGTCGTTGAGAGCCTGGAACACGTCGGCACTGATCTTGTGCGCGCCGTCCTCGTTGCCGACGACGCATACAGCCGCGACCTTGCCGTACGTCAGGGGGCGGCCCTGGTCGTCGGACTCCGAGAGTTCACCGTCCAGGCGTTCCAGCACCCGCTGGGTGACGCTGCACGGGTGGCCCAGCCATATCGGGGTCGACAGCACCAGGATGTCGGCTGCGAGGACCTTCTCCCGGATGGCCGGCCACGCGTCCCCGTCACCCATGTCGACCGCCACGCCGGGGCGCACATCGTGGTCGACCACGCGCACGGACTCGCCGGCTACGCCGTGCTCACGCAGTGCCTCAAGGGTCTGCTCGGCCAGCAGTTGTGAGCTGGAGCGGGCCGGGGAGGGATTGAGGGTGCAGACCAGTGCCAGGGCTCGCAAGGGTGTCTTTTCCATGGGACTCGGCTAACCCATCGAGACCGGCCCACACCTGGGACGAGACCGACACCGGGGACATCCGCGGTCGCGCGACGATGCGCCGACCCGAGGCGTGGCCGACACACTCGCCCGCTGGCTCTTCCGAGTACCCCCTTTCCCGTACCGGTTCAGAACCGGCCCCACACCAATGGGCCGGTCCCGTCACACCACCACGGACAAGGACCGGCCCATCGGAGTTGAGGGCCGCGAGAGCCTTTGGCGTTCCGGCGGTTGTCCTCATTGCTTACAGCGTGCGCCTAGCGAGGCAATCTGGCATCTCGCGCCCCAGCGGGTCTTCCGACTGTCTCGGCGACCAACACCAGAGCCGCCGGCTCACCGGCGCTACCCGCGGCGCGCGGGCGCCCGGGCGGTCCGCCGCCGCGTGGGGCGGTGGACCCGGGCACCCGTGCGGCGGTCAGGACGCGACAGGGCCGATGTCGCCCTTCTCGGCCAGTTCCGACAGGAACTGGTGGCAGCGAGCCGCACGCTCGGAGTCCTCCCGCATGACGTCCTGGAAGAAGTCCGCGATGTCGTTCTCGCCGGCGCTCTTCGCGTCCCTGACGTACTGACCGTAGTCGTGTCCCGCCTTCAGTGAGTGGTACTGGACCGACACCAAGTCGTAGGCCACGTCCTTGAATCCTGTCTCACCTGTCGCCATCGTTCTTCTCCGTTCATGAGGACACTGCACGCCTGCCCGTGCCGAAATCGGACAAACGGCACACGTACCCCCTCGCTGCCCAGCGCCGGAGGAGGCCCCGCGGAGACACGGAAGGGCGTGGGCGAGCCGATGACCGCTCCCGCCACGGAGGTCACCCGCAAGGCGCCTGGGGCACGGAAGGTCGGATGCGGAAGAGCGGGCGGGCTCCAGTAAGGGCGAGGACCCGTTCGGCCTGGAACTGCAAGCCGGTGAGCTCGAGAACGCCCTCCTCGGTTTCTGCCCGTCGGCGCAGACGTAGCAGCATGTTGAGGAAGGTGGATCCCATGAACGTGACACCGGAAAGGTCGATGCGGAGGGTCCTGCCGCGCAGCTGAAGAGCGTCCGTGACTTCGGCGACCGGTGGGCAGGTGTGGAGATCCAGTTCGCCGGTCAGCTTGATCGTCGTGGTTTCGGGTGTGGCGCTGACGCAAATGCCGATCTTCTGCATGGGAAATCGCCGTTCGGGTTCAAAGCCCCTCACGGTCGGCTGCCGGATCGGAAGCGGCCGCAAACCGGGCGACGTGGTGCCGCCCGCAGTCGAGTGAGACCACCCGCACCGCCCGTCGGTCACGCAACGTGGCCGCCCGGTAGCGCGGGGTCCCTCGCCGGACCAGGCTGGTCAATACGACCGTGGCACAGCCGTGGCGCGAACGCCAGCCCCTTTGTGTCGGGTGGCCGAAACCAGAGGTTCCGCATGGCAGTTGCGTGGGACTCGGTTCGGTCTCCCCGGCGCATTCGGAGACGAGCGTGGTTCAGTGACATGTAGGTCGCCATGCATACTTCTGACACCAGAGAGGCTCCGCAGCGCAAGGCCGCGGCGAGCGACCCTCCGTGGGAGGGGCGCTCCTGGAGGCGAGCTGCCGGCCCCCGGGGCTGAGCCGGTGACGGGTCCGACCGTCAGGTGCGGATGCGTCCGCCGCTCTTCGGCGAGACGCTCACGGCGTGGCCGACCAGTACGGCGCGTACGGACTCGTACGGCGCGGGGCTGCGCAGGGCGCGCGAGGTGATCATCGCTCCCTCCATGCCTGCGATCACGGCCTCGGCGAGAACCCTCGCCGAGGCTCGTGGGACGTCGAAGGCGACGAGGTGGAAGGCGAGCCTGTCGGTCATCTCCGAGAAGGCCCGGCGCCCGGTCTCGGCGATCTCGGCCGACTCCTGTGTGGCGCCTTCGGTGATCAGCGGTGCGATGGCGCAGCCGCGTCCGTATTCGCCGGCGATCATGCCCTCGCGGCCCATGTCGATGTAGAGCCCGATCAACTGGGCTGCGGACGTGGCCTGGTGGGCGGCCCGGTCGATGATCTCCACCTGTTCGAAGGCGTGGGCTTCGGCGGCTTCGATGGCCAGTTGCGTCTTGCCGCCGGGGAAGTGGAAGTAGACCGAGCCGCGAGACGTACCGCTGAGTTCGAGCACGTCGGAAAAGGCCGTGCCGTTGTAGCCACGCTGCCGGATCAGCTGTTTGGCGGCCTGCACCATCTTCTGCTTGGCGTCCGTCCGCTTCCCCATCCCGCGCCCTCTCCTTGTGCCATGTATGATGACCTGTATAGTATCTGGTTGTGGACGAAATCCCAAGAGCATGGCCGTCCTGGCCCTCTCGAGGAGGTCCTCCTCATGTCCTTCGTCGACAGTCCGCTGGTTGACGGCCGGCCTCCCGCTTGCCTCGAAGCCGCCTCACGAGCCGCCCACGAGGCGTTCGCCCGCGCATGAAGGACCTCTTGATCCTCCACCGGGAAGGCCTCGGCGAAAGGCCCCGAGTGTCGATGGCCGTGCCCCACCCGCAAGCAGTAAGGCAACGGCAGACCGGTTCGGACGGAGTAGCGGACCGGTCTGGAAAGGACGCATCATGACCACGGACCTGAATTGGGCCGATGCGAACGAGCTCGCCGAGCTGATCCGTGCCGGCAAGGTCTCCTCGGCCGAGGTGGTGCAGGCGCATCTGGATCGCATCGAGGCCGTCAACCCGCGGCTCAACGCGATCGTCACGCTCGTCGACGGTGCGCTGGAGGCCGCGAAGGCGGCGGACGACGAGCTCGCCCGGGGCGGGGACGTAGGACCGCTCCACGGCGTGCCCTTCACGGCCAAGGACTCGTTCGACACCGCAGGAGTGCTCACCCAGCGCGGCTCGCCCATCTATGCCGGGCGTGTCCCCGACACGGATGCCACCGCTGTCGCGCGCGTCAAGGAGGCCGGCGCGATCCTCCTGGCGAAGACCAATCTCCCGGAGTTCTCGTACTGGATCGAGTCCGACAACCTCCTGACGGGCAGGACGAACAACCCCTGGGACGTCGACCGTTCGCCCGGCGGTTCGAGCGGCGGTGAGTCCGCCGCGATCGCCGCCGGGATGTCGCCGCTCGGGCTCGCCACCGACCTGTCCATCTCGGTACGCGGGCCGGCGGCGGACACCGGTGTCTCGTCCTTCAAGCCGACGCACGGGCGCATCCCGATGACCGGGATCTGGCCACGCGAGCCCCGCCGCAACTGGCACGTCGGCCCGATGGCCCGCAGCATCCGCGACCTCGCTCTCGCCTATACCCTCCTGGCCGGCCCCGACGGCGCCGACGGATTCGCCACCGTCCCACCCGGGTTCGACACCGGCCTGGGCGACTCCCCGGACCGGCCCCTGCGGGTGGGCTGGCTGGTCGACTCGGGACTCGGCCCGACCGACCCGGAGGTCGCCGCGACCGTCCAGGCGGCCGCCGAAGCCCTGCAGGGGGTGGGAGCTCGGGTCGACGCCGTGAGCATCCCGGCCTTCGAGCGGGACAATCCGCTCGAACTGTGGACCAAGCTGAGCACCATGGAGGTGAAGCCGGCCTTCCGCCAGGTCACCGCGGGCCACGAGGACCAGATGTTCAGCTACTCCAGGTTCGTGGCCACCATGCCCGACACCTCGGTGGAGGACTTCGTCCTGGCCGAGCAGGCCGTCGAGCGCCTCCGGGACGCCATGGCGACGTTCTTCCAGCAGCACGACGTCCTGCTGCTCCCCGTGACGACGATCCCGGCCCACAAGCACCAGCTGGAGGAGTTCACCCTCGACGGCCGGACCATGGGCGCCTTCCACGTGAGCTCGACGACCGTCCCCTTCAACCTGACGGGGCATCCGGCCCTGTCGATGCGGTTCGGCACGAGCAGCGACGGCATGCCGATCGCGGTACAGCTGGCGGCCGCCCCGTACGCGGAATCGACGGTCCTCCACGCCGCCTCGCTGCTGGAAACACTCAGCTCGGTGCACGACCGGCACCCCGCCCTCTAGCTGTATTGACCCGCAGCGTTGTTGACGCGGCTGATCGGGGGCTTGCCTCCGAGTGCGGTGTGGCAGCGGTGGTGGTTGTAGGTGTGGAGGA
>NZ_JBVKBW010000002.1:635550-718608 GCF_055635295.1 Streptomyces sp. NPDC111520 | reverse complement strand
CCTCCACACCTACAACCACCACCGCTGCCACACCGCACTCGGAGGCAAGCCCCCGATCAGCCGCGTCAACAACGCTGCGGGTCAATACAGCTAGGGCGTGCAGCGGACCGCGCGGGGTCCCGGTGGGGCCTCAGCGGGCGGAAGAGCGCGCGCCGGGGGCGCCGGTCCGGGCGCCGGGGGTCTCGTTCCCCTTCGCGACCAGGAACGATTCTGCTTGGTGCACCGTCTCGCGGACGGGCAGCGCCTTGAACACCCAGCTGCGGTACGACCAGAAACGGAACAGCGTCGCCACGCCGATGCCGATGAACTTGAAGACGTTGCTCTGCAGCGGGCTGTCCCAGCCGAAGGCGTAGGTCGCCGTGTAGAGCACGCCGTTCTCGATCACCAGGCCCACCGCGCTGAACACCAGGAACAGGGTCAGCTCGCGGGTGCGGCCGGACTTGTCGCGGTCACGGTAGGTGAAGTAGCGGAAGCCCACGTAGTTGAAGGCGATCGCGACGACGGTCGCGATGATGCTGGCCCGCACCACCTGGAGGTCCGTGGTGTGCCGGACGAGGTTGAAGACCCCGATGTTGACCAGGACCCCCGCCCCGCCGACCGCGCCGAACTTGGCGATCTCGCGGGACATCACCGTCAGCCGGTCCCGCAGTCCTGTGCGGGTGGCGGACCCGGTCGCACCGTCCATGTGATCGTTCGGCCCCGTCTGTGTCTGGTCAGTGACCCTCATGCTAACCGGGGCCCCCGGGGGACGGCGGTCGGTGCGCCATTCGTACCCCGATATCCTGGTGACTGTGACATTCCCCGTAGTCGGCATGATCGGCGGCGGCCAGCTCGCCCGTATGACCCACGAGGCGGGCATTCCGCTCGGCATCAGGTTCAAGCTCCTCAGCGACACGCCCGTGGACTCCGCGGCCCTCGTCGCCGGTGAGGTCGTGGTGGGCGACTACCGCGACCTCGACACGTTGCGCGCGTTCGCCGCCGGCTGCGACGTGATCACCTTCGACCACGAGCACGTGCCCACCGAGCACCTGCGGGCGCTGGAGGCCGACGGCATCGCCGTCCGCCCCGGGCCCGACGCGCTGGTGCACGCCCAGGACAAGGGCGTGATGCGCGCGCGGCTCGACTCCATCGGCGTGCCCTGCCCGCGGCACCGCATCGTCGCCGACCCGGCGGACGTGACGCGCTTCGCCGAGGAGGGCGGGGGGTACCCCGTCGTGCTCAAGACGGTGCGCGGCGGCTACGACGGCAAGGGCGTGTGGGTCGTCCGCGACGAGGCCGGCGCCGCCGAGCCGTTCCGGGCGGGCGTTCCGGTGCTGGCCGAGGAGAAGGTCGACTTCGTACGGGAACTGGCGGCGAACGTCGTGCGCTCCCCGCACGGCCAGGCGGTCGCCTACCCGGTGGTGGAGTCCATCCAGGTCGACGGCGTGTGCGACACGGTCATCGCCCCGGCGCCCGAGCTGCCGGAGGCCCGCTCCTCCGAGGCCCAGCGGCTCGCCCTGACCATCGCCAAGGAGCTGGGCGTGGTGGGCCACCTCGCGGTGGAGCTCTTCGAGACCCGCGACGGCCGGATCCTCGTCAACGAGCTGGCCATGCGCCCGCACAACAGCGGCCACTGGACCCAGGACGGCGCCATAACCTCGCAGTTCGCCAACCACCTGCGCGCGGTCCTGGACCTGCCGCTGGGCGATCCGCGCCCGCGCCAGCCGTGGACGGTGATGGCGAACGTCCTCGGCGGCGACTACCCCGACATGTACGCGGCGTACCTGCACTGCATGGCGCGGGACCCGCAGCTGAAGATCCACATGTACGGCAAGGACGTGAAGCCCGGCCGCAAGGTGGGCCATGTCAACACCTACGGCGACGACCTGGCCGAGGTGCGCGAGCGCGCCCGGCACGCCGCCGACTACCTGCGAGGGACGATCCAAGAGTGAGCAATCCCGCTGGGCCGCTGGTCGGCATCGTGATGGGTTCCGACTCCGACTGGCCGGTCATGGAGGCCGCAGCCCAGGCGCTGGACGAGTTCGAGGTGCCGTACGAGGTCGACGTCGTCTCCGCGCACCGCATGCCGCGCGAGATGGTCGCGTACGGCGAGCAGGCCGCGGAGCGCGGCCTGAAGGCGGTCATCGCGGGTGCCGGCGGCGCCGCGCACCTGCCCGGGATGCTGGCGTCGGTGACGCCGCTGCCGGTGATCGGGGTGCCCGTGCCGCTGAAGTACCTGGACGGCATGGACTCGCTGCTCTCCATCGTGCAGATGCCCGCAGGCGTCCCGGTCGCCACCGTCTCGGTGGCCGGCGCGCGCAACGCGGGCCTGCTGGCGGTGCGCATGCTCGCCGCGCACGACGCCGAACTGCTGGAGCGCATGCGGCACTTCCAGGACGAGCTGAACCAGCAGGCCACCGAGAAGGGCAAGCGCCTGCGTGCCAAGGTGGAGGGGTCGGCCGGCTTCGGTTTCGGAGGGAAGAAGTAGTCCATGGACCTGCTCGCGCGCGCACAGGAGCTGCTCACCGCCCACCCCGTGGTGGACGGCCACAACGACCTCCCGTGGCGGTTGCGCGAGCAGGTCCGCTACGACCTCGACCGGCGTGACATCGCCGGCGACCAGTCCGCCCACCTGCACACCGACATCCCGCGGCTGCGGGCCGGCGGCGTCGGGGCGCAGTTCTGGTCGGTGTACGTCCGCAGCGACCTCGCCGGGGGCGACGCGGTCGTCGCCGTCCTGGAGCAGATCGACTGCGTGCTGCGCCTGGTCGACCGTCACCCCGACGCCCTGCGGCTCGCGGTGACGGCGGACGACATGGAGGCCGCCCGCGCCGAGGGGCGCATCGCCTCCCTCATGGGCGCCGAGGGCGGCCACAGCATCGCCAACTCCCTCGGTGTGCTGCGGATGCTGTACACGCTGGGCGTGCGCTACATGACGCTCACCCACAACGACACCATCGACTGGGCGGACTCGGCCACGGACGAGGCGCGGCACGGCGGACTGACCGCCTTCGGCGAGGAGGTCGTCCGCGAGATGAACCGCCTCGGCATGCTGGTCGACCTCTCCCACGTCTCCCCCGGCACGATGCGGGCGGCGCTGCGGGTCAGCGAGGCCCCGGTGCTGTTCTCGCACTCCTCCTCGCGCGCCGTCTGCGACCACGTCCGCAACGTCCCGGACGACGTCCTCGAGCAGTTGCCCCGCAACGGGGGCGTCGCGATGGCGACCTTCGTGCCGCAGTTCGTCCTGCCGGCCGCCGCCGGGTGGATCGTCGGCGCGAACGAGAACATGGAGGCCCACGGCCTGCACCCGCTCGACCAGTCCCCGGAGGCCCTGGCCGTCCAGGAGGCCTACGCGGCCGAGCACCCCCGGCCGCTCGCGGACATCGGCACCGTGGCGGACCACCTGGACCACATGCGCGAGGTCGCCGGCGTCGACCACCTCGGCCTCGGCGGCGACTACGACGGGGTCGCCCACCTCCCCGAGGGGCTGGGCGACGTCTCGGGCTACCCGCGGCTGTTCGCCGAACTCCTGCGCCGCGGCTGGTCCGAGGACGACCTCGGCAAGCTCGCGTGGCGCAACGCGGTCCGGGTGCTGCGCGACGCCGGGTCGGTGGCGGCGGGGCTCGCCGGCAAGCGCGGCCCCTCCACCGCCTCCATCGAGGACCTGGACGGCTGAGCGTCCGGTGACCGCCCCCGGCCCGGCGTACGCGCGCCGCCGGGTCAGCGGCGCAGGCGGCTCCACGGGGTGAAGGTGAAGACCGCACCGCCGAGGAGGAGCACCGTCTCGGCGACGAGGGCGAGGGCGTGCAGGACGGCCCGGTCGGACGAACCGGTGGCTGCGAGGCCGCCGGAGGTGGTGCCCGTGCCGCCGGACGTGCCCGACGTGCCCGACGACCCGCCGGAGCCGCCGGTGATGCCGCCCTCCTGGCCGGTGACGTCCAGGGTCAGTGAGACCCCGGGGTCCTCGGTGGGGGTGCAGGTCGTGGTGGTGCCCAGGGCCTCTACGGTCAGCACGCCCGGGGTGAGGGTGGCCCGCCCGTCGTGGGCGGGTGTGTAGGTGCCGGTGAGGTCGGGGATCTCGATGGGGTCGCCGGCCTTGATGGGGTCCTTGTTGGTGGGGCCCTCGACGGCGACCTCGCCCTGGTCGGCGCCGCCGACCACGACCTTCATGGAGGGCTTGACGGAGTCGGCGGGTATGTCGGCCGGGCTGTCCATCACGGACTTCCCGAAGTGGACGACGAGGTCGTAGGCGCCGCCCTTCTCCTCGGCGTCGATCCGCACCGGCGAGACCGCGCTCTTGTCGCCGATCGGGGTCTTGCAGGCGTAGGAGACGTCGACCTCCTCGCCGGTGTGGGAGGTTCCGCCGGTGGAGGTGCCGCTGGGCGTGGTGGTCGGGGTCGTGGTGGGCGTCGTGGTGGGGGTCGTGGTGGGCGTCGTGGTGGGGGTGCCGCTCGGGGTGGTCGTGGGGGTGGTCGTCGGGGTGCCGGAGCCGCCGCCGTCCGCGGTCACCTTGATCGTCACGGCGACGGGGACGTCCTCGGTGGGCACGCAGGTGGTGTCCGTGGAGAAGGCGTTGATCGCGTAGCCGCCGGGGGTGAGCGTCACGTCGCCGGGTGCGGTGAGCTTGAGCGTGCCCTTCATGTCGGAGAGCTTCATCTCGCTGTTCTTGGGGATCGACGGGTTCTCGCGCGGTCCCTCGACGGCGAGCGTGCCGTTCTGGGCGCCGGCGACGGTGACCTCGCCGGAGGGCTTGACGCTGTTCGCGGGGAGGTCGATCAGGTCCGGGTTCTTGGAGGCGGCCTGGGTGAACTTCCAGACCACCTCGACCTCGTCGCCCACCGCGGCGGTGGCGGGCGCGGTGACGTCGGCCTTGGTGGTGCCGTCGACCTTGGGCAGGCCGGACGCCGCGGGCGGGGTGCACTCGGTGGCGTACGCGACCTCGGCGGCCGCCGCCGGGAGGGCCGCGGCGAGGACGCCCGCACCGCTGAGCATCAGGGCGAGGCCGACGGCGGTGGCGGCCCGGGATCGTCGGTTGGTCACGAGGGGTTCCTTTCGTGGCGGTGGGCGGTGCCGTCCGCCCTGGGGCGGCCCTCAGCGGTGCGGTGCTGCGGCTGGTGGTCGTGGGTGAACCACGGCAGGACGGGTGCGTAGCCGGGCGGCGGGCCCGCCGGGCCGGGGGCACGCGGGCGGACCCGGTCGACGACGGCCATGCCGAGCCGGAAGAGCGCGGCGGGCACGACGAGGCAGAGCAGGAGCCAGAAGAGGGTCACGCCCCAGGGGCGCGGGACGTCCCAGCCCTCGCTGACCAGGACCCTTCCCCCGTGCTCCAGGGTCACGGTGTAGTCGCCGTGGGCCCCGGCCGCCAGCTCCACGGGCAGTTCGACCCGGGCCTTCGCGCCGGGCCGTACGGTGCCGCGCCAGGTGCGCTCCTCCCACTGCGGGCCGAAGAGCCCGTGCGAGGTGCCGACCCGGAAGACGGGGTCCTCCACCGGGCCCGAGCCCAGGTTGCCGACGGTGAGCACCAGGCGCCGGCCGGGCGGCGCGCCGAACCAGGTGAGCAGGCCGCTCGAACCGTCGAGCCGGGCGGTGAGCACGGCGAGCCGGCCGGTGCCGGTCCGCTCGGGCAGCGGGGCGGTGGGGTGGCCGGCGACCACGAAGGGCGCGTCCACCACGGTGTGCGCGCCGGTGACGGTGGCGACGTGGACGACGCAGGGACAGGGCTCGGGCGGCTCCGCCACGGGCATCGCCCGGCGGAAGGCACCACGGGCGTCGGTGGTGACGGCCCGGCCGTACGCGTTGGCGCAGGAGTTGGTGCCGCCGATCGCGTTCTGGCCGCAGATCAGCAGCGTCAGAAGGGTGCCGGGCCGCCAGCCGGTCCCCCGTACGGTGATGTCGCCTCCGACGCCTGCCTCCCCGGGGGCGACGGTCACCGCCGGGCCGGGGGCCGCCGCAGCGGGGACGGGGACGTTCACGAGGAGCAGCGCGAGCAGGCAGAGGGCTGCCGCCGGGATGCGGTGGGTGGGCCGTCGCATGGGCCTCACGCCGTCCTGCCGCCGACGGTCGCGCCCGTCGCGCCGGGGTCGTCGGGTCCGCCGCCCGCGCGGGCAGCGAGGTCGGTGCCGCCGGGCGGATACGGGTGCTCCCGCGCCGCCGGGTCCGGCTTCCCCGCACGGCGCCGCCTGCGGATCCGCACCAGCAGGAGGACCAGGCCCCCGAGGAGGGCCAGGGCGAGGCCCACCGCCGCCCAGGGCACGGCCAGGAACGAGGCGTGGCCGGTCTCGTCGACGTCGCCGCGTACGGCGGTGACGCGCAGCCGCACGCCGACCCGGTCGAACCCGGGGGCGTCCGCCCAGGGCTCGGTGAGTTCGACGCGCTGGCCGGGCAGCAGTTCCAGGGGCAGGGTGCGCGCCGGGCGGTCCAGCAGGGTGCGGCCGAACAGGCCGCGCGCGGTGACGGCGAGCCGGGGGGTGAGCGAGACGTTTCCCCGGTTCACGAGGGTGTAGCGGATCGTGGCGCGGCTGTCGCCGGTGCCGGGGAGGAGCGGGCCGCGGTGGTCGACGCCGACGTCCTCCACGGACAGGGCGGCGAGGCCGGGTCCCGCGACGCGCAGGTAGACGCGGGCCCCGACGGCCCTGCGGACACCGACCCGCACGTCGCCCGGGGCGGTGCCGACGCGGGTGTCGAGGGCGACGACCGCGCCGGGGTGGTCGCCGGGCGAGGCGTCGGCGGGGACGGTGACGGTGAAGGGGACGTCGGCGCGGGTGCGGGCCGGGACGGTGATGCTGCCGCGGGCCAGCCGTATCCAGGAGCCGACGTCGGTGTTCCTCTCGTCGGCGCCGCGCACGGCGAAGCCGCCGTCGCGCGGGGTGTTGTAGGCGTCGGCGCCGTAGAGCCGGAAGGTCATGGGCTCGCCGGAGAGGTTGGAGACGGAGACCTTGTCCCGGAGCGTGGTGCCGGGGTCGGCCTCCAGGGTGAAGAAGGGCCGTTCCTGGGCGGTGGGGCTGCGGTCCTCCGCCCCGGCGGCCGGGGCCGGGAAGACCGACCAGCGGCCGTTGTCCGCGGCCAGGGCGGCGGGGGCGGACACCGTGCCGAGGCCGAGGAGGACGGACAGCACGCCGAGCACGGACAGGACGGCCGGGAGCGCGCCGGACACCGTGGCTGCGGCCCCGGCTGCGGCCCTGGCTCTGGTCATGGCGGCGCTCCCTCGCGGTCCGGTGGTGGGCCGGCCGGGACCGGCCCACCCGAGCTATCTGACTGTGCGTCAGGTGAGCGTGAGGGTCAAGACTCCGGAGTAGCTTCCCGTGGCGGAGTACGCGGGCACGTCCAGCGACAGCCCCGCGTCCACGGCGAACTCACCGCCGGTGAGGGGCGCGTCGGGCGCCGAGGCCAGCGTCGCTCCCGCGCCGCCCACGGTGCCGGCGGAGCCCGCCGCACAGGTGCTGGGGCTGCCGGACGCCGCGACGCACACGGGCTGCCAGCTGAGCCGGTCGGCGCCGATGAGCGCACCCCCGGGCCCCTTGAAGTCGGTGACCTTGCCGGTGAGCGACCAGCCGGTGTTCCCGCCGCGGAAGTCCTTGACGGTCACGGTCCGCAGCGCACCGGTGGAGGGGCCGCCCTCGCCGAAGTCGACGGGGGTCATCTCGACGGTGTCCCCGGCCTGGGTCATCGACAGCGTCCCCGCCTTCACCGAGGTGGTGAGCTTCTGGCTGCCGGGTGGCGGCGGGGTGGTGTCGATGACGGTGTACGCCACCGGCCCGGCGGCGGTCGCCGGGTCGTACCCGCCGCCCTCGAAGGCGACGATGCCGGTGGTGTCGAGGTCGCTGACGGTCAGCGCCGCGCTGAAGGCGCCGGAGCCGTCGGCGGTGATGGAGGTGAACTCGCCGGTGGCGGCCGCGCCTTGGACGCCGGCGACGGTCACGGTGGCGTCGGCGGTGAAGCCGGTGCCCGTGACCGCGACCTCGGCCCCGATCGGCCCGGAGGCGGAACCGAGCGCGATGTGGCGGCCGTTGGGCACGCTCACGGTGAGGGTCTCGGCGACGGGGGCGGGCGGGTCGAGCACGGTGCAGGGGGTGTCGGCCGAGATGCCGTAGTCGGAGTGCACGTTGTAGTCGCCCGGGGTCAGGGTGATCTGACCGGGCGCGGTGACCGTGAAGGTGCCGGTGATGGTGAAGTCCGGGAACTGGGCACCGGCCGGGATGACCGGGTTCTCCTTGGGGCCGACGAGGGTGAGCTCCTGCGTCTGCGCACCGCCGAGCCTCACCTTGACGGTCGGGGTGATCTGGTCCTCGGGGATGGGGAGGTTGAAGGAGCTGGTGTTGGCCATCGGGCCGTCCAGCACGTAGGTGACGGTGACCGTGTCGCCGACCTGCGGTGTCGTGTCGCTGACCGAGATGCCGGCGACGGTCGGCCCGTCGAACGGCGGGATGCCGGAGATGCCGGGCGGTACGCAGTGCACCTGGAAGGTGGAGGTCGCCGCGGCGACGGGCCCCGAAAGGAGGGTCCCGCCGCCCAGCACGAGGGCGAGCGCCCCGAGGACGGCGGCAGACCTCCGTCTCCATAAGGCGCCTTTTCGAGGAATGGCGATCATTTTGCACCTCTTGATCACTTTTCTGGCACAGAGTCCCTTTCTGCACCGACGACGGACATTGACGTCCGGCGATCAAGAGAAGTCAATGCGAAAGCCTGACCGAATTTGACGGATCGTCAGATTCTGTGCCCCGGACGGCGGGTCAGCCACAGCACCCCTGCCGCACCCACGAGCAGGACGGTTCCGCCGAGGGTGCCGAGGGCGACCGCGCCGTCCTCGGGTCCGGTCTGCGGCAGGGACTCGCCGCCGGAACTCCCGGACCCGCCCGAGCCCCCCGACGCGGAGCCGCCCTTGGAGCCGCCCGCCGCCGTGACGTCGAGGGTCAGCGAGGGCCCCGGGGCGTTCCCCGGGGTGCAGGTCGTCGTCGTGCCGAGGGCCTTGATGGTGAGCACCCCCGCGGTGAAGGTGACCTTGCCGCTCCCGCGCGGGACATAGGTGCCCGACAGGTCGTTGATCTTGATCGGGGTGTTGGCGGGCACGGTCTCGGCGTTCGCCGGGCCCGAGACCTTGAGCGACCCGCGGTCGGCCCCGCCCACGGTGATCAGGGCGCTCGGGTTCATGGCGCCCTTCCCCAGGTCGACGGGGCTGGAGGACACGCCCTTGCGGAAGGACATCACGATCCGGTAGCCGGACCCCGACCTGGCGGCGGTGATGTCGATGGGCGAGACGGCGCTCTTGTCGCCGATCGGGGTCTTGCAGTCGTACGTGACGTCCACGACCTTCGCGTACGCGGCCGGGGCGGCGCCGAGGACGACCGCCGCCGCGACGGCGACGACGGCCGGCACCGCGGCCGCCGCCGCTTTGCGCTTGGGGAGCGACACCGGATGTCTCCCTTCCCCCAGAAGTTACTGACGATCCATCAGATGTGGCGCGACAGTACGCCCGTGGGGGAAAGAGGGGAAGGGATGCGGCTCAGGCGGGGGCCGCGACCTCGGCCCAGACCGTCTTGCCCGGCCGGCCGTCGGCGTGGCGCACGACCCCCCAGTCCAGGCAGAGCCGCTGCACTATGAACATCCCGTGCCCGCCGGGCCGTCCGGCCCGGTGCGGGGTGCGCGGGGAGGGGCTGCCGGAGCCGCCGTCGGCGACCTCCAGCCGCAGCGCCTTCGCGTGCCGGAACAGCCGGAGCTCCTCCGGGCCGCCCGCGTGCAGGCAGGCGTTGGTCACCAGCTCGGACACCACCAGCAGGACGTCCTCGGCAGCCGCGCGGCGGTCCGCGGTGTCAGCCGGCAGCCAGCCCCAGTCGTGGAGGGCCTGGCGCGTGAAGTCACGGGCGCTGGGCACCACGCCGGCCACGTCGGTGAGCGACAGCCGACGTGCCTCGCCATCCTGTCGGGCCTGACCGCGCGTCGGCTCTGCCGCACCGCCCGGGTCCGGGCCGCGGTCGTCGGCCGCAGGGGGCCGGGTGGTGCTCATCAGCGCCTCCACTCACCGATGTCCGCCAGTGTCCGAAGTGATCCCCAGGTCTCTCCTGCCCGGGCCGCTCCCGTGAACACCTCCGGACGTGGACGAAACAGGGCGTGCCGCGGCACCCCCCGTGGGGGCCGCCGCGGAGGGTCACTCCTCGAGTGCGTCGTCCAGGGTGTCGTGGACGATGAACACGGCCTCGGCGCCGGTGATGGCGAAGACCTTGGCCACGGCCGGCTTCATGCCGGCCAGATGGACCGCACCGCCCGCCGCCTCGGCCTTCAGCCGGGTGCCGAGCAGGACGTTGAGGCCCGTGGAGTCGCAGAACTCCAGATGCGTGCAGTCGACCACGAGGGTGCCGAAGCCGTCCTCGATCAGGGTGTCGAGCGGTTCGCGCAGCAGGTCGGCGGTGTGGTGGTCGAGCTCACCCGCCGGCGCCACGACCGCCTTCGTGCCGTAGCGCTGCACGGAAACGTGCAGCCGGTCACGCCCGGCCGTGTCGACCATCTCGCGGTCCATGCACACTCCTCCCGGACGACTCGGCGATCCGCACCTCGCACCCTACGCGCTTCCTGACCTGGGTGGTAGTCGCTCCGGCGGTCCGGAGATCGATGTCCGCCGGGTTGCAATATCCCCGCCGGACGGGGTAGGCGTTGAGTGTGGGCTGAATTTCACGCTCCGCTTGCCCTGCCGCCGCACCCGAGGGAGGAGAGCATGGCATCCCGGCTCGACGCGCACGACGCGTCGGCGACCACCGAGGCCGGCGTCCACGAGGAACACGGAACACCGGAGGGCCTGGAGGACCTCCCGGAGATCCCGCCCTTCGACGAAGTGGGCCCGGTGGACGCACGGGCCCTGTCCAAGACGCTCTTCCAGCGACTGGAGACGCTGGAGGAGGGCACCCATGAGTACAGCTACGTGCGGAACACCCTGGTCGAGCTCAACCTGGCCCTGGTGAAGTTCGCCGCCTCCCGGTTCCGCTCCCGCAGCGAGCCGGTCGAGGACATCATCCAGGTGGGCACGATCGGCCTGATCAAGGCCATCGACCGCTTCGAGCTGAGCCGCGGGGTCGAGTTCCCCACCTTCGCCATGCCGACCATCATCGGCGAGATCAAGCGCTTCTTCCGCGACACCTCCTGGTCCGTGCGGGTCCCGCGGCGGCTGCAGGAGCTGCGGCTGGACCTGGCCAAGGCGGGTGACGAGCTCGCGCAGCAGCTGGACCGCGCGCCGACCGTCGGCGAGCTGGCCGACCGGCTGCAGATCAGCGAGGCCGAGGTCGTGGAGGGCATGAGCGCGAGCAACGCCTACACCGCGAGCTCGCTGGACGCCCAGCCCGAGGAGGACGACTCCGAGGGCGCGCTCGCCGACCGCATCGGGTACGAGGACCACGGTCTGGAGGGGATCGAGTACGTGGAGTCCCTCAAGCCGCTGATCGCCGAGCTCTCGGCGCGCGACCGGCAGATCCTCTCGTTGCGCTTCGTGGGCAACATGACGCAGTCCGAGATCGGCGCCGAGCTGGGCATCTCCCAGATGCACGTGTCGCGGCTGCTCAGCCGTACCCTCGGGCGTCTGCGGCGGGGCCTGCTCGTGGAGGAGTGACCCGCCTCCCTCCCCCCGGAACGGCGCGACGGGCCCGGTGAGAGTTCTCTCACCGGGCCCGTCGCGTGCTCAGGACGAGCAGGCGGGGGAAGGCTGTGTACGCGATGTCGGCGCCGCCGGTGATCGTCTCGGACGCCGTCCCGCCCGGCGCGACCGAGGACGGCGCCGGCACGACCCGACCGAGCGGCCGGGCCCCGTCACCGGCGCCGGAGGCCGGTGCCGCCGTGACGCACGGGGCCGTGCCGAAGGGGGCCGTGGCTGCCAGGGACAGCAGGGCCCCGGTCAGCACCCGTCGACGTCTCCATCCCGAACGTCCACCACCGGTGCGGCCGCGTCCGCCCGCGCCTGGCCGGGGTCAGAGCGATGCACGCACCCCGCGCCGCCATACGGCGGACACCAGCGGCACACCGGGCCGGTAGGCGAGGTGGACGTGCGACGGGGCGTCCAGCACGACCGCGTCGGCCCGCGCGCCGGGGGCGAGCCGTCCGACGTCGTCCCGGCGCAGCGCCTGCGCGCCGCCCAGGGTCGCGGCCCGCACGGCCTCGTCGGGGGTCATCCCCATGTCCCGCACGGCGACGGCCACGCAGAAGGGCATCGAGCTGGTGAAGGAGGAGCCGGGGTTGCAGTCCGTGGACAGCGCGACCGTCGCGCCCGCGTCGATCAGCCGCCGCGCGTCGGGGTAGACGGCGCGGGTGGAGAACTCGGCGCCGGGCAGCAGCGTGGCCACCGTGCGGCTGTTCGCGAGCGCGTCCACGTCGGCGTCCGTGAGGTGGGTGCAGTGGTCGGCGGAGGCCGCGTCCAGCTCCACGGCGAGCTGCACGCCCGGGCCGTGGCCGAGCTGGTTGGCGTGCACCCGTGGGACCAGGCCGCGGGCGGCGCCGGCGGTGAGGACGGCACGCGCCTGGTCGCCGTCGAAGGCACCGCGCTCGCAGAAGACGTCGACCCAACGGGCGTACGGGGCGCAGGCGTCGAGCATGGGGCCGGTCACCAGGTCGACGTAGCCGGCCGGGTCGTCGGCGTACTCGGGGGCCACGATGTGCGCGCCGAGGAAGGTCACCTCGTCGGCGTGGTCGCCCGCGATGCGCAGGGCGCGGGCCTCGTCGTGCGGGGTGAGGCCGTAGCCGGACTTGGTCTCGATGGTGGTCGTGCCCTGGCGCAGGGCCTCGGCGACGTAGCGGGCGACGTTGGCGTGCAGTTCCTCGTCGCTCGCCGCGCGGGTGGCGGCGACGGTGGTGCGGATGCCGCCCGCCGTGTACGCCCGGCCGGACATGCGGGCGTTGAACTCCTGGGTGCGGTCCCCGGCGAAGACCAGGTGCGAGTGGGAGTCGACGAAGCCGGGGACGACCGCCCGTCCGGCCGCGTCGTACGACTCGTCCGCGGCGGGCGCCGCCGTACGGGGGCCGACCCAGGCCACGTGCTCGCCGTCGATGACGACGGCGGCGTCCTCCAGCAGCCCGAGCGGGCCCTCCCCGAGCGCCGGGTCGTTGGTGACCAGGCTGCCGATGTTGGTGATGACGCTGCTGCTCATGACGGGTTTCCTTCGGCGGCAGGGACGGCGGAGATCGCGGCGGTCAGTGCGGCCCCGACGTCATGGACGAGCTGGTGCACGCCGTCGCGGACGACGTGACGGCCGCCGACCACCGTGTGGCGGACGTCGGCCCCGGTGGCCGCGAAGACGGCGGTCTCGGCGCCGAGCCGGGCGGGGGGTCCGGCGGTGCGCGGGCTGTCCAGCGCGATCGTGGTGAAGTCGGCGAGCGCGCCCGCCTCCAGCCGCCCGGCGTCGTCCCAGCCGAGTGAGGCGTGGCCGTCGGCGGTGGCGGCACGCAGCAGCTGGGCGGCGGTCCAGTGGCCGCGGGTGCGGCTGCGCAGCCGCTCGTCCAGCTCCATGGCCCGCGCCTCCTCGAACAGGTCGATCACGGCGTGGCTGTCGCTGCCGAGGCTGAGCGGGCTGCCCGCCCGCTGCACCCGGCCGGCCGGGCCGATGCCGTCGGCGAGGTCCCGTTCGGTGGTGGGGCACATGCACACCGTGGTGCCGGAGCCGCCGAGCAGCGCGACGTCCTCGTCGGTGAGGTGGGTGGCGTGCACGGCCGAGGTGCGCGGGCCGAGCACGCCGTGGTCGGCGAGCAGCCGGGTGGGGGTGACGCCGTACGCCGCCTGGCAGGCCTCGTTCTCGGCGGGCTGCTCGGACAGGTGGACGTGCAGCGGCGCCTGGCGCTCCTCGCCCCAGCGCACGACGGTCGCCAGCTGGTCCGCCGGGACCGCGCGCACCGAGTGGACGGCCGCACCGATCCGCGCGTGCGGCCGGTCGGTGAGGGCGGAGGCACGCTCGGCCCAGGCCTCGGCGTCGCCGTCGCTGAAGCGCAGCTGGTGCGGTTCGGGGGCGGCGCCGAAGCCGGAGGAGAGGTAGACGGTGTCGAGCAGGGTGATCCGGATGCCCGCCTCGGCGGCGGCGGCGATCAGCGCCTCGCCCATGGCGTTGGGCTCCTCGTAGGGGCCGCCGCCGGGCCGGTGGTGGACGTAGTGGAACTCGCCGACGCAGGTGATGCCGGCCAGCGCCATCTCCGCGTACGTGGCGCGGGCGAGGTCGAAGTAGGTCTGCGGGGTCAGCGCGGCCGCCACCCGGTACATGACCTCGCGCCACGTCCAGAAGGTGCCGCTGCCCTGCTGCACGGTGCCGCGCAGCGCCCGGTGGAAGGCGTGGCTGTGGGCGTTGGCCAGGCCCGGCAGGGTGAGCCCGCGCAGCGTCACCGCCCCGACGGGCGGCGCGGCGGCCCCGGTGCGCACGGCGGCGATCCGGCCGTCGGCGGCGGTGTCGAGGACCACGCCCCGCTCGACGCGGCCGCCCGTCCACGCGTACTCGGCCCAGTAGCTCTGCGGCGTCAGCGACACGCCAGGCCCTCCAGTACGTCGGCGAGTGCGGTCACCCCGGCCAGGCAGTCGTCCTCGGTGGCCGTCTCGGCCGGGGAGTGCGAGACCCCGGTGGGGTTCCGTACGAACAGCATGGCGGTCGGGACGGCCTCGGAGAGGATGCCGGCGTCGTGTCCCGCCCCGGTCGGCAGCACGGGCGCGTTCCCGAGCAGCTTGACCAGCTCGTCGCGCAGGCCGTGCGCGAACTCCACGACCGGGGTGAACGACTCCCGTGTGACCTGCACCCGGACGCCGTCGCGCGCGCCCCGCTCGACCGCGGCGCGCTCGATCTCGCCCACCACCTCGGCCAGGGTGGCCTCGTCGGCGGCGCGCGAGTCCAGCCAGCCGCGTACGAGGGAGGCGATGGCGTTGACGCCGTTGGGCTCCACGCCGACCTTGCCGAAGGTGGCCAGCGCCCCGGCGAGCCGGGCCTTCTTACGGGCGGCCAGCACGGTGTTGGCGTAGGTCAGCATCGGGTCGCGGCGGTCCTCCAGGCGGGTGGTGCCCGCGTGGTTGGCCTCGCCGTGGAAGTCGAACCGCCAGCGGCCGTGCGGCCAGATGGCGGAGGCGACGCCGACCGCGTGCGGGGTGTCGGCGAGGAAACGGCCCTGCTCGACGTGGAGCTCGACGAACGCGCCGATGCGGGCGAGCCGTTCGGGGTCCGGGCCGATCGACTCGGGGTCGTGGCCGGCGCGTTCCATGGCCTGGGCGAGGGTGACGCCGTCGCCGTCGCGCAGGGTGTGGGCCTTGTCGGGGGTGAGCTGTCCGGCGGTCAGCCGGGAGCCGACGCAGGCCAGCCCGAAGCGGGCGCCCTCCTCGTCGCCGAAGTTGACGACCGCCAGGGGCCTTGCGGGGGCGGCACCACGGGCGCGCAGCTCGTCCAGCGCCGCGAAGGACGACACGACGCCCAGCGGCCCGTCGAAGGCGCCGCCGTCCGGCACCGAGTCCAGGTGCGAACCGGTGACGACGGCGTCCCCCGCGGCGGGGTCGCCCAGCCAGGCCCACTGGTTGCCGTTGCGGTCCAGCTCGTAGGCCAGGCCCCGGCTCTCGGCCTGCGCCCGGAACCAGGCGCGGCAGTCGGAGTCCGCGCCGGTCCAGGCGTAGCGGCGGTAGCCGCCGGAGCCGGAGTCGCGGCCGATCGGCCGCAACTCCGTCCACATCTCGTGGAACGAGGAGGTCACGCCTCCCCGCCTTCCGCGCCCTCGCCGCCCTCGCGCATGGGCACGCGCACGCCGCGCTCGGCGGCGACCTCCTCGGCGCGCTCGTACCCGGCGTCGACGTGCCGGATGACGCCCATGCCGGGGTCGTTGGTGAGCACGCGGCGGATCTTCTCGCCCGCCAGCTTGGTGCCGTCGGCGACGGTGACCTGGCCGGCGTGGATCGAGCGGCCGATGCCGACGCCGCCGCCGTGGTGGATGGAGACCCAGGAGGCGCCGGAGGCGACGTTGACCATGGCGTTGAGCAGCGGCCAGTCGGCGATGGCGTCGGAGCCGTCGAGCATGGCCTCGGTCTCGCGGTACGGGGAGGCCACCGAGCCCGCGTCGAGGTGGTCGCGGCCGATGACCACCGGGGCGGCCAGGGTGCCGTCGGCGACCATCTCGTTGAAGCGCTCACCGGCCTTGTCGCGCTCGCCGTAGCCGAGCCAGCAGATGCGGGCGGGCAGGCCCTGGAAGTGGACGCGCTCGCCGGCCATCTTGATCCAGCGGGCCAGCGACTCGTTCTCCGGGAAGAGCTCCAGGATCGCCTTGTCGGTCTTGGCGATGTCGGCCGGGTCGCCGGACAGCGCCGCCCAGCGGAAGGGGCCCTTGCCCTCGCAGAACAGCGGGCGGATGTAGGCCGGGACGAAGCCGGGGAAGGCGAACGCGCGCTCGTAGCCCGCGAGCTGGGCCTCGCCGCGGATGGAGTTGCCGTAGTCGAAGACCTCGGCGCCGGCGTCCATGAAGCCGACCATGGCCTCGACGTGCTTGGCCATCGCCTCGCGCGCCCGCTGGGTGAACTCGGCGGGCTTCTCGGCCGCGTAGGAGGTCATGTCCGCGAAGTCGACGCCGATCGGCAGGTACGCCAGCGGGTCGTGGGCGGAGGTCTGGTCGGTGACGATGTCGATGGGCGCGTCCATCGCCAGCAGCTGCGGCACCAGTTCGGCGGCGTTGCCCAGCACGCCGATGCTGAGCGGCTTGCGCTGGTCGCGGGCCTCGGTGGCCAGGGCGAGGGCGTGCTCCAGGGAGTCGGCCTTCACGTCCAGGTAGCGGTGCTCGATGCGGCGCTCGATGGCGCGGGGGTCGACGTCGATGCAGATCGCGACGCCGCCGTTCATGGTGACGGCGAGCGGCTGGGCGCCGCCCATGCCGCCGAGACCGGCGGTGAGGGTGATGGTGCCGGCCAGGCTGCCGCCGAACTTCTTCTCGGCGACGGCGGCGAAGGTCTCGTAGGTGCCCTGGAGGATGCCCTGGGTGCCGATGTAGATCCACGAACCGGCCGTCATCTGGCCGTACATGGTCAGGCCCAGCGCCTCCAGGCGGCGGAACTCCTCCCAGGTGGCCCAGTCGCCGACGAGGTTGGAGTTGGCGATGAGCACGCGCGGCGCCCACTCGTGGGTCTGCATCACGCCGACCGGGCGGCCGGACTGGACGAGCATCGTCTCGTCCTGCTTGAGGCCCTGGAGGGTGCGCACCATCGCGTCGAACGACCGCCAGTCACGGGCGGCCTTGCCGGTGCCGCCGTAGACGACGAGCTTCTCGGGGTGCTCGGCGACCTCGGGGTCGAGGTTGTTCTGCAGCATCCGCAGCGCGGCTTCCTGCTGCCACCCCTGGGCGGTGAGCGCGCTGCCGCGCGGTGCGCGTACGGTCCTCGGTCCGGCACCGGTTCCGGTCATGCCCCTGCCTCCTCGTGACTGGATTGAGTCATTCACATCCTGGTCTGCTGAATAGCACTAGTCAACCGGGCCGTCGTACCTCCGCGACGCCCCGCCGCCCTCGCCGCCCCGATGTGCCGCTGGACGCGTCCCCCTTCCCGGCCCGCTCGTACCCGCCGGCCCCGCACGACGGCACCCAGCGGCCACGGGACGCGCGGGCGGCGCCCAGCACGGCCCGGAGCCCGCCGCCACCGGGGCGAGCAGCGCGAGGCCGCCCGGCCGCAGGCAATGCCCTGAACGGTGTTCGGGCCTGCTGGGACCCAGGCCGGGCCAGCCGGCCACCCCGCGGGCGGCCTCCGGCACCCGCGGCACGCGCAGGCCGGTACCGGACCGACCTGGACGGATCCGGCGCCCGCGAGGGACGCCGCGCACGGCTCGTAGGCCGCGACCGGCACCACCGTCGCGGGCGGACGCGGGGAGCCTGCCCGTCGCGGTCCCGGGCTGACACGATGGCGGTATGACCGAGGAACCGGCGGCACGACGGGGACGGGCACTGCGCGCGGCGGTCGAACAGGGGCTGGTCGGCCCGGACAGACCCGTGGTCGGACTGCTCGACCTGGACGGGGTCCGGGCGGCCGCCGCCGAACTGCGGGCGGCCTTCGCGACGCCCGGGGTGGAGGTCACGCACACCTTCGCGGTCAAGGCGGCCTCCCTGGTGCCGGTGCTGCGGCTGCTGTCCGAGGAGGGCATCGGCGCGGAGGTCGCCAGCCCCGGCGAGCTGGCCCTGGCCCGGGCCGCGGGCGTACCCGCCGGGAGGATCGTGCTGGACTCCCCCGCCAAGACGCCGGACGAGCTGCGGGAGGCGCTCGCCCTCGGCATCGCCCTCAACGCCGACAACCCGCAGGAACTGGCCCGCCTGGACCGGCTCGTACCCCCCGGCACCACCGGCGCCCCGCTGGGCCTGCGGGTCAACCCCCAGGTCGGCGCGGGCAGCATCGGGGCGATGAGCACGGCCACCGCCACGTCGAAGTTCGGCGTCGCCCTGCGCGACGAGGGCGCCGCGGACTGGGTGGTCCGCGCCTACCTCGACCGGCCCTGGCTCACCCGGCTGCACACCCACACCGGGTCGCAGGGAGTGCCCCTGGAGCTGATGGCGGCCGGTGTGCGCGCCGCGTACGAGCTCGCGGAGCGGATCAACACGGCGGCCGGGCGCCGGCAGGTGACCACCCTCGACATCGGCGGCGGTCTGCCGGTCAACTTCGCCTCCGACGAGGTCCGGCCCGGTTTCCGCGCCTACGCCGACGCGCTCCGCGCCGCCGTGCCCGGGCTCTTCGACGGGCGGTACGCGCTGGTCACGGAGTTCGGGCGGTCACTGGTGGCCAAGCAGGGCACGATCCTGGCGCGCGTGGAGTACACCAAGTCCGCCGGGGGCCGCGCGATCGCCGTGACGCACGCCGGCGCCCAGGTCGCCACGCGCACCGTCTTCGCGCCCGGCGCCTGGCCGCTGCGGGTGCTGGCCCTCGATCCGCGGGGCCGCCCCAAGGACGGCGCCCCGGTCGTCCAGGACGTGGCCGGGCCGTGCTGCTTCGCGGGCGACCTCGTCGCGACGGCGCGCGAACTGCCGCTGCTCGCGGAGGGCGACCTCGTGGCGCTGCCCGACACGGGGGCGTACTACTTCTCGACGCACTTCGCGTACAACTCGCTGCCCCGCCCCGCCGTCCACGGCTACTCCGGGCCCGACCCGGACTTCCGCACCCTGCGCCGCGCCCAGACCATCGAGGACCTCGTACGGGAGAGCGGCGGCTGAACCGGCCGGGCCCCGGCACGACCGGCCCGCCCCGGCCGTCACCCGGACGGCTCAGTGGGCCGCCGCGGCCCGGCGGCGCGACGATCCGCCCGGACCGGCGTCGCCCGCGACCGGCCCGGTGGCCTCGTACCGCGGGACGGACGGGGCGGCGGGACCGCGTCCCGCGTGCTCGGGCCGGACCCACAGCAGCGTCTCGTGCGCCCGCTCCCAGCGTCCGAGCCATACGGCCTTGGCCCACAGCCCCGCCCCGGCACCGGCCAGCAGCATCCCCGCCGCCGCGGGCGCGGCGACGCCAGAGGCGACGGCCACCGCGAACGCCCCGAGCAGCCACCAGCGCCGGGCCCGGGCCCAGGCGCGCGCGGTGACCCGGCGGTCCTGCAGGAAGGCGCCCCGGGGCGCGCGCTCGGCCGCCTCCGCGAGGGCCGTGTACCGTCGCCGCCGCACCAGGAAGGCCACCACCGCGGCGACCACGAAGAGCGCGGCCCCGCCCAGCACCCCGATCCGGCGGCCGGTCAGTCCGGGCACGAACACCCCGACGCCCGCCGCCACGAGGCCCAGCCACCACAGCCGGCGCGCCGGTACCCGCACCAGGACCGCCACCCGCGCCAGCGCATACGCTCCCCGCACCATCGCTGCCTCCTCCACGGCTCGTTCCGAGTGTGCTGGGGAGGGAGGTTACTCACGGAACATCAAGATTCCGTGAGAAAGGACCCGGGACGGCACCGCATGCGGCCCCCGGGGCGCGGTGCTACCACTGAGAGCAGGGGCCAGAGGGGCTGGAGTGGTGCGTATGAACATCGTGGTTGACCTCAATCGCTGCCAGGCCTACGCGCAGTGCGCGTTCCTCGCTCCCGAGGTCTTCGAACTGCACGGCGAGGAGGCGCTGCTGTACGTCCCGGCCGTCCCGGAGGACCAGCAGGAGCGCGTCCACCGGGCCGCGGTGGCGTGCCCGGTGCAGGCCATCCTCGTGGGCGGGGCGGCTGGTGCCGATGTCCGATGAGCTGCGCGACGGGCGCATCGTCGTCGTCGGCGCGTCCCTGGCCGGTCTGCGGGCCGCCGAGACGCTGCGCGACGAGGGGTTCGAGGGCTCGCTGACCCTGGTGGGCGACGAACCCCACCCGCCGTACGACCGGCCGCCGCTGTCCAAGCAGGTGCTGCTCGGCCGGGTGCCGGCGACGGGGACCGGGCTCCCCGCGCGCCGCCCGGTGGACGCGCGGTGGAAACTGGGCGTCGCCGCGACGGGCGTGGACGGGGCCGGCAAGCGGGTCTTCCTCGCGAACGGCGAGGAACTGCCGTACGACCGCCTGCTGATCGCCACCGGCACCCGTGCCCGTCCCTGGCCGAACCCCGCCGAGGCCGCGCTGGACGGGGTGTTCGCGCTGCGGACCAGCGACGACGCGGCCGGGCTCGCGGAACGGCTGGACGCGGGGCCCCGGCGCGTGCTGGTGATCGGCGCCGGGTTCACCGGATCGGAGATCGCCTCCGCCTGCCGGGAGCGGGACATCCCGGTGACCGTGGTGGAGCGCGGTCCCGCGCCCCTGGTGGGCGCGCTCGGCGGGACGCTCGGCGCGGTCGCCGCGGAGATGCACCACAGGCACGGGGTGGACCTCCGCTGCGGGGTGCAGGTCACCTCTCTGGAGGGTGATGGCCGGCTGACCGGCGCCCGGCTCTCCGACGGGAGCACCGTCGAGGCGGACGTGGCGGTGGTGGCCCTCGGCGCCGTGCGCAACACCGAGTGGCTGGCCGATTCGGGCCTGGCCGCGGGCCCGCGCGGCGTGACCTGCGACGCCGGCTGCCGCGCCTTCAACATGTACGGCATCGTCACCGACGACGTGTTCGTCGCCGGCGACGTGGCCCGTTTCCCGCACCCGCTCTTCGGCTACCAGTTGATCGCCCTGGAGCACTGGGGCAACGCGGTCGCGCAGGCCGAGGTCGCGGCCCACAACATGGTCAGCGCGGGGCCGTTCCGGCGGCCGCACCTGGCGGTGCCGACCTTCTGGTCCAGCCAGTTCGGCCACAACATCAAGTCGGTGGGCGTGCCCACCTACTCCGACCAGGTCGTCGTCGCCCAGGGCTCGCTGCGCGAGGCGCGGCTGGTCGTCGTCTACGGCTACAAGGGCCGCATCACCGCCGCGGTGTCGGTGAACCGGGCCAAGTGGCTGGACTACTACCAGAACCTGATCGAGACGGCCGCGCCGTTCCCGCCCGAGCCCGGGGCCGCCGACCGGACCGCCCCGATGATCCCCCTGCCGTCCGACGTGCCCGACCCCGCGGTGCTCTCGCACGGCCCGACGGTCGCCCTCACCGGTCATTTGCCGGACCGGCGCCTGACCCTGGTGCGGCCCGCCGGCTGAGGCCGCCGCCCACCGCCTGGCCGACGGGCCGTGGCAGGACGCCGCGGCCCACGACGACGAGGAGCCCCCGCGCATGGCTGCGGACACGCTGTTCCGGAGGATCACCGACTACGCCAGCCGGCCCGATCCGTACCCGCTCTACGCCGAACTCCGCGAGAGCAAGGTGGCGCCGCAGGACGACGGCAGTTACCTCGTCGGTACGTACCACGAGATCACGGCCCTGCTCCACGACCCGCGGATCAGCTCCGACCGGCGCCACCGCAGCGATCCGGAGGAGGTCCGGCTGGCCGGCGAGCTGGCGCCGTCCTTCATCGGCCTCGACGACCCCGAGCACGACCGGCTCCGCCGCACCACGATGCGGCCCTTCGGCCCGCCGCACACCCCCGGCCGGGTCGACGCCATGCACGGTGAGATCGTCCGCATCGCCGACGGACTCGTCGCCGGGCTCCGCGGCAAGGAGCGCATCGACGTCGTCGACGACTTCGCCTACCCGCTCCCCGTCACCGTGATCTGCCGCCTGCTGGGGGTGCCCCGGGAGGACGAGCCGAAGTTCCGCGGCTGGTCCGACGCTATCGTCGGCGGGCTGGACCTCAACCCCGACGAGGACCCCACCGAGCGCACGCAGGCGGCCACCGAGGCCCGCCGGGCGATGGGGGTCTACCTGGGCGGGCTGGCCGAGGAGCGGCGCGGCAAGCCCTCCGACGACCTGCTGTCGGCCTTCGTCAACGACCAGGACCCGGCCGGCGGGCTGAACCGGATCGAGCTGATGGTGACCTCGGTGCTGCTGCTCGTCGCCGGGCACGAGACCACCGTCAACCTCATCACCAACGGCATGCTCACCCTGCTGCGCCGGCCCGACCAGCTGGAGCTGCTGCGCGGCGAACCGGCCCTGATGCCGCGGGCGGTGGAGGAACTGCTGCGCTTCGAACCGCCCGTGCAGATGCTGCCCCAGCGCACCCCGCTGGTCGACGTCGAGATCGCCGGGGTCACCGTGCCCAAGGGGGCGCCCCTGGTCCTGGTGCTCGCCTCCGGCAGCCGCGATCCGCGGCGGTTCCACGACCCCGACCGGTTCGACCCGCGGCGCACGGACAACCAGCACCTGGGCTTCGGCAGCGGCGTGCACAGCTGCTTCGGGGCGCCGCTCGCCCGGCTGGAGGCGCAGATCGCCCTCACGGCCCTGCTGCGCGACCTGGACGGCCTGCGGCTGGTGGACGACCCGCCGCCCTACCGGCGCAGCCCGGTGCTGCGCGGTCCCCGCCACCTCCTCGTCGAGCACGACGGGACGGGCGCCTGACCGCAGTCCGTCACCGGGGCCGGGGACGGGCCGGGGGCGGGCCGGGGGCGGGCCGGGGACGGGTCACTCCACGAACAGGCCCTGCGCCGCGGCCTTGGTGTCGAACTCCTCCAGCCGCGCCTGCGCGTCCGGCAGCCCGTCGCACATGGCCTCCAGCAGGACCCGCCCGAGCAGCATCGGCGCGCACGCCGTGTCGAAGGCGAGCCCCGTGCCGACGGCCGCCGGGAGGAGGACGTCGGAGTGGGCGGCGACCGGCGCGAAGGCGCTGTCGGCGACGGTGACGACGGTGAGCCCGGCGGAGCGGGCGTACTCCAGGGCCTCGACCACCTCGCGCGGGTGCCGGGGCAGCGCGAAGCACAGCAGGGCGCTCGCCCCGGCCCGCACGGCCGCGTCGACGCGGTCGGCGAGCATGCTGCCGCCCTCGTCGAGGAGCCGGACGTCGGGGTGCACCTTGGCCGCGAAGTAGCCGAAGCCCCTGGCCTGGGCGGCCGCGGCGCGCAGGCCCAGCACGGGCAGCGGCCGGGACGCGGCGAGCAGGGCGCCCGCGCGGGCGACGGGCGCCGGGTCGGCGAGCAGCGCGGCCAGGTGCCGCAGGTTCTCGATCTCGGCCTGCACGGCTTCCTGGTACTCGTTGTACGTGTCGCCGGCCGGCCGGCCCGGGGGCACCGCGGCGGGGGCGACCTCGCGCAGGTGGCGGCGGAGCGCGGGGTAGCCGTCGAAGCCGAGCGCGACCGCGAAGCGGGTCACGGAGGGCTGGCTGACCCCGGCCAGTTCGGCGACCTCGACGCTGGACAGGAACGGCGCGTCGGCGGCCCGCCGCACGAGGCAGTGGGCGATGCGGCGCTGGGTGGGCGTGAGCCGGTGCGCTTCGAACAGCTTCACCAGGCGCGCCGACGCGCTGTCGGTCCCGTCGGCCGCGGTGGCGTTGTCGGTGGCCATGACGCCCTCTCCGCTCGGCTATTCATGTGCCGATGACTCTGCATGATTCTATGCAGGACGGCAAGGCGGCCCCGCTCACGCGGGCGGCAGCAGCTTCTTCTGCGGTTTGCCCATCGCGTTGCGCGGCAGTTCGGTCAGGAAGCGGACCTTGCGGGGGCGCTTGTGCACCGACAGGTGCCCGGCCACGAAGTCGATCAGCTCGCGCTCGCCGACCCCGTCCGCCACCACGTAGGCCACGATCTCCTGGCCGAGGTCGGCGTGCGGGGCGCCCACGACGGCCGCCTCGCGCACCGCGGGGTGGTCCAGCAGGGCGTTCTCCACCTCGCCCGCGCCGATGCGGTAGCCGCCGGACTTGATCAGGTCGGTGGAGGCCCGCCCGACGATCCGGTGCATGCCGTCGGGCTCGATCGCCGCGATGTCACCGGTGCGGAACCAGCCGTCCTCGGTGTACGAGGCGGCGGTCGCCTCCGGCCGCCCCAGGTAGCCGTCGAAGAGCGTGGGCCCGGTGAGTTGCAGCTCGCCGATCTCCGCGCCGGGCTCCGCCGCGATCCGGGTGCGGATCCCCGGCAGCGGCAGCCCGACCGAGCCGGGGCGCCGCTCACCGTCCGCCCGGGTGCTCACCGTGATCAGGGTCTCCGTCATGCCGTAGCGCTCGACCGGCCGCTGCCCGGTCAGCGCCGCCAGGTCCCGGAAGACCGGCGCGGGCAGCGGCGCGCTGCCGGAGACCAGCAGCCGGGCGCCGCTCAGCGCCCTGGCGGAGTCCGGGTCCGCCGCGACCCGGCCCCAGACGGTCGGCACGCCGAAGTACAGGCTGCCGCCGGCCGCCGCGTACGCCTGCGGGGTGGGCCGGCCGGTGTGGACCAGACGGCTCCCGGTGCGCAGCGCGCCGAGCACGCCGAGCACCAGACCGTGCACGTGGAACAGCGGGAGCCCGTGGACGAGGGTGTCCTCCGCGGTCCACCCCCAGGCCCCGGCGAGGGCGTCGAGGTCGGCGGCGACCGCCCGGCGCGACACGAGCACGCCCTTGGGCGCCCCGGTGGTGCCCGAGGTGTACAGGACGAGGGCCGTGGTGTCCGGGTCCGGCTCCGGGCCGTCCCAGGACCCGCGCTCGGTGAGGACGGCCTGGGGTGCCTGCACGGCCCCGGAGTCGCGCAGGATGTGGTCGCGCTCGGCCGGGCCCGCGTCGGGCGGCACGGGGACGACGGGCACGCCCGCGAGGAGGCCCCCGACGACCGCCGCGACCGTCTCCAGGGACGGCGTCGCGTGCACCGCGACCGCCGGGGCGCCCGCGACACGTGTTGCGAAGGCACCCGCGGCGCCGAGCAGTTCCTCGCGTGAGCAGGGGCGTCCGTCGACGGTGACCGCGTCGGGGCGGTCGGACGGGGCGTGGTGGAGGGCGGTCAGCAGGCGCGGCGCGTGTCCGGTCACGGGACGACCCTACTGGGGCGATCCCCGGGAAGGTTCGGGGGTTTCCCCCAGTGCCACGGGGCCGCCCGGTCCGTACGGTGGCGTCATGGACGCCCGTGACCCTGAGCTCAAGAAGGAATTCGCCGCCACCCTCCAGGCGCGCAAGGACCTGGGGGAGGAGTACGAATCCGCCCTCATCGACTCCTTCCTGGAGAAGATGGACCGGCGCATCGACTCCCAGGTCGAGCGGCGGGTGCGCCGTGAACTGGCCGAGAATCAGACGGCGTTCGCCCGTTCCGGACGCCGGGTCGGCCCGGAGGCGCGCGGTCACGCCGGCGGCCGTTTCGGCGCCCGCTACGGTTTCGGCGCGTTCTCCCTGATCATGGCCATCCCGCTGTCCGCCATCGCGGCCGACAAGGCCGACCTGCCCGGGCTGCTCGTCGCGTGGGTCGGCATCGTCGCCGTCAACGCGGCCCACTCGCTGGGGTGGCTCCTCCACGAGCGGGGCACTTCCCCGCGCCGCAACAGGGACCAGGACGCCTGGGAGGACTGACGGCCTGACGGCGGCGAGCGCTCCCCGCACGCGTCGAGGGCGCACGGCCCGAGGCACGGGTGGCCGCCCTCGCGCCCGGCTCCCCCGCCGCTCGGGGCGTGGGGGAGAACGTTCGAAGAGCGCGGCGGCCCGTTCCAGGAGCGTGGCAGGCGCGGTCGCGGCCGCGCTCGCGGCTGCCGTGGCTGCCGCGAAAGCCGCGACAACCACGGATACGGACGGGTGCCTGTGACGGCGAAGAGTTGCGGTGGTCGATCCCATGCCAAGGACGGTAGGCGGAACGCCACCCACAAGATGATCTTGCTCAAATCCTGTGGACGACCCGCGGGTTGTGGACAACCCCGTCACCCGAAAGACGTCACAGCGGGTGGGACGACCGCCCCGACAACCCGGCCGGCCCGCCGCTACGCCGTGAGCAGCGCGACGACGCGGCGGGCCGCGCTCTCGTCGCGGGCCGCGGCGAAGGGCAACGGCCCCGCGGCCATGCGGAACGGCAGCCCGTCCGCGCCGAGCACCGTACCGCCCGCCTCGGCGACCAGCAGGATCCCCGGGGAGTGGTCCCAGGGGTTGTCGTAGGCGTAGGTGGCCGCGTCGAGCCGCCCGAGGGCGACGTCGAGGTAGTCGCAGCCGGCGGAGCCGCTCGCCCAGGGCTTGACGCCGTGTGCCGCCCCCGTCTCGTACAGCCGCCGGTGCTGGTCGGCCGTGAGGTGCGCGGGCCGTGCGCCGGCCACCAGCAGCACCTCGTCCGCGTCCCGCGAGCCGCCCGCGGCCAGGCGCAGCGGCCGGCCCCCCGCGTACGCGCCCTCGCCGCGCCGGGCGGTGGCGAGGACCCCGTCGACCGGCCGGTACGTCCAGGAGGCGAGCAGCTCACCCCGGGCGGCGAGGGCGACCTGGGTGACGAACGAGGAGTCGCCGCGGACGAAGTTGGAGGTGCCGTCGACCGGGTCGACGATCCAGACCGGATCGTCGCCCAGCAGCGCCCCGAGCAGCTCGGGGTCGGCGTGCACGGCCTCCTCGCCGATGACGGCCGAGCCCGGCAGCAGGCGGGTGAACGTACGGGTGAGGCGTTCCTCGATGCGGCGGTCGGCGACCGTGACGAGGTCCAGGGGGCCCTTCTTCTCGTCGACGTCGCCCTCGGCGAGACGGCCGAAGCGGGCGAGCGCCTCCTCGTCGGCCGCGGTGCGTATGGACTCCTCGACGGCTGCGAACGTCTGCGCGCTGATCACGGCGGCCACTCAACCAGAAGAGCGGTCCGCGCGGGGGCGCGGACCGCTCTTCCACAGATAGCGCGGGAACCGCCGCACCCCCGGTCACCCGGGGGGCGGGACGACGGCGGTCCCCGCGAGGGACGCGGGCCGGATCAGGGCCGGGCCACGCGTCCTTGGGGTCACCATGGAGGTCCGGGAGCCGCTCCGGAGGTCCTTGGCGCCACATCCGTGGTGTCGGCCGGGCGACCGGTGTGCCGTCCGCCGACATCCACCAATGTGCCGGAGCCGTGTTAAATGCGTGCTGCGGACACGTGACGCCGGTGTACCACTTCCGCGAACCCGCGGCGGACCCTCCCGGGATCGCCCGGGATCGCCCGGGATCGCCCGGGATCGCCCGGGGGTGCCGTTACCTGGCCTCTTCGGCGAGGAAGGCGAGCAGGTCCTGGCGGCTGACCACGCCCGTCGGCTTGCCCTCGACCAGCACGATCGCCGCGTCGGCCGAGCCCAGCACGGCCATCAGGTCGCCGACCGGCTCGCCGGAGCCCACCTGCGGCAACGGCGCGCTCATGTGCCGCTCCAGCGGGTCGTCGAGGGTGGCGCGCTTGGTGAACAGCGCGTCGAGCAGCTCCCGCTCCACGACGGAGCCGATGACCTCGGCGGCCATGACGTCGGGGTGGCCGGCGCCCGGCTTGACGATCGGCATCTGCGAGACGCCGTACTCGCGCAGCACCTCGATGGCCTGGCCCACGGTCTCCTCGGGGTGCATGTGCACCAGGTGCGGCAGGCCGCCGTCCTTGCGGTCCAGGACGTCGGCGACACGGGCCTGGCCGGTGCCCTCCTCCAGGAAGCCGTAGTCGGCCATCCACTCGTCGTTGAAGATCTTCGACAGGTAGCCGCGGCCGGAGTCCGGCAGCAGCACGACCACCACGTCGTCCGGGCCGAGCCGCTCGGCCACGCGGAGCGCCGCGACGACCGCCATGCCGCAGGAGCCGCCGACGAGCAGGCCCTCCTCCTTGGCGAGGCGCCGGGTCATCTGGAAGGAGTCCTTGTCGGAGACCGCGACGATCTCGTCCGCGACGGTGCGGTCGTAGGCGGTGGGCCAGAAGTCCTCACCGACGCCCTCGACGAGGTACGGCCGGCCGGAGCCGCCGCTGTAGACGGAGCCCTCCGGGTCGGCGCCGATGACCTTCACCCCGCCGTCCGAGGCGTCCTTCAGGTAGCGGCCGGTGCCGGAGATGGTGCCGCCGGTGCCGACGCCCGCCACGAAGTGCGTGATCTTCCCCTCGGTCTGCTCCCACAGCTCCGGGCCGGTGGAGTGGTAGTGCGAGGCCGGGTTGTTGGGGTTGCTGTACTGGTCCGGCTTCCAGGCGTTCGGGGTCTCGCGCACCAGCCGGTCGGAGACGTTGTAGTACGAGTCCGGGTGCTCGGGGTCCACGGCGGTGGGGCAGACCACGACCTCGGCGCCGTAGGCCCGCATGACGTTGATCTTGTCCGCGGAGACCTTGTCCGGGCAGACGAAGATGCAGTGGTAGCCCTTCTGCTGGGCCACGATCGCCAGGCCCACACCCGTGTTGCCCGAGGTGGGCTCCACGATCGTGCCGCCGGGCTTGAGTTCGCCGCTCTTCTCCGCGGCCTCGATCATCCGCAGCGCGATGCGGTCCTTGACCGAACCACCGGGGTTGAAGTACTCGACCTTGGCCAGGACGGTCGCCTGGATCCCTGCCGTCACGCTGTTGAGCCTCACCAGCGGGGTGTTGCCGACGAGACTGATCATCGAGTCGTGGAACTGCACCATTGTCTCCGGGTTCTCCGTGATTGTGAGGCCAGGGTAAGCGGTTTTGCGGCGGGGGGCGGCCCCCGCGGGGACCGGGCGTCGCACCCTTCACATTGGTGTTACGTACGCCCCGGAAGGTCCGGTTGTAGAGTCGCACCGTGGCGCGATCACGACACGTCGCACTTACGACACCGGGCTTGTACAACCGGGGGGTGGGCCATGCCTGACGAGAAGCACCCGGACACCGCCGGCGCGGGCCCGGGCAACGCCGACTACCTCGCCGCCCTCAGCGGTCTGGCGGCCGTGGAGTCCGGCCTCGCCGCGGTGCGGGAACGGCTGACGGCGCTGGCCGCCGTGCGCCCGGCGCGGCCGGCCGAGCCGGTGATGCCGGGCGGGATCGCCGAGGTGATCCACGGCGAGGCGGAGCAGCAGCACATGATCGAGCAGCTGCAGCGCGAGGCCCGCAAGGAGGTGCTGACCTTCGTCCGGCCGCCGTACGTGGCCGCGGCGGGCAACGTGGTGCAGAAGGAGCGGCTGACCGCGGGGGTGGAGTACCGCTCGCTGTACGAGACCACCGCCCTGGTCTACCCGGGGGCGGCGGACATGCCGGGCTTCGTCGAGCCGGGAGAGCTGGCCCGGGCGGCGCCCAGCGTGCCGATGAAGCTGATGATCGTCGACGCCGAGCGGGCGCTGCTGCCGCTGTCCGGCGGCCGCGACCGGTCCGTGGTCTCCTCCGCCGGACTGCTGCTGCTCCACCCCTCGGTGCTGGTGGACGCGCTGCTGGAGCTCTTCGAGGACCGCTGGCTGCGCGGCACGCCGTTGCGGATGCCCTCGCCCGGCGAGACCGAGGAGGACCCGGAGTTCCCCGGCTCCCCCGAACTGGACGAGCAATTGCTCTCGCTGCTGATGTCCGGGCTGCCCGACAAGGCGATCGCCTCCCAGCTCGGGATATCCCTGCGCACGCTGCAGCGCAGGATCCGGTCCCTGATGGAGTCCACCGGAACCGCCAACCGCACCCAGCTCGCCTGGTTCGTCGCCCAGCAGCGGCTGACCTGAGTCCGGGCCGCCCAGCGGTTGCGGCGGGCTTCGGACGGGGCAACAAATCGTTGTACGGGTCGGGCCACGGGGGCCCGCACACCCGGCGCGGGAGGTGGACGTTGTCCAGGGCAAGGGTGGCGCGGCGGATCGCTACGGCCGCCGCGTACGGAGGAGGCGGCATCGGGCTGCTGGGCGGCGCCGCGGTCGGCCTGCTGCTGACCGAGGGCGCGCTCGCCCGCCGGGCCGTGGGCGGCTCCGACGCCGTCCCGCCCCGCGCGGACGGGGTGTACGGCGCCGCCTTCGCGCTGAGCACCGACGAGCGGCCGATCGTGCTGGCCCTCGCGGGTGACTCCACGGCGGCGGGCCAGGGGGTGCACCGGGCGAGCCAGACCCCCGGTGCGCTGCTGGCGTCCGGGGTGGCGGCGGTGGCGGAACGGCCGGTGCGGATGGTCAACGTGGCCAATCCCGGCGCACAGTCCGACGACCTGGCCCGCCAGGTCGATCTTCTGCTGGGGTCCGGCCCCGGTACGGCGCCCGATCTGTGCGTGATCATGATCGGGGCGAACGACGTGACCCGGCGGATGCCGCTGGCCGTCTCGGTGCGGCTGCTGTCCGACGCGGTACGGCGGCTGCGCGAGGCGGGCTGCGAGGTGATCGTCGGGACCTGCCCCGACCTGGGCACGATCGAGCCGGTCTACCAGCCGCTGCGCTGGATCGCCCGCCGGCTGAGCCGGCAGCTCGCGGCGGCGCAGACCATCGCGGTGGTCGGCATCGGCGGCCGCACCGTCTCCCTGGGCGACCTGCTCGGGCCCGAGTTCGAGTCCCGCCCCCGCGAGATGTTCGGCCCGGACAACTACCACCCCTCGGCCGAGGGGTACGCGACGGCGGCCATGGCGATGCTGCCGACCCTCTGCTCCGCCGTCGGGCTGTGGCCCGAGGAGGACGAGCGCCCCGACGCCCGGCGCGGCGAGGGCTTCCTCCCGGTGGCCCAGGCCGCCGCGGAAGCCGCGGGCGAGGCCGGTACGGAGGTCACCGCGGCCGCCGGCACGGTCTCCGGCCCCCGCGGCCGCTGGGCCCTGCTCAAGCGGCGCCGCCGGCGCCGTCTCCCCGACGCGACCGAACCGGCCGCCACGGCGGCGGCCGAGGCCGCCCAGTAGCGCCTCCGGCGGGCGGGCCCGCGCGCGGGCCCGCCCTGTTGGTCGTGGTTGCGGCCTGTTGTCGTGTGCGCGTTGTTCGCGCCTGCGGCGTCGCCCATCCTTCGGCCGGGGGCCCCCATCCGGCGCGGTTGGCGCGGGCCTGCGCAAGTGCGTCCGGGGTCGGGGCCGCGGCGGCGCACTCCCCCAGCCTTCGGCCCGGGGAGCAGCCCGCCACACCCCACCTGTATGGGCGCTGACGGCCAGTGGGGGTGAGAGAGGCACCCGGGGTGACCCGGACCGCTTCTCGGCCCCTACAGCCCCGCGTCTTTCCGGTGAGGGGTCAGAGAGGCAGCCGCGGTGCCCCCGGACCGCCTCGCACCCCCGACCGGCCCGTGCGTCGCAGAACCGGCGGAGAGGGTGCCCCGGCGGTTCCGGGACCACGCTTCCGTTGTGGGCCGCGCCGGCGGATGGATGCCCCTGCGAGTGGGAGACGGCCCGCCCCGCGCCCCGGACCTTCAAGCCACGGCCGGGCCGCCGGGGCGGCACTGCGCCACTGCGGACGCCGCCCACGCCCCCGGGGCGGCAGCGATTGCCCGGGGCCGCCTCGGCACGGCACCGCGCGGGGTCCTGGCGGCCCCCGCCGCCGTCCGCGGGCCGCGGGCTTGCCGCCCGGCGTCAGCCGGCCTTGCGCTGGTTGAAGCGGAGCAGGTTGCCGGAGGGGTCGCGGAAGGCGCAGTCGCGGACGCCGTAGGGCTGGTCCATGGGCTCCTGGAGGACCTCTCCGCCCGCGTCGCGGATGCGTTCGAAGGTGGCGTCGACGTCACTGGTGGCGAAGATGACCCCGCGCAGCATGCCCTTGGCCAGCAGTTCGCTCATGGCCCGCTTGTCCGCGTCGGAGGCGCTGGGGTCCGCCAGGGGCGGTTCGAGGACGATCTCCACGCCCGGCTGGTCGGGAGAGCCGACCGTCACCCAGCGCATGCCCTCGAACCCCACGTCGTTGCGGACCTCCAGGCCGAGGACGTCGCGGTAGAAGGGAAGCGCCTTGTCGTGGTCGTCGACGGCGATGAAGCACTGCGACAGCGTGATGTCCATGCGGACCACGCTAGGCCCGCGCGGCCGGCTTCGCTTCCTTGTTCCTGACCGGCCTCGTGTACCGCTTCGCGACGCACGCCGGGATCGGCGCGCCCGGCCCGTGGTCGCGGGCGCGGTAGGCGCTCGGGGTCTCCCCCACGAGCTCGGTGAAGCGCGAGCTGAAGGAGCCGAGCGAGGTGCAGCCCACCGCGAAGCAGACCTCCGTGACCGTGAGGTCGCCGCGCCGGAGCAGGGCCTTGGCGCGCTCGATCCGGCGCGTCATGAGGTAGCTGTACGGGCTCTCGCCGTACGCGGCACGGAAGCTGCGCGAGAAGTGGCCGGGGGACATCAGTGCCGTGCGGGCCAGCGCGGTGACGTCGAGGGGGTCCGCGTAGTCGCGGTCCATCGCGTCGCGGGCGCGCCGCAGCCGTACCAGGTCGTCCGGATTCACCGGCCCAGCATCGCACGGGGGGCGCGTTCGCCACGAGGATGCGCCATCATGGACTAAGCAAGCGCTCAGAAAGAGGTCCGCGTCACAGCGCTCAAGCCGTGACTCGCTCCGCTACGTACAGGTAACTTCCCAGAGAGTCCCAGCCGTACCCCCGCCGCCTCGTCGAGGAGTCGCGATGCCCGAAGCCGTGATCGTCTCTGCCGCCCGTTCGCCCATCGGCCGGGCCGTCAAGGGGTCCCTGAAGGACCTGCGTCCCGACGACCTGACCGCCACGATCATCCAGGCGGCCCTCGCCAAGGTGCCGCAGCTGGACCCGCGCGAGATCGACGACCTGATGCTGGGCTGCGGCCTGCCCGGCGGCGAGCAGGGCCACAACCTGGGCCGGATCGTGGCCGTGCAGATGGGCATGGACCACCTCCCGGGCTGCACGGTCACGCGCTACTGCTCCTCCTCGCTGCAGACGACCCGGATGGCGCTGCACGCCATCAAGGCGGGCGAGGGCGACGTCTTCGTCTCGGCCGGCGTCGAGACCGTGTCCCGGTTCGTCAACGGCAGCTCCGACGGCATGCCCGGCACCCACAACCCGCTCTTCGCGGAGGCCGAGGCCCGCACCGCGGCCCGCGCCGCGCAGGGCGGCGGCGAGTGGCACGACCCGCGCGAGGACGGCCTGGTCCCGGACGCGTACATCGCGATGGGCCAGACCGCGGAGAACCTGGCCGCCCTCAAGGGCGTCACCCGGGCCGACCAGGACGAGTTCGGCGTCCGCTCGCAGAACCTGGCCGAGGAGGCCATCGAGAAGGGCTTCTGGGAGCGCGAGATCACCCCGGTGACCCTGCCCGACGGCACGGTCGTCGCGAAGGACGACGGCCCGCGCGCCGGCGTCACCCTGGAGGCCGTGCAGGGCCTGAAGCCGGTCTTCCGCCCCGACGGCACCGTGACCGCCGGCAACTGCTGCCCGCTGAACGACGGCGCCGCGGCGCTGGTCGTCATGAGCGACACCAAGGCGCGCGAGCTCGGCATCACGCCGCTCGCCCGGGTCGTCTCCACCGGCGTCTCCGGCCTGTCCCCGGAGATCATGGGCCTCGGCCCGGTCGAGGCCTCCCGCCAGGCGCTGCGGCGGGCCGGGCTGACCATCGGCGACATCGACCTGGTCGAGATCAACGAGGCCTTCGCGGCGCAGGTCATCCCCTCCTACCGGGAGCTGGGCGTCGACCTCGACAAGCTCAACGTCAACGGCGGCGCGATCGCGGTCGGCCACCCCTTCGGCATGACGGGTGCCCGCATCACCACCACGCTCATCAACTCCCTTCAGTGGCACGACAAGCAGTTCGGCCTGGAGACCATGTGCGTCGGCGGTGGCCAGGGCATGGCCATGGTCATCGAGCGCCTGTCGTAGCGGACCCCCTACGGCCCCCTGCGGGGCCCTCGGACGTACGTTCGAGGCACAAGTCGCAATCGAAACGCCCCCGGGATGTGACCTAATCCCGGGGGCGGTCGTTTATGCAGGTCAGGGGTGTGCCACCCCTGCGGTCCGAGACTTTCGACCCTCCCATTTCGTGACGTTCCGCACTGCAGAGGCCATGGATTCCGGTGCAGAGTGGTGGTGTACAGGGGGCCAGGCTCGGGAAAGCACAGTCGGGAGTACGCCAGTGAGCGCCATGTTCCTCGTCCTGCTGACGGGTGCGGCAACCGCCGTGACCGCCGGCGCCGCCGCGCTGCTCGCCACACGCGGCGTACGTCGTGACGTCGCGGCTCTGCGCGCGGACCTGGCCGAGGCCCGTACCGCACGGGCGACCGCCGTGCCCGCGGCGCGCAGCACTCCGGACGCCGAGGCCATCCGCACGGCCGTCGCCGACGCGCTCGCCGACGAGCGGGAGCGCGAGCTGGCCGAGGCGCGCGCCTTCTGGGCCGCGCAGGAGGCCCCCCTGGGCTACGGGGCGGGCGAGGCCGGCGAGGCCCTCGTCGACCCGCAGTTCGACGCCCAGCTCTTCGGCGGCCAGGGCGCAGGTCCCGTGCCCGGCACCGCGGGGACCGACTACGAGGTGCTCCCGTACGGCCCGTTCCTGCCCCGGCAGGCCGACCTCGCGGGCCTGGAGCCCGGCGGCCCGGTGCCCCTGCGGCACCCCTCCGACCCCGACTTCGACGTCCCCGCGCCGGTCGTGGCCAACCAGGAGCAGACCGCCGAGCGCCTCTCCGAACTCGCCGACCTGCGGATGCCGCTCGCCGACGTCCGGCCCGGCCCGCTCGGCACGCTCGACGTGTACGTCTTCGCCGACGGCACCACGCTCTGCATGACCCCGGGCGACCGGGACACCGCCGACCGCCTCTGCGAGGCCCTCGACCGCGGCGAGTCCCCGGTCCTGCTGGGCGGCTCCGCCGTCGCCGGCGGCTACGCGCTGACCTTCACCTACGGCGAGGAGTCCGTCTACGTGCTCGCCGACCGGGTGGTCGCCTCGCTGTAGCCGGCCCCCTAGAGACCGCAGCGCGCGGCCGTGTCCCGGATCCGGGACACGGCCGCGTCGCGTACGTCCGCCAGTTCGGGGTGGGGCTCCAACGCGGCGGCCAGGTCGTGGGCGGCCACCGAGATCTGGTCGCCGATCGCGAAGACCCCCTCGTCCGGCATCGTCAGCGGTTCCCGCCCGGGGGACTCGATCCGCTGTGCGCGGACGGCCAGTTCACGGGCGAGCTCCAGGCCCTCGCGGGCCACCTCGCCGCGGAGCCGGCTCTGCGGCAGGGAACGGTAACGGGACGCCAGGAGACCGGCGGCGTTGCGGAGCGTCGTACAGTCGAGCACCCGGCGAGCCTACCGGTGCGTACACACAACCGAGCGCGTCGCACTGTTGCCAACGGTCGACGGCTCAGGCACGGTGGGGTGACCGGAACGCATACCGGAGGCGCCGATGTCACAGACCTTCTCGGAAGAGACCCACCGGAACCTGCTCTCCCACATCCCGCACTGCACCGGCCGCGAGATCGGCGAATGGCTTCGCACGGTCGACGACGGGCCCGCATTCCTCCGCTTCGATGAGAAAGTCAGCTGGCTCCGCAGCGAGCACGACCTGTCCTACGGACACGCCAAGGCGATCGTCCACGAATACGACCTGAGGCGGGCCGCGCGGAGGTTCGGCTGACGCGCCTCCCCCACCGCGCATGCGAACGGGCCCCGAAAGGCACTGCCTCCGGGGCCCGTTGACTGTCCCTCGCGGGTCAGCGCACTCAGTCGTCGCCCCGCAGGATCGCGATCAGCCGCAGCATCTCCAGGTAGATCCAGACCAGGGAGAGCGTCAGGCCGAAGGCCGCCAGCCAGGACTCCTGGCGCGGAGCGCCGTACTGGATGCCGTCCTCGATCTGCTTGAAGTCCAGCGACAGGAAGAACGCGCCCAGCGCGATCCCGATGACGCCGACCACGATGCCCAGCGCACCGCTGCGCAGGCCCAGGCCGTCACCGCCGCCGATCATGGCGGCGATCAGGTTGACGAACATCAGGATGACGAAGCCGATGGCGATCGCCATGCCGATGCGGGTGTAGCGCGCGGTGACCCGGATGAGGCGCGTGCGGTACGCCACCAGCATGCCGACGAAGACCGCCATGGTCCCCAGCACGGCCTGCAGCGGGATGCCCGGCCACATGAAGTTGAGGATCTTGCTCCAGATCCCGAGGAAGACGCCCTCGAAGACCGCGTAGCCGAGGATCAGCGCGGGCGAGGCCTCACGCTTGAACGACTGGATCAGGCCCAGGACCAGGGCGACGAGCGAGGCGCCGATCGCCAGGCCGTAGCTCTTCTCCGAGACCGGCAGCACGAACCATGCCACGAGCGCGCCGAGCACCACGGTGCCCAGGGTCATGGCGGTGCGCATGACGACGTCGTCCATCGTCATCCGGCCGGTCTGCGCGGGGGCGGCCGGCGGGGCCTGGTACGTGGTGTCGTAGGGGTTTCCCGCGTACGGGTTCGTGCCCGCGTAGGGGTTCGCGCCCGTGCCGGGCCCGCCCTGCGCCTGCGGCTGACCGCCGAAGCCCGCGTAGCCCTCCCCGCGGGAGAACCCACGCCGCGAGAAGACCGGGTTGCTGCTCCTCATCTGTCACTCCTCCATGGCCGCGCGATACGGCTTCGCACCAAGAGTAATGGTATGGCAAAGCGGGTCGCCTACGCCTCAAGGAGGATCTTTTGCGCCACCCGCCATGCCTGCCACCACGCCTTTTCCCCGTCTCCGCGGCGCCACACCGACCGGGGACGGACGGCGGGTGCCGGGGAGGGGGAGCCCCCTCCCCGGCACCCGCCGGACGTCGGATCCTCGATCAGCGACGCGTCGCCAGGATCTCGCTCAGCACGTCGTGCACGTAGGTGTTGGCGTGCTTGCCGGTGAAGCGGTCCGCCAGCGGGCCGGCCGCGGTGACCGGGACGTCCACGCCGGTGTGGCCCGAGGTGGTCCAGTCCATGTAGAAGGTCTTGTCGCTGCCGCGGATGCTGAACGGACCGTCCTCGGCGGAGATGCCGTCGCCGGACTCGTCGGCCGCGTCGGCCTCCTCGACGGCCAGGCCGCCGGTCTCGTGGTCACCCGTGACGACCAGCAGGGTGTCGGGGTGGGTGGCGACGTAGGCGCGGGCCACGGCCACGGCCTTCTCCAGCTCCTGCATGGACTGCAGGGTGCGGGTGCCGTTGTTGGAGTGCGCGAACTCGTCGGTGCCCTCCTCCTCGACCATGAGGAAGAAGCCCTTCTTGTTCTTGTCCAGCGTGCTCAGGGCCTTGCTGGTCATGGTGGACAGGCCGACCACCGGGTTGTAGACGTCGCCCTGGCCCTCGGGGCGCTGCTGGAACATCTCCTCGTTGGCGAAGAGGCCGAGGAGCTTGCCGCCCTTGGCGCGGTTCAGCTGGTCCGCGCTGTGGACGTAGGAGTAACCGGCCTTCTGGGCCTTCTTGATCAGGTCGCCCTTGGTGCCCTTGCTCGCCTCGGACGTGTCCTCGGCGGGCTTGTCCTGGAAGGCGCCGGCGTCGCCCGCGGGCAGCCACCAGTCCTCGCCACCGCCCAGGATGACGTCGGGCTTGCTGACCTCGATGTACTGGCGCGCGATCTCGTCCTGCGCCGACCGGTTGGCGGTGCTGGAGAAGAAGGCGGCCGGGGACGCGTCGGTGACCTGCGCGGTCGTGACGAGACCGGTGGCCTTGCCGGCGGCCTTGGCCTGCTGGCCCAGGGTGGCCAGCGGGTTGCCGTCCACGTCGACGCTGATCGCGCCGTTGTAGGTCTTCTCACCGGTGGCCCACGCGGTCGCGGCCGCGGCGGAGTCGGTGATGACGGCCTTCGGGTCGTCGGGCTCGGTGGTCAGCTGGCCCGAGTAGGGGAGCTTGTCCATCGCGAGCTGACCGTTCAGGCCGGTCAGGTGCAGGCGCGCGGCCTGCCGGGCGGCGGCACCCATGCCGTCGCCGTTGATGAAGATGACGTTCTTCGCGGCCGGGGCCTTGCCCTTGCCTGCGGTCTGGGGAGCCGTGGCCGACGCACCCAGCGTCGGGTTGATCACCATGGTCACCACCGCGGCAGCGGCGGCGGCCGCCACCGGCGCGGCGAACCGTCGGGCCCTGCGAACACCCTCGGACACAACGACCTCCGTTGCTCACTGCTTGCCATTGCTTGGTCGTGAACTTAGGAGCCTTAGGGGGAAGGTTGACTAAGCGCAGATGTCCAGAACGCAACGGAAGCTTCAGGTGACGGTAAAAGCGTAGGCCCGGACTTGTCCGTACAGGTAGCCCGGGCGCCACGCCGCGCAGGGCCCCGCGCAGGGCCGCACACCCCCCTGTTTCCGGCCCGTTCGCGCAGATCACCTCGGTCGCGCGGGCCCGCGATGCGCGCAGTCCGGAGGGGTCCTGGACGGCCCTGCGGCCCGCTCACACCGCTTTCGCGCCCGGCAGGGCGATGGTGAAGTCGTCCTCGACCGGCGGGTCCAGCTCGTGCGCGAGCAGGCCCGTGGCCGCGAAGCAGCGCACGCGCACGGCGGAAGGGCTGACGTCCAGCCGCAGGAAGCTCTTGAAGAACGGCGGGCTGTACGTCGCCGAGCCCGGGGAGAGCAGCCGGGTGAGCATCCGGCGGACGGGCAGGCGCAGCCGGCGCCTGCGGTCCGGGCGGGGCGGGGCGCCCAGGACGCTCGCGACGAAACGGGTCCGCAGGGTCACCCGGGCGCCGGTGGCCCGGGTGGCCGGGACGCCGAGCCGCCGGGCGAGGACCGCTGACGCCTCGTCGGGGGTCAGGTCGAACAGCCGGCGCAGGTGGAGGCGGCGGCCGTAGAGCCGGCTGTAGAAGGCGAGGGAGTCGCCGCGCATCGGATAGCAGCGGAAGCGGTCCTCGGTGACCCCGCCGACCTCCACCCGGGGGATCGTGTGGGTGGCGTGCATGAAGGCGCCCCCGCCGCCGGAGACGACGTACTCGATCCTGCGGCCGTCCACGTCGACCGGGTAGCGCTGGTAGTTGTGGATGTCGCCGCCGATCACGGCGACGAAGTTGCGCTCCGGGTCGCGGACGACCTCGTCCACCGTGCCGCCGCCCTCGACGGCGCAGGGGTGGTGCTCGCCGTCCACGTAGATCGGGGAACCGGTGACGAGGATCTTGGGGCGGGGGCCGAGCGAGACCCGGCGCAGCCACTCGCCCTGCTCCCGGTCGATGTCGCCGAGCAGGCCGGTGTCGATGCCTATGATCCGTATCGGCCCCGAGTCGATCGCCCAGTACGGGCCGGGCTGGGAGGCCGTCTGGGAGGGCGCCGAGCGCATCAGGCGGGCCGCGTCGAGCCGGGCGTCGTCCGGCACGTCGGGATTCGCCCACAGCAGGGTGCGCCACCAGGCCCGGGACAGCGGACGGGGGCGCGGCACGGGCGGCAGGGCGGGGGCGCGGCAGAACACCCGCATGAAGCCGGTCAGTCCGTCGTACCAGTCGTGGTTCCCGGGGATCGCGTACACGGGGGCGTCGTAGTCCCGGTAGGGCCGGAAGAACTTGGTGTCGTACTCGTCGGCGCTGCCGACCGGGTAGAGGACGTCGCTGCAGATCACGGCGTAGCGGGTGCCGGCGCCCGCCTTGAGCATCCCGGGGACGACGGCGTACTGCGGGTCGTCGCCCTCGCCGGTGTCGCCGAGGAGGAGGAAGGAGAACGCGTCGGGGTCGTCGCGCTCGATCACCAGGTCCGCGCCGGCCGCCCCCCGCTGCCGCTGGCCGTCCACCCAGCGCTGCCGGTCCCGGCCGGTCGGGTCGCCGAACAGGGAGGCGAGCGGCCCGTTGCGGGCCTTCCACAGGGTCGCCGGGTCCAGCCACGAGAGGTTGACCACCCGGGCCGGCATCAACTCACGGTAGGCGCCGGGCTGCTGACTCTCCCAGCCGGCGCCGGCCAGGGATTCACGCGAGGAGTCGGACACGGGCGCACTGTAGCAACCGGCCCGGACGCCGCCCCCCGGCGCCCGCGACTCCCCTCAGTCCTGGGCGTCCTGCGGGTACCAGCGCAGTTCCACCGTGTTGCCGTCCGGGTCCGAGACGTACGTCGACAGCGCCTCGCCGCGCGCGCCGAACCGCCGCACGCCGGCCTCCAGGACCGTGAACACCCCCGAGGCGACGACCTCTTCCCAGTCCAGCGGCTCCACGGTGAGGCAGATGTGGTCGACGTTGGACTCGCCGCGGGGGCCCGCGACCAGGTCGATGATGGTCTCCGGGGTGATCCGCACCGACGGGAACGGGGCCTTCCCGGCGCGCCATTCCTCCACGCGCACCGGCTCCAGGCCGAGCGGCCCGGTGTAGAAGGCCAGGGACCGCTCGACGTCGGCGACGTTGAGGACCAGGTGGTCGAAGGCCTTCACACGCAGCACGGTCATGTCTCCTCCAGTTGTGGTGTGCCGGGCGTCCCTCACGGGCCGGGGCAGGGTGGTCAGAAGGGCGCGAAGCAGACCGCGGCCAGGGTGCCGTGTTCCACGGTGTCGCGCGGCAGGGTGAGGCCGAAGTGGCGTTCGCCCATCTCCAGGATCTCGTCCTCCCCGTCGGCGTCGGGTGCGGAGGTCCCGTCGGGGAGGAGCAGGCCCACCTGCTGCATGGCCGGCACCAGCCGGCCCGGGTCCTCGCCGCCGAGCTGGGCGGCCTCGACACCGGGCTCGAAGTCGGCCACGACCCGGCCGTCCCGGGCGTACAGGAACCACCGGGGCGGGGTGCCGCTGTTGAGGTACACGACTGCCTCAGTCCCCCGGGAGACCGCGCGGAGGGTCCCGAGGTCCATGCCCTCGTCACTCCAGTGCTCCAGGGCGAAGGCCCATCCGCCGCAGGTGCCGAGCCGGGCCACGGGCCCCTTCTCGAAGGCCCAGTGCATCGCGGCGTCGGCGGAGAGGCCTTCGCGGATCGCACCGGGGTCGCCGTCCATCCGGCGGACCAGTTCGGCGACCTCCAGACCGCGGGCGAAGGTCAGGCAGTAGGTGTCGAAGGCCCCGGCGATCCACCGGATCCCGTCGTCCGTCACAAGAACTCCCCCCGCACGATGCATGGCTTCGCCGTACGCCGGGAGGATGACGCGCTCCTCCCCGCGGCCGGTCAGCCGACACACTACGCACCGGGGCGGCCCCGCGGCGTCGGCGGGAGAGGTGGTGCCCGGAACCGGATTTGAACCGGTACGCCCGCAAGGGGCAGCGAGGTTTAAGCTCGCCGTGTCTGCATTCCACCATCCGGGCAGGGCGACGCCGGAGCGCAGTACGAGCCTATCCGGCGGGGCGGGTGGAACAGGGCCCCGGAATCGTCATGTTGTCTGATTTTAAGGCTGCCTGACGAACCATCAGATCCGACCGGTCCGGAGGAAAGCACAGGCCCGGGGCGGTCCGGGCGGCGGACCCGGCTCCCCGCAGATGACGCGAAATCGCTTCCACCCGGAGGCGGGATCTCGGGGTCCCCGTCATACCCAAGTAGTACGCGGGGGTCCGCGCGTACCTCTCGGGACTGCCTGCAGAACCACGATGTGGACGGATCCCGACGACGTCTCCCGTCGGGACGATGGACGGGTCCGATCGACTCCCCCGTCCCGACAGGAGCAGCGTGCCGTGACCACCACCACCGCACACCCCACCGCCACGGCCACGGCCGCCCGCGCCACCGACCTGAGCAAGGTCTACGGGGAGGGCGAGACCCGGGTCGTCGCGCTCGACGCGGTGACGGTCGAGTTCCGCGCCGGCGAGTACACCGCGATCATGGGGCCCTCGGGCTCCGGCAAGTCCACGCTGATGCACTGCATGGCAGGGCTGGACACCGTCTCGTCCGGCTCGGCGCGGATCGGCGACACCGAGCTGTCCGCGCTGAAGGACAAGCAGCTCACCCAGCTCCGCCGGGACAAGATCGGCTTCGTCTTCCAGGCGTTCAACCTGCTGCCGACGCTCACCGCCGCGGAGAACATCACGCTCCCGATGGACATCGCCGGCCGCAAGGCCGACAAGCAGTGGCTGGACCGCGTCGTGGAGACCGTCGGGCTGTCCGAGCGGCTGTCGCACCGGCCGTCCCAGCTCTCCGGCGGTCAGCAGCAGCGCGTCGCGGTCGCCAGGGCGCTGGCGAGCCGGCCCGAGATCATCTTCGCCGACGAGCCGACCGGCAACCTCGACTCCCGTTCCGGCGCGGAGATCCTCGGCTTCCTCCGCAACTCCGTGAAGGAGCTCGGCCAGACCGTCGTCATGGTCACCCACGACCCGGTCGCCGCCTCCTACGCGGACCGCGTGGTCTTCCTCGCCGACGGCCGGATCGTCGACGAGCTGCACGGCCCAACCGCGGACACGGTGCTGGAGCGCATGAAGCGCTTCGACGCCAAGGGCCGCACCAGCTGATCCCCGCCGCCGACCACGAGCCACGACCGAGAGACAAGCCCTGACATGTTCCGTACCGCCCTGCGCAACGTCCTCGCGCACAAGGCCAGACTGCTGATGACCGTGCTCGCCGTGATGCTCGGCGTCTCCTTCGTCTCCGGCACCCTGGTGTTCACCGACACCATCGGCAACGCCCTCCGCAAGGCCTCCGCCCGGAGCTACTCCGACGTCTCGGTCGCCGTCACCTACGGCGACGTCGACCACCCGCTCCCCCAGCGGCTGGTGGACGAGATCGGCCGGCTGCCCGGCGCCGAGTCCACCACCGCGACCGTGACGGGCTTCACCGCCATCGCCGACAAGAAGGGCCGGCTGGTCGGCGACGGCTGGTCCACCCGCGGCGGCAACTACGCCGGTGCGGGCCGTTACCCGATGAGCGAGGGACGCGCCCCGCGGACCTCCGCCGAGATCGTGCTGGACTCCAAGACCGCCGAGCGGACGGGCTACGGCGTCGGCGACACCGTCCGGATGTCCATCGACGGCCCGGTGATGCGGCAGAAGGTCACCGGCGTCTTCCGCACGGACGACGGCAACGTCGCCGCGGGCGGCAGTCTGGTGCTCTTCGACACCGCCACGGCCCAGAAGCTCTTCGGCAAGCCGGGCACGTACGAGGAGATCGACGTCAAGGCGGCCCCGGGCACCGCGCAGGCCACGCTGAAGGCGGGGATCGAGAAGCTCCTGCCGCGCTACGCCAAGGACGCCACCGCGACCACCGGACAGCGACTGGCGGACGACGAGGCACGGCAGATCGCCTCCGACCTCAGCCAGTTCAACACCACCCTGCTCAGCTTCGCCGGCATCGCGCTCTTCGTGGGCATCTTCATCATCGCCAACACCTTCACGATGCTGGTCGCCCAGCGCACCAAGGAGCTGGCGCTGCTGCGCGCGGTCGGCGCCAGCCGCCGGCAGGTGACGCGTTCGGTGCTGGGCGAGGCCCTCGTCGTGGGCACGGTGGCCGGCGTGACCGGCTTCCTGCTGGGCATCGGCATCGCGGCCGTCATGCGGGCGGTGCTCGGCTCGGCGGGCGCGGAACTGCCCGACGGCGCCCTGGCCGTGCAGCCCGGCACGGCGGGCGTGGCGCTCGCGGTCGGTGTGGGCGTCACCGTGCTCGCCGCGTGGCTGCCGGCCCGCCGGGCCGCGAAGATCCCGCCGGTCGCGGCGATGAGCAGTGTGCACGCCCCGGCCACCGTCAAGGGCCTGCTGCTGCGCAACACGCTCGGCGCGCTGCTGTCGGCGGCCGGCATCGTCCTGGTGGTGGCCGGCTCGGGGATGAAGGACGGCGGCAACATGGTCCTCGGCGGCGGCGCCGGGCTGCTGCTGATCGGCGTCTTCGTCCTCACCCCGCTGCTGTCCCGGCCGGTGGTCGCCGCGGCCGCGCCGCTGCTGCGGCCCTTCGGGGTCACGGGCAAGCTCGCCCGGCAGAACTCGGTGCGCAACCCGCGCCGCACCGCCGCCACGGCCTCCGCCCTGATGATCGGCCTCACCCTGATCACCGCCCTCACGGTGGTGGCCATCTCGGTGAAGACCACCGTGGACGAGCTGGCGGCCGCCCATCTGAGGGCCGACTACCAGATCACCATGGCCACCGGCCAGAACCTCTCGCCCGAGGTGGCGAAGCAGGTCGCCGGCACCGACGGCGTCAGCGACTCCAGCGCCGTGCGCGACGCGCACACCGAGCTGGACGGCGAGGACGAGTGGGTCACCGGCGTCGACGCGCCGCAGATCGAACGGCTGCTGGCCCTGGACTTCACCCACGGCTCCCTGGCCGCGGCGCGCGGCGACTCCGTGGTCGTGGACTCCGACACCGCGAAGCGGCGCGGCTGGCACCTCGGGGAGAGCCTGCCGGTGCGCTACGACGACGGCACCAAGGGGCGGTTGAGGATCGGCGGCGTCTTCGTGGGCGGCGACCTCATCAACGGCGTGATCATGGACAACGCCACGGTGACCCCGCACACCCCGAAGGCCGGGGACATGCGGGTGCTGGTGAAGATGGCCGGCGGCCCCTCCGAGGCCCACCAGGACGCGCTGGTGAAGGCGCTCGGCGAGAACCCGGTCGTCAAGGTGCAGGACAAGGCGGACATCTCCCGCGAGCTCAGCTCCACGATCGACCTGATGCTGAACATCCTCTACGGGCTGCTAGCGATGGCCGTGCTGGTGGCGGTGCTGGGCGTGATCAACACGCTGGCGATGTCGGTCTTCGAACGGCAGCACGAGATCGGCATGCTGCGGGCGATCGGACTGGACCGTGCCGCGGTCAAGCGGATGATCCGGCTGGAGTCCCTGGTGATCTCGCTCTTCGGCGCGGTGCTCGGCCTGGGCCTCGGGGTGTTCCTCGCCTGGGCGGTCGGCGGGCTGATCCGGCCCGAGCTGCCGAGCTACGCGATGGTGCTGCCCTGGGACCGGATCGCGGTCTTCGTGGCGATCGCCGCTGTGGTGGGTGTCCTGGCCGCGCTGTGGCCGGCCCGGCGGGCGGCCCGGCTGAACATGCTGGAGGCCATCAAGGCCGAGTAGCGGTGCGGCGTCAGACGCCGGGGGCGGGGGCCGTGTGCGGCCCCCGCCCCCGGCGCGTTCAGGCCTGCCGGCCCGTGCCCAGCCAGTCGGCCCGGGTGCGGGGCATCCCCGAGCCGCCGTCCTTCGTCGGGCGGACGGCGAGGACCTGGTTGACGCCGATGCGGTTCTGCTCGAAGGAGAGCGCGGACGCCGCCATGTAGAGCCGCCAGACGCGGGCGCGGCCGGCCCCGGCGAGCCGGACGGCCTCCGGCCAGTGGGCCTCCAGGTTGGCCACCCACTGCCGCAGGGTCAGGGCGTAGTGCTCGCGGATCGCCTCCACGTCCCGTACCTCGAGCCCGGCCTCCTCCAGCCGGGCGACGGTGGAGCCGACCGGGGCCAGCTCGCCGTCGGGGAAGACGTACCGGTCGATGAACTCGTCGACGTGGTACGCCTCCTCGTCCGCCCAGGGGCGGCGGCCGATCTGGTGGTTGAGCAGCCGCCCGCCGGGCCGCAGCAGCCCGTACAGCACCCCGGCGTACTGCCGGTAGCGCTCGCGGCCCACGTGCTCGGCCATGCCGATCGAGGAGACGGCGTCGTACGGCCCGTCGTCGACCGCCCGGTAGTCCTGCACGCGGATCTCGATCCGGTCGGCGAGGCCGGCGTCGGCGACCCGCTTGCGGGCGTAGGACGCCTGCTCGGTGGAGAGCGTGACGCCGGTGGCGCGGACGCCGTAGTGCTCCGCGGCGTGCATCACCATCGAGCCCCAGCCGCAGCCGACGTCCAGCAGCCGCTGCCCGGGCTGCAGTTGCAGCTTGCGGCAGATCAGGTCCAGCTTGGCGCGCTGGGCGTCCTCCAGGGTCGCCTCGGGCCCCTCCCAGTAGGCGCACGAGTAGACCATGGACGGGCCGAGAACCCGCTCGTAGAAGTCGTTGCCGACGTTGTAGTGGTGGCTGATCGCCTGCCGGTCGCGGACCGGGCTGTGCAGCACGCCGGAACGCCGGCGGACCTCCTCCGGCGGCGGGGGCGGCGGCAGACCGGGACCGGCGAGGGCGAGGGCCTCGCGGGCCAGCCGGTAGGTCCCGGGGTCGCTCGCGATGCCGAGCAGCCGGCGCGGCGAGGTCCCGGCGTCCTCGGTGGGGCGGTCCCAGACCAGCCCGGAGAGCCGGTCCAGGGCCTCGTACAGATCGCCCTCGACGTCGAGTTCACCGGCCACCCAGGCGCGGACCAGGCCGAGTTCGCCGGGCTTGAACAGCAGCCGACGCAACGCCCGGCGGTGCCGTACGACCAGGACCGGGGCGTCGGGGGGTCCGGTCTCGCTGCCGTCCCACGCGCGGATGCGCAGCGGGATGGGAACGCCGAGCGCCTGCTCGGCGAGGGCGGTCAGTCGTCCGGCCGCATCGGCCATGGCGCGTACCTCCGTGCCTCCATGAAGACGGGTCCACTGGGCTGGGAAACGGATGCGGGATACACCGACATTCCCGCGCTACCGCTTCTTTACCTCTACCCATCTCATGTCCTGTGCCCCGGAGCCAGGGACACGGGCACGACGAAGGGCGCCCGCCCCACGGATGGCGGACGCCCTTCGGCCGTACTGCTACCTGCTCAGGCCTTGGCCTTCGCAGCCTCGGCGGGGACCGCCGCGGCCGGGACCGGCCTGGCGGCCTCGTAGAACTCCTCGCGCGGGTTCTCGATGGCGCCGAGCGAGACGACCTCGCGCTTGAGGAACATCGCCAGCGTCCAGTCGGCGAGCACCCGGATCTTGCGGTTGAAGGTCGGGACCGCCATGCCGTGGTAGCCACGGTGCATGTACCAGGCCAGGCGGCCCTTGAACTTCAGCTTCATCTTGCCGAAGCGGACCAGGGCGACGCCCTTGTGCAGGCCGAGGCCGGCCACGGCGCCCTTGTTGGCGTGCTTGTAGTCCTTCTGCGGGAAGCCGCGCATGCCGGACACCACGTTGTCGCCGAGCACCTTGGCCTGGCGCAGCGCGTGCTGGGCGTTCGGCGGGCACCAGGCGCCGGGGCCGGAGGCCAGGTCGGGGACCTGGGCGTTGTCGCCGGCCGACCAGATGTAGTCGGTGCCCTGGACCTGGAGCGTCGCGGCGGTGTCCACGTGGCCGCGCGGGCCGAGCGGGAGGCCGTACTTGGCGAGCACCGGGTTGGGCTTGACGCCGGCCGTCCACACGATGGTGGAGGCGTCGACCTCAAGGCCGTTGGCGAGCACCACGTGCTTGTCGACGCAGGAGGTCATGGAGGTGCTGAGGTAGACCTCGATGCCGCGCTCGCGCAGGTGCTCCAGACCCCAGGCGCCCAGCTCGGGACCGACCTCGGGGAGGATCTTGTCGGCGGCGTCGACGAGGATGAACCGCATGTCCTCGCGCTTGACGTTGGTGTAGTACTTGGCCGCGTCGCGGGCCATGTCCTCGACCTCGCCGATGGTCTCGGCGCCGGCGAAGCCGCCGCCGACGAAGACGAAGGTGAGCGCCTTGCGGCGGACGTCCTCGTCGGTGGTGGAGTCGGCCTTGTCGAGCTGCTCCAGCACGTGGTTGCGCAGCCCGATGGCCTCCTCGACGCCCTTCATGCCGATGCCGTGCTCCGCGAGGCCCGGGATCGGGAAGGTGCGGGAGACCGCGCCCAGCGCGACCACCAGGTAGTCGAAGGGCAGCTCGTAGGTCTCGCCCACGAGCGGCTCGACGACCGCGACCTTGCGGTCCTGGTCGATGGTGGTGACCCGGCCGGTGAGGACCTCCGCCGTGGGGAGCACGCGGCGCAGCGGCACCACGACGTGGCGGGGGGAGATGCTGCCGGCGGCGGCCTCCGGCAGGAAGGGCTGGTACGTCATGTACGAGCGCGGGTCGACGACGGTGACCGTCGCTTCCGCGTAACGCATCTTCTTGAGGATGCGCCGCGCCGCGTACAGGCCGACGTACCCTCCGCCTACTACGAGGATCCTGGGACGCTCCGTGGTGCTCATGCTTCGAGTATTCACCACGCCCCAGGGGGTACCTCGTGAGCCCCTTCACAAGGTTTCCGGTGCCCTCTGCTACACTGCGCCGCTTCGTGATCAGGACCACAGCGCCCGGGGGGAACCCGGCGGGCCGCGTGGGCGTTGAGCGCCCCCTCCGACCAGCGGCGATCGGCATCCGGGGGCACCTCTTCACGGTCCCTCAACACAGCCGAAACGCGTGGGCAGCAAGGGTTCTTGGGGCTCCTGGGGGACCCGGCCGCGGGGAGTTGGGCCGTCCGGCGGGAACTTTCATGTGAAGAAATTCACGAACTTCGCGGGGCGGGCGTGTCACGCCCGCACCCGGACCCCGCTCAGATGGAAAAGGCCCTGCTCAGGCGATGCTCCAGGCGATGCCGTCGAGGATGTCGTGCTCGGAGACCACGACCTCCCGGGCACCCGTCCGCTCCATGATCCGCAGCAGTACCAGGGCCCCGGCGCCGATCACGTCGACCCGGCCCGGGTGCATCACCGGGATCGCGGCGCGCTCGGCGTGCGTGGCCGCCAGCAGGCGGGCGCTGATCTCGCGCACCGTCCCGACCGGGATGCGGGAGTGGTGGATGGCGGCCCAGTCGTACTCGGGCAGGCCCAGCGCGATCGCGGCGACCGTGGTGACGGAGCCCGCCAGCCCGACGAGGGTACGGGCCTCGCGCAGCGGGACGGTCCGCTCGGCGAGGTCGAGGGCGGCGTCGATGTCCCGCGTCATGGCGGCGATCAGATCAGCGGTGGGCGGGTCGACGGCCACGCCGTCGCGGACCAGGTGGCGCTCGGTCATCCGCACACAGCCGACGTCGACCGACCGTGCGGCCGTGACGCGGTCGTCGCCGACGACGAACTCGGTGGAGCCGCCGCCGATGTCCACGACCAGGAAGGGGCGTTCGAGGTCCGCCCGCCCGGCGAGCTCCTTGGTGGCGCCGGTGAAGGAGAACTCCGCCTCCTGGTCGCCGGTGATCACCTCGGGCTCGACGCCGAGGATGTCCACCACCCCGCGCACGAAGTCGTCCCGGTTGGCGGCGTCCCGCGAGGCGGAGGTGGCCACGAACCGGAGCCGCTGCGCCCCCAGCTCCCCGATCACGCCCGCGTACTCGCGGCAGGCCGCGAAGGTGCGCTCCAGGGCCTCGGGGGCCAGCCGGCCGGTGCGGTCCACGTCCTGTCCGAGCCGGACGATGGTCATCCGGCGGTCCAGGTCCTTGATCTCGCCGGTCGCGGGGTCCGCGTCCGCGACGAGCAGGCGGATGGAGTTGGTGCCGCAGTCCACGGCGGCGACGCGGGTCACGAGTCCTCGCCCTCCTCCCGGCCGGCGCCGCCGCAGGGGCTCACGCACGGGCCCTTGCGCCACCACTCGGGCAGCATCGCGATCGTCTCGTCGCCCAGCGGGTTCACCCCGGGGCCGGCCGCCAGGGAGTGGCCGACCAGGACGTGCAGGCACTTGACCCGGTCCGGCATGCCGCCGGCGCTGGGGAAGCCCTCCAGGACCTCGACGGCGTCCCGGCGGGCGATGTAGTCCTCGTGCGCGGCGCGGTAGGCGGCGGCGAGCTCCTCGTCCTCGGCGAGCCGGGCCGTCATCTCCTTCATGACGCCCTCGGCCTCGAGGGTGCCGATCGCCGAGGCGGCGCGCGGGCAGGTCAGGTAGTACAGCGTCGGGAACGGCGTCCCGTCCTCCAGGCGCGGCGCGGTCTCCACCACGTCGGGGTTGCCGCAGGGGCAGCGGTGCGCGATGGCCCGCAGGCCGCGCGGCGGGCGGCCGAGCTGCTCCTTGAAGGCGGCGATGTCCGCCTCGGTGGGCGGGGCGTGCTCGGTCTGCGACGGGGGCTTTTCCATGCCTGGGCGTGTCTCTTTCGGGCGTTGCGTCAACGGTGTGCTGCGGCGGCGTCCGCGTGGTCCACGCCGTCCCACAGGTTGGAGTACCAGGGGCGGCGGGCGGCGCTGTCGCTGTGGCGGGCGCCGGACCCGTCGGGGGCCGCGGCTCCGCTGGGCTCCACCACCGTATACGCCGTCTCGCCCGGCAGTACGTAGTGCAGCCGGGCCCGGGCCTGCGCCTTGACGTACTCCGGGTCCTGCCAGCGGGCCTTCTCCTCGCGCAGCTCGTCGACCCGCTTGCGCGCCTGCTCGGCCTGCTTGCGCTGGTCGGCGATCTGCGAGCGCTGCGCGACGTACTGGCGCATCGGGTAGGCCAGGGCGACCACCAGGGCGCAGACCACCAGCGCCAGCAGCGCGGCCCGGCCGGTCAGCCGGCTGCGGCCGCGGGGCAGCGAGGGCCGCGGGCGGCCGGCCGCGCGGTAGACGCGGGCCTGCGCCTGTGCCCCGAGGGCACGGATGCGCGTCGCGGTGGAGAAGCGATCCGGCACGTGCACCTCCGGTGGGGTTCGGATGGCCCTTGCTGCGCACGGTGCCGCCCGCCGCGGGCGCGGCGGGCGGCACCGGACGACGTCAGCCCTTGAAGCGCGGGAACGCGGAGCGGCCGGCGTACACCGCGGCGTCGTCGAGGATCTCCTCGATGCGCAGCAGCTGGTTGTACTTGGCGACGCGCTCGCTGCGCGCGGGGGCGCCGGTCTTGATCTGGCCGCAGTTGGTGGCGACGGCGAGGTCGGCGATGGTGACGTCCTCGGTCTCGCCGGAGCGGTGCGACATCATGCACTTGTAGCCGTTGCGCTGGGCCAGCTCGACCGCGTCCAGGGTCTCGGTCAGCGAGCCGATCTGGTTGACCTTGACCAGGAGCGCGTTCGCCGTGTTGCTGTCGATGCCGCGCTGCAGGCGCTCGGGGTTGGTGACGAACAGGTCGTCGCCGACCAGCTGGACCTTGTCACCGAGCTGGTCGGTGATCGTCTTCCAGCCGTCCCAGTCCTCCTCGTTCAGCGGGTCCTCGATGGAGACCAGCGGGTACGCGTCGACCAGCTCGGCGTAGTACGCGGTCATCTCGGCCGCCGACAGGGACTTGCCCTCGAAGGAGTAGCTGCCGTCCTTGTAGAACTCGGAGGCGGCGACGTCGAGCGCGAGCGCGATGTCCTGGCCGGGCTGGTAGCCGGCCTTCTTGATGGCCTCGACGATCAGGTCGAGGGCGTCGCGGTTGCTCGGCAGGTTCGGGGCGAAGCCGCCCTCGTCGCCGAGGCCGGTGGACAGGCCGCGCTCCTTCAGGACCGCCTTGAGGGTGTGGTAGACCTCGGCGCCCCAGCGCAGGGCCTCGGAGAAGGACTCCGCGCCCACGGGCGCGATCATGAACTCCTGGATGTCCACGTTGGAGTCGGCGTGCGAGCCGCCGTTCAGGATGTTCATCATCGGGACCGGCAGCACGTGGGCGTTCGGGCCGCCCAGGTAGCGGAAGAGCGGCAGGTCGGAGGCCTCGGAGGCGGCGTGCGCCACGGCCAGCGAGACGCCGAGGATGGCGTTGGCGCCGAGCGAGGACTTGTCCGGGGTGGCGTCCAGGTCGAACATCGCCTGGTCGATCAGGCGCTGCTCGGTCGCGTCGTAGCCGACCAGCTCGGGGCCGATCTGCTCGATGACCGCCAGCACGGCCTTCTCCACGCCCTTGCCCAGGTAACGGCTCTTGTCGCCGTCGCGGAGCTCGAGGGCCTCGAACGCACCGGTGGACGCACCGGAGGGGACGGCTGCACGGCCCGTGCTGCCGTCGTCGAGGCCGACCTCGACCTCGACGGTGGGGTTGCCTCGCGAGTCGAGGATTTCCCGGGCTACGACGACGTCGATGGACGGCACGTGAGTCTCCTTCTGGATGTCTCTTCGTTTCGGCATGAGCCTAACCGACCCGAAAAGCCGCGGCCGGGCACGCTCGGGGGATGGACATGCGCGCGCTCGGAACGGAGGAGAAAGTTCAGCCCGATGTCAGCAGGCGTCCGCCGGGCGGGGGTGGACCCCCGGCCCGGCGGCGTGCGGGGGTCAGCGTCCGAGGTTCAGGTACGAGCCGGCGCTGATCGCGTTCGGGTCGTCGCCGATGACGTCGCGGTTCGCGTCGTACAGGCCGCGCCAGCCGCCCGTCACGTGCTGTTCCATCGCGATCTCGCAGAGCGAGTCGCCCTCCTGCACCAGGTAGCGGCCGCCGGTGGTGGTCTTGGCGCTCGCGTCGTTGGCCCGGCCGGTGTCGGCCTTCTTGGTCTCGGTGCGCGTGTCGGGCGTGAGCGGGATGACGCCCCAGGCGGCCTCGCCCTCGACGAAGTGGGCCGGCAGGCCGCTGGGGCCGTGCTCCTGGGCCCCGGTGGAAGCCGTGCCGTTCCCGGCGGCGGGTGCGTCGGTGGCGGTGCCCGCGTCCGGCTTGCGGTGCTTGCCGGCGCCCTTGCCCTTGTCGCCGGCGGAGGGGGTCGCGGCGGCGTCGGCGCCCTCGGTCGGGTCGGCGTCCGGCACGGCGGTGGTGTCGTCGCCGGTGCCCGGTGCGGTGGTGCCGGTGCTGTCGTCGCCGGAGGTGGCGCCGTCACCGTCGGTGTCCTGGTCGCCCGAGCCGGTGGAGTCGCCCCCCTGGCCGTCGTCGTCGTGGCCGCCGTGCAGCAGGCCGTCGAGGGCGTCGGTGAGCCCTGAGGAGTCGGCGCAGCCGGACCAGGCGTCGGGGCCGAGTTCCGCGAGGATCTTCTCGGCCACGGATATCTGCTCGTTGCGGCTGGCGAGGTCGGGGCGCTCGGCGTACTGGTCGCCGCCGTACTGCTGCCAGGTCTCCTCGGTGATCTGCAGACCGCCGAAGAAGCCGTTGCCCGTGTTGGAGCTCCACAGGCCGCCGCTCTCGCACATGGCGACCGCGTTCCAGGTGCTGTTGGCGTCGGCGGCGCTGGCGCCGCTCGCTGCGAAGAGGGGGAGCGTGAGGCCCGCCCCGGTCGCCGCGACCGCGACCATGGCGGTCGGGGCCTGACGCGGCTTGCGGTGTCGGCCGTTCCCGGACTTCAGCATGCGCCATCGCCTTTCACGTTCGAACATTGCGATGGCGCCAGACCGTAGCCGCCTTGGCCCATGCATCACAAGTCGATGTCTCACGGATCACGCCAAGATCACGTTCTGACGCTACGTCAGTCACTTTGCGGTGTGAACGCGACCGGCAGGGTCCGCAGACCGCGCATGATCAGGCCGCCACGCCACCTCAGATCGGCCGGATCCGCGGCCAGTCGGAGGTCCGGAAGCCGGGTCAGCAGGGTCGCCAGCGCGGCCTGCGCCTCCAGCCGGGCGAGCGGGGCGCCGAGGCAGTAGTGGATGCCGTGGCCGTAGCCGAGGTGCTGGTTGTCGCGGCGCGTCAGGTCCAGGGCGTCGGGGTCGGCGAAGCGGGCCGGATCGCGGTCGGCGGCCGCCAGGACGACGAGCACCGGGTCGCCGGCGGCGATGGACTGCCCGCCCACGGTGAGCGGTTCGGTGGCGAAGCGCCAGGTCGCCAACTCCACCGGGCCGTCGTAGCGCAGCAGTTCCTCCACGGCGGTACCGAGCGGTTCTCGCTCGCCGCGGGCGAGGGAGTCCTGCAGCCACCGCCGCTGCTCCGGGTGGCGCAGCAGCGTGTAGGTGCCGTTGCCGATGAGGTTGACGGTCGTCTCGAAGCCCGCGAAGAGCAGGATGAAGGCCATCGCGGCGGCCTCGTTCTCGGTGAGGTGCTCCCCGTGGTCGCTCGCCCGGATCAGCCCGGAGATCAGGTCGTCGCCGAGGCCCGAGCGCTTGCGGTGGATCAGTTCCAGCAGGTAGGCGCGCATCTTCTTCACCGAGCGCGCCACTCCCCCGCGCGGACCGCCACCGTGCCGGATCATCATGCCCGCCCAGTCGCGGAAGTCGTCCTGGTCCTCGGAGGGGACGCCCAGCAGGTCGCAGATGGCGTAGATCGGCAACGGGAACGCGAACTCATGGATGAGATCCGCCTCGCCCTTGGCGGCGAAACCGTCGATCAGGCGGTCGGTGAGCTCCTGCACCCGCGGCGCGAACTCCGCCACCCGGCGCGGGGTGAAGGCCTTCGAGACCAGTCGCCGCAGCCGGGTGTGGTCCGGTGGGTCGATGTTGAGCAGGTGCGTCATCAGGTCCGCGCTGCGCTCACCCGGGATGCCCACCTTGCCCTTGGCGTGGGCGCGTTCGGAGTGGTGGACGGGGTTCTTGCTGAGCCGGGCGTCGGCCAGCGCCTGCTTGGCGTCCGCGTACCGGGTGACCAGCCACGCCTCCACCCCGCTGGGCAGGGTCGTGCGGTGCACCGGCGCGTGCTCGCGCAGCCACGCGTACGCGGGGTAGGGATCGGTCGCGAACTGCCGGCCGAACAGCTCGGGGGCGGGCGGGATGCCGGGGTCGGGGGTCACGCTGTCATGCACCCCATGACGTTAGCCGGTCGCGGCTGAGCCGGTCGGCCAGCCTGGTCGTCTCCGGCAGGCGGTAGGAGGGGGCGAGGGCCAGCACATGGCGGCAGGCGGTGTCCAGGTCGACGCCGTGGCCGGTCGAGACGTAGACCGGCTTCACGCCCCGCTGGGTGCGCAGCACCCGGCCCACCGTCTCCCCCGCGTCCACCAGCGGCGCGGTCGATCCCCGGGCGTCACCGAGCGCCGCCGGGTCCCAGGTGCCGACGAACGGCGTCTTGGCCACCCCCGCGGTGGGCAGCCCTGTGAGCACCCCCAGATGGCAGGCGAGGCCGAAGCGGCGCGGGTGCGCCAGCCCCTGGCCGTCGCAGAGCAGCAGATCGGGGGTGACGGAGAGCTTCTCCAGCGCGTCGATCAGCACCGGCAGCTCACGGAAGGCGAAGAGCCCCGGCACGTACGGGAAACCGGCCAGGGCGGTCGCCGTGACCTGCTCGACCGGGGCCAGCGTCCCGGTGTCGAGCACGACGACGGCGGCGGCCACGGCGTCGCCCTCGGCACCGTGGCCGCCGCCGTAGGCGACGTCCAGTCCGGCCACGTACCGCGGATGCCGCGGACCGGGTCCCCGGTGGTCCGCCAGCGGGCGGAGCCGGTCCTGCAGGGCCAGTGCCTCGGCCTCGTCACGCGGCCACGCGTGCGGTACGTCGATGCGCATGGCGGTGAGCCTAGGCGCGCCCCATCGGCAGGCGCACGATCCTCCGCGCAGCCGGCTGCTCGGACGGTTCGACGGCGCACGGCGCCCACCCCCGCCCGAGGGCGGGGGTGGGCGTCTCGTGACACGACCCCGGCAGCCGGGCCCGGGCCCGGCTGCCGGGACTCAGTGCTCTTCCTTGCCGCTCTCCTCCTGGCCAGGGCCTGAACGCGTCGGCGCGCCCCTGGGGGCGCCGCCCGGGGCACCGCCCGCGGCGCCCGCGGGTGTGCGGCGCTCCGCGGCGCTCCGGGTGTCCCCGGGGGTTCCGGTGTCACCGGTGCCGCGGACGTCCCCGGGACTTCGGGCGCCGGCGGCGGGGCTGCGGGTGCCGCCCTCCGGGCCGCTCACTCCGTGGGAGCCCCAGTTGCCGAAGCCCTTGAGGGAGTGCGGCAGGTGCCGGATGCCGTCCTGCGGCCACTCGTCCGGTTCCCGCCATTCGGTGAGCGTGTGCCGCTCGCCGTCCTGGTGGCCGGGGCCGTGGTCGGCCGACGTCTCCCGCCCGTGCTCCTGGCGGGTGTGCCACGCCCCGCCGCGGGGCTGCGGTTTCTGTTCCGGTGGGGGCTCCTTGCTCCGTGCCCACACACCGATGGAGACGGCGCCGACGAGGATGCCGACGAGGAAGATGCCCACCACCAGCGGCGCGATGCCGACGAGATAGTCGTGCGGCACGGCCAGCTGGATCTGTTCCAGTGCTCGCATACGTCCCATTTACCCGCTGCGCCCCGGACTGACCCACATCGGCGGAAGGAGATCTTCCGCAACCGGCCCGCGCGGCAGCTCAGCCGGTCTTCTCGGCCTCCAGGATCGCGTCCCGGTAGCGGCGCGCGGCGGCCCGCAGGGCGGACTCCGGGTCGATGCCGGCCGCCTGGGCGGCGAGCGCCAGCGCCAGCAGGCGGTCACCGGTGTCGGCGGCGTCCTGGTCCGGGACGGCCACGGACAGGCCCGCCTGGCGGGCCCGGGAGCCGAGCTTGGCGGCGAGGGCGAGCGCGGGCTGGCCGAGGGGGATGCCCTCGGTGACCGAGCCGCGCCGCTTCTCCTCCGCCTTGGTGCGCAGCCAGTGCTCGCGGACGTCCTCCGGGGTCTCGGCGACGGCGTCCCCGAAGACGTGCGGATGCCGGTGGATCAGCTTGTCCACGATGGTGGCGGCGACGTCGTCGATCGAGAACGGCTCCTCCGGGTCGTCCTGCGCGATCCGCGCGTGGAAGACGACCTGCAGCAGCACGTCGCCGAGCTCCTCGCGCAGGGCGTCCCGGTCGCCTTCCTCTGCGGCCTCGGCGAGCTCGTAGACCTCCTCGATGCCGTACTTCACCAGTTCCTCGGTGGTACGGACGCTGCTCCAGGGGCACTCACGGCGGATCCGGTCCATCACCTGCACCAGGTCGAGCAGCCGCGCGCCCGGCAGGTCGTAGGAGGCGGGCAGCAGCTCCAGGTCCGGCATGTGGACCCGGCCGGAGCCGCCGAGGCGGGCCAGCTCGTCGGTGACGGCGCGGTCGCCCTCGCCGCCCGCCAGGTAGACCACGGTGCGGCCGTCCCCGGTGAGGTCGACCAGCTCCCGCCCGGTGGGCGCGGACGGCTCGACACGGACCCCGGCCTCGCGCAGGTACGGCAGCTGCGGGTTCCCCGGGTCGGGGCAGACGACCAGGTCGGCGGCGCGCAGCAGCTCCCAGGCGGGCCAGGAGAGCAGGCCGGGCGCGACCCGGTGGGTGGTGGTCAGCAGTACCAGGCGGCCCGGGCGGGCGGAGTCATCGGAGTGGTCCACCCGACGAAACTACCTCGCCGCCGGACGGCACCGGGGCCGGGCCCGAGGGTCGGACCCGGCCCCGGCTGCGGCCCCGGTCGCGCGGCGCCCTACGCCTGGGCGGCGCGCCGGCTGACCTCGCTCAGCCACGGGTCCTTGGTGGCGTCCAGGTCGAGCTTGTCCGAGTTCCACGTGCCGAAGCGCGGGTTGACGTCGATCTCCAGCTTCTTCGACGTGTCGCGCAGCACCTTGATCAGCGCCGTCTGACCCTCGGGGGTCTGCACGTCGGCGCCGTAGTGGGCGGCGACCTTCTGCATCAGCAGGTCGGTGCGGATGCTCTCGTCGATGTCGGCGGGCACCATCGCGTAGGTCTGCAGCAGCTGGGCCTCCAGGGCCTCCTTGCCGCCGGCCTGCAGCTCGCTGTCCGTCCGGGCCTTCTGCAGCTCGCGCCGGGTGACGGAGGCGCCGATGTCGTCGGCCGCCCGCTCGATGACCTCGTTCTGCACCAGCCGGTGCACCACGTTGCGCTGGAGATCGCTGCTGGCCTCGATGAGCTGGGCGGCCTGCGGGGTCCTCTCCTGCGCGGCACGGACCGCGGCGACCTTCGACTGGACCGACTCCACGGTGATCTGCTCGCCGCCCACGACGGCCGCGGCGCCCGCGTGCGGTGTGCCGCAGGAGGTCAGCAGTGGCGCCGCGAGCAGCACGGCTGCGGCGGCGGTGGCGGCGAGAGCAGTCCTGCGGCGGAGCATTTTTGCCTCCCGGCAAGGGATCGAGCGACGGTGCACGACCTGGCAGTGATGCAGTGATCGAGGATATTGAGCGGGGCGCCGGGATATCCAGCACTCTGCACAACACACTGCGCAAACGATCCGCCGGACCTCAGGTGTCGCAGGCGACGCCGTCGCCGTCCCGGTCCAGCGAGCGCGAGTAGCCGGGGTCCCCGCGGTGCAGCGGGGCGGCGCCCGCCTCGCGGGCCGCGGCGCAGTTCGCGTACGTGGCGTCCGGCGAGGGGGCGGTGCCCTGCTTGCCGTCCCCGTCCCCGTTCCCGCCGCCGGACCCGCCGTCCCCGCCGGACGCCACCGGCTTGCCGTCGTCCGGCAGGGGTTCGCCGGGGCAGGTGTCCAGCACCTTCACCATGGCGGCCTTCTCGGCCTCGGTGACCCACAACCCGTACTTCTTCTTCACCGCGACCTGGCGGGCCACGTACGGGCAGCGGAAGCCCTTGTCCGGCGGCAGCCAGGTCGCCGCGTCGCCGTCGCCCTTGCCGCGGTTGGTCGGGCCGTCGACGGCGAGGAGGTTCAGCGGGTCGTTGGCGATCTGCGTGCGCTTGTCGCGGGACCAGTACTTGGCCCCCTTCTGCCAGGCGTCGCTGAGGGCCACGACGTGGTCGATGTCGACCGTGCTGCGGCCGCGCGTGAAGTCGATCCGCCTGCCGGTGTAGGGGTCGGCGAGGGTGCCCGAGGCGACGACGCAGTCCCCGCCCCGGTCGGCGCGGTAGGAGGTGCCGGTGAGGTCCCGGCGGAGTATGTCGTCGCGGGTGTCGCAGCCGTTGTGGTCGGTGTCCACCCAGGCCGCGCCGAACTCGTCCCGCGCGTAACCCGTCTTGGGCGCCCGGCCCTTCACCGCCAGGTCGCCGACCGCCTTGAGCGCGCTGCCCTTCGGCGCCCCGTCGCTCCCGGCGCCGCTGCCCGTGCCGCCGCCGAGGCCCTCGCCGGTGCAGCCGGCCAGACCCGCGCCGAGCAGCACGGCGGCGGCCGCCGCTGCCGCTGCCGTTCCCGCCCTGGTTGTACGCACCTTGGCACTCTAGGGGGTGGGGGGTGCGGCCCGGCAGGGGGCGTCCGGCGGCCGAACGGTCACCGCACGGGGGCGGTTCGGCGCAGCTCGTCCACAAGGGAGAGGAAGAGGAGGAAGTTCGGGATGTCCTTGACTTTCTTGGAGGACCAGGACAGGGACTTGCCGGCCTTCTTCAGCACGAGCACGCCGTCGGAGACCCGCACGCCCTCGATCTCCTGCCAGGTGACGGCCCCGCGCCTGGGCGTCGCGACGCCGGTGCGGTTGACCGCGATGTCCCCGAAGGTCAGCGTCCCTCCCTCCGCCAGCATGCGCAGCATTCCCGGCAGCTGGAACCCGGCGACCTCCTGCTGGATGAACGGCCCCCAGCGCTCGGGCTCCGCGTAGAAGTTGAGGATCTTCCGGACCGTGCCGTCGCCCTTGTGGAGGGTGTAGCGGTAACCGGTGGCGACGTGGATGCCGTTGACGTAGGACTCGGTGATCTCCTGCAGCACCGTCATCGAGTCCCAGCGGAAGGCGGCGGGGACGCCGGCGTGGTCGATCTCGACCAGCCCGAACTCGTAGAAGTGCAGCCGCCGGGCGGCGGCCTTGCGGGAGAAGTTCGGGGTCCGCAGGGCGTGGTGGAGGAACCACAGGCCGGGCAGGACGAAGCAGGCCAGCCCCACGAGGATCATGAACACGAAGTTGCACGTCATCAGGAAGCCGTGCCGCTTCGGCAGGATCGTGAGGCGGTGCCGGCCGAGGCCCTCGGCCGCGGCGGCGGCCGCGACGTCGTCGGGTATCCGGTCTTCCATGGTGCGTTCCGCCGTTCTCGGGGAGGGGACGGGAGAGGACGGCCCTGGCGCGGCGTGCGCCAGGGCCCGGGGATCGTAGCCGGTGGCCGTCAACCGGTGACCGGTGGCCGGTGGCCGCTGGTCTCAGCCGGCGAGCTTGTCGATGTCGACGGTGTCCTTGGCCGCCGGGGCGCTGAGCGCCACCTGCTCGTCGAAGTCGGAGAAGAGCATGGTGCCGGGCTCCTTGCCGCCCTTGACGACCACCTTCAGCACGTACGGCTTGCCCTCGGTGGCCACGTAGGCGGTGGTGGTCTCGGCGCCGTCCTTACTGACGACGGGCAGGGCGGGCGTGCCGGCGAGGGTGGCGGGCTTCCCCTTCTTCCCGCCCAGGTCGCCGTCGGCGTCCTTCTCCAGTTCGGCGAGGAACTTGTTCAGGTCGCAGGCCTCGATGAAGTCCTTGTTGTCCGGGGCGTCCGCCTTGGTCTTCATCCAGCGGTCGCCTATGAAGTCCTGCGCGGCCGCGCCGTCCGAGCCCTGGGACTTCCAGAAGGCGTCGTCACCCTTCATGTAGAGCGCCTTCCCCACCTTGACCAGCCGCACGTTGCCGCCCTCGACGGTGACGTCGCCCTTGCAGTCGCCGGTCCTGCTCATGGTCATGTGGAACTTCATCGGCTCGCCCTCGGAGACGCCGTCGAGGTCGACGGTCATCGACGAGGCCGACTTCATGGCGGCCACGGACTTCTTGCCGATGGCGGCGACCGGCTGGTCGGCCAGGGCGGTGGAGGCGGGCTCCGCCTTGTCGCCGCCGAGCGGGCCGCAGGCGGCCATGGTGAGGGCGGCGGTGAGGCAGCCGAGGGCCGTGAGCGCGGCGCGAGTGGTGGTCATGAGAGTCGTCCCCCTTGGTGGACAGCGTGTGGATGACGGTTGCGGGCCGGCGGAACGCCCCTGGGACTCCGTGAACCGGTGGGTCAATCACAGCATGAGCTGTGAACCGAGTCAACACGAGTATTCGGTTCACATGAATTCACGACGTGAATGCTCGGATTTCACGTTCACCGCTATGCTCGTGACCACAGCCGCACCCCGCGGGAAGGGAGCCAGCCAGGTGCCGGAGAACGCAAGCGAGGTGACCGCCGCCGGGATCGCGCGGCTGGCCGGGGTGGGGCGGGCGGCCGTCAGCAACTGGCGCCGCAGGCACGCCGACTTCCCCAAGCCGGTCGGGGGCACCGACACCAGCCCGGCCTTCGCGCTGCGGGAGGTCGAGGGCTGGCTCCGCGCCCAGGGCAAACTCGCCGAGGTCCCGCTGCGCGAACGGGTCTGGCAGCGGGCCGAGTCCCACCCCGCGGGCACCGCCACCGCGCTCCGGCAGGCCGGCGCCGTCTGCCTGCTGGTCCGTGAACGCCGCGGCCACGGCCCCCGGACGGCGGTCCCGGAGACCGGGGACGCCGTGGCCGCCGGGGACACCAGGGACGCCGTGGACGCCGTACGGGACGTCCTCGAACGGCACTTCGGCGGGCGGTTCGGCCCCGGCGCCCCTGTCGACGCCGAACTGCTGGGCGGTGCCGCCGAACTCGCCGCGGGAATGGGACCGCGTCAGGCCTACGAGTTCCTGCTGGGGCGCTACCTCGACGCCAACCCCCGGCAGTACACGCTGACCCCGCCCGCGCCGGCCGAGCTGATGGCCGCGCTGGCCGGCCCGGCCCGTACCGTGCTGGACCCCGCCTGCGGCACCGGCACGCTGCTGCGTGCCGCCGAGGCCCCGCACGAGGTGTACGGCCAGGAGGCCGACCCGGACCTGGCCGCGCTCGCGGCGCTGCGGCTGGCGCTGCACTCCGACCCGGCCTCGGTGGTGCGGGTGGCCGGCGGCGACACTCTGGGCGCCGACGCCTTCCCCGGGCTCGCCGCCGACGCGGTGCTCTGCCACCCGCCGTTCAACGAGCGCAACTGGGGCCACGAGGACCTCGCCTACGACCCCCGCTGGGAGTACGGCTTCCCGGCCCGCACCGAGTCCGAACTCGCCTGGGTGCAGCACTGCCTGGCCCGGGTCCGGGAGGGCGGGACGGTCGTGCTGCTGATGCCGCCCGCCGCCGCCTCGCGCCGCTCCGGCCGCCGGATCCGGGCCGACCTGCTGCGGCGCGGTGCCCTGCGCGCCGTGGTCGCGCTCCCGGCCGGCGCCGCGCCCCCGTACGGCATCCCGCTCCACCTGTGGGTGCTGCGCAGGCCGGGCGCCGGCACTCCGGCCTCCCCGCACCTGCTGCTGGTCGACACCGCCGGATCTCAGGACGCCGCCCCCGGGGGCGAGAAGGTGCCCTGGCAGACGGTGCGCGCCACCGTGCTGGACGCATGGCAGTCCTTCGACCGGCACGGCACCACGGAGGAGCGGCCAGGCGTGAGCCGCGCCCTGAAGGTCATCGACCTGCTCGACGACGACGTGGACCTGACCCCCGCCCGGCACCTGCCGCCGCCCGCCGCGGGTGGCGGGGCGGCCGAACTCGCCGGGGTGCGCGACCGGCTGGCCGCCACCCTGCTGCGCAGCGCCGAACTCGCCCCCGCGCCCGCCGGGGCGGCCGAGCCCGCCCGCTGGCCGCTCACCACCGTCGGGGAACTGGCCCGCGCCGGGGCGCTGGTGCTGCGCGCGGGCGGCAACGGGAGCGCCGGCCCCGATGGCGGCCCCGCGGTGCTCACCGAGCACGACGTCCTCGGCGGCGGCCCGCCGAGCGGCACCCTGCCCGAGGGACCGCCCGAGGAGGAGCCGGTCCTGACGCGGGAGGGCGACGTGGTCGTCCCCGTGCTCGGCCGGGGTTCGGCCGCCCGTGTCGTCGACGCCGCCACCGCCGGGGCGGCCCTGGGACGCAACCTGCACCTGCTGCGGCCCGATCCGGCCGCCCTGGACCCCTGGTTCCTCGCCGGCTTCCTGCGCGGCACCGCCAACAACCGTCAGGCCAGCAGCTACGCCTCCACCGCGACCCGGCTGGACGTCCGGCGGCTCCAGGTGCCGCGGCTGCCGCCGGCCGACCAACGCCGGTACGGGGAGCGCTTCCGCACCCTGGCCGCCTTCGAGGACGCCATGCGACTGGCGGGGCAGTTGGGCGAGCGGTTGGTGCAGGGGCTCTACGACGGACTGACCGACGGCACGGTGCGTCCCGAATAGTTACGGGATCCGGTGACAGGCCGTCGGCGGCGGCGGATACTCTCGCGATACCACCGCAGCTGTCCCCCGCACTGATGTCCAGGGAGTCCGAGAGAGTGATGAACGGCCCCGGCCCGGTCCCGCCGTACCCACCCGCTCAGTCCAAGGCCACGGCGACCACACTCCGTGCCGTCTTCCTCACGATCACCGCGATCAGCTGCGGCTTCCTGTCCTGCCTCCCGCTCCTCCACCTGGCCGTCCGGCGGCGCCGGACCATGGACTGGGTGTTCTTCTGGACCGGGACCGCGGTCAGCATCGCCGCCTTCGCGACGATCGGCGTCCTGCCGGAGTCGAGCCACTGGACCGACGCCGCGCTGCTCACCGTCATCGCCCTGGTCCCGCTGGTCGGCGTCCACTACCTGGTGGCCGACCTCGCGCTGCAGCGGGCGGGGGGCGGGGTCCCCGGCTACCCGCCGTACGCCACGACCGTGCCGTACCCGCCGCCGCACCAGCCGGGGCCGCCGCAGCCGCCGGCGGACTACAACCCGTACCGCACGCCCCCGCCCCCCGCGCCGCAGGCCCCGCCGCCGCAGTCGCCCGTGCCCCCGCACCAGCCGCGGATCAACCAGGTGCGGGCCGAACTCGACGAGCTGAGCGACCTGCTGCGCAAGCAGGAGGGCGGTCAGTGAACGGACGGATCGTCGCCGGCCGATACGAGCTGGCCACGGTCCTCGGCCAGGGCGGCATGGGCCAGGTGTGGACCGCGTACGACCGGCGGCTGGACCGGCGGGTGGCGGTGAAGCTGCTGCGCCCGGACAAGGTGGCCGGCGGCGCCGACGCCGACGAGCTGCGCCGGCGTTTCGTACGGGAGTGCCGGGTGACCGCGCAGGTCGACCATCCGGGACTGGTCACCGTCCACGACGCGGGCAGCGACGCCGACGAGCTGTACTTCGTCATGCAGTACGTCGAGGGCGCCGACCTCGCCGACCACCTCGCCGAGCACGACCCCTACCCCTGGCCGTGGGCGGTCGCCGTCGCCGCGCAGCTGTGCGCCGTGCTGGCGGCGGTGCACGCGGTGCCGATCGTCCACCGCGACCTCAAGCCCCGCAACGTGATGGTGCGTCCGGACGGCGCCGTGGTCGTGCTGGACCTCGGGGTCGCCTCCGTGCTGGACACCGACACGACCCGGCTCACCCACACCGGCACCCCCATCGGGACGCCCGCGTACATGGCGCCGGAGCAGGCGATGAGCGGCGCGGTCGGGCCCCGTACGGACCTGTACGCGCTCGGGGTGCTGCTGCACGAACTGGTCAGCGGCACCGTCCCGTTCGCGGGCGCCACGGCGCTCGGCGTGCTCCACCGGCACCTGTACGAGCAGCCCGTGCCGCTGCGGCAGGTGCGCCCGGAGGTGCCGGAGCCGCTGGAGGCGCTGGTGCTGCAACTGCTGGCGAAGGACCCGCAGCACCGCCCGGCCGACGCCCAGGAGGCCTACCGCCGGCTCGCGCCGCTGCTGCCGTTGCCCGGCGCCGTCCACCGCCCCCTCGGGCCGATGGACCCCACCCGGCCCTTCCTGCGCCCGCTCGCCCCCTGGCCGGACCGGCCGGCCGCCCCGCCGCAGCACACCCCCTCCCCGGCCGCGACCGCGTCCCCGGCGGGCCACGGCATCGCGGAGGCCGTCGACGAGGTGAAGCGGCTGCTCGACGCGGGCCGCATCACGCAGGCCGTCGACATCCTGGGCGGCGTGCTGCCGGCCGCCGCGGAGAAGCACGGCGAACAGTCACCGGTCGTGCGGATGCTGCGCAAGCAGTACGCGGCCACGCTGATGGAGGACGGCCAGTACCGCCGCGCGCTGCCGGAGTTGCGCCGGCTCGCGGACGAACTGGCCGCCGAGTCGGGGCCGTCGGGACGCCAGTCGCTGCAGTACCGCTACGAGGCCGCCCAGTGCCTGGAGCAGCTGGGCGAGGCCCCGGCGGCGCTCGCCGAGTACCGGGCGCTGCTGCCCTCCTTCGAGCAGTACCGCGCCACCGACCCGGACCTGCCGCTGGAGGTACGGCGCCGCATCGGCCACCTGCTGCTGTCGGTGGGCGACCGCATGGCCGCGCACGACGTGCTGTCACGTCTGCTCTACGACTCCGACCGGGTGCACGGCCCGCACCACCCCTTCTCCCTGGAGGTCCGGCGGACGCTGACCTGGCTGGGGCAGGTGGGCCGCTAGGCCCGGTCGTCCCATGGGCTCCCCCGCATGTGAGCCGGGGGAGCCGGCGCGCGACAGGGCCCGGGGCCTACCGTCCGGCGCGGGAGCGGAGGCGGCGCGCCACGCGCACCATGCGGCGCACGGTGGTGTTGCCGCGCAGCCGCTGGCCGGCGCTGAGCGGCCCGCCGCCGGGCAGCCCGAGCGCGGTGAGGCGACGGCGCCGGAAGTAGTGGTCGGTGTCCGGGCCCAGGTTCTCCCGCAGCCACTCCGTGGCCTCCTCGCGCAGCCCCGGGTGCATCTTGGGCTGCATGCAGAAGCCCACGGCCCGGACGAGCGCGGGGAGTTGCCCGGGGGCGCCGCCCTGGGCGTCCGGGACGGAGACGTCGGGCACGAGGTGGTCGACGATGGTCAGCGGGACGCGGTTGCTGTTCTGGTAGGGCGTGAGCCGGTCCAGCACCAGACGGGTCCCGGCCCGTGCGATCTCGACGTCGTAGTAGGCGCTCGCGGTGAGCATCGCGGTGGAGAAGCAGCCGACGACCAGTCGCGGCCGGCAGACCTCGTACAGCGTCTCGGCCAGCAGCGGGCCGTCGAGGACGCGCAGCCGCGCGCCGCCCGCCGCCGCGGCCTCCTCCATCGCCCTGGAGTAGCCGGCCGGCGCCGTGGGGTGGGGCTTGAAGAGGATCGAGCGGTGCCCCGCGGCGATCGCGCCGCGCACCATCGTGACGTGCAACTCCTCTTCCTCCTGCGGGGTGAGGATGCGCAGGGCGGCGAGGTACTGGCCGAGCAGCACCGCGGTCGGCGGGTCCTCGGCGAGCCCGGTGAGCCGGGGGTCGTCGGCCGCCTCGACGGCGATCTCCTTGAGCACGGCCCGGAAGGCGTCGTCGGGGACGAGTTCGGGCTCCGCCCCGGTCTCCGCCAGCAACAGCGGGCGCAGTCCGGGCACCAGGTCGAGGTGGAGGACCCGCTGGACGCGGTTGCCGAGGGGGCCGGGCAGCTTCTCGCGGGTGGGCCCGTAGCTCATCAGGCCGTCCGCGTACACGTGGACGGCGCTCTCGGCGAAGATCGTGGCGAGCGCGCGTGCCGGGTTGACCTGGATCGACTCCACCACGAGCTCGACGGGCACGTCACCGAGGCCCCAGGACTGCCGGAACAGCCGCTGCCAGATGGAGCTCTCCTCCTCCACCGGCTCCCACTTCGAGGGGCGGTGCGGGTGGATCACCTCGTTCCACGAGACGACCTCGTCGAAGCGGGTGACGATCCGCTGGTACCCGTGCATGTCGGAGAGCTGGACGACCGTCTCGGGGATCGGGGCGTTGTTGCTCACCAGCAGGACGCGCCGGGTGCCGGTACGGGGCCCGAAGGCGCCGGCGTCCAGGGCGGCGGCGAGCGTCGCGGCGCCGTAGAGGGTCGAGACCTCGAAGATCTGGGCCCGGTCGTGGTTCATGCTCTCCTCGGCCCGTTCGGCCATGGGCAGGGTCATCGTCACGCCGCCTTCCGCGCGTCGGCGCGCAGCCGCATGAGCACGCCGGCGCGCTCGATGTCCATCTCGGCGAGGGTCCGGTCCAGCACGTCCTGCGGCATGCGGGCCAGGGCCGCGGCGGACTGCCGTTTGAGCTGCCGGCCGGTCTCGGGGTCGTAGCGCCGCGCGTTGGACATGTGGAAGGCGATCAGCGCGCAGTAGGTGCGGACGATCTTGGGCAGGAAGCGGTCGGCCTCGCGGTCGGCGAGGACGTCCTCGAGTATCGCGTCGTGGGCGGGTATGAAGTCCAACTGCCGGCCGTCGCTGATCTGGGTGAGCGAGTCGCTGACCCCGCGCCGGTAGAAGACCCCGAGCGGGCGGATCACGGCGAAGGACTCGGCCGTCAGGTGCAGCCGCCAGACCCACTCGCGGTCCTCCGCGGTCCGCAGGGCGGTGCTGTAGCGCATGCCGCCGTCCTCGAAGAGCCGGCGGTGGTAGATCCCGGCCCACACGAAGGGGTAGTCGACCATGGTCGACACGTGCGCGGGCGTGATCGCGTCGCGCGGGTCGAGCACGGCGTCCCAGCGCCTGGCCGGCGGGCGGTGCACGACCCGTTCGGTGCCGGTGGCCTTGACGTGCCCGGTGCGCACGAAGTCGCAGCCCAGCCGCTCGATGCCGGCGACGAGCTCGTCGAGGTAGCCGCGGGAGTACCAGTCGTCGCCGTCCAGGAAGGTCACGTACTGCCCGCGGGCCGCGTCCAGTCCGGTGTTGCGCGACTGGGCGACACCCTTGTTCACCTCGTGCCGGATCACCCTCAGCCCCGGCAGCCGGCCCTCCCAGTGCTCCAGGACCTCCGGGGTGCCGTCCGTCGACTGGTCGTCGACGAGGATGAACTCGGTTTCCGGTCCCGCGTTGTTCGCAAGCCCGCACAACATGTCGGGTGCGTATGCCTGAATATTGCGGAAGGGAACGATTACCGAAAGTTTGGGCACCTGGGAATCCAGACGATCTCGATGCGGGCCACGGACTCCGGCCCCCCGGACGGCGCCGGGGGACAAGCGTATCGGACTAGATCCAGACCGGGCGTCGGAAATGCTTCCGCAAGGTGAACGCAGGGAATACGGAATGCGAACTCCCGCTTTTCCGCACGTCGCCCGCAGTGCCCCCCACGTGCTCCCCGCCCGCTGCCGGTGCCGTTCGCATCGGATTGGGCCCTCGTTCACCCGGGCGTCACATCCGCTCCCTATCGTGATCGCCTCCGCCCCATGTGCCGTGCGCGTGTCCATGTGCGTCGAGGCGCCCGGGCGGAGTCTGTTGATCCGCGCGGGAAACCCATGCAGTTCTCCCCAGCGGCCGTGTCATTGTTGGGAGCAGCATGGTCAAGTTCCGGGCTGGATGGCTCGAGAAAAGATTGGACAACGCCGCGGCGGCGGATATTCCGATCGCTTCGGTTTCCGTTGCCGAGTGCGTCCGGTCCTGCGCGGTCCACGGCGGCAAGCTCGTCAAGAACCTGGACCCGAAGAAGGGCCAGCTCGCCGAGGCGATCCGGGAACTGCTGGCCCAGTACGCGGCCGCGATGACCGATCCCGGTGACGCCGCGGCGATCACCGGCGGCAAGAGCACCTGGCCGAAGTCGAACCCCGAGGTCTTCGACGCCCTGCTCGAGGTGGGCAACAAGGCCGTGGACGTGCGCGGCGCCGACGAGCTGCGGCTCGCGACGCGCATCACCGAGGCGGTCCTCGGTGTCCGCAAGCAGTCCCGGGCCGGCTGGCGGCTGCGGGCGCGCCTGATGGACGCGCTCGGCGACGACGCCGCCACCATCGCGGCGTACGAGCGCTTCCTGGCGCTCACCCCCAAGGACGACCTCAACATCGCGGGCCGCATCACCAAGCTCCAGGAGAGCGGTGAGCGCCTGGCGGAGACGCTGGACCTGCTCCAGCGGGAGACCCCCGGCGCCGGCGAGTTCACGGGCGTCCCGGACACCGACCTGTGGGCGGAGGGCCTGGCCCTCAAGGACGCGGGTGACTGGGAGCGCGCCGAGCCCCGGCTCGTGGCCGCGCTGGTCGCGATGGCCGAGCAGGAGCGCCCCGCGCCCTCCGTGCGCGCGGCGCTGACGGACTACGTGAGCCTGCGTCTGGAGCGGGACCGCGGCCGGCTGGCCGGTTCGACCCAGCTGCTCAAGCTGTACGCAGACGACCGCCGGCTGCGCGACCTGGACCCGATCGCGGACCCCGGGCTGACCGGTTCGGAGATGGTCGGCCTCAGCGACTTCCGCAACCTGATCGCCGGGAAGACGATCTGCCTGGTCGCCAACTCCCAGCGCGTGGCCAACGGCACGATGGGGCAGGAGATCGACGCCTACGACCTCGTCGTCCGCTTCAACTCCTACCGGATCGAGGCGCCGGCCACCGGCGCCAGGACCGACATCCACGCGACGATCCACATGCACAACTTCAACTGGGACAAGAAGGTCGAGACGCGGCTGGTCTTCGGTGGCATCCACCACCAGTGGCGCAACTCGCTCCGCCGCCGCCTCGTCCCCGGCGCCCAGCGCTACGTGGGCGACCGGACGCTGCGCTGGCCGGTGCGCGAGATCGGCAGGATCGACGAGGACGCGATGCCGTCCATCCCCACCAGCGGCTTCAACATGCTGTGGCTGCTGGACTTCCTGGACGTCAACCCGAAGATCGACCTCATCGGGTTCGACTTCTACGACACCGGTGCCTACCGCCTCCAGGAAGCGATGAAGCTCCCGATCGCCAGCGCGCACGGCTACTCGGACGAGAAGGACTGGGTCATGGCCCGCGCCCAGGACGTCACTGAAATGAGGATATCGCTCCGATGACCGCCTCTGTCCCGGTTCCGGCGCCCCGGAGCGAGACGCTGACCGGCAAGCGCCGCGTCGCCTTCGCGTCGTACGTCGACGAGAACTACCTGCCCGGCTTCCTCACCCTGCTGCGCAGCCTGGCACTGACCAACCCCGGTCTCTGCGAGGACTTCATCGTCCTCTACGACGACCTGCAGCCGTCCTCGATCACCGAGATCCGCAAGCTGCACCCGCGCGTCGTCATGCGCCGCGTGGTCCCCGAGCGCTACGACGACTTCGTCAAGGGCGACCCGGAGAACTACCTGGTCCGCAAGGCGTACTTCATCCTCGACGTCTTCCGGATCCGCGACTACGACACGATCGTCACCCTCGACACCGACATGGTCGTCCTCGGTGACATCAGCGAACTGCTGCGGATGCGGCACGGCGTCGGCGCGGTGGCGCAGTTCTTCATGGACCGGTCCAAGCTCAACAGCGGCCTGCTGGTGATCCAGAAGGAGTACCTCACCGACGAGTTCTGCGCGCAGATCGACGCGGTCGGGACCGCCGGCACGTACGAGCTGGACAAGCACGACCAGGGCATCCTCAACGCCCTGCTCGTGGGCAAGTTCGTCAAGATCGACCCGCGCTACAACTTCGTGAAGCGACGGCTGTCCGGGGACCGCTCCCCCAGCGACGAGGACGTCGTCATCCTCCACTTCACCGGCCGTCACAAGCCGTGGAACGGCGGCGAGCAGGGCTACTCGGGCGCCGAGGCGGCGTGGCAGGAGTACGAGCTCTCGCACGCGGAGTTCGTCGAGCGCTTCCTGGCCCTGCCCGACGAGAAGCACCCGGACCTGCTGATCCACTTCGGCCGCCACCTCGTCGCGAGCGAGGGCCTGCACGATGGCGTCCGCCAGGTCGCCGAGGCCTACCTGTCCAAGGGCCGGTACGAGGACGCGGTGGAGATCCTCAGCCGCTCCCCCATCCCCGCCGACGCGAGCCGCTCCCACGAGCTGCTCGGCCAGGCCCTGATGGCCACCTCCCGCTACGAGGAGGCCACGGCCCACCTGCTGCTCTCCACGTCCCACGCCCCCGCCGCCGCCCGCCCCTTCGGCCGGCTGGCGAACATGGCGTGGATCCTGGGCGACAACGCTGCCTCCCGCGAGTACGCCCTGGCCGGCCTCAACGCGGACGTCAGCGACCGCGCCTGCCGGATCTCGTACGAGCGCGCGGAGGCGATCGCCGCCCGCCCGGCCGAGCCCGGCACGCCCTCCGAGCAGCTGGCGCACGTGGCGTTCTACATGGAGCGGCAGGGCAACGCGGGCGACAAGATCCTGCCCGAGACCGTCCGGCTGTGCTTCGGACCGGACACCGGCGACCGCAGCTGGCACTCCATCCACGCGCACAAGCTCTTCGACGAGGCGGCCCTGGAGCGGGTGAACTCCCGCCGCGGCCTGGTCATCGGCGGTGGCGGCCTGTTCATCCCGGACACCTCGCCGAACGGCAACAGCGCCTGGCAGTGGAACGTGCCGGACCGGCTGCTGGAGAAGATCGACGTCCCGCTGGCGGTCTTCGCGGTCGGCTACAACGCCTTCGACGGCCAGTCGTACACCCGCCGCCGCTTCGAGGAGAGCCTGCGGCTGCTGGTCTCCAAGTCGGCGTTCTTCGGTCTGCGCAACCACGGCTCGGTGGAGAAGGTCCGCGCGCTGCTGCCCGCGGAGCTGCAGGACCGGGTGCTCTTCCAGCCCTGCCCGACCACCGTCTCCCGCCAGCTGGTGCCCGGCTGGCAGGACCCGGTGCGGCGCGACGACACGGTGCTGATCAACTGCGCCTACGACCGCGCCGGGCTGCGCTTCGGCCACGACTACGACCACTTCCTGCGGGAGATGGCCACCGCGGTCCGCGCCATCGGCAAGCACGCCGAGGTCCGCTACGCCGCCCACGCCCTGGACGACGAGCGCTTCGTCTTCGACCTGCGGCGTGAGTACGGCATCTCGATGCCGGTCGAGCCGATGTACGACTTCGACACCGACCAGCTGCGCACCGCCTTCGCGCGCACCAAGCTGGTGATCGGCATGCGCGGCCACGCGGGCATGATCCCGTTCGGCTGCGGCACGCCCATCATCAGCCTGATCTCGCACCCGAAGATGGCGTACTTCCTGTCCGACATCGAGCGCCCCGAGTGGGGCGTCTCGGTCCACGACCGGGACCTCGGCGCGGTCCTCGCGGAGCGCTCCATCGGCATCCTGGACAACCTGTCGGCCGCGGTCGCCGACGTCCACGGGCGCCAGGAGGCGCTGTGGAAGGTGACGCAGGACAACGTGGCGAAGCTGAAGACCCTCCTCGGCTGAACCTCCGCCGGAACCCGGTCCTTCGGTGAGGGGCGCCGTGTCACCGACACGGCGCCCCTTCGTTCGCGCCCGCCGGCCCCTCGGAGGGAGCCGGCGGCCCGGGGCGGCACGCCGTACGGGGGTCAGCCCAGCCAGCGGGTGAGCCGCAGGCGTGCCCACAGCAGGCTGGCGGCGAAGGAGAGCACCACGGTCCCGGTCACCAGCAGCGTGATCATGACGACGGCGCCCGGCCAGCCGGCGTCGGCGGAGACCAGGTGCGGGGCGAGCGCCCGCAGGAACATCAGGTGCACCAGGTAGGCGCCGAAGGCCGCGCCGCCGAGCCGGGACACCAGCGGACGGAAGCGCTCGGGGATGCTGATCCGGTTGAGGGCCATCACCAGGGCGCCCGCCAGGAACGGCACGGCCAGGCCCGCGTAGGACGAGGGGTAGTGCACCCAGTGCTCGTACGCGACGACCGCGGCCCACGCGCAGATCCCGCACGCCAGCCACTTCAGGCGCCGACGGCGCCCGGTGGTGGCCGCGAGCGGCAGCGCGAGCAGCGCGGAGCCGGCGGCGGCGTAGGCGACCTGGTACGGGGAGAGGTTCCACTCGAAGTCGGGCAGGCCCACGTGGAGGAGCTTGCCGACGTCGCCCAGGAAGGTCGGCGCGATGGCCAGCACCACGAGCAGGCCGCCCAGGGCCCAGGGCCGCTTCCCCGCCTTGATCAGCGCGGCGAGCGAGAGCAGCAGGATCACCGGCACGTACGCGTACAGGTACCAGAGGTGGTAGGCGGGCTGGATCGAGCCGAACAGCGATTCGAAGGCCAGCCGATGCGTGGGCCGGGAGTTGGTGTCCCGGATCCAGTCCCAGACGAGGTACGCGGCCGTCCACACGCCCATCGGCACCACGATGCGGGTCAGCCGTCTGCGGACCTGCGTACCGTCCCGGGGGGTCGCGCCGACCAGGACGACCCAGCCGGCGATCGCGAAGAACAGCGGCACGGCGCACCGGGTCAGCCCGTCCGCGACGAGCCCGGTCCAGTAGACGGGCCGGCCGCCGGATGGCTCCCGGCCCACGGCGTTGAGCAGCTGGCCGGCGGCGTGGCAGACGATGACACCGATGGAGCACAGGACGCGCAGCAGGTCGATGTCGTGTCTGTGCTCACGCGGCCGGGACGCGGGCGCGGTGGACGCCTCGCTCGTCCCGGTCGCGGGACCGGTGGTGAGGACGGGGGCGGCGGTGGTCGTCTGGGCGGAGATCGGCGGTCACTCCCGGGTGCGCTCGCGGAGTTCGGCCGGGGTCCGGCCGGGCTCGGGGGTCGGATGGTGGTGCGGTGCGCGGGCACCGCGGGCAGGTGTGTCCGCGGTCCGGTCCGTCGTCGCGGGCACGGAGGGCCGCGGACCGGCGGGCCGGGCGGCCGGACGGTCCGTGCCCGCCGGCCTCGACGCGAGGTTCATCAGCTCTCCGAACCGGGTGGTGCCGAACAGTTCCTGGACCTCCGTGTACCCCGTTTCCGCGATTTCGCCGCGGGGGATCTCGTGGGCGCCGGCCTCGCCGTGGAGGAGCGCTGCCCCTGGGGTGTCCGCCCGGCGGCCCGCGTCGTGCTCGTCGCGGGGGTCGGCGCCGCGCAGCGCGGTGGCGGGGCCCGCGGCCTCCGGCGCCTCGGCGAAGACGGCGATGTGCATGGATCCGTTCCGGTCGCTGTCCGATTTCACCTGCCCCGGCAGACTATGGGACACCATGGGGGGCGGGGGGTGCGAACCTGGTGAAGACCGGCTGCCGGCGGGTGGCGTCCAGGTGAATCCGGCGTGGAGACGCGTTCCCGCCGCAGGTCACGGGGGGTGCCGTCGGTCAGGCGCGACTCCTCCCCGCGCTGTCCGCCGCCCGGATGTAGTCGCCGGTCAGTGAGCCGAGCAGGGCACCGGCGAGGAGGTCGGCCTGGAGGTGGTCGGCGGTGTAGAGCCGGCCGTGCGCCACCTGGGCCTGCATCCAGCGGTACTCGGCGGCGCGCCGCGGGGCGAGGGCGGTGAGCACGGCGACGGCCGCGGCGGAGAGCGCGGCGGGCGCCGCCGGGTAGGCGCAGGCACAGCCGGCGGCCGGGGCGGCCGTCCGGTCCGGGCGCAGGGCCGGGTCGAGGACGGTGGGGCGCTCCCGTCGGTAGTGCCCGGCGAGCCGGTCGTTGATCGTCCCCGCCAGCCGCAACGCGGCGTCGAGCCGGGCCCGGGCGGCCTCGCCCTCGGCGCGGGGCATCAGTGCGCGCTGGTCCTCCAGGTACAGGAGCCAGATGTCGCGCTCCCCGTGGGCGGCGAGCCAGCCGGCCGCCTTCCGTCCGGCGGCGGTCCGCGTACGGGCGAGGCCGCGGACCTGCCCGAGCCCGGCGGCGCGTACGGCCTCCGGGGACGGCCCGGGCACCCGGCTCGCCGCCCACCGGACGAAGGCCGGGTCGTCGCGGGCGGTGCCGTGTTCCGCCCGCCACCGGGCGTAGAGCGCGTCGGCGGCCTTCCGCTGCCCGTCCAGCCGTGCGGTCCAGCCGCGCAGCTCGGCGTCGGAGAACAGCGGGGGCGGCGGGTCCTGCCCGATCCGCCGCACCGCGCCGGCCGCCCCGGGGGCCGCCGGCGCGGTGGCGTGGGTGCCGATCAGGCCGAGGACGACGGCCGCCGCCGCGGCGACGGTGACGGCCGGGTAGCGCCGGCCCGTACGGGAGGCCCGTGGGCGGGCCGGGGCCCTGCGGCGGGCCGTGCTCACCGGGCGGGCCCGGCCGGTTCGGGGCGCGCGGGTGCGTGGAAGCAGTGCCGCACCAGGCGGCGCACGTCGTTGCCGGGGAGGCCGGGGACGAGCAGGACCTGTCCCACGACGTACTTGCTGAGCGGCAGCGGCCGGACCCCCAGGCCCATCAGCAACCGGTCGGCGGTGCCCGGCCGGGGACCGCCCTTGGTCTCGACGAGGACGAAGCCGTGGTCGAGGGCGGCCGTCGCCCGGCCGCGGTGGCAGGTCAGCCGGCCGTCGAGGGTGACCCGGCTGCCGGCCGTCAGGTCGGCGAGGGCCGCGCGGACGTAGCGGATCTCCCCCGCGGGGGAGAGCAGCCCGGACCGGACCGGGACCCCGGCGCCGCCGAGCACGTCGTCCACGAAGGCGGCGGCGCCGGCGCCGATCAGCCCGTACTCCCGGGCGGCGAGGGTGCGGGCGTGCTTGACCGTGGCACCGCGGCCGTCCTTGGTCTTGACCTCGACGCGGCACAGCCCGTCCTCGACGTAGAGCCGGGTGCGGACCTTCCAGCGGCGCCTGCGCCCCTGCACATGGGCGTGCCAGGCGCCGAGCCCCGCGGTGTCGAAGTAGGTGCTGCGGTAGCCGGTGGTGCGCCGGCCGCCGAGGTCGAGCACGTGGTGCGTCGGCGCCAGGGCGGCGACCAGGCAGCGCGCCGACAGGACCGGCAGCAGGTACTTGCGGTCGACCCGGTGCTGCAGGGCCGCGGCGGCGTCGACCTCGGCGAGGCCCGCTCCGCGCAGCCGGGCCAGCCCGAGCTCCTCGGCGAAGGGCCCCGGGCCGGTCACACGAGCCTGCTCTCGAGCAGGCCGTCCTGGCCGCTCCGCCCGGCGGACGGCACCGTCCCGTCGTCCGGCAGGCCCCAGCCCAGGGGCGAGTCGCCGCGGTAGCGGACCGACACCCGGGTCGTCTCGCGCACGAAGTCGACCTCGTCCACCAGCACCGCCAGCGGTTCCTGGCCGAACCGCAGCACGACCTCCCGGTGGATCGCCCCGGGGTCGGCGTACAGGCGGTCCAGGGTCAGGCGCACCACCCGGGTCGGCCGGTGGGCGTGCGGGTCGTCGACGACCAGGACGGCCGCGAGCACCAGCACGTCCAGCACCACGACCAGCCAGATCTCCCGCTGCGGCAGGCCCCCGCACAGGGCGATCACCAGCGCCGTGAAGGTGTAGGCGACGTCCCGGGCGGTGAAGGCGGTGCTGCGCAGCCGGACCAGGGAGAGCATCCCGAACAGCCCGAAGCCCACGCCGGCCGGGAACGCGCCCGCGCCCATCGCGCTCATCGCCGCGAACAGCCCGACGTTGAGGGACGTCAGCACCAGCGGCATCTGCGGGGCCGGGCAGCCGCGCCGGTAGAGCGGGCCGACCAGCGCCAGCAGGGCCAGGACGTCCAGTCCCCCGCGGGCGAGCAGGTCCCAGGGTCCGTGCGTCATGCGCGGCACCGGGCGGGCGGGTGGGGTCCTGGCACGTCTTCCTCCGGGGCTCGGTCGTGGGCCCGGGTCCCGGGGATCCGTCCTCGGAAAGGGGGATGGGGCGGCGGATCCCCGGGCCCGGAGTCATCGGCGCGCGGGACGGACCACCCCGGCGCGGCGCGGCGCGGCGCCGGCGAACCCGGCACCGTCCATTCACACCGGACGATCCGTCCAGCGATGCCGGACGCTAGCCCGGCGCCCCGCGCCGGGCAAACCGGCCGGGGACGCCCCCGAACACCCCGCCGGGACGGAAACCCCAGGCGGCCAAGGGGACCCGGCGCCGCAGGCACCTCCCGGCCGCCGGGCAACGGCACTCGAAGGAGTGAGGGACGGGCCGTCGGGGTGACCCGGGACCAACCGCCCGTCACGTCCGGGCGAACCGGCGGTGAACGGGCCTGCCGGCGGGCCGGGCGCCACCGGCACCCGGACAACCGCGGACAGGTGGGGACAACCGTCCCCGCCGACCCGGACCGAGACCCATCCGATACCGCCGGGACCCGGAGAGTTGGGCATCCGTTGGGCTCCGCGACACCCGCGTGCCCGATCATCACGCGGTGTCGAATGAAACAGCCGTGCGCCTGCCGTTGCAGCGCAGTTCCGCTTCCTCCGGACACTCCGCCGACGCGCGGGAACACCGCTACGACATCGACCTGATGCGGCTGCTGTGCTCCGCGACCGTCATGCTGGGCCACGTGGGCTCCCAGTTCATCCGCTCGACCGGGAACGACGCGTCCCACGGGGCCGGCTCCTACTGGGCCGGACACGTGGCCGAGGCGATCAACCCCTTCGCGGTGCCCATGTACTTCGCCATCGCCGGCTGGGCGGTGCTGGTCGGCGCGCCGCCGCGGGACAGCGCCCGGATGTGGAAGCGCATCGTCCGCAACACCGTGCCGCTGTTCGCGTGGACGGCGATCTACCTGGTGTGGGCGTGGCTCCGGGACCGCAACGAGCGGCCCATGACCGAGCTCGCGAGGGACTCCCTCATCGGCTCCGTGCAGCCCGCCTACCACCTGTGGTTCATGTACAACTACATCCCCATCATCGTGCTGCTCGCCTTCGCGATGCTGATCAAGGACGGCAAGCGGCCCTGGGGGCTGGGGGCGGCGCTGCTGGGCATCGCGGTCCTGCCGAGCGTCCTCTCCCTGGTCGGGGACCTGACCCACACCGACCTGCCCCCCGTGGCCTGGGGCTTCGGCACCTACTCCCTGGTGTACGCGGTGGGCGGCGCCATGCTCTTCGCCCTGCCGGCCGGCGCCGTCCCGTGGCGCCGGTGGCTGATCGTGCTGCTGCCGCTCACCATGGCCGCGTGCCTCTGGTACAACACGCGGGTCCACTACGTGATCCCCAACGCCCACGCGTTCGTGGCCGCGATGAGCGTCTGCGTGCTGCTGCTGGTCAGCCGGGTCAACATCCCGGAGCGGTTCCGGCCGCGCCTGAAGCAGCTGGCCGGCGCGGCGCTGGGCGCGTACATGGTGCACGTGCTCTTCGTCGAGGAGCTGGTGCACCGCGTGGTCTCGCCCGACCTGAGCGGGCCGGTGGCCGGTGTGATGCTGGTCGGACTCGTCCTGGCGGTGATGGTGCTGTCGTTCGCCACCAGCCTGCTGTGGGGCCGGCTGAACCTCCGGCGCCTGCTGGGCTGAACCCCGCGGCGCCCCCGGAACGACAGGGCCCCGTCCGCGCACCTCGACCTCGCGCGGACGGGGCCCTGTCGCGTCCCCGGGGGCGGCGGCCGCCTCAGCCGTCCAGCACCGCGGTCAGCAACTCCGCCGTCCACGCCAGCAGTTCCCGGCCGACCACGGGCTTGCCGCCGATCCGCGCCGTGGTGGGGCGCGGCACCAGGATCTGCCTGGCCGCCTGCTTCACCACCGTGCGCGGGTAGAGGCGGTTGAGCCGCAGCTCCTGCGACTCGCGCAACTCCACCGGCGAGAAGCGGACGTTGTTGCCCTGCAGGGTGATGTCGCCGACCCCGAGACGGCGGGCCAGCAGCCGCAGCCCGGCCACCAGCAGCAGGTTCTCCACCGGCTCGGGGAGCTTGCCGTAGCGGTCGGTGAGTTCCTCGCGGACGGCCTTGATGTCCTCCTCGGAGTTGACCGAGGCGATCGCGCGGTAGGCCTGCAGGCGCAGCCGCTCGCCGGGCGCGTAGTCGTGCGGGACGTGCGCGTCGACCGGCAGCTCGATCTTGACCTCCAGCGGGGCCTCCTCGGCCTCGCCGCCGCCCGCCTCCAGGGCCGACCGGTAGTCGGCGACGGCCTCGCCCACCATGCGGATGTACAGGTCGAAGCCCACGCCCGCGATGTGGCCGGACTGCTCGCCGCCGAGCAGGTTGCCCGCGCCGCGGATCTCCAGGTCCTTCATCGCGACGTACATGCCGGCGCCCATCTCGGTGTGCTGGGCGATCGTCGCCAGCCGCTCGTGCGCGGTCTCGGTGAGCGGCTTCTCCGGCGGGTACAGGAAGTACGCGTAACCCCGCTCACGGCTGCGGCCGACCCGGCCGCGCAGCTGGTGCAGCTGGGAGAGGCCGAAGGTGTCGCCGCGCTCCACGATCAGGGTGTTGGCGTTGGAGATGTCGATGCCGGACTCGACGATCGTCGTGGAGACCAGCACGTCGAACTTCTTCTCCCAGAAGTCGACGACGACCTGCTCCAGCTGCGACTCGCCCATCTGCCCGTGCGCGGTGGCGATCCGCGCCTCCGGCACCAGGTCACGCAGCCGCGCCGCCGCCTTGTCGATGCTCTCCACCCGGTTGTGGATGTAGAAGGCCTGGCCCTCGCGCAGCAGTTCACGGCGGACCGCGGCGGCGATCTGCTTCTCCTCGTACGGGCCGACGAAGGTCAGCACCGGGTGCCGCTCCTCCGGCGGGGTGGTGATCGTCGACATCTCGCGGATGCCGGTGACCGCCATCTCCAGGGTGCGCGGGATCGGTGTCGCGGACATCGTCAGCACGTCGACGTTGGCACGGAGCTTCTTCAGCTGCTCCTTGTGCTCCACGCCGAAGCGCTGCTCCTCGTCGACGATGACCAGGCCCAGGTCCTTGAACTTCGTCTCCGAGGAGAACAGCCGGTGGGTGCCGATGACGACGTCCACCGAGCCCTCGCGCAGGCCCTCCAGGACGGCCTTGGCCTCGGAGTCGGTCTGGAAGCGGGAGAGCGCCTTCACCACCACGGGGAACTGCGAGTAGCGCTCGGAGAAGGTGCCGAAGTGCTGCTGCACCAGCAGGGTGGTGGGCACCAGGACGGCGACCTGCTTGCCGTCCTGCACCGCCTTGAAGGCCGCCCGCACCGCGATCTCGGTCTTGCCGTAGCCGACGTCGCCGCAGATCAGCCGGTCCATCGGGACCGACTTCTCCATGTCCTCCTTGACCTCGGCGATCGTGGTGAGCTGGTCCGGGGTCTCCGCGTACGGGAACGCGTCCTCCAGCTCCCGCTGCCAGGGGGTGTCCGGCGCGAAGGTGTGGCCGGGGGCCGCCATGCGGGCGGAGTACAGCCGGATCAGGTCCGCGGCGATCTCCTTGACCGCCTTCTTGGCCCGCGCCTTGGTCTTCGTCCAGTCCGCGCCGCCGAGGCGGTGCAGCGAGGGCGCCTCGCCGCCGACGTACTTGGTGATCTGCTCCAGCTGGTCGGTGGGCACGAAGAGCCGGTCGCCGGGCTGGCCCTTCTTCGCCGGGGCGTACTCGACCACCAGGTACTCGCGGGTGGCGCCCTGCACGGTGCGCTGCACCATCTCCACGTAGCGTCCGACGCCGTGCTGCTCGTGCACGATGAAGTCGCCCGCCTGCAGCGTCAGCGGGTCGATGGTCTTGCGGCGCCGGGACGGCATGCGGCCCATGTCCTTGGTGGAGGACTTCTGGCCGGACAGGTCGGTCTCGGTGAGGACCGCGATCCGCAGGGCCGGGTCGACGAAGCCGCTCTCCAGCGAACCGCACGCCACGTGGACCACGGACGGCTCGACCGGGCCCTCCAGGCCCGTGTCGAGGCGGGCGGCGATCCCCTCGTTGCCCAGCACCTCCACGATGCGGGCGGCCGGGCCGTGGCCCTCGGTGACGAAGACCGCGCGCCAGCCCTCGGCCAGCCAGCCCTTGGTGTCCGCGAGCGCCCGGGCGGTGTCGCCCCGGTAGAGCTCGGGGGCGTGCATGCCCAGCTTGAGGGTGTCGGCGTCCAGCTCGTCGTCGGCCGCGAACGGGCTCACCGACCACCACGGCACGCCCAGCTCACGGGCCCGGTCGCGCACGTCCGCGATGCTCCACAGCGAGGCCGCGCCCAGGTCGATCGGCGCCTCGCCGCCCCCGGCCGACGCGGCCCACGAGGCCTCCAGGAACTCCCTGCTCGTCGCCACGAGGTCGGCGGCCCGGGTACGCACCCGCTCCGGGTCGCAGACCACGGTCAGCGACCCGGCCGGCAGCACGTCCAGCAGCAGCTCCATGTCGTCCACCAGCACCGGGGCGAGCGACTCCATGCCCTCCACCGCGATGCCCTGGGCGATCTTGTCCAGCAGCTCGCGCAGCTGCGGGTGCTCCTCCGCCAGCTCCGCCGCACGGGCCCGTACCTCGTCGGTGAGCAGCAGCTCCCGGCAGGGCGGCGCCCACAGGCCGTGCTCGGCGACCTCCAGCGAGCGCTGGTCGGCCACCTTGAAGTAGCGGATCTCCTCGACGTCGTCACCCCAGAACTCGATCCGGAGCGGGTGCTCCTCGGTCGGCGGGAAGACGTCCAGGATGCCGCCGCGCACGGCGAACTCGCCGCGCTTCTCCACCAGCTCCACCCGGGCGTACGCGGCCGCCGCGAGGCCGTCCACGACCGCGTTCAGATCGGCGGTCTGCCCGGTCCGCAGTGCCACCGGGACCAGCTCGCCCAGGCCCTTGACCTGCGGCTGGAGGACCGAGCGGATCGGGGCGACCACGACCCGCACGGGGCCGGCGGTCGGGTCGTCCGCGCTGGGGTGCGCCAGCCGGCGCAGCACGGCCAGGCGACGGCCGACGGTGTCCGAGCGCGGGGACAGCCGCTCGTGCGGCAGTGTCTCCCAGGCCGGGTACTCCACGACGGAGTCCTCGGGCAGCAGTGACCGCAGGGCCGCGACCAGGTCCTCGGCCTCGCGGCCGGTGGCCGTCACCGCCAGCACGGTGCGGCCCGTGCGGGCCGCGAGCGCGGCCAGGGCCAGCGGGCGGGCGGCGGGCGGACCCACCAGGTCGACGTGCGGGCGGTTGCCGTCCGCTGCGCCGCGGACCGCCTCCGCGAGCGCGGGGTCGTCCACGACGACGTCGAGCAGACCGTTGAGGCTCATGTGGCTTTCCGTCCCAGAGGCAGACAGGCGGGGCAACGCGAACAGCCCGACGCGTGGAACGGGCCGGGGTGTCCCAGCGTACGACGCTCCGCGGGCACCCGGTGCCGCATCCTTCCCGGGGTCGTGTTCCGTGCTGCCCCGCCCTGCCTCCCGCGTGGGCCCCGCCTTGCGGGGCCCGGATCCCCTGTGCGGGTTGTTCGTGGCCGGGGTCGTGTCCTCTCCCCCACCCTCCCGCCCTCCCCCAGCCTTCGGCCGGGGGACGACCCTCATGGGCCACCCCGCCACAGCCCCTCCCAGGACGCAACCCAGCCGGGGCCTCGCCGGCGCCGATGTCGTACAAGCCGATGCGGCAACGTGGGGCGCTGGTTTTCTCCAGCTGTCAGGTGTTCGGCCTGATGACTCCCGACCGCCAGGACGGCGGGAGCGCGTCTGACAAGATCAGCGTGGACAGCCCGGGCAAGAGGCGTGCCGGAGGATCTGAATGGTCGAACAAGTGGCGCTGACGGCCCTGAGCGAGGAGAGCCGGGCGCTTTCTGCGGTGTTGCGGGAGCTCGGCACCGAAGACTGGGGTCGGCCGACCAACTGCCCTCCGTGGGACCTGCAGGAGCTGGTCGTGCACATCGGGGCGAGTCTCGGACTGGACGGTCCGCTCCCCACGGCTGAGGCTGTTGGAGGCCTCATGAGCGCGTCCGACTACTATCGCCGGCCAGAGCGGGCCACCTCGGACTACCGCCAGCGGAATGTGGAACAGACTCAGCAGTTCGCGGCGAGGGTACTGACCGCGGCTTCTGCGGTGTCATGGTTCGAAGAGGTGACGCTGGACACGATCACCACTTTGGGCGGGGACGACCTGAACCGTGTGGTGTCGATCTCCGGCAAAGGGGCGATGCGCCTGGAGGAATGGGTGCTGACCCGGGTCATCTCAGTCGCGGCTCACGGCCTGGACATCGCATTGACGCTGGGACGGCCCGCATGGACGGTGCCGTCTGCGTCGCAGGTCATGCGGCCTGTCTTCGAATCACTCCTTCAGCAACGACTTCCAGCACCTTTGGACTGGGACGACCTGACGTTCCTGGCGGTGGCGACGGGACGACGAGGGCTGAGCGAGAGCGAGCGCAGGGTGCTCGGCCGTTCTGCGGCGCGGTTTCCGCTTCTGTCCTGATGCAGGTCAGCCCTCCGAAGGCGGGTCGTCTTCCTTGATCATCCGGCGAAGCCTGCTGCGGCCGGCGACGCAAGCACCGGTCGGCGGTGGTGCACCTAGTGCTGCTCTGTGGAGGCCGGTGTCCTATGTCCGCCGGTCGGTCAGGTCGCGGCATCGGCCAGCCTGCACAAACGCTGGAGGTTAGGGTCCGCCCGTGTCCGCGTCGGCCTCCGATCCTCGGCTGCAGCCTCTGATCAACCGGCTCCAGTCGATCCGGCAAGGACCGCGCCGGGCAGCGTGGCCGACTTCGGCAGGACGGCGGTGACGTGCCCCGGTGCCAGGCGAATCAGGAGTCGTTCAGAACCACCCCGGCGAGCCGCGGCATCTCCCGCAGGAAGTCCGGGACACCCGTGAACGCGTCCACACGGCTCTCGTACGCGGTGATCCTGAGCGCGTAGTCCGCTGCCAGGGCGTCGACCCGCTCCCCGATGTCGGTGGGCGAGGCCACCATGATGGAGTCGTACTGCCCGACGTCCGAGCCGATCGTGAGGTCCACGAACACCTCACCTTCCTGGAGGAGCCCCGCAAGAGTGGGCGGGGGGTCCCGGCGCAGGGCCTGCGTCAGCTGGCCGAGCCGTTCGGCACCTGGCGCGACAGCGAAGACCGTGATCTCCGACGAGGCGTCGAAGACGACCGCATGGAGCAGGGAGACCAGGTCCCGTGGCGCCGCCACGGGGAACAGCCCGGCGCACGCGCTGTCGCAGCGGCCGTCGCGGCCGGGCACCGGCCGTGGAGTCACCGCCGAGCGTGCCCTGACGAAACCCTTGTCGCGCGCGGCCGGGGTGAGACCCTCCGCGTCGATCTCGTACTCCCAGTCGACGAGCAGGGGCGTTTGCCCCAGGGCGCGCTCGGCATCCTCCCGGTAGTAGGCCGGGATGGCGAAGCGCCGGAGACCAGCCGTGAGGCGCCAGACGAGGCCCAGGTAGACCGCGACCTCTTCCATGTTGTTGTTGTTCACGGCCCATTCGGTGAAGGGCGTTTGCTCCTCGGGCCACTCCCCGAACAGCCCGGGCCAGTTGCGTGTTACGGGCGTTTCGAGGGCGGGGAGGTAGTGGAAGACATGAACGCCGTCACCTTTGGTGGCGTCGAAGCGGATCGGATGCACCGCGTCAACCTAGTGCCGCCGTTCCGGGATCGCTGCTGGTTTTCGCCGCGGGCACCCGGTGCCGCATCCTTCCCGGGGACGTGTTCCGTGCTGCCCCGCCCTGCCTCCCGCGTGGGCCCCGCCTTGCGGGGCCCGAGTCTCATGTGGGGGTCCGTTGCGCCTGCGGCGGGCTGTCTCCCACCCTCCCTCCCGATTGCCCGGCGCGATTGGTGCGGGTCTCGCACCTCGTTGTGGGGTCGGCGCCGCGCCGGCGCACTCCCCCCACCCTCGGCCGGGGGGGGGTGGCGGCGCACCCCCCCCCCCCCTCGCCCAGGGGAACCC
>NZ_JBVKBW010000002.1:215703-635540 GCF_055635295.1 Streptomyces sp. NPDC111520 | reverse complement strand
GTTTTCCCCCCACCTTCCCTCTGGGTTGCGGGAGAGGGGTTGTGGGGTTCTAACACTGGGGGGTGGTGCCGGCGCACTCCCCCAGCCTTCGGCCGGGGGGACCCCCAGAACGCTCGCGGTTTACGTCCACATCCTTGGGCACCGCGTTCGCCGCTCGTCTCCCCCAGCCTTCGGCCGGGGGGACCCCCAGGGCGCACCCCGACACACCCCCTCCCGTCATATGGGCGCACAACGGCCGGTGAGGGGTATGGAGGCGGTCCAAGGCGCCCCGGACCGCTCGCTGACCCCGCGGACCCGCGGTTCGAGCCCGCATCGTTCGGCACGGGTCCGCCGCTCGTTTCCCCCGGCCTTCGGCCAGGGGGAGCACCCCGCCACACCCCCCTGTTGTGCGGGCGCAGGGTGTCCAGTTGGGGGTGCGTCGGACAGGTGCGGTGCCCCAACTCCCTCTGGCCACCCACCGGCCGTTGGCCGCTGTCGATAGGGAGGGGGTGGGGGAGTTGGGGGCACCCCCGGCCGAAGGCTGGGGGAGGGTGGGCGTTCTGGACGCTGACGTGTATTTGATGTGCGGCACAGACGGCACCGACAAGTGCTGCCCGCCATGCACATAAATATGCGGTACAGAATGCCCACCCCGGAGGCCCCGCCCCCGGCCCACCAACCCACAGAGCGCAGGCCCGCACCAATCGCGCCGGGCAATCGGGAGGGCGGGTGGGAAAAAGCCCCCAACACCAACCACAAACAACCCGCACACGACGGCGGCCCCGGGCACGAGGCGGACCCGGGGCCAGGCCGTCAGGCCTACTCCGTGGCGATCGCGCCCAGCACGTTCATCCGGCCCGCCCGGAACGCCGGCACCAGGGCCGCGACGAGCCCGACGAAGGCGGAGCCGATGAAGACCGTGATGATCGTCGGCCAGGGGATCTCCAGGATCCCGAGGCCCTGGAGCGCCAGGAGCTGCTGGGCGGAGGCGCCCCAGCCCATGCCGAGCCCGAGGCCGAGCACCGCGCCGAAGAGGGCGATGACGATCGACTCCAGGCGGATCATGCGCCGCAGCTGCCGCCGCGACATGCCGATCGCCCGCATGAGGCCGATCTCCCGGGTGCGCTCGACCACCGACAGGGCGAGGGTGTTCACGACGCCGAGGATCGCGACGATGATCGCCAGGGCCAGCAGGCCGTAGATCAGGTTGAGCAGCTGGCCGATCTGGTCCTTGAGCATGTCCTTGTAGTCGGCCTGGTTGCGGACCTGGACCTGCGGGAAGTCGTGCAGCGCCTTCTTCAGGCCCGCGTAGGCCGCGTCCTGCCGCCCGTCCTTGGCGGCGGCGAACATGATGTCGTTGATCGGCATCCGGTCGGCCGGGACGTAGCGCGCCGCGGTCGTGATGTTGGTGTACATCGCGCCCTGGTCGAAGACGGTGTCCGCGGAGGTGATGGCGGCGACCGTCAGCGTGGCGGTGTCGCCGTGCTCGAAGCGGACGGAGAGCTTGTCGCCGAGCTTGACCTTGTGCTTGTCGGCGAAGCCCTCGCCGACCGACATCGCGTTGGCCCCGTACGCGGCCGACAGCTCGCCGGCGACCGTCTTGACCTGGAGGTCCTGGGCGTAGGTCGGGTCCGCGGCGGACAGGGAGGTGTCGGACACCGACCCGTCGGGGGCGGTGAGCTTCACGTCGAGGGACTTGTAGTCGGTGACGTGGGCGAGGTCCGGCGCGGCCTTGATCGCCTGCTCGATCTGCGGGGTGATCGGCTGGCCGCTGTCGGAGGCGATGATGAAGTCCGCGCCGACCGACTTGTCGAGCTGGTCGGTCGCCGAGGCCACCATGGAGGAGCCGACCACGGAGAGGGCGGCGACGAGCGCGAGGCCGATCATGAGGGCGGCGGCGGTGGCGCCGGTGCGCCGCGGGTTGCGCAGCGCGTTGCGTTCGGCGAGGCGGCCGACCGGGCCGAAGACCCGCAGGACGCCCGCGCTGATCATCCGGACGACGACGCCGGCCAGCAGCGGGCCGACGACCACGAAGCCGACCAGGGTGAGCAGGATGCCGAGGCCGAGGAACATCGAGCCCTCCGCGGCCTTGGTGGCCTGGACGGCGGCGAGCAGGGCGGCGGCACCGGTGAGGGTGAGGACCAGGCCGATCGCGGCGCGCACCTTCCCGGCCCGGACGTCGGCGGGGGTCCCGGCGTCGCGCAGCGCGGCCATCGGGGAGACCTTGCCGGCCCGCCGGGCGGGCAGGTAGGCGGCGAGGACGGTCACCACGACGCCGAGGACGAGCCCGATGACCGGGGTGGAGGCCTTGACCGTCAGGGAGGAGGTGTCGAGGTTCATACCCGCGCTGCCCATGAGGTTCATGAGCAGGACGGCGAGCCCGACGCCGCCGCCGATGCCGAGGACGGAGCCCACCACGCCGAGGAGCAGCGCCTCGACCAGCACCGAGCGGTTGACCTGGCGGCGGCTCGCGCCGATGGCCCGCATGAGGCCGATCTCCCGGGTGCGCTGGGCGACCAGCATCGAGAAGGTGTTGACGATCAGGAAGATCCCGACGAGGACGGCGATCCCGGCGAAGCCGAGCATCGCGTACTTGATGACGTCGAGGAAGCCGGCGATGTCCTTCTGGTTCTCGGCGGTCCACTCGGCCTGGGTCTGCACCTTGTAGCCGGCGGTGGAGCCGAGGGCGGCGGTGACGTCCTTCTTCAGCTGCTCGTCGGTGACGCCGGGCTTCGCGGTCACGCCGATGCTGGTGAAGACGTCCTTGGCGCCGAGCAGTTTGGTCTGGGTGGTGGCGGTGTCGAAGTAGAAGATGGCCGCACCGGGGTTGGTGACCTTGAAGGTGGCGATGCCGGTGATCCGGGCGTGGAACTCGCCGGGGATGGCGATGACCCGCAGCTCGTCGCCCAGTTCGAGGTGCTTCTTGTCGGCGGTGTCGGCGTCGACCATCACCTCGGTGGGGCCGCGCGGGGCGTGGCCGGAGGTGACGTCGACCGAACGCAGCTCGGTGGAGTCCCAGTTGGTGGCGATGGTGGGGGCGCCGGAGGTCGGGCCGAGGTTGTCGCCGGCGGCGTCGGTGACGGTGAGCGTCTGGCTGCCGGCCTCTCCGGTCGCGGATTCGACGCCCTCGACCTCCTTCAGCCGCTCGACCGTGGCGGCGGGCACGGTGGCCGCCTTGGTGGTCATCTGCATCTGGTCGTCGCTGGGCGCGCCCTTGGGCGTGACCGTGACGTCCGACGCGGTGGCGGCGAAGAGCTTGTCGAAGGTGGAGGTCATGGTGTCGGTGAAGACGAGCGTGCCGCAGACGAAGCCCACCGACAGCAGGACGGCGATGGCGGACAGCGCCATGCGTCCCTTGTGCGCGACGAAGTTGCGCATCGAGGTCTTGACGACGGTCACGAGGTCCTCCCGCGCGCGTCGAAGTCCTTCATGCGCTCCAGGACGGAGTCGGCGGTCGGGTCCCGCATCTCGTCGACGATCCGGCCGTCGGCGAGGTAGAGGACGCGGTCGGCGTAGGAGGCGGCGACCGGGTCGTGCGTCACCATGACGATGGTCTGGCCGAGTTCGTCGACCGAGCGGCGCAGGAAGCCGAGGATCTCGGCGCCGGCGCGCGAGTCGAGGTTGCCGGTCGGCTCGTCGCCGAAGATGATCTCCGGGCGGGCGGCCAGGGCGCGGGCCACGGCGACGCGCTGCTGCTGGCCGCCGGAGAGCTGGCCGGGCCGGTGCTTCAGGCGGCCGGCCAGACCGACGGTCTCCACGACGCGCTGCAGCCACTGGGGGTCGGCCTTGCGGCCGGCGATGTCCATGGGCAGCGTGATGTTCTCGGCCGCGTTGAGGGTCGGCAGCAGGTTGAAGGCCTGGAAGATGAAGCCGATCTTGTCCCGGCGCAGCTGGGTGAGCTTCTTGTCCTTCAGCTTGGTGATCTCGGTCTCACCGACCCAGATCCTGCCGTCGGTCACCGTGTCGAGACCGGCGAGGCAGTGCATCAGGGTCGACTTGCCGGAGCCGGACGGCCCCATGATCGCGGTGAAGCGGCCGCGGTCGATGTCGACGTCGACCGCGTCGAGGGCCACGACCCGGGTCTCGCCCGAGCCGTACGCCTTGGTGACCTGACGGGCCCGGGCGGCCACGGCCGTACGTTCTCCGCTGCCCCCGGACTTGGGAATCGATACTGCCGTTGTCACTGGTCTGCTCCTGTTCGGGTGGTGGTCGCCGCCGTCGCCGGGCGGGCTTCGTCGTGTACCAAGACTGGCTTCGGGGAGGGGGCCGGAACGATGGTGCGGGTCTCCGTATCGGCCCGGGGGTTAGCCCCACCAGAAGGCTAGGGAGCCCAGGAGGGCCCCCTCGTCCTCCGCCGGTACGAACCGGGGGTAGGAGAAAGTCGGGTGGGACCCCTAGGGGGCCTGCACCTTTCGGCGGACCCCGGCTCGGGGTCGAGACCGCACCCTCCGGTCGCGGGAGGTTCAAGCCCCGCCGTCCGGCCTGCGGGAACCCCCTGTCCGCGCGGGGGGCGGGCATGAAATCGTGTGTCGTACACACACCAGGGGGGTCCCGTGGAGCGCACCGAGCAGACCGCGACCGCCGCCGCCGCGGCGGCGTCCGCCGACGGGCCGCCGCGGCGCGGTCCCGTCGTCGCCGCACTGATGCTGGCCATGGCGCTGGCGGCGATGGACTCCACGATCATCTCCACCGCGGTGCCGCAGATCGTCGGCGAGCTGGGCGGCTTCTCCGTCTTCTCCTGGCTCTTCTCCGGCTACCTGCTCGCGGTCACGGTGACCCTCCCGGTCTACGGCAAGCTCGCCGACACCTTCGGGCGCAAGCCCGTGCTGCTGGCCGGCATCGGGATCTTCCTGCTGGGCTCCCTGCTGTGCGCCGGGGCCTGGAACATGGCCGGCCTGATCGCCTTCCGCATCGTGCAGGGGCTCGGCGGCGGCGCCATCCAGGGGACCGTGCAGACGATCGCCGCCGACCTGTACCCGCTGAAGGAGCGCGGCCGCATCCAGGCGGCGATCTCCACGGTCTGGGCGGTCTCCGCCGTCCTCGGGCCGCTGTGCGGCGGGCTGTTCGCCGGGTACGCCAGCTGGCGCTGGATCTTCCTGATCAACCTGCCCATCGGCGCGGTCGCACTGCTGCTCATCTCCCGTCACCTGCGCGAACGGGTCGCCGAGCGGACCCGGCACCGGGTCGACTGGCCCGGCGCGCTGCTGCTCTTCCTCTCCGGCGGACTGCTGATCACCGGCCTCGTGCAGAACGGGGCGGCCCGGTGGTGGCTGCTCGGCGGCAGCCTCGTGATGGGCGCCCTCACCGTGTGGGCGGAGCGCCGGGCCGCCGAGCCGATCATCCCCGGCTGGGTCTGGCGGCGCCGGGTGATCGTCGCCGTCAACCTGGCCCTGGGCATGCTCGGCGTCCTGATGGTGGCCCCGACGGTCTTCCTCCCGACGTACGCCCAGACCGTGCTCGGGCTCGGGCCGATCGCGGCGGGCTTCGTGCTGTCGGTGATGACGCTCAGCTGGCCGCTGTCCGCGGCCCTCAGCAACCGCGTCTACCTGCGCATCGGCTTCCGCAACACCGCCGCCCTGGGCATGGCGGCCGCGACCGTCGTCCTCGTCGTGCTGGTGATGCTCCCGTACGCCGGTCCGGCCTGGCAGCCCACCCTGGTGATGCTGGCCCTCGGCGCGGCCCTCGGCCTCTTCCAGCTCCCGCTGATCGTCGGCGTCCAGTCCACCGTCCCGTGGAGCGAACGGGCCACCGCCACCTCGTCGATCCTCTTCTGCCGCCAGGTCGGCCAGAGCGTGGGCGCGGCCGTCTTCGGCGCCGTCGCCAACGCCACCCTCGCCTCCCGGCTGCACGGCTCCGGCACCGACCTCGACTCGATCGCCGGGGCCGCCCACCTCGACGACCACGTGCGCCGCGCGGTCGCGGCGGCGGTCAACCACGTCTACGCGGGCGCGGCCGTCGCGGCGGTCCTGTCCCTGGCCGCCGTCCTCCTGGTGGCACCCCGCCGCTTCCCGGTCCTGGAGGAGGACCCGGCGGTACGGTGACGCCGTGGACGCGAAGACCTACGCGCGCATGCGGGCCGTCGCCGGCGAGCTGATGGGGCGCGAGGACGTCTGGGCCGTGGAGATCGGTGAGGGTGTCATCACGCTGATGATGCCGCCGGTGACCGGCACGAGCTGATCGCCCTGCGGCTGAGGCGGCAGATCGAGCGGCAGATGGCCGACGATCCGGACTGGGCCGGCCACGTGGCCCACAGCGGTCCCGAGATCGAGGCGCCCGCCATAGGGCGCATGCGCCGCCCCGACCTCGTCGTCGTACCGGAACAGGTCCTCGACACCCCCGGGTTCCTCGACCCCGCCGACGTCGCCCTGGTGGCCGAGGTCGTCTCCACGTCCAATCCGGAGAACGACTACCGCGAGAAGACCCGGGACTACCCCGCCATGGGCATCCCGCTGTACCTGATCATCGACCCGCGCGACAAGACGCTGGCCGTCCTCTCCGACCCGGGACCGTCGCCCGGCGACGACGGCCCCCGTTACCGGGCGCGCCACGACTACGCCTTCGGGGACGCCGTCCCCGTGGGGCCATGGGTCCTGGACAGCGGGGAGTTCCCCGCCTACGACGGTTCCTGATCGTCCCCGGGTGCAGGGGCGGGCAGGTCGGGGGCGGTGGGCCCCGGTTCGTCCTCCGTCCCGGTTTCGGGGACCTCCCGGCCGGTCAGGGCTGCGAGGCTGCTGCGGACGTGGGCGAGGTGCTCGCGGATCTCCTCCCTGCGGACCTCGTGCTCGCGCAGTTCGCGTTCGGCGGCGAGCCGGATGCGCTCCTCCCGTACCCGGGCCTGGGCGAGGAGTTCCGCGGCGGTGGCGTCGGCCTCCTCCTGGCGGCGCCGGGCGGCATCCTCGGTCTCTGCCAGGGCCCGGCGGGCGTCGTCGACCATGGCCTCGGCGTAGGAGGTGAGTTCGGCCGTACGGGAGTCGACCCCGGCCTCGCCCTCGGCGAGTTCGTGCTCCTGGGTGTCGAAGCGCTCGCGGTGGTCCTTCTCCAGTTCGGCGAGCGTGTGTTCGCTCTCCCGCCGGGCGGCGTCGAGTTCGCGGGCGGCCTCGTCGCGGACCCGGCCGGCCTCTTCCCGGGCCTCGCCGAGCACCCGTCCGGCATCGGTGCGGGAGCGCTCCAGCAGCTGCTCGGCGTGCTCGTCCCCGCCGACGCGCCGGGCATGGGCGGCCGCGCGGGCCTCGTCCATGAGGGTGCGGCGGGCGGCCTCGGCCGCGTCGTGCGCGTGCCGGGCCTCCTCCTCGGCCTGCTCGCGGACGGAGGCGGCCTCCTCCTCGACCAGCCGCAGCAGGTCCAGCGCGCCCTTCCCGAGGGACTCGTAGGTGGGCGGGGAGAGCGTGGAGACCACGTCGCGCAGCGCCGCGCACTCCGCGCTCATCTCGCCGGCCAGGACGGTGAGCCGCGCGGCCCGCTCCCAGGCGGCGTCGCGGTCCTCGGACAGCTCCTCCAGGAAGCGGTCGACCTGTTCGGTGCGGTACCCGCGGCCACGGACGGTGGCGAGGCCGTGGCCGCCGCGGGGCTGTGCCGTACTCATACCCCCATTCTCGGGGATTTGCCCGATTTACCCATATCGCGACACTCCGACCGGTGGCCGGCCGGTCGGAGCCGCTGGGACGGGCAGGGTCTAGAGCATCCCGTCCCACATCTGCTCGATGAGGACCGGCCACCAGTGCTCGGGCGAGGCGACGGCCGCCGGGTCGAGCGCGGCCAGCTGGTTCTGGAAGTCGACCGTCCAGCGGCCGGCCTGCTCCGGCGTCAGGCCCAGCCGCCAGCGCCACATCTTCCCGAGCAGCGCCAGGCAGCGGACGAACTCCGGCAGGCTGGTGTTGGCGAACTGCGGCGTCGCCGCCGTCCCGCCCGGCCCGGCCTCCAGCGGCACCGCCACGATGTGCGCCGTGCCGTACTGCACGCACAGCTGGCGGCCGAAGTCATTGCCCATCACCAGGTACGAACCCGCGTCCGGGGCCGGCTGCACGCCCCGCTCGGCGGCGAGCTCCGCCAGGGTCGGCACCGGCCGGCCGGGCTGGGCCTGGGCCCAGAAGAACGGGCCGAAGTCCACCGGCAGCCCGGACCAGGTGAGCGTCTGCGCGACCAGGTCCGGCACGCCCTGGCGGGCGACCGCCCGCTGGTCGAAGCGGAACACGCCCTGCGGCCCGAAGGACTGCGCCAGTTCGTGCCCGATCGCGTCCAGCGGGATCGGGGGGACCCGCTGGACGTGCTGCGGGTCGGGCATCGGCACCCGGTGCGGGTGGGCGTGCGCCGGGGCGCTCGCCACCTGGTGCAGCTCGCCGAGGTGGGTCAGCAGGTGCTGGACGCCAGCGCGACGGCTCGTGTGGTCCTTGCCGTACGGGGCGGTGCTGCTGATCCGCACCTGCGGCCAGGTCTCGCGGATCATGCGGGCGCAGTAGCCGCCCGGCAGGTCGCAGGACTCCAGTTCCGTGTGCAGCTCCAGCACCGCCTGCGGCGGCACCCCGAGGGCGCGCAGCTCGTGCAGGATCTGCCACTCCGGGTGCGGGGTGCCGGGTGCGGAGCGGCGGATCAGCTGCTGCTCGGAGCCGTCCTGCGCGCGGTAGCGGAGCACGGCCATGTAGCCGGGGCCGACCGTGGGCACCCCGGTGGGCGGGGCCGGGGCGTGGTGCTGCGGCGGCTGGGGGTAGCCGTACGCCGCGGGCTGCGGCGGCGCCGCCACCGGTCCGGGCGGCGGAGGGGGCGGCGGTGCGGCGGCCCCGGCGCCGCCGTCCGGGCGGGACAGCATCGTCGCGGCCCGGTGCACGTCGCCGGCCGCCGCATCGGGCGGTGCGGGCGGGCCGGGCCGGTCGTTCGCGGGGAGCGCCTGCACGAGCTGCGTGGGCACGTACCCGGCGGCCGGGGTGCCGGGCACTCCCGGTCCGGGCGGGGGCGCGGGCGGCCCGGGAGGGGCCGCCTTGGAGGTCTCGGCGGCGGCCACGTCGGCGGCGCCGCGGCCCGGTCCGGGCGGCGGCGGGGGCGGCGGGGGCGGTCCGTCCGGGCGGGACAGCATCGTCGCGGCGTGGTGCACGTCGCCGGAGGCCGGCCGGGCGGGCGTGGACGGCGCCGGCGGCGGCGGGGGCGGGCCGGGCTGGGCAGCGGCCGGCCCCCCGAACGGCGAGGGCGGCGGGCCCGGCGGCGGGGGCGTGGCCGAGCCGCCCGGGTAGCCGTATGCACCGGGCCCGGGGGCCGGCGGGGGCGGCGGGGGCGCGCCCGCACCGGCGCCGGGGTAGCCGTAACCGCCCCGCGCGTCGGGCTGCGGCAGCGGCGTCCCGGTCTCGGGCACGCCGGGCAGCCGCTCGGTGCTGGCGTCGGCGCTCGTCATCGGCGGCGGGGTGTGGGCGTCGTCCGAGTCGCTGATGGGCGGCGCGTACACGGTCGCGGGCGGCGGCACGGAAGCCCCCGCGCCATGGCTGTCGTTGGCGTCCCGCCAGGCCGCGGGCGGCGGGGTCGGCGCACCGCCGTACGAGGCCGGCATCGGCGGGGTCGGGGTCGGGATGTACGGCTGGGTGGGCGTCGCCGGCCCGGGCGTGGTGACGGGGGCCGGGGCGGGCGGCGGGGTCGTCACCGGGGCGGGCGCGGGCGGCTGGGTCGTGACCGGCTGGACCGTGACCGGCGCCGGGGCGGCGTCCGGCGCCTCGCGGCGGTCGGGGATGCCGAGCCGGTCGGCGGCGTCCTGCAGCCACTGCGGCGGGCTCAGCAGGAAGGACGTCGCCTCCAGGTCGACCCGCCGGGGCCGCTCCGGCACGGCGTCCGCGACCGCGCCGGCCGAGGCGCCGTAGACCTCCTCCCAGCGGCGGATGACCTCGCCCACGGGCAGCGCGGGCCAGAGCGTGGCCTCGCCGCTGTCCCGGGCGATGACGATGCGGGTCTCCCCGTCGTCGGAGGTCGGACCGCCGTCCCTGGGCTCGGACCACACCACGAAGCCCCGGTCGAACTCCCGCACCTGCACCGCGCGTGCGAGGTAGGCGGGGACGTCGGCGTTGATCCACCGCTCGGCGCGCTCCTGCGCCTGCGCGAACGTGACCATGTCCTGCCTCACCCCTCCACCGGGACGGCGCGGGCGAAGCCGCCGTCCACCATCAGGTTCGCCACGGTCTCCAGCTCCGGCGGGTCACCGGCGAGCGCGGCCAGGAAGGCGTCGAAGTCCTCGCCGCAGGGCAGCAGCAGTCCGGCGGCCCGCTCCTCGGTGGAGCCGAACGCGCCGTCGGCGTCCCGCACGTCGTCGTACGGGCACAGCCACATCGAACCGAGGTCGGCACCGCGCGACTTCACGGCGAGCACACCGCCCTGGACGTAGGAGATCGCCAGGTAGTCCTTGGTGAGGTGGTCCCGCAGGCACTTGTTGACGTAGACGAGGTCGTTGGCCGCCGCCTCGTCCCGCACGGTGAAGAAGGGCTGGTCGACGAGGAGTCCCAGCATGGGGAGCAGGGCGACGCCGCGCGGCGCGCTGCCGCCCGCCGCCTTCAGGAAGGTGCGGTAGGCGCCGGGCAGCCGGTAGCCGAGCTCCTCCTCGACGTCCCGCACCTGCTGTTCGGTGACGGCGACCCCGTCCTTGCGCAGGCCGAAGTGGACCGGCCGGGTCTCCTGCAGCGGCCGGGTGCCGCGCTTGTCGTGGTCGGCGGAGGCGGTGGTGGCCAGGCCGCCGTGGTGCCGCAGCAGCGACTTGACCTCGGCGGGGATCAGTTCCAGACGGCGGCTGCCGGCGACGTGGTGCCAGGTCCACCCGTGCGGCGTGGCGACGGAGGACAGGCTGCCCCACAGCTCGTGACCGGTGGCGTGCACGGCGGCGTTGGCCGACACGTAGTCGGTGAGCCGGAGTTCGTCGATGCCGAAGCCGTCCGGCGGCTCGGCGATCTCCGCCGCCGCGCGCGCGTACGGCGAGAAGTCGGGGAAGCCGCGCTCGTCCACGCGTACGCCCTGCGGGTGGCGGGCGCGCCGCACCGGGTCCGGGAAGTGCACGATCTGACCGGCGTAGGCCGCGTTCGGTGGCGCGACCCGGTGCCCGGGCCGACCTGTCGTCATTGCCGATGCCCCCATGCTGGATCTGGTGTTGGGCACAGCCTATGGGGTGTGGCAATAGGCGCTTCGGCTGGTTCCGGTCACGGGTGTGCGGCGGCCCGGGCGGGTTGCGCGCACTCCCGAGGGGGGGCACTCCGGACCCGTCGCAGCGGCACCCGCCGCACCGCCGTTCACACGTGGTGGGCGTCGTCCGCAAGCTGGTTCCGGTGAACGTCCGTCGCATCCCTTCCGTAGGGAAGGTGGTCGAATCCCGGCCGTTCTCAGGGGGCTTGGCGCCCTTTCCCTCCAGGTCGGCGCTACTATCCGTAGAACCACTGGCCAACGCAAGGAGCGGTACTGCGGGTAACACATCGGACTGCGTTACGCATCTCCCCACAGTGCCGTGACATCCGGCACAAAATAAACCTCTCACCTCACAACCGACTTCCGTAACGCCTTGTCCGTTTGGCAGTCTTACGCACATAGGGGGACGTCCTCCCCGCGAGGACGGATCGGAGGGCCGTACGAAGATGCTGACGAGAGACGCCGCGGACCCGCGGCTCAACTGGGGAGCCGACGAAGCGCCGCCGCCACCCGTCCTGCGCCACCGGCGCGACGGGATCCTGCCCGCGGTCGCCGCCGCGCTGTCCGTCAAGGACGAGGTCCTCACGTGCACCGGCGTCAAGGCCGACCAGCCGCCCCCGCTCCACCCGCTCGTCCAGGACGTCCTCGACGCCCTCCCCGTCGCGCAGCGTGAGCGCTTCACGGGGCGATGTCCCGAGCCGGTGCTGCTCTCCCGCCACCTCACCACCGTCGACGGCGCCCGCAGCAAGCGCGCCGCGCGCAAGCCGCTCACGAGCGGCGAGGCACGCAAGGCCCTCAAGGGCGCCAAGCTCACCGCCCGCCACATACGCGAGGACGGCGACCCCGCACACGGCGCCTACGTCCCGCCCTGCCGCTCCTGCCAGGCGCTGCTCGCACACTTCGGCGTCCGCGCCTTCGACCCGGGAGCCGGCGCCGAATGAACTCGACCCGCTTCCCCGTCGGCGTCGACGTGGCCCTGCGCTCCGCCGGCTGGCAGCCCGGCCGCTGGGACATCCGCCAGGCCGAGGTCTGGGCCGACACGCTCCGCGCCTACGCCTCACCCGGCGGCCACCGGCACAGCGTCTTCCCCGCCGCCGTCGAGGCCTGGGCCGAGTTCGGCGGTCTCACCGTGCCCGCCGTGGGCTCCCCCGGCCGCCACGTCGCACCCAGCGCGGTCCACATCGACCCGCTCCACGGGCTGCACCTCGCGCGCACGCTCGGCGACCTGGGCAGTGCGCTCGAGACGGAGGTCGCGCCGCTGGGCGAGGAGTCCGCGGGGCACGGGCAGCTCGCGATCGACGCGGAGGGACGCGTCTACTGCGTCGACCACACCGGTGACTACTACCTGGGCGCCAGCATCGACGTGGCCCTCGGCACCCTCACGACGGGCTCACGCCCCCACCGCCTCACGACGTGACCACCGGGGTGCTGCCGGTCTTCGGCCGCCCCGACGTCTCGCGCCCTGCGGGCGCACAGCGGCCGGCTGCGGACGGGAGGGTGGCGGTCCGGGGCCGGTCTGCCGTGTGCGGGTGGGTGGGTGGTCGGGGTTCAGGCGCCGGAGCGGAGCCGGTTGTTCGTCCGGTTCCGGTCTCGTCGCCGTCCGCGGGTACGGATGGCCGGTGACCACGCCCACCCTTGGTGGGTAGCGCGCCCGCCGCAACCGGCGCCTGCGGGTAATTCCCCGATCCGACATCGGGCTCTGTTCCGACGTATATACCGCTGAAAGCGGGCCCGATCTCCCGCCGGCCGCCCGGCAGTACCCCGAAATACCCGCAGACGCGGGTTACGGCGGGCCCCCACCCACGGATGGCGTGGCAACCGGCCATCCATACCCGCGGACGGCAACGAGACCGACACCGCCGGAAGGCAACCCGCTCCGGCGCCTGAACCCCGGCCACCCACCCACCCGCACACTGCGGACAAGGCCGGGCCCCACCCTCCCATCCCCAGCCCGCCGCTGTGCGCCCGCAGGGCGCGAGACGAACCCGCACCCACCCACCGACCCCACAGAACGCACCCCGGGCCGTACCGCTACGCGGGAAGCATCGCGGAGACGCGGAACCCGCCCTCGTGCGTCGTGCCGGCGGCGAACCCCCCGCCCAGCGCGGTGACGCGCTCCTTCATGCCGACCAGCCCGTTGCCCCCGCTGGGAAGCACCAGCGCGGGCGCCCCTCCGGAGGGCCCGTTCTGCACCAGGACCGCGACCTCGGCCTCGCGGTAGGCAAGGCGGATGCGGGCCCGCGCACCGGGCGCGTGCTTGTGCACGTTGGTGAGCGCCTCCTGCACGACGCGGTAGACCGTGGCCTCGACCCGCGCCGCCAGCGGCCGCTCCTCCCCCTCCACGGTGAGCTCGACGTCCATCCCGGCGGCCCGCGACTCGTCGAGCAGCCCCCTGAGCTCGGCCAGGCACGGCCCCTGCTCGTCCTCCCCCGCCTCGGCCGCCGTGGCCGGCGCCGCGGGCGCAATCGTTTCCGCAGCGGCCACACGGACCACCGACGCCGCGGACACGGACGCCGACGCCGACGCCGAAGCGGCCGCCCGCGCCGCCGTCGTGGGCTCCGTCCGCAGGACGCCCAGCATCTCGCGCAGTTCATTGAGCGCCTGGCGCCCCATGTCCCCGAGGAGCTGGGCGCTGGCCGAGGCCTTCTCGGGGTCCTTGACGGCGATGGCCTGGAGCGCGGCCGCGTGCACGACCATGAGGCTCACCCGGTGCGCGACGACGTCGTGCATCTCGCGCGCGATGCGGGTGCGCTCCTCCATGCGGGCGCGCTCCGCTGAACTCGTGGCCGTCTCCGCGAGCAGCGACAGCTCCCGCTCCAGGCCGTCCGCCCGCTCCCGCAGGCTCTCCACGAGGCGGCGCCGGGCGCCGACGTACAGGCCGAGCAGCACCGGCGGGGCGGTGACGCCGACGGCGGCGAGCACGGAGGTGAGGGCGACCACGGCCAGCGGGGCGTGGTAGGCGGCGGCGCCGAGGTCACCGTGCATCTCCAGGAAGGTGACGATCAGCATGCCGAGCATGGTCATCCCGGACAGCACCGCGATGATCCGCCGCGGCACGTCGGAGGCCGCCAGGGTGTAGAGGCCGACGACGCTGAGCAGGATCCCCATCTGGGCGGGCGTGACGGCGATGGAGACCAGGACGACCAGGACCGGCCAGCGCCTGCGGAGCACCAGCACCGATCCGACCAGCAGGCCGAACAGTCCCGTGACGACCGGCGAGATCCCGGTCTTCTCCGCGAAGGCCGCGCCCTCCAGGAGGCATTCCACGGCCGAGACGAAGGCCAGGGAGACGTCGAGCACCATGCTGCGCCGCCTGGGCCACCACCACGGCCCGGCGGCCCCCCGGCTTCGTCCGCCGGCCCCGTCCGGTACGTACTCCCCCGTCGTACTCATACGGACCAGCCTAGACGCGACGGTGTCCGCCTGGCGGTCAGCCCCGTACGGGGAGGCGGCCCCGACCTATCCTTGTGCCGTCGGACAGCGCGGTCCGGACAATGCCGCCGACCATTCCACTGCACTAGGAGCCGCACCTGTGAGCAGCGCCGACAACACCACCGGCAGCGCCCCCCTCCGCGCGGACATCCGCCGCCTGGGAGATCTCCTCGGCGGGACGCTCGTCCGGCAGGAGGGCCCGGAGCTCCTCGACCTGGTCGAGAGGGTGCGGGCGCTGACCCGCAGCGACGGCGAGGCCGCCGCCGCCCTCCTCGGCGAGACCGATCTGGAGACCGCGGCCAAGCTGGTACGGGCGTTCTCCACCTACTTCCACCTCGCGAACGTCACCGAGCAGGTGCACCGCGGCCGTGAGCTGCGGTCCCGCCGGGCGGCCGACGGCGGGCTGCTCGCCCGTACGGCCGACCTGCTCAAGGACGCCGACCCCGAGCACCTGCGCCAGACCGTGCGCAACCTCAACGTGCGTCCGGTCTTCACCGCCCACCCGACCGAGGCGGCCCGCCGCAGCGTGCTGAACAAGCTGCGGGTGATCGCCGCCCTGCTGGACGAGTCCGGTACGGCGGGCGGCGACCGCCGCCGCAGCGACCTGCGGCTGGCGGAGAACATCGACCTGCTCTGGCAGACCGACGAGCTGCGGGTCGTGCGCCCCGAGCCGGCCGACGAGGCGCGCAACGCCATCTACTACCTGGACGAGCTGCACGCCGGCGCGGTCGGCGACGTGCTGGAGGACCTGGCGGTCGAGCTGGAGCGGGTCGGTGTGCCGCTGCCCGCGGAGACCCGGCCGCTGACCTTCGGCACCTGGATCGGCGGTGACCGGGACGGCAACCCCAACGTGACCCCGCAGGTCACGTGGGACGTCCTGATCCTGCAGCACGAGCACGGCATCACCGACGCCCTGGAGCTGGTCGACGACCTGCGCGCGGCGTTGTCCAACTCGATCCGCAACTCCGGTGCCTCGCCCGAGCTGCTGGCCGACCTGGAGCAGGACCTGAAGCGCCTCCCGGAGATCAGCCCCCGCTACAAGCGGCTGAACGCGGAGGAGCCGTACCGCCTCAAGGCCACCTGCATCCGGCAGAAGCTGCTCAACACCCGGGACCGGCTGGCGGGCGGCACGCCGCACGCGCCCGGCCGGGACTACCTGGGCACCGGGGACCTCCTGGCCGACCTGCGTCTGCTGCAGGACTCGCTGCGCGCCAACCGTGGCGAGCTGATCGCCGACGGCCGGCTGGACCGCACCATCCGCACGCTGGCCGCCTTCGGCCTGCAGCTCGCCACGATGGACGTCCGCGAGCACGCCGACGCCCACCACCACGCGCTCGGCCAGCTCTTCGACCGGCTGGGCGAGGAGTCCTGGCGGTACGCGGACATGCCGCGGGACTACCGGCGCAGGCTGCTCGCCAAGGAGCTGCGCTCGCGGCGTCCGCTGGCGCCGTCCCCGGCGCCGCTGGACGAGGCCGGGGCCAAGACGCTGGGCGTCTTCCACACGGTGCGGGAGGCGTTCGAGCGGTTCGGGCCGGAGGTCGTGGAGTCGTACATCATCTCGATGTGCCTGGGCTCCGACGACGTCTTCGCCGCGGCGGTGCTGGCCCGTGAGGCCGGGCTGGTCGACCTGCACGCGGGGATCGCCAGGATCGGCATCGTGCCGCTGCTGGAGACCACCGACGAGCTGAGGGTCGCCGACAAGCTGCTCGACGAGATGCTCTCCGACCCCTCCTACCGCAAGCTCGTCTCGCTCCGCGGGGACGTGCAGGAGGTCATGCTCGGCTACAGCGACAGCTCCAAGTTCGGCGGCATCACCACCTCGCAGTGGGAGATCCACCGGGCGCAGCGGAGCCTGCGCGACGTGGCCCACCGTCACGGGGTGCGGCTGCGGCTCTTCCACGGCCGCGGCGGCACCGTCGGCCGGGGCGGCGGCCCGACGCACGACGCGATCCTGGCGCAGCCGTGGGGCACGCTGGAGGGCGAGATCAAGGTGACCGAGCAGGGCGAGGTCATCTCCGACAAGTACCTGATCCCGTCCCTGGCGAGGGAGAACCTGGAGCTGACGGTCGCGGCCACGCTGCAGGCCTCGGCGCTGCACACCGCGCCCCGCCAGTCGGAGGAGGCGCTGTCCCGCTGGGACGCGGCCATGGACGTGGTGTCCGAGGCCGCGCACTCCGCGTACCGGCGGCTGGTGGAGGACCCGGACCTGCCGGCGTACTTCTTCGCCTCCACGCCGGTGGACCAGCTGGCCGAGCTGCACCTGGGCTCGCGCCCCTCGCGCCGCCCGGACAGCGGGGCGGGCCTGGACGGGCTGCGGGCCATCCCGTGGGTGTTCGGCTGGACGCAGTCGCGGCAGATCGTGCCCGGCTGGTTCGGTGTCGGCTCCGGCCTGAAGGCCGCCCGGGAGGCGGGCCGGGAGGCGGACATCGCCGAGGCGTACGAGCAGTGGCACTTCTTCCGCAACTTCCTGTCCAACGTCGAGATGACGCTGGCCAAGACGGACCTGCGGATCGCCGGGCACTACGTCGGCACCCTGGTGCCCGACGAGCTCAAGCACGTCTTCGACGTCATCAAGGCCGAGCACGAGCTGACGGTCGCCGAGGTGCTGCGGATCACCGGTGAGGCGGAGCTGCTGGACGCGCAGCCGGTGCTCCAGCAGACCTTCCGGATCCGGGACGCCTACCTGGACCCGATCTCGTACCTGCAGGTGGCGCTGCTGCACCGGCAGCGCGAGGCCGCGGCCCGCGGGGAGAAGCCCGACCCGCTGCTCGCCCGCGCGTTGCTGCTGACGGTCAACGGTGTGGCGGCCGGCCTGCGCAACACCGGCTGACGCGCCCGTCGCACGACATGACGAGGGCGGTGCACCCCGGAAGCGGGGTGCACCGCCCTCGTCATGTGTGCGCGGAGCGGGTGGCCGGTGTCAGTTCTTGCGGTGGCCGATCAGCCGGGGCCTGGGCTCCAGCCCGGACAGCCCGTTCCAGGAGAGGTTCACCAGGTGGGCGGCGACCTCCGCCTTCTTGGGCTTCTGGGCGTCCAGCCACCACTGCCCGGTGAGCGCGACCATCCCGACCAGCGCCTGCGCATAGAGCGGGGCGAGCTTGGCGTCGAAGCCGCGCTGCTTGAACTCCATGCCCAGGATGTCCTCCACCTGGGTGGCGATGTCGCTGATCAGCGAGGCGAAGGTGCCGGTCGACTGGGCGACGGGCGAGTCCCGGACGAGGATCCGGAAGCCGTCGGTGTACTGCTCGATGTAGTCCAGCAGTGCGAAGGCCGCCTGTTCCAGCAGTTCGCGGGGGTGGCCACCGGTGAGGGCACCGGTGACCATGTCCAGCAGCTGGCGCATCTCGCGGTCCACGACGACGGCGTAGAGCCCCTCCTTGCCGCCGAAGTGCTCGTACACCACGGGCTTGGACACACCCGCCTTGTGCGCGATCTCCTCGACGGAGGTGCCCTCGAAACCGCGTTCGGCGAAGAGCGTGCGCCCCACGTCGAGGAGCTGCTCGCGGCGCTCCTTGCCCGTCATGCGGACCCGCCGGGTGCGCCGCGACGTCGTACCCTCGCTGCCCCTGCTGCTGCTTCTGCCGTCGCTCACCCGTCAATCATGCCGCTTCGCTGACGCTCTCCTTACGGCGGGCCGCGATCCGGTCAGCGGTCGGCCACCGTACGTCACTGGCCCAGCCCAGGAGTTCGAACCAGCGGATGATGCGGGCGCTGGAGTCGATCTGGCCGCGCAGGACGCCGTGCCGGGCGGAGGTGGGGTCGGCGTGGTGCAGGTTGTGCCAGGACTCGCCGCAGGACAGCACGGCCAGCCACCAGACGTTGCCGGACTTGTCGCGGGAGCGGAAGGGGCGCTTGCCGATCGCGTGGCAGATCGAGTTGATCGACCAGGTGACGTGGTGCAGCAGGGCCACGCGGACCAGGGAGCCCCAGAAGAACGCGGTGGCGGCGCCGGTCCAGGACATCGTCGCCAGGCCGCCGACCAGCGGCGGGAGCAGCAGGGAGACCGTCGTCCACAGCCAGAAGTCACGGCTGATCCGGCGGATCGCGGGGTCCTTGATCAGGTCGGGGGCGTACTTGTGCTGGGGGGTCTGCTCCTCGTCGAACAGCCACCCCATGTGCGCCCACCACAGGCCCTTGAGCAGGGCGGGGACGCTCTCGCCGTACCGCCAGGGGCTGTGCGGGTCGCCGTCGGCGTCGGAGAACTTGTGGTGCTTGCGGTGGTCGGCGACCCAGCGCACGACCGGTCCCTCGACGGCCATCGACCCGGCGACGGCCAGGGCGATCTTCAGCGGGCGCTTGGCCTTGAACGAGCCGTGGGTGAAGTGGCGGTGGAAGCCGATGGTGATGCCGTGACAGCCGAGGAAGTACATCCCCACCATCAGGCCGAGGTCGAGCCAGCTCAGGCCCCATCCCCACGCGAACGGGATCGCCGCGACGAGGGCGAGGAAGGGGATGCCGATGAAGAGTCCGAGGGTGATCTGCTCGAGCGACTGCTTCCTGTCAGCACCGAGGGTGGCACGGGGCGTCCGGTCCCCGTCGCCGGCCCCGGGTTCCGGGGACTCGGTGATCACGTCGGTCTGTGTGGTCATGGTGGTCCCTCAATGAAGGTCGGGGGCTACGCCACCGTAACTTACGGCTTCGTAAGTATGGCAGCGCCGAGTGAAGGCCGAACAGAGCACGCGTGTCGGCCGGAATACGGCTCTTGGCACATGTACCCACTCCACGGGGAGGGGAAGTACCGATCTTTCTCGTCGCATTGGAGGCGGTCGGTGCGGCATAGTGGTGGGGGCCCGCCGGGCACCCTGACGGGATGTCCTGTTCGGCCGGTGTTTCCATCCGCTGTGGTGTAACGGCAGCACTGAGGGTTTTGGTCCCTTAAGTCCGGGTTCGAATCCTGGCAGCGGAGCGCGGAACGCAGGGTCGCGGCAACCGTCGCGACCCTTCCGCGTTCACCGCCCGAAACGCCCCGGTATCCTTCGGGTGACCGTCACCCCACGCCGAGGAGCCCGTTCCGTGAGCGCCCACCGCCCGGCTGCCGTCATCGTCCTTGCCGCGGGTGAGGGCACCCGCATGAAGTCGGCAACCCCCAAAGTCCTGCACGCCATCAGTGGCCGGTCCCTGGTCGGGCACGTCGTGGCCGCGGCCCGCGCCCTGGAGCCGGAGCACCTGCTGGTCGTCGTCGGTCACGCCCGTGAGCAGGTGACCGCCCACCTGGCCGGGACCGACGCCGCGGTGCGCACCGCCGTCCAGTACGAGCAGAACGGCACCGGCCACGCGGTCCGGGCCGGCCTCGCGGAACTCCCGGAGCTGACCGGCACGGTGGTGATCACCGCCGGCGACACCCCGCTGCTCACCCCGGACACCCTGCGCGCGCTGGTCGCGGCGCACGCCGCCGACGGCAACGCCGTCACCGTGCTGACCGCCGAGGTGCCCGACCCCACCGGCTACGGCCGCATCGTGCGCGGCGCCGACGGCTCGGTGCTCGCGATCGTCGAGCAGAAGGACGCCACCGACGAGCAGCGGGCGCTGCGCGAGATCAACTCCGGGGTGTTCGCCTTCGACGCCCGGTTGCTGGCGGAGGCGCTGGCCAAGGTGACCACCGACAACGCCCAGGGCGAGGAGTACCTCACCGACACCCTCGGCATCCTGCGCGAGGCCGGCCACCGCGTCGGCGCCTCGGTCGCCGAGGACCACCGCGAGATCGCCGGCATCAACAACCGCGTGCAGCTCGCCGAGGCCCGCCGCATCCTCAACGACCGGCTGCTGCACCGGGCGATGCTGGAGGGCGCGACGATCATGGACCCGGCGTCGACCTGGCTGGACGTCACGGTCGAGTTCGAGCCCGACACCCTCGTGCTGCCGAACACCCAGCTGTACGGCGCGACCCGGCTCGCCTCGGGCGCCGAGGTCGGCCCCAACTGCACGCTGACCGACACCCTGGTCGGTGCCGGAGCCACGGTGAGCAACACCGTGGCGCAGGGCGCGGAGATCGGCGAGGCGGCCACGGTGGGCCCGTACGCCTACCTGCGCCCGGGCACCCGGCTCGGCCCGAAGTCGAAGGCGGGCACCTACGTCGAGATGAAGAACGCCACCGTCGGCGAGGGCACCAAGGTGCCGCACCTGTCGTACGTCGGCGACGCGACGATCGGCGAGTACACGAACATCGGCGCCGCCAGCGTCTTCGTCAACTACGACGGGCAGGCCAAGCACCACACCACGATCGGCTCCCACTGCCGCACCGGCTCGGACAACATGTTCGTGGCGCCCGTCACAGTCGGGGACGGCGCCTACACCGCCGCGGGCTCCGTGATCACCAAGGACGTACCGGCCGGTTCGCTCGCCGTCGCCCGCGGCCAGCAGCGCAACATCGAAGGCTGGGTGGCCAGGAAGCGTCCCGGCAGCGCCGCGGCCCACGCCGCCGAACAGGCCCAGCAGACCGCCCCGGAGGCCTGACCGGCGGGACGCCGCCGGGGGAGCCGCGGATGCAGTGGCCTTCCCCACGTGCGCGGTCGCGCCGGGCAACGCGTACCGTGTGAGGTGCACACAATTCCGCCAGCTCCCCTGACCGAAGGCGAAGCTGCGTTGAACACCAAGGAGACGGTGCAGTGACCGGGATCAAGACGACCGGTGAGAAGAAGCTGATGCTCTTCTCCGGCCGCGCACACCCCGAGCTCGCGGAGGAGGTGGCACGTGAGCTGGGCGTCAACCTTGTGCCGACGAAGGCCTTCGACTTCGCGAACGGTGAGATCTACGTCCGTTTCGAGGAGTCGGCGCGCGGCTCGGACGCATTCGTCATCCAGAGCCACACCGCTCCCATCAACAAGTGGATCATGGAGCAGCTGATCATGATCGACGCGCTGAAGCGGGCCTCCGCCAAGCGCATCACCGTGGTCGTGCCGTTCTACGGGTACGCCCGCCAGGACAAGAAGCACCGCGGCCGCGAGCCGATCTCGGCCCGCCTCGTCGCGGACCTGCTGAAGACCGCGGGCGCCGACCGCATCCTCACGGTCGACCTGCACACCGACCAGATCCAGGGCTTCTTCGACGGCCCGGTGGACCACCTGTTCGCGCTGCCGCTGCTGGCGGACTACGTGGGCGCCAAGGTCGACCGCTCGAAGCTGACCGTCGTCTCCCCGGACGCCGGCCGGGTGCGCGTGGCCGACCGCTGGTGCGACCGTCTGGGCGCGCCGCTGGCCATCGTCCACAAGCGCCGCGACCCGGACGTCGCCAACCAGGTCACCGTGCACGAGGTCGTCGGTGACGTGCGCGGCCGCATCTGCGTCCTGGTGGACGACATGATCGACACCGGTGGCACCATCTGCGCCGCGGCGGACGCCCTGTTCGCCAACGGCGCCGAGGACGTCATCGTGACCGCCACCCACGGCGTCCTGTCCGGCCCGGCCGCGGACCGGCTGAAGAACTCCCAGGTGAGCGAGTTCGTGTTCACCGACACCCTGCCGACGCCGGGTGAGCTGGACCTCGACAAGATCACGGTGCTCTCCATCGCGCCGACGCTCGCCAACGCGGTCCGCGAGGTCTTCGAGGACGGCTCCGTGACGAGCCTCTTCGAGGACGCGCACTGATCACGCGCTCCGCGCACTGATCGATTTCCGGGGCGGCCTCCCCGCCGGGTAGACTCTGCGAGTTGCTCGGCGAGGGAGGCCGTCCGCGTTCACGCGGGCCACTCCGTTATCGACGCGCTCCTCGTAAGTGGAACGGCCCGTCGTGGGCTGGGCGACCGACAGAAGTCCCGTCGTCTCTCCACGAGGAGTGTGATCCCCATGTCCGAGGTCAAGATCACCGCGCAGCTGCGCACCGAGTTCGGCAAGGGCGCCGCCCGTCGCGTCCGCCGCGCCCACCTGGTCCCCGGCGTCATCTACGGTCACGGCCAGGACCCCAAGCACGTCACCCTGCCGGGTCACGACCTGCTGCTCGCGCTGCGCACCCCCAACGTGCTGATCAGCCTGGCCATCGACGGTGACGGCACCGAGCTGGTCATCCCCAAGGCCGTGCAGCGCGACCCGCTGAAGGGCTTCCTGGAGCACGTCGACCTGCTCTCGGTCAAGCGCGGCGAGAAGATCACCGTCGAGGTCCCGGTCGTCACCGAGGGCGAGCTCGCCCCGGGCGGCAACCTGCTGGAGCACGTCCTCAACGCGCTGCCGGTCGAGGCCGAGGCGACCCACATCCCCGAGGGCGTCACCGTCTCCGTCGAGGGCCTGGAGGCCGGCGCCTCCGTGCTCGCGAAGGACATCGTCCTGCCCAAGGGCACCACGCTGGCCGTCGACGAGGACGCCGTCGTGCTCCAGGTCGTCGCCGCCCAGGCCGAGGCTCCCGCCGAGGGCGAGGGCGAGGCGGCCGAGGGCGAGGGCGCCGAGGCCGCTGCCGAGTAGTCACGGCAGCACGCTCTTCCCGTCCGCCGCCCCGCTCCGTCAGGAGCGGGGCGGCGGTCCTGTTGAATGGACGTCATGAGCATGAGCGCAGCGGAAAGCGCCCCCGAGGGGCCCTGGCTGGTGGCCGGCCTCGGCAACCCCGGTCCGGAGTACGCCGGCAACCGGCACAACATCGGCTTCATGGTCGCGGACCTGCTCGCCGAGCGGATCGGCGGGCGCTTCAAGACCCACAAGAGCCGGTCCCAGGTCGTCGAGGGGCGTGTCGCCGGGCGCCGCGTCGTGCTGGCCAAGCCGATGACGTACATGAACCTCTCCGGCGGCCCGGTGACGGCGCTGCGCGACTTCTACAAGGTGCCGCTCGGCAACCTCGTCGCGGTGCACGACGAGTTGGACATCGACTACGCCACCCTGCGCCTGAAGCAGGGCGGCGGCGACAACGGCCACAACGGCCTGAAGTCGATCACCAAGTCCCTCGGCCCGGACTACCTGCGCGTCCGCTGCGGCATCGGCCGCCCGCCGGGGCGGATGCAGGTCGCGGACTTCGTCCTCAAGGACTTCTCCTCGGCCGAGCGCAAGGAGCTCGAGTGGTTCGTGGACCGGGCGGCCGACGCGGTCGAGTCCCTCATCTGTGACGGGCTGGAGAGGGCGCAGGGCACCTACAACGGTTGACCATCGAAAGGTTGACCGAGTGCCACGCCATGGCCAAGGATCGCCCGCATGGTCAAACGGAGTCTCACCCGCCGCACCGCCGAGAGCGCCTGGGGGCTGGTGCTGGTCGGCCGCATCGTCCTGCTGAGCGCACTGGTCCTGTTCATGCTGGCGGCAGGGGTGTGGACCTCGTGGAAGACGGCCCAGCACGTCATGCTCACCAAGGGCCGCGAGCAGGGCACGATGACGGTCTCCCGCTGCGGCGCCGACACCTGCACCGGGCCCTTCGTGCCCACCGGCCTCGGCTCCGTCCGCGGCAAGGTGACGATCGACAAGGCGGTCACCCGCCGTACCGGTGAGCGGATTCCGGTCGCGGTGAAGCCCGGCACCGACGACGTGGTGCGCAGCGGGCTCGCCGGCGTGCTGCACGCCTGGGTCCCGCTGGGCGGCGCCCTCCTCCTCTCCGCCCTGGTCCTCGCCGGGGGCCTGCGCTGGCCGCGCACCGCCTGGACCGCCGCCGCGGCCGGCGCCGCGCTCCTGGGGGCGGCCTTCCTCACCCTGTGAGGGCACGCGCCGTGGTCGTGGACGCCGCCGGCGCAGGCCCCCTCCGCGGGGGCCGGCGCCGCCGGGGCGTCACGAGGCGCCGGCCGGTTCCAGGAACTCCAGACGGTTGCCGAACGGGTCGGCGGTGTGGAAGCGGCGGTGGCCCGGGAGGTCACCGTCCCAGACGACCGCGGTGCCGCGGGACTCCAGCCGTTCCGCGAAGGCCTCGATGCCGCTGACCCGTAAGCCCGGATGGGCCTTGCGGGCGGGGCGGAAGTCCTCCTCGACGCCGATGTGCAGCTGGACCTGGCCGACGGCGAACCAGCAGCCGCCCCGGGCGGCGAGCACCGGCGGCTTGGGGACCTCGCTCATCCCCAGGACGCCCGAGTAGAAGGCGCGCAGGATCTCCTCGGAGCCCGGCGGGGCGGCGAGCTGGACGTGGTCGAGGCCGGTGATCACCGGGGTCACCCCGCTTTCCTCGCCACGGCGAAGATCCGCCGGAAGGGGAAGACGGTGCCGTGCGGCCCGGCCGGGTACGCCTTGCGCAGCAGGTCGCGGTACTGGCCGAGGAACTCCCTGGCGGCCTCGGGGTCGTCCTCCAGCGCGGTCAGCACCGGGCGCAGCGCCGTCCCCTTGGTCCATTCGAGCACCGCGTCCTCGCCCTGCAGGAGCTGCACGTAGGTGGTCTCCCAGACGTCGACGTCCACCTCGACCTCGGGGATCTCGATGAGCCGCTCCAGGTAGCCGGGGGGCTGGAGGATGTGGACGTAGCGGCGGCCGTGTCCGTCGCCGAGGCGGTCCCGCCAGGCCGGGGAGTCGCAGAGGTCGCCGAGCAGGGCGTGGCTGGGCGAGGTGAAGTTGCCGGGGACCTGGAAGGCGAGGACGCCGCCGGGGGCGAGGTGCTCGACCCAGAGCGGGAAGCGGTCGGCGTGGCCCTCGACCCACTGCAGGGCGGCGTTGGAGACGATCAGGTCGTAGGTGCCGTCGGGCACCCAGTGGGCGGCGTCGGCGGCGCGGAAGGTGAGGCTGCCACCCCCGGGGGTGGGGCCCTCGTAGGCCCGGGCGGCCTCCAACATCTCGGCGGAGCTGTCGAAGCCGGTGATCCGGGCGCCGGGCCAGCGCTGCGCGAGCAGCGCGGTCACGTTGCCGGGGCCGCAGCCCACGTCGGCGATCCGCGGGCTCGCACCGGGCAGCTCGGGTATCCGGGCCAGCAGGTCGTGGAAGGGGCGGGTGCGGTGGGTGGAATGGCGGAGATACTGCTGGGGATCCCAGGCTGCTGCGGGCATGTTTCGAACTCCCTGGCGAGAGATGGATCTCTTCCTGCCGCCGACATTGCCCACAAGGTTCCAGAGCTAATCTCTTGATGTCAAGAGACTTCATGTCGACACAACCACTACACTGATCTCCATGGAGGACGAGGTCGATCGGCTGGTCGCTGCGTGGCGCAGGGAGCGCCCTGACCTCGACGTCGAACCGCTCGAGGTGCTCAGCCGGGTCAGCAGGCTCGCCAGGCACCTGGACCGGGCCCGTCGGCTGGCGTTCTCCGAGCACGGTCTCGAGCCCTGGGAGTTCGACGTGCTCACCTCCCTGCGCCGCGCGGGCGCGCCCTACCAGCTCTCCCCCGGGCAACTGCTGACCCAGACGCTCGTCACCTCCGGGACGATGACCAACCGGATCGACCGGCTCACCAAGAAGGGGCTCGTCGAGCGGCTGCCCGACCCCTCGGACCGGCGCGGCGTCCTCGTACGGCTCACCCCGGAGGGGCGGGACCGGGCGGACCAGGCCCTGGCGGGCCTGCTGGCCCAGGAGCGGGCCATCCTCGGAGAGCTCTCCGACCGCCAGCGCGGGGAACTCGCGAACCTGCTCCGACAGTTGACCGCGCCCTTCGACAACATCCCCGGTTGACGCCGATTGCCCGGCACAACCGCCAGGGAATGATCACAAACGACCACGCTCCGCCACCGGTTGCGCACACATAGTGGCGCACTTAGCGTGATGTCCGTGAACGCCGCTTAAAGGCTCAAATGGCCACTTTTGCGGCTGCCGGCGCACCACATTCCGACAACGTCAAGTGGAAGGCGGTCGGGGCGCGTCCGGCTTCCATTTTCCCTGGACCCCGCCGGGTCCCGCTCCACCTTGGAGATGCAGATGACTCTGCACACCCGCGCAAGCAAGATAGCCGCAACCGCGGTGACCGGCGCCCTGGCCGGCACCCTCGCCATCGGCACCATGGGCACCGCCTTCGCCACCGACGGCCGGCCTGCCGCAGGGGTGCCTGCCGCTCCTGGACCGGACGGCCAAAGTGAACTCGTTTCCCCTTCGGAGCGTCTCCGGGACCTGTCCCGTGAAGTGGCGGTGAAGTCCGCACGCTCCCCCAACGCGGCCCTGTTCCAGGGCCGCGTCGTCGCCCGTACGGGTCTGCGCGTCCGCAGCGGACCGGGCGTCCAGTTCTCCAGCGTCGGCGTCATCCCCTTCAACGCCCTGGTGGCCATCGTCTGCAAGTCCGTGGGCAGCCCCATCGCCGGCAACTCGCGCTGGTACCAGCTCAGCGGCAACTACTGGGCCTGGTCCTCGGCCCGCTTCGTCGCCAACGTCGGCCCGGCGCCGGCCTGGTGCCCCCCGGGTGCCGGCGGGGTCGGCGGCGTGGGCGGGGTCGGCGGTCCCGGCTTCGGCGGTGTCGGTGGCGTCGGTGGCGTCGGCGGCATCGGTGGCGTCGGCGGTGTCGGCGGCATCGGTGGCGTCGGCGGGATCGCCGTCCCCGGCGTCATCGGCGGGATCGGCGGCGTCAACTGCCGCAACAACGGGCACGGTGGCCGCCAGCACAACCGCGGCGACCAGCGCTTCAACGGCGTGGAGGACCCGTTCCGCGAGGACAGCCGTACCGAGGAGCCCCTGGACAGCGTCGCCCTCGCCCAGCGCAGCGACGGCCCGGGCGGCGGCCGCGGTGGCGTCGGCGGGATCGGCGGCGTGGGCGGTGTCGGTGGCGTCGGTGGTGTCGGCGGGATCGCCGGCCCCGGCTTCGTCGGCGGCCCCGGTGGGGTCGGCGGGATCGGCGGCGTGGGTGGCCCCGGCTTCGTCGGCGGCCCCGGTGGCGTCGGTGGGATCGGCGGCGTGGGCGGCCCCGGCTTCGTCGGTGGTGTCGGTGGCGTCGGCGGGATCGGCGGCCCCGGCTTCATCGGCAGTCCCGGCCTGGTGGGCGTGGGCGTCCCCGGCTTCAACGGCGGCTTCAACGGCGGCTTCAACTGCCGTGACAACGGCCGTGGTGGCAACGGCGGCCACGGCGGCAACGGCCGCGGTGACAACCGGGGCGACAACGGCCGCGGCGGCAACGGTGGCCATGGCGGCAACGGTGGCAACGGCGGCAACCGCGGCGACAACAACCGCGACCCGTTCGACGAGGCCGGTGACAGCCAGCGTGGTGACGGCGGCCGCGACCCGTTCGACGGCCTCAATGACCGCGGTCAGGAGAACGGTCAGCACCGTGACCGTTCCAACGACCGTGACACCAGCCGCTCGGCGCCGACCACCGGCGTCGGCGGTGACCGCCCGGCGCCGGCAACCGGCGTCGGCGGTGAATGACCGCGGGTATCCGCGGTGACCCGGCGGGTCGCTCTCCCCGGCAACGGGGAGGGCGATCCGCCGTGCGCGGTGCCGTCAGGCGTGCTGGACGGGGGCCGCGGAACCGATCCGGCCACCGTCGCCGTCGACCGGGGGCACCCCGGCCCGCCGGGCCAGCGCCACGGCGGCCAGCGTCGAGTGCACTCCCAGCTTGCCGAGCACGTTCTGCATGTGGGTGCGGACGGTGTGCGGCGACAGGTACAGCCGTTCGGCGACCGCCTTGCGGCCCAGACCGGCCACCATGCAGCGCAGCACCTCCTGCTCGCGCGGGGTGAGCGACTCCACCAGGCGCTCGCTCTCCGTCCGGTGCCGGCGGGCGGCGGTCAGTTCCCGCAGCACACCGGTGAGCAGCGCGGGCGGCAGATGCGTCTCGTCGCGCAGGACGCCGCGCATCACGGCCAGCAGCCGGGACAGCGAGCAGTCCTTGGCGACCCAGCCGGAGGCCCCGGCCTGCAGGGCCCGGGCGGCGCGGCGCGCGTCGTCCCGCTCGGCCAGCACGACCGTCCGGGTGGCGGGATGCTCGGACCGTACGCGTTCCACCAGGGCGATGCCGTCGAGCCCGGCCTGCCCGCCGCTGTCGGCCCCGGCCTGCGGGGCGGCCTTGGGCGCGCCCAGCACCCGGACCCCGGCGGCGGACGTCGCCCCGAGGTCGGCGTCGACCAGCAGCACGTCGTAGCGGCGGCCGTCGGTGGCCGCGCGTTCAAGGCAGCGCTGGGCGGCCGCGCCGCTCCCGGCCGCCGAGACGTCGACGTCGGGTTCGGCCGCGAGAGCGGCCGCGAGCGACTCGGCGAAGATGCGGTGGTCGTCGACGACGAGAACGCGGATTCGTCCCACGGGCCCCACTCCCGGCATTCGGCACTTCCCCCCACGGACGAGGTCGATGTGCACGGAGGGCCGGCACCTGGAGCGGACGCCGCACGCCGCCGGGCTAGCAGCCGTCCCCAACCAGGTGCCGAACCCTTGTGTCTCGCCCCCTGATGCCGCCGGCCCCCACCGGCGCTGCCAAAAAGCGTAGGGGCAGGAGCAGACAAAGGCGCCCGAATGGAAAAACTTGCGGGACGGACTTCCGCCGGGACCCGCCTGGTGTGGCCAGTGGTGCGGTTTTCCACAGCGGTGGACGAAGAGCGGCGCTCAGGGCTTCGGCCTGGCGCCGCGCACGGTGGGTGGGTGGGTGCGGGTTCCTCTCGCGCCCTGCGGGCGCACTGCGGCCGGTTGCGGAGGGGACGGTGGGGGCGCCCCTTGTGTGCGGGGTGTGCAGTGTGCGGGTGGGCGCGTGGCGGGCGTTCAGGCGCCGGAGCCGGGTGCCTTTCCGGCGGTGTCGGTCTCGTTGCCGTCCGCGGGTATGGATGGCCGCTTCCACGCCATCCGTGGGTGGCGGGCGCGGCCGCCGTAACCCGCGACTGCGGGTGATTCGAGGTGCTGCCGGGGCGGTCGGCGGGAGATCGGGCCCGCTTTCAGCGGTATAGCCGTCGGAACAGAGCCCGATGTCGGATCGGGGAAGCACCCGCAGGCGCCGGTTACGGCGGGCGCGCCACCCACGGACCGTGGGCGTGGTCACCGGCCATCTATACCCGCGGACGGCAACGAGACCCGAGCCGGACGAACAACCCACCCCGCTCCGGCGCCTGAACCCCGGCCACGAACGGACCCGCACACTGCCGACAAGGGCGGGCTCCCACCCTCCCCTCCGCAGCCCGCCGCTGTGCGCCCGAAGGGCGCGAGACGGCGCGGCAGCCGAACAACCGGCAGCCGCACCGCACCGCGCCCTGTCGGCCGGGTAGCGCGCCTACACCAGTCGGCGGGCCCCCGCGGACGGCACCGCGGTGAAGACGCGCGGCTCACGGTGGCCGGCGGTGGCGAAGGCGCCGGCGATCGCCTCAGCGGTCTTCTCCGCCGCGGACTCCTCCACCAGCACGATCGCCGAACCGCCGAAGCCGCCGCCGGTCATGCGCGCGCCGAGGGCGCCCGCCTCCACGCCGGCCGACACCACCAGGTCCAGTTCCGGGCAGGAGACCTTGAAGTCGTCGCGCAGCGAGGCGTGGCCCTCGGTCAGCACCGGACCGATGGCGCGGGCGTCGCCGGCCTCCAGCAGTCCCACGACCCGCTCGACCCTGCGGTCCTCGGTGACCACGTGCCGTACGAGTGGCCGCAGGGCGGGGTCCTCGAGGCGGGCGAGCGCCTCGTCGAGCCCCTCGTACGGGATGTCCCGCAGCGCCTCCACGCCGAGCAGCGCCGCCGCCTCCTCGCAGCCCTCGCGCCGCTTGCCGTACTCGCCCTCGCTGTGGGCGTGGGTGACCCGGGTGTCGACGACGAGCAGCCGCAGGCCCTGGGCGGCCATGTCGAAGGGGATCTGGCGCTGCGACAGGTCGCGGGTGTCGAGCCACAGGGCGTGCCCCTCGGTGCAGCACGCCGAGGCGGTCTGGTCCATGATCCCGGTGGGGGCGCCCACGTAGACGTTCTCGGCGCGCTGGCAGAGCCGGGCGATCCGCCAGCGCTCCAGGCCGAGGCCGTAGAGGTCGTTCAGGGCGACGGCCGTGACGACCTCCAGGGCGGCCGAGGAGGACAGCCCGGCGCCGGTGGGGACGGTGCTCTCGAAGTGGACGTCGGCACCGGTGATCTCGTGCCCGGCGTCGCGCAGCGCCCAGATGACGCCCGCGGGGTAGTCGGCCCAGCCGGCACCGCCGCCGGGTTCGAGTTCGTCGACGTGGAGTTCGACGACGCCGGCGGGGACGTCCGGCGAGCCGCTGTGCAGCCGCAGCCGTCCGTCGGCGCGGCGGGCGACCGCGGCGACGGTGGCGTGCGGCAGCGCGAACGGCATCACGAAGCCGTCGTTGTAGTCGGTGTGCTCGCCGATCAGGTTCACCCGGCCGGGGGCGGCCCAGACGCCCTCGGGGCCGGTGCCGTACGTGGCGCGGAAGCCGTCCTCGCTCACTTGCCGCCCTCCCGGTTCTGCAGGTCCTGCGCGAAGGTCCAGGCGTCGCGGACGATCCCGTCCAGGTCGGTGCGCGAGGGGCGCCAGCCCAGGCGCTCCTTGGCCCGCTCGGCGGACGCGACCAGGACGGCCGGGTCGCCGCCGCGGCGCGGGGCGACGACCTCGGGGACGGGGTGGCCGGTGACCCGGCGGACGGTCTCGACGACCTCGCGCACCGAGAAGCCGTTGCCGTTGCCGAGGTTGCAGATCAGGTGCTCGCCGGGGGCCGGCGCGTCGACCGCGAGCAGGTGCGCCTCGGCCAGGTCGGCGACGTGGATGTAGTCGCGGACGCACGTGCCGTCGGGGGTGGGGTAGTCGTCGCCGAAGACCGAGATGGCCTCCCGGCGGCCCTGGGCGACCTGCAGCACGAGCGGGATGAGGTGCGACTCGGGGGCGTGCCGCTCGCCGAACGCCCCGTAGGCGCCGGCGACGTTGAAGTAGCGCAGGGAGACCGCGGCCAGGCCGTGGGCGACGGCCTCACTGGTGATCATGTGGTCGACGGCGAGCTTGGACGCGCCGTAGGGGCTGGTCGGCAGGGTCGGGTCGTCCTCGGTGATCGGGACGGACTTCGGCTCGCCGTAGGTGGCCGCCGTGGAGGAGAAGACCAGGCGCCGCACTCCGGTGTCCCGCATGGCGGTGAGCAGGTCCAGCGTGCCGACGACGTTGTTGCGCCAGTACTTCTCGGGGTGGACGACGGACTCGCCGACCTGGGAGCTGGCGGCGAAGTGCAGCACGGCGTCGTAGGTGGGGTCGAGCACCTTCGCCGCGTCCTGGACGCGTCCCTCGACGAAGTCGGCGCCCTCGGGGACGCCGTCCCGGAAGCCGGTGGACAGGTCGTCCAGGACGGTGACCCGGTGCCCCGCCTCCAGCAGATGGGCCGCCACGACGCTGCCGACGTAGCCGGCGCCTCCGGTGACCAGAACCTTCTTCGTGCGAGGGTCGCTCACGGGGTCACTGCCTTTCTCGGGTTCGACTCGGGGCCACGGTAGTGGCGCCGGATGAACACGTGCCGGGAGTACGGCACGGCGGCGGCCACGGGGGTGACGCTCACCGGGATGCCGATGACGGGGGTGCCGGTGACGGGGGCGGGGTTCACGGGGTGGCGACCTCCCTGAGGCGCCTCGCGGCGGCCTCCGGCGGCACGTCGTTGATGAAGACGCTCATGCCGGACTCCGAGCCCGCCAGGTACTTGAGCTTCCCCTTGGTGCGGCGGATCGTGAACAGCTCCAGGTGGAGCGCGAACTCCTCGCGCCACTCGCTGCCGAACGGCGCCTGGTGCCAGCCGGAGATGTACGGGGTGGGCGGCTCCGCCGGGGCCTCGGGCCGGTACGGGCCCTCGGGGCCGAAGATCCGGTCGAAGCGGCGCAGCAGTTCGAGGTAGATCCCCGGGAACTCGGCGCGGGCCGCCTCGTCCAGGCCGGTCAGGTCCGGCACCCTGCGGCGGGGGTAGAGGTGCACCTCGTACGGCCAGTGCGCGGAGTACGGCACGAACGCCGTCCAGTGCTCGCCCTCGAGGACGATGCGGCTGCCGTCCTCGCGCTCGCGCGCGACGAGGTCGTCGAAGAGGTTGCGGCCGCCGGTGGCCTCGTGGTGCCGCTCCAGCGAACGCAGCATCAGCTCGGTGCGCGGGGTGGCGTGCGGGTAGCCGTAGATCTGGCCGTGCGGGTGACCGAGGGTGACGCCGATCTCCTCGCCGCGGTTCTCGAAGCAGTAGACCTGCTCGACGCCGGGCAGCCGGGAGAGTTCGGCGGTGCGGTCCGTCCAGGCGTCGAGCACCAGGCGCGCCTGCTCGGGCGTCAGGTCGGCGAACGACCTGTCGTGCCGGTCGGTGAAGCACACGACCTCGCAGCGGCCATGTTTTCCGGTGAGCGAGGGAAAGCGGTTCTCGAACACGGCCACGTCGTAGTGGTCTTCGGGGATCTCACTCGACCGCCCCTCCCGGGACGGGCAGAGCGGGCACTCGTCGGCGGGCGGGTGGTAGGTGCGGGTCTGGCGGTGGGAGGCGATGGCGACGAAGTCACCGAGCAGCGGGTCGTGGCGGATCTCCGAAGCGCTGGTCACCGGGTCCAGCGGGCGGCGGTCGACGGCGTCGCGGGGCTCGCCGTCGCGCAGGTCGTAGTAGATCAGCTCGCGCCCGTCGGCGAGCCGGGTCGATGTCTTCTTCACCCTGCGGGCTCCTCACGCCACGCCAACAAACAGAACTAAACACAATGAACCACAACGCAACAGCAACGTCAACGGAGACCCCGTTGCGGGGAGTGATCGAACCATGCAAAACCTGGCAGAAGGGCTACGGCTCCCGACCAACGCGCTCGACTACTCGATCCTTGCGATCTACTTCGTGGTCGTCCTCGGCATCGGCTTCGCCGCCCGCCGCGCCGTCCGGACCAGCCTCGACTTCTTCCTGTCCGGCCGGTCGCTGCCCGCCTGGGTCACCGGTCTCGCGTTCATCGCCGCCAACCTGGGTGCCACCGAGATCCTGGGCATGGCCGCGAACGGCGCACAGTACGGCGCCTACACGGTGCACTGGTACTGGATCGGCGCCATCCCGGCCATGGTGTTCCTCGGCCTGGTGATGATGCCGTTCTACTACGGCTCCAAGGTCCGCTCCGTGCCCGAGTTCCTGCTGCACCGCTTCGGACCGGCCTCGCACCTGCTCAGCTCGATCATCTTCGCGGTCTCCGCACTGCTCATCGCGGGCGTCAACCTCTACGCCATGGCGATCGTGCTGGAGGCGCTGATCGGCTGGCCGCAGTGGGTGGCGATCGTCGTCTCGGGCTTCTTCGTGCTCTTCTACATCACCCTCGGCGGCCTCTCCTCGGCCATCTACAACGAGGTGCTGCAGTTCTTCGTGATCCTCGCGGCGCTGATCCCGCTCACCGTCGTCGGCCTCAAGCGGGTCGGCGGCTGGTCCGGGCTGACGGACTCGCTCACCGACTCCCACGGCACGGCCTTCCTCTCCGCCTGGGACGGCACGGGCATCGGTTCGCCCAACCCGCTGGGCGCCAACTGGCTGACCATCGTGCTCGGTCTCGGCTTCGTCCTCAGCTTCGGTTACTGGACGACCAACTTCGCCGAGGTGCAGCGCGCCCTGTCCGCGAAGAACCTCTCGGCCGCCCAGCGCACCCCGCTCATCGCCGCGTACCCCAAGCTCTTCATCCCGCTGATCGTGGTCCTGCCGGGGCTGATCGCGCTCGTCATGGAGCCCGGCATCGGCAAGCCGGGCAGCGGGCTCCAGTACAACGACGCGATCCCGGTGCTCATGCGCGACCTGCTGCCCAACGGCGTCCTCGGGATCGCGATCACCGGCCTGCTCGCCGCCTTCATGGCCGGCATGGCGGCCAACGTCTCGTCCTTCAACACCGTCTTCACGTACGACATCTGGAGCGCCTACGTACGGCCCGGCCGCCCCGACCGGTACTACGTCACCGCCGGCCGCGTGGTGACCGCGATCGGCGTGCTCATCGGCATGGGCACGGCCTTCATCGCCTCGTCCTTCAGCAACATCATGAACTACCTGCAGACGCTGTTCTCGTTCTTCAACGTGCCGCTGTTCTGCGTCTTCATCCTCGGCATGTTCTGGAAGCGCTCCACCGCCGCGGCCGGCTTCTGGGGACTGCTGAGCGGCACGGTCGCCGCGATGGTCAACTACTTCTGGTTCTACAAGGGCGGCCTGATCTCCATCCCCAGCGACCAGGGCGCCAACTTCGTCTCCGCCATCGCCGCCTTCGTCGTCGGCGCGGTGGTGATGGTCCTCGTCTCCTGGTTCACCCGGCCCAAGCCCGTCGAGTCGCTGGCCGGACTGGTCTACGGGACCACCGCACCCGGCATGGCCGAACCGCCCGCCAGGGGCGACGACGCCTGGTACCGCAGGCCCGCGCTGCTCGGCTGGGGCGCCGTCCTCCTCGCCGTGCTGTGCTACATCCCCTTCTCCCTGTGAGGTGACCCGTCGTGAGCGAGTACGGCAACGAGTCGGACTTCCAGCACCGCATCCAGGACCTGGAGCACAAGTCGGCCTCGGCGGCACGCCTGTTCGACGTGCGCCGCGTCATCGGCGGCCTCTTCGTGGTCTACGGGGTGATCGTGACCGTGGCCGGGATCACGGCCTCCGACGCGGACATCGCCAAGGCCCAGGGCATCAACATCAACCTCTGGACCGGGATCGGCATGCTGGTGCTGGGGCTGCTCTTCCTCCTGTGGATGAAGCTCAGCCCCCCTCCTCCCCCGCCCGCTCCTGAGGAGACGCCTGAGCAGGGATCGCACCGCCCGGGAGGTGGTGGCTGACCCGGTCCAGCAGACCCGTGCGGGCCGCCAGCGCGGCGGCCTCCAGCCGCGAGCCCACCCCCAGCTTCATCAGCACCCGCTGCACGTGCGTACGGGCGGTGCTCGGCGCGATCCGCATGCCGGCCGCGATCAGCCGGGTGTCCTCGCCCTCCGCGACGCGCAGCAGCACCTCGACCTCGCGCGGGGTGAGCATCTGCAGCAGCCGGGTGCCCTCGTCGTCCGGCTCGGCCACCGGGTTGAGCAGGTCGGCGAAGGCACCCTGCAACAGCGCGGGCGCCACGGCCACCTCGCCGGCGCGCGCCTTGGCCATCGCCCGCTCGACGCCCTCGATCCGCTCGTCGTGCCGTACGTAGCCGGACGCCCCGGCGGCGAACGCGGCGGCTATGCCCCGCGGGTTGGGCACCGGCCCGAGGACCAGCACGGCGACGCCCGGCCGCTCCCGCTTGATGCGGACGACCGCGTCGAAGGCACCCGGCTCGGCCGGCGCGGCCGTCCCGATCAGGCACACCTCGGGCGAGCGGCTCAGCACGAGATCCGCCGCGCCCGACGCGGGCGCGGCTGCCGCGAGCACCCGGTGCCCGCGCAGCTTCAGCGCCGAGGCGAGCGCCTCGGCCAGCAGACGATGGTCGTCGACGACGACGAGCCGTACGCCCATGGGCGTCCCCCTCATCCCCCCATGGACTGGTGCGGACCTGCCCACCGAGTCCAAGCCGGTCCCCTTTCACATGCCGTGGCGAAGCCCGTCCGGCATACCGCCTGTGCCCCCGCGGCGGGCCCGGGCCATGCCCGGGAAGGTACACGCTTGTTCGACGCTTTGCGCCCCCTACTCGGCAGAAGCCTCCCTAAATCCGCATTATCTCCAAACATGGCCGACTTGCGACCGGCTGTGCGTGTTTGAGTTGGCGGCGCGCGTCGCGGCGCGTCGGCGCACGGGCGGCGGCACGTCGGCGGCGGGTCCCCGGTCAGCCGAAGGCGGCGATGGAGCGGTCCGTCAGGTTGGCCGAGGCGGAGATGTGGTCGGAGGTCAGGAAGAAGTGGTCCTTGTACAGCCACCGGCCCGAGTCGCTGTCGAGGAAGTCGTTCTCCATGTCCTTGCCGCTCTCCGGCAGTTCCATGAACAGGCTGAACGCACGGGTCGCGGGGTCGAGCCGCACCAGGCGGCCCGGCTTGTCGTAGGTGTTCTTCTGGTAGGCCACGACCTTGCCGCCGCTCATGCCGACGATCTTGAGCTCGCGCTCCTCGTCGGGCTTGGCCAGCCACTTCGGCTTGCCGGTGACGAGGTCGAGCGCGGCGATCTCGTTGGTCTGCGAGTAGGAGGCGCCGCTGCCCGAATGGGTCTTGGTGGGGAGGTAGATGGTCGTGCCGTCCACGGCGACGTTGGTGCACCGGTTGTCCTCGCACCGGATCCGGTACGTCGCATCGGCGCCGCCCGCGCCCAGCGAGATACGGCTCTTCATCTTGCCGCCGTCCAGGTACACGATGTCGGTCAGGGTTGCGCCGCCGGCCGCCAGGCCGACGACGACCGGGTCCGTGGAGATGACGTTGTAGACCTCGCTGCCGTTCGGCACCTGCCAGGACCACTTCTTGGCGCCGCCCTCGCCGAGGCCCTGCACGTACTCGTCACCGCCGAAGCCGCCGCACTCGACGACCGCGATCAGCGCGGTGCCGCCGTGGTAGCCCTTGTCGGTGCACTCGGAACCGGCCTTGGGCGTCCACAGCACCGCACCGGTGCTGATCCGGTACGCGACCGAACCGCCGATCCAGGACACGGCCGCGGTGTCGCCCGTGAGCGCGATCTGCGAGTAGCTGTGCGAGGTCCGGCCGTTCGGGCTGGGCAGCTTCTTCGCCCACAGCTTCCGGCCCTTGGCGATGTCGACGGCGATCACGCTGTCGCAGTCCGTGCCGTACTGCAGTACCAGGCGGTCGTTCGCCGGCGACTCCGGACCCGGGCAGGAGTCGCCGGACAGGGGGATCGACCAGTTCTCCTTGCCGCTGTCGATGTCGAAGGAACGCAGCGCGTCCGGCATCGTCTTGACGACCGCGTTGCCGGTGAACCACGCCTCCGCCACCGGGGCGGTGATCTCGGACTTGGGCGGCCGCACCGCCCGCTTGTCCCACAACGCCCGCGCCTTGAGCGGCCCGTCACCGGCCGGCCGGCTGCTGCCGCCCTTCGCCGGGGTGTCCGCGGGCCCGTCGTCGTCCCCGCCCGTGGTCGCCAGGAAGACACCCGCGCCGACGACCAGGACCGCCGCGATCGCCGCGGCCACGATCCCGACCACCTTGCCGTTGCCGCGCTTCGGCGGCTGCGGGTACTGCGGGTACGGCTGGTAGCCGTACCCGGGCAGCGGCTGGGTCGGCGCCTGGGCGTACGGGTTGGGCCCGTACGGACCCGGCGGCGGAGGCGGCGGCTGCCGGCCCTGCGGCTGCGCCGGCGGCTGGGCGTACGGGTTCGGCTGCTGCGGCGGGTAACCGTACTGAGGCGGCTGCGGCCCGAATCCGGGCTGGTTGCCGGGGGGAGGCGGCGGCTGCGACATCAGCGGCACCTTTCGGGCACAGGCGTTCGGGGCGGACGGTGACCCTCTTTGTACCACCGGTCACACACCGTTCCGCCCCCGCGCCCGAGGACCGTTACGGCACTGCTACTCGACCTGTTCGCAGCGCACCGGGCTCAGGCCGCCGAACTGTTCGCCTCAGTCCGGATCGAAGTGGCCGGGACGCCGGCGTCATCCGGATCGGCCGCTTCGAGCCGACGGCCCCGAACCCCGGCACGTCCGTGTGTGGACCTGCGGGGCGTACGGAGCCGTCCTGGACCGGGACATCCACGCGGCGGTCGACGCTGCCAGGGCGCCGGACCGGCGGTGTCAGCCCGTGCGGGAGCAGGCGGCGATCCCCGGCCTCCGGGCCGGGGAGGACGTCAGACCTCGTCCGCCAGCTCCAGCCAGCGCATCTCCAGTTCCTCGCGCTCGGCGGCCAGCGACCGCAGTTCCAGGTCGAGTTCGGCCACCTTCTCGAAGTCGGTGGCGTTGTCGGCGATGGCGATGTGCAGCTTCGACTCCCTCTCGGCGATCTTGTCCAGCTGCCGCTCGACGCGCTGCAGTTCCTTCTTGGCCGCGCGGCTGTCGCCGCCGCCCTTGGGCTTGGCCGGGGCGGGCGCGGGGGCGGCCGCCTCGACGGCCGCACGGCGGCGCTCCAGGTACTCGTCGATGCCGCGCGGCAGCATGCGCAGCGTCGCGTCGCCGAGCAGGGCCAGGACCCGGTCGGTGGTGCGCTCCAGGAAGTACCGGTCGTGGGAGATGACCACCATCGAGCCGGGCCAGCCGTCGAGCAGGTCCTCCAGCTGGGTCAGGGTCTCGATGTCCAGGTCGTTGGTGGGCTCGTCGAGGAAGAGCACGTTGGGCTCGTCCATCAGCAGCCGCAGCAGCTGGAGCCTGCGGCGCTCACCGCCGGAGAGGTCGCCGACCGGGGTCCACTGCTTCTCGTTGGTGAAGCCGAACTTCTCGCAGAGCTGACCGGCCGTCATCTCCCGGCCCTTGCCGAGGTCGACGCGGCCGCGCACCGACTCCACCGCCTGCAGCACCCGCAGCGCCGGGTCGAGTTCGGCTACCTCCTGCGACAGGTAGGCCAGCCGCACGGTCCTGCCGACCACCACCTTGCCCGCCACGGGCTGCTTCTCGCCCTCGCTGACGGCGGCGTCCGCGAGCGCCCGCAGCAGGGAGGTCTTGCCGGCGCCGTTGACGCCGACCAGGCCGATCCGGTCGCCCGGGCCCAGCTGCCAGGTCAGGTGCTTCAGCAGCACCTTGGGCCCGGCCTGGACGGTCACGTCCTCCAGGTCGAAGACGGTCCTGCCGAGCCGGGTCGTGGCGAACTTCATCAGCTCGGCGTTGTCGCGCGGCGGCGGCACGTCGGCGATCAGCTCGTTGGCGGCCTCGATGCGGAAGCGCGGCTTGCTGGTGCGGGCGGGGGCGCCGCGGCGCAGCCAGGCCAGTTCCTTGCGCATCAGGTTCTGCCGCTTGACCTCCTCGGTCGCGGCGATCCGCTCGCGCTCGGCGCGGGCGAAGACGTAGTCGCTGTAGCCGCCCTCGTACTCGTGGACGTCACCGCGCTGCACGTCCCACATGCGGGTGCAGACCTGGTCCAGGAACCAGCGGTCGTGGGTCACGCACACCAGGGCCGAGCGGCGCGCCCGCAGATGGCCCGCCAGCCAGGAGATGCCCTCGACGTCGAGGTGGTTGGTGGGCTCGTCGAGCACGAGCAGGTCCTGCTCGGCGATGAGCAGCTTCGCCAGCGCGATCCGCCGGCGCTCGCCTCCGGACAGCGGCGCGATCACGGTGTCCAGCCCCTGCGGGAAGCCGGGCAGGTCCAGCCCGCCGAAGAGCCCGGTGAGCACGTCCCGGACCTTGGCGTCGCCGGCCCACTCGTGGTCCGCCCGGTCGCCGACCACCTCGTGCCGGACGGTGGCCTGCGGGTCCAGGCTGTCGTGCTGCGTCAGCACGCCGAGCCGCAGGCCCGAGGTGTGCGTCACGCGGCCGGTGTCCGGCCCCTCCAGCTTCGCCAGCATCCGGATCAGGGTGGTCTTCCCGTCGCCGTTGCGGCCGACGACACCGATGCGGTCGCCCTCCGATACGCCGAGCGAGATCCCGTCCAGCAGGGTGCGCGTTCCGTACACCTTGCTGACGGACTCGACGTTGACCAGGTTGACGGCCATGGGACTCCTGTCACTACGAACGAACGACCTCCCAGGGTAGTGCGGCCCTCCCGTCCCCCGTGCCCGGCCGTCCCCGGCGGGCACCCGTGCGGGTGGGCCCGCCCGCTTCCGGCGTCCCCGCGCGCCCGGGCCCCGCACACTGCGCGGGGTCGCCATGCGCCCTGCGTCCGGCGCGCGGCTCCTTCGAGTGATCGGCGACCGTACGACGGGCATGAACACATCCTGATCAGCGAGTACGGAAAGCCCGCCGCCGCGCTCATCCCGATAAGCGAACTCGAGGAGCTCCAGCGACTTCGCGATGCGGCGGAGGCCGCCGAGGCGGCGGCCCGCGAATCGGCGCCCACCGGCCCCGCGATGACGCATGACGAGTTCATGGCCCGCTGGGAGGACGAGGACCGTCGGGCTGCGGCCCCGTGACCCACGCCGTCGTCCGGCAGCACCAGGGCATGGACGAATTCCGTCGCCTGCGCCTCCTCGATCCGGTGGGCGCCAAGGAGTGCGCGGCTGCCGTCCGGGATGCGGCCGGGGCACGTCGCGTGCGCTGACGTCGGGCTCAGACCCTGGCGCGGCCCGCGCGTTCGACCAGGGCCCAGCCGGCGGCGGCCATGAGGACGGCGGCCGGGGCCGTGACGCGGAAGGCGATCAGGGTGGCCGAGTGGCCGTCGAGGAGGCCGCCGAAGCCGACGGCGGACAGGCCGAGGACGCCGAGGAGCGCGAGGGCGACGCCGAGGGCCGCGCCGGGGCCGGACAGGGGCGTGCCCCGCCGGGCGGCCGGGACGGAGGGGGCCGCGGGGCGTTCGGCGCGGCGGAAGACGGCGACCAGGGCGGCGGTGAGGGCGGTCGCGGCCGCCACGCGCAGGGGCGCCTGGGCCCACCAGGGGGCGGTGGCCGGGGCGGGCAGCGTGCCGCCGAGCGAGATCAGCGCCCCGTACACGGCGAGCATGGCGGTGAGGTGCCAGAGGAACGCCGTCATCGCGATGCCGTTCGCGGCGACCACGCCGTGCCACACGCGGGGCCGCCGCAGCAGGCGCGCGGCGGGGCGGCGCAGCAGTTCGACGGCGCCGACGAGCCACACGCCGTGGCAGAGCAGGGCGAGCGTGGGCGGCGCCATGTTGGAGATCCGCTCGCCCGGCATGCCCACCATGGACAGCGGGTACGGCCCGAGGGCGACCAGCGCGACCGCCCCGGCCGGCCCGCAGGCCGCCATGGCCGCGGGGCGCCGCAGCCGGCCGTCCGCGCGCAGGAAGCCGAGCTGGTGCACCGCGAGCCACACGAACGCGAAGTTCAGGAACGGCACGTAGGGCACGGCGGTGGTGAAGCGCAGTACGTCCACCACGACCGCCCCGGCCGCGAGCGCGGCGAAGGCCCCCCAGCCGTACCGCTCGTGCAGCCGCAGCAGCGGCGGGGTGAAGGCGACCATGCCGAGGTAGATCCCGATGAACCACAGCGGTTGCGCCACCAGCCGCGCCGCCACGTCCGGCACCGGGAGCAGCAGCGCGCCCGCGCCCCACACCGCGACGAACAGCATCGTCGGCCGCAGCAGCCGGCGCAGCCGGGCCCGCAGGAAGTCCGCGTAGCCGCCGCCGGATCGCGCGACGGAGCGGTACGAGAGCGCGTGCGAGAAGCCGCCGACGAAGAAGAACACCGGCATGACCTGGAGCACCCAGGTCAGCGGTTGCAGCGCCGGGCGCACCGCCAGCAGGTTGCCGACCTCGACTCCCCCGCCGGCCCCGGTGGTCACCGCCGCCATCAGCCAGTGCCCCAGCACGACCGTGGCCAGCGACGCCACCCGCAGGAAGTCGACGTAGCGGTCCCGAGCCGCGGGCGTGGCCGCGGCCGTCTCTCCGGCTGTCATCCCCATGGCGGCACGATCCCGCGCCGGGGCGTCGCGGCGTCAGGCCCGTCCTACTCAACTCGCCCCGGGGACGGGTGAGTACGGGTACTCAGAGCAGGGTGGCGCCCTGCGCGGGGCCGGTGGTGACCCGGACCGCGCGGCAGGTGCCGGAGCCGGCGAGGGCACCGGCGACGGCGTGCGCGGTCTCGGCGTCCTTGGTGAGGAAGGCGGTGGTGGGACCGGAGCCGGAGACCAGGGCGGCCAGGGCGCCGGCCTCGGTGCCCGCGGCGAGGGTGGCGGCCAGCGAGGGCCGCAGGGACAGCGCGGCCGGCTGCAGGTCGTTCGCCAGGGAGGCGGCGAGGGCGCCGGCGTCACCGCCGCGCAGGGCGTCCAGCAGGGCGGCGGACGCCTCCGGCTCGGGCACCGCGGCGTCGCCTCGCAGCCGGTCGCACTCGCGGTAGACCTCGGGGGTGGACAGGCCGCCGTCGGCGACGGCGAAGACCCAGTGGAAGGTGCCGCCGGTCTCCAGCGGCTCCAGCAGCTCTCCCCGCCCGCGGCCGAGCGCTGCGCCGCCGACCAGGCTGAAGGGGACGTCGCTGCCGAGCTCCGCGCAGATCTCCAGCAGCTCCTCGCGGCTCGCGCCGGTGCCCCACAGCGCGTCGCAGGCGACGAGGGCGCCCGCGGCGTCGGCGCTGCCGCCGGCCATGCCGCCCGCGACGGGGATGTCCTTGTCGATGTGGATGTGGACGCGCGGCTCCAGGCCGTGCCGTGCGGCGAGCGCGACGGCGGCGCGGGCGGCGAGGTTGCTCCCGTCCACCGGGACCTGGTCGGCGTCCGGGCCCGCGACGGTGATCCGCAGCTCCTCGGCGTGGGCGACGGTGACCTCGTCGTACAGGCCGACGGCGAGGAAGACGTTCGCCAGGTCGTGGAAGCCGTCGGGGCGGGGCCCGCCCACCGCGAGCTGGACGTTGACCTTGGCGGGGACGCGGACGGTCACGGACGCGGGGCGGCGGGTCACTGGCGCGGTTCTCCTCGGTGCGTGGGTCGTGCGGTGCGCGGCGCGTGCGGGAACGGGACGTCGCGGTCCGGGGGCACGGCGGCGCCCCCATTGTGCCCCCTGCTACCGCCGGGGAACGGCGGGCCCGCCGTGCTCGGCGATGGCCGCGAACTCCTCGACGGTCAGCGACTCCCCGCGGGCCTGCGGGGAGACCCCGGCGGCGACCAGCGCCTCCTCGGCCGCGGCGGCCGAGCCCGCCCAGCCGGACAGCGCGGCGCGCAGCGTCTTGCGGCGCTGCGCGAAGGCGGCGTCCACGACGGCGAAGACCTGCTCGCGGGAGGCGGTGGTGACCAGCGGCTCCTTGCGGCGGACCAGCGAGACCAGCCCGGAGTCGACGTTCGGGGCGGGCCAGAAGACGCTGCGGCCGATGGCCCCGGCCCGCTTCACCTCCGCGTACCAGGCCGCCTTCACCGAGGGCACCCCGTACACCTTGGAGCCGGGACCGGCGGCCAGCCGGTCGGCCACCTCGGACTGCACCATCACGAGGGTGCGCTCGATGCTCGGGAAGGTCGCCAGCATGTGCAGCAGCACCGGGACGGCCACGTTGTACGGCAGGTTGGCCACCAGCGCCGTGGGCGGCGGCCCGGGCAGCTCCTCGACGCGCAGCGCGTCGCTGTGCACGAGCGCGAAGCGGCCGGCCCGGCCGGGCAGGCGGGCGGCGACGGTCGAGGGGAGGGCGGCGGCGAGGACGTCGTCGATCTCGACGGCGGTGACGTGCTCGGCCACCTCCAGCAGCGCCAGCGTGAGCGAACCGAGCCCCGGGCCGACCTCGACGACCACGTCGTCGGGCCGGACGTCCGCGGTGCGCACGATGCGGCGCACCGTGTTCGCGTCGATGACGAAGTTCTGGCCGCGCTGCTTGGTGGGGCGGACGCCCAGCGCGGCGGCCAGCTCACGGATGTCGGCGGGGCCGAGCAGGGCGTCGTCGGCGGGACCGGAGTGGTCGGTGGTGCTCACCGCTCAAGGGTATCCGTGCCCGGCGGGCCATCCCCCGGACCGGCCCTCGCCCCCGGACCGGCTCCCCCGGCTGACGCGGGGAAGGCCGGGCCAGGGCGCCGTCCCGCTCCGGCACGGTGGCCTCGCCGTGCGCCGTCACCGGGATCCTGGCGTCCCCGGCCGCTGGCCGGTCACCGACCCGGACGACCCGTCGCCGTACCCGGGGGCACCCCCGCGATCGGAGGCGCCCCGGACCGGCCACGACGAGACCGGCTAGGAGTAGAGCTTGCGGCCGCACACCGGCCAGGGGCCGGCGCCGCGCTGGATGTACAGGCGCTTGGCGCGGTACGTCTGCTCCTTGGCCGAGGCGTCCTGTGGGCGACCGTGGCCGCCCAGGTTGCGCCAGGTGCGCTTGTCGAACTGGTAGAGGCCGCCGTAGGTGCCGGAGGCGTCCACCGCGTTCGGCCGGCCGCCCGCCTCGCACTGGCCGAGGGCCTTCCAGTTGAGGTGGTCGGCGCCCTCGACGCTGTCGGGGAGCGGCTTGGTGCCGACGCGCACGACCTGCCGCACCGGCTCGCGCAGCACCTCCTCGGCCACGCGGCGCGGCTTCTGCCGGACCCCGTCGACCGTGCGGTGCGCGTACGTGACCCGGCGCAGCCCGTTCCTGCCCCGGGTGTCTACGGCGGTGGTGCCCTCGAACAGCGTGGGGTCCTCCGTCCGCTCGACGCGGAACGGCACCGGCTCCTCGTGCGTCTCGTCGTGGCCGCGGATGCGCTTCACGGCGATCGTCTGGCCCTCGCGGGGGAAGCTGTCGGGGTCGGCGGAGGTGGCGTCCAGGCCGTGCAGCGCGATGCCGGCGTCGTGCAGCGCCTCGCCGACGGTGGCGGCGTTGGTGCGGACCGGGCGTTCGTGCCCGTCGACGAGGAAGGTCACCTGCCGTTCGGTGCGGACGTCGAGTTCCAGCCCGTGCCGCCCGATGGCCTCGCCGCGGGAGGCGGACAGGTAGGCGCCGTCCGCGCGGACGCCCAGCTGGCGCAGGGCGCCGTCGACGGTGCCGGCCGTGGTCCAGATCCGCCGTGGCCTGCCGTCGAGGGTCAGCGCGACCGGTCGGCCGAAGCGGACGGCGATGGTGTCGCCGTCCCGCAGTTCGGCATCGGGGCCGGGCGCGACGATGTCGTGGTCGCCGACCTCGATGCCCTGGCGCTGCAGCAGTTCCTCGACGCTCCCGGCGAAGGTGTGCAGGACGCGTGGCCGGCCGTCCACGCTGAGCTGCACGGCCTTGCCGCCGACCAGGTAGGCGGTGCTGCCGCCCGCCAGGCAGGCGACGACGAGGGCCCGGGGCAGCAGCCTGCTCAGCGTGTCGGGGCGCCGTGCGGCGCGCCTGCGCCGGGTGGCCGCGCGCCCCGGACGCGGTTCGGCGTCCTCGGCGGCGGGGGCCGTACCCGGTGTCCCGCGGTCGGGGCCCTCCGCGGAGGACCGTGTTCCGGCCCGCGTCGTGCCCGCCTTGCTCCTGTTGCTCACGGCGTACCTCCGGCCCGGCCCGATTCGGGCCGAACCGGGACCATAGCGGAGGATTCATCACTCCCCCAAGCCGAACGGTCACGCCGTGTCGCCGGTACGGGTGCCCACCGCACCGCTCGCTGCCGTGGTCAGCGGGCCCCCGCCCCGGATGCGGTGGGCACCGAGGGGTCGCGGCGGCGGTCCGGAATCGGACACCCGGCGTTACGCCGACCGCGCGACGCGGCGTCAGTAACCGAAGGCGCGGGCGGTGTTGGCCCCGATGGCCGCGGCGAGGTCGTCCTCCGCGGCGCCCCGGGCGGCGGCCATGGCCCGCACCGTGACCGGGATCAGGTACGGGGCGTTGGGCCGGCCCCGGTGCGGGACGGGGGTGAGGAAGGGCGCGTCGGTCTCGACCAGGAGCAGTTCCGCGGGGGCGACGGCGACCGCGTCGCGCAGGTCCTGGGCGGACTTGTAGGTGACGTTGCCGGCGAAGGACATGTAGTAGCCCTTGTCCGCGCAGAGCTTGGCCATCTCCGCGTCGCCGGAGTAGCAGTGGAAGACGACGGTGCCGGGCGCGCCCTCCTCGTCGAGGATGCGCAGCACGTCGGCGTGGGCCTCGCGGTCGTGGATGACCAGGGCCTTGCCGTGCCGCTTGGCGATGTCGATGTGACGGCGGAAGGAGTACTGCTGGGCCTCGACGCCCTCGGGCCCGGTGCGGAAGTAGTCCAGTCCGGTTTCGCCGACGCCGCGCACCTGGGGCAGCGCGGCGAGGGCGTCGATCTCCGCGAGGGCGGCGTCCAGGGCGGGCAGACCGCCCGCCTCGCGGGCCCCCTGGCGCGACCATCCGTCCGGGTCCCCGTGGACGATCCTGGGAGCCTCGTTGGGGTGCAGGGCGACGGCCGCCCACACGGCGTCGTACGCGTCCGCGGTGCGTGCCGCCCAGTGGGAGCCGTCGACGTCGCAGCCGACCTGGACCACGGTCGTCACGCCGACCGACGCCGCCTTCGCCAGCGCCTCCTCGACGCTGCCCTCCTGCATGTCGAGGTGGGTGTGGGAATCCGCCACCGCGACCGCGAGCGGTTCGGGGAGGGGAGGGGCGGCGGACGCGTCCTTCTTGGGGCGCTGGCTCTGGCTCTGCTCGGGCATGCACCCGATCCTAGGCGGGCGGCACGGCGGCTCCGCCCGGCCTAGTGGTCGTCCCTCCTGCGGTGCAGCAGGTTGCGGGGCGACCAGTGCCGCGCCCGGCGCTCGGCGCCCTCCACCGCGGACGAGGCCGGTACCCGGCGCATGTCGGAGGCGGCGGGCAGGGGCCCGGCGGTCGCGGTGGCCGACCAGGACCCGGCGACATCGGAGACCTGTCCGGCCCGCATGATGCGGACCTTGTGGCTCTCGCACTCCACGCACGTCGGCCGGGTCAGCGGGGACGGCACACGCTTGCCGTCCGCCATGTACCAGACGACCTCGCGACCCTGTGCGTCGACGTGGTGCTCGATCTCGTACGCCTGCTCCCATCCTCGGCCGCAGCTGATGCAGACGAAGGCGTACGCCTCACGAACCGTGCCATCGGTTCCGATGGTCTCGCTCATGGCAGCTCCTGATGCCCTCCGGACGAGGCGTCCGGAGCGGGACTTCCCTCTACCAGCGAACGCCCGGCAGGGCGTCGGCGACAGCGGCGGTGCCCATTCTTGAGCCAGTTTTGGGGTGTGTGTGACGCGGGGCCGATCGGGCGGCCCAGGTTTTTCCCTCTCCTACGATAGGACTTTGCACCGTGCCGCGTTTAGCCGGTTGTGGGACGGTTCGCGGCGTGCTTCGCGGAGACCACGGCGTCGAAGACCTCCCGCTTGGGCAGCCCCGCCGCGGCCGCCACGGCCGCGATCGCCTCCTTGCGGCGCTCGCCCGCCTCCTCGCGGACCTGGACCCGGCGCACCAGCTCGGTGGCGTCCAGCTCCTCCGGCCCGGTCTCCGGGGCTCCCTCCACCACGACCGTGATCTCCCCGCGCACCCCTTCGGCGGCCCAGGCCGCCAGCTCCTCCAGGGTGCCGCGCCTGACCTCCTCGTAGGTCTTGGTCAGCTCGCGGCAGACGGCGGCCCGGCGCCCGGCGCCGAAGGCCTCGGCCATCGCGGCGAGGGTCTCGGCGAGGCGGTGCGGGGCCTCGAAGTACACCAGCGTGCGGCGCTCCCCGGCGGCCTCGCCGAGCCGGGCCCGCCGCTCACCGGCCTTGCGGGGCGGGAAGCCCTCGAAGCAGAAGCGGTCCACGGGCAGGCCGCTGAGGGCGAGCGCGGTCAGCACGGCGGACGGGCCCGGGACGGCCGTCACGCGGATGTCCCGCTCGACGGCCGCCGCGACCAGCCGGTAGCCGGGGTCGGAGACCGAGGGCATTCCGGCGTCGGTGACGAGCAGCACCCGGGCGCCGTCCTCCAGCGCCGTGACCAGCTCCGGGGTGCGGGCCGACTCGTTGCCCTCGAAGTACGACACGACCCGGGCGGTGGTGGTCACGCCCAGGGACTGGGTGAGCCGGCGCAGCCGCCGGGTGTCCTCGGCGGCGATCACGTCGGCCCCGGCCAGCTCCGCGGAGAGCCGCGGCGGTGCGTCGGCGACGTCGCCGATGGGGGTCCCTGCGAGTACGAGTACGCCTGCGGCCGGTCCTGCGGAGCTAGTCACCGCCCCAGTCTCCCACCCGCCGCGGGCCCGCCCGGGCCCGCGCGATCCCCGCGGCGGCGCGGCGGCGTACCCCCGGTTGGCCCGGTCCTCAGCACATACACATGCGGCTTCCCTACGATGGCCCGGTGACGAGTGACACCGCGACGCACGCCCACCGGGTCGAGGACGCACCGAAGGCCGCGGAGGAGCAGAGCCCCTGGCAGCGGCGGCTGCGCCGCTACGGCTACGCGGACCGCCCACGCGCCGACGTGCGCGAGCGCCTGGTCGCGCCGTTCCCCGAGCCGGGGACACGGGTGTGGGCCGCGCTCGGCGTGGGCCCGGCGGCGGCGTCACGGCTGGCCCGCTGGACGGGCTGGGGCGGTCCGCTGCTGGTGGCGCTCTTCGCCGGACTGCTGCGCTTCTGGAACCTGGGCAGCCCGCGCGCGGTGATATTCGACGAGACGTACTACGCGAAGGACGCCTGGTCGCTCCTGCAGTACCGCTACGAGGGGAGCTGGCCGGACAAGGCCAACGAGCTGATCCTCGCCGACCCGCCCTCCATCCCGCTCTCGGACGCCCCCTCCTACGTGGTGCACCCGCCGGTCGGCAAGTGGGTGATCGCCTCCGGGGAGTGGATCTTCGGGCTGAACCCCTTCGGCTGGCGCTTCGCGATGGCCGTGCTCGGCACGCTGTCGGTGCTGATGCTCTGCCGCATCGGCCGCCGGCTGTTCCGCTCCACGGCGCTGGGCTGCCTCGCGGGCGGCCTGATGGCGGTCGACGGCCTGCACTTCGTGATGAGCCGCGTCGCCCTGCTCGACCTCGTCGTCATGTTCTTCGTGCTGGCCGCCTTCGGCTGTCTGCTGATCGACCGCGACCGGGCGCGGGCCCGGCTCGCCGCCGCCCTCCCCGAGGGCCGCCCGGACGACCGCGTCGCCTCCTTCACGTGGCTGGGCCTGCGCCCCTGGCGGATCGCGGCCGCGATCTGCCTGGGCCTGGCCATCGGCACCAAGTGGAACGGCCTGTACGTCCTGGCGTTCTTCGGCGTCCTCACCGTGCTGTGGGACGCCGGCGCCCGCCGCGTGGCCGGCGCACGCTACCCCCGGCTCACGGCGTTCTGGCTGGACGGGCTGTGGGCGGGGATCTCCATGCTCGGCGTCGCCGTCGTGACGTACCTGGTGACCTGGCTCGGCTGGTTCACCACCGCCAAGGGCTACGACCGCGACTGGGCCAAGGGCGACGGCGGCTTCCTCTCGAACGCCTGGGCGGCGCTGCGCAGCCTGTGGCACTACGAGTCGCAGGTCTACGACTTCCACGTCAACCTGCACTCCCCGCACACCTACCAGTCCAACCCGTGGAGCTGGCTGGTCCTGGGCCGCCCGGTGTCGTACTTCTACGAGTCCCCCAAGTTCGGCAAGGACGGCTGCACCGCGGTCGGCGGCTGCGCCCGCGAGGTGCTCGCCATCGGCACCCCGCTGCTGTGGTGGGCCGGGTGCTTCGCCCTGCTGTACGTCCTGTACCGCTGGATCTTCCGCCGCGACTGGCGCGCCGGCGCGATCGCCTGCGGCGTCGCAGCCGGTTACCTGCCGTGGTTCCACTACCAGGAGCGGACGATCTTCCTCTTCTACGCGGTCGTCTTCGTGCCGTTCCTCTGCCTCGCGGTCGCGATGATGCTCGGCGCGATCCTCGGTCCCCCCGGTTCCAGTGAACGCCGCCGCATGTGGGGCGCGGTCGGCGCGGGCACCCTGGTGCTGCTGATCGTCTGGAACTTCATCTACTTCTTCCCGCTCTACACCGGGCAGACCATCCCCATGGACGCCTGGCGCGACCGCATGTGGCTCGACACCTGGATCTGACCCGGCCACCCCGCGCGGCGGGGCCACACCGCGGGCGGACCTCGGCACGCCGGCACCGAGCGCAAGGGGTGGCGCTGGACCGTCGAGGGAAGGGCGTCCGGTGGACCGGGAAACTGCCCGACGGATGCGTCGGTGCCCCGGTGTTCACGGTCGTTCCCGTGGAGGGCGACAGCTTCAGGCTGGTCTGCGTGGGCCTGGCGCTGTCCGGCACCGGCGGGCGGCATCCGGTCGCCACGTTCGACCGCATTCGCGCCGCACTGCGGACCTGGGAGCCGGACGGCGACGCCCCGGTGACGGCCCGGACGAAGCGCCGCTGGTGGCAGCGGGGCCGCTGACCTGGCCGGTGACCGTTTGCAGGGGGGAGGGCGCGGACCTAGCGTGAACCCCGAGGGAATGTCACGTATGTCCGCCCCCGATCGCAGCGTGCCCGGTAAAGCGTCGGCGCTCGACAGCGCCGGCGCAGCTTTGGCGGTGGTCGACGCCGGCGGGGTCCTGGTCCGCTGGACCGAGGTCGCCCGCAGGCTGCTGGGGTACACGGCGGAGGACGTGCTGGGCCGGGATGCCACGATGCTGCTGGACGCGCCGGGCCGCGGCCCGCGGGGGTTCACCGGCGAGTGGGCCGGGCCGGCCGCGCTGCGGCACCGTGACGGCGGGCGGCTGGACGTGGACCTGCGGGTGACCGGACTGCCGGGGGCGGCGGGCACGGTGGACTGGCTGGTCACGACGGCCGGGGTGCGCCCGTCCGTACTGGAGTCGGCCTGCGAGCTGAGCCCCTTCCCGATGGCGATCTGGGACAGCGACCTGCGCACCGCCTGGCTGAACGACGCCCTGGCCGAGAAGTTCGGCCTCTCCCGGGAGGAACGCCTGGGACGGCACCTGGACGAGTCGCCGCTCTACTCCAACACCGAGCAGGTCGAGTCGCTGCTGCGCGAGGTCCTGGAGAGCGGCGTCCCGGTGATCGACCGGGAGCTGGACCAGCTGGACCGGTTGCGGCAGCGCGCGTACGCGCTCTCCGTCTTCCGGATCGAGGACGTCCGCCACGGCCTGCCGGGCGTCTGCTCGGTGAACGTGGACGTCACGGAGAGCCGGCGGGCCAGGGACCGCATGACCGTGCTCGGCCGCGCGGCGAGCAGCATCGGGACCAACCTGGACGTCCTGCAGACCGCGCAGGACCTCGCCGACCTGCTGGTGCCGCTGCTCGCCGACTACGCGACGATCGACCTCGCGGAGTCGGTGCGGCTCGGCAACGCCCCGCTCACCCGGCTCGGCGTGATGGAGGGCGGCAACGTCCCCGTCTTCCACCGGGCGGGGATCGCCTCCGTCCACGACGACTTCCGGGAGTCGCTCTACGCGCGCGGCAGCCCCGTCTTCGTCCCCCCGCACTCGCCGTTCATCGAGGTGCTGCGCTCCGGCCGGACGTACATGGAGACGGAACTGGACACCGAGCCCGGCACGTGGCTGGAGGAGGACGCGCAGCGGCTGCAGCGGGTCCTCGACGTCGGGATGCACAGCCTGCTGATCCTGCCGGTGCACACGCGGGACGAGATCCTCGGTGTCGCCGTGCTCGTCCGCAGCGAGAACCCCACGCCGTTCGACGAGAACGACAGGACGCTCGCGGAGGAGCTGGTCAGCCGGGCCGCGCTGAGCCTGGACAACGCCCGCCGCTACACGCGCGAGCACACCATGGCACTGACGCTGCAGCGCAGCCTGCTCCCCCGTAACCCCAGCGCCGGGTTCGCCCTGGAGACGATCTGGCGCTACCTGCCGGCGGACACCCAGGACGGCGTGGGCGGCGACTGGTTCGACGTGATCCGGCTGTCCGGCGCCCGGGTGGCCCTGGTCGTCGGGGACGTCGTGGGCCACGGCCTCAACGCCGCCGCGGCCATGGGACGCATCCGCACGGCGGTGAGTACCCTCGCGAGCCTGGAGCTGCCGCCCGACCGGCTGCTGGCCGCGCTGGACGACCTCGTCGTACGGCTGGGCTTCGAGGACTTCGACGAGGGTTCCCCCGCCGCCGGCATCCTCGGCGCCACCTGCGTGTACGCGGTCTACGACCCCATCGAGGAGCGGCTGACCATCGCCCGGGCCGGGCATCCGCCGCCCGCGGTCGTCACCCCGGACGGCACGGCGGCCTTCCCGGAGATGCCCTCCGGGGCGCCGCTGGGCGTGGGCCTGCGGTCCTTCCCGTCGGTCGACCTGGAGCTGCCCGCGGGAAGCGTGATCGCCCTGTACACCGACGGGCTCGTCGAGACCCGGGACGGCGACATCGACGAGGGGCTGGAACGCCTGCGGACGGCGCTCACCCGGCCGCCGGGGACCTCGCTGGAGGACCTGTGCGACGGGGTGGTCGACCTGCTGCCCACGAGCGGCCAGGACGACGACGTCGCGCTGCTGCTCGCCAGGACCTGCAGCTTCAGCGCCGACCGGGTGTTCAGGGTGGAGGTGCCCGCCGATCCGGCCGCCGTCGGAGCGGTGCGGTCCGAGGCGGCCCGGCAGTTGTCCGCGTGGGGGCTGGACCGGGTGCGGGGGGCCGCCGAGCAGATCGTCGGGGAACTGCTGGCCAACGCCGTACGGCACGGGGCGGGACCCGTGCGGCTGCGGCTGGTCCGGCACATGAAGCTGTCCTGCGAGGTCTTCGACGCCGGTCCCGGCCCGCCGCTGCCACGCCGCCCCGAACCGACCGACGAGGGCGGCCGGGGCCTGGTGATCGTGGCGGAGCTGTGCACGCGGTGGGGCGTCCGCAGGACCGGGGAGGGCAAGATCGTCTGGGCGGAACTGGCCCTCACGGACGAGGAGCGGCTCCCGCCCGGGCCGGAAAGGTGACCCGCCGGTAGGGGCCCTGACCGGCGGACTTTCCCGTGCCATGGGAAGCGCGTGCTGAAGCTGTGACCCGGTCGGGCACCCCGGCTCCACCCGCGTCCCGTAGAGTGCGCTTGCACTGCCACGTTTTTGAACATGTTCAGGGGGACCACGGGGAGGGTCGGTGCCATGCGCCGAGGAGTGAAGCTGGGGATCGTCGCCACGCTGACCGCGGGACTGGTGGGAACCGCCGCGTACGGGGCGTACAACATCTACGACGGGCTGGCCGGGGGCGGCGGCTTCTCCGCGGAGGCCGCGCCGGTCGAGACCGGGCCGCCCACCGCGGCCGAGGTGAAGAAGACCGCCGCGGACTTCCTGGCCGCGTGGGCCAAGGGGGACACCACAGCGGCGGGGGCGCTCACCAACGACGCGACGACGGCCTCCACGGACCTGGCCGCCTACCGGCAGGACGCGCACGTCGCCCGCGTACGGCTGACACCGGGCACCCCCCAGGGGGACGTCGTGCCGTTCAAGGTCGTGGCCTCGCTCTCCTACAAGGGCAAGACCTCCACGTGGACGTACTCGTCGAAGCTCACCGTCTTCCGCGGCGAGACCACCCACCGCCCCCTCGTCGACTGGCAACCGGCGGTGATGCACCCCAAGCTGACGGAGGGTCAGTCACTGGAGACCGGTGAGGCCAGCTCACCGCCGGTGGACGTCGTCGACCGCAACGGCAAGGTCCTGGACGCCGACGACTACCCCTCGCTGGCCTCGGTGCTGCCGCAGCTCCGCGAGCGCTACGGCGCCAAGCTCTCCGGCGGCAAGCCGGGCATCGAGACCTGGGTGAACGGCGGCGACGGCCCCGGCCAGACACTGCACGTGATCGCCGAGGGCACACCGGCGAAACTCCCCACCACCTTGGACGCGCGCGCCCAGAAGGCCGCCGAACAGGCCGTCAAGAACAAGAGCCAGTCGTCGGTCGCGGCGGTCAAGGCGAGCACCGGCGAGATCCTCGCCTTCGCCAACAACCCGTCGACCGACAACAACAACGCCTTCAACGCGCAGGTCGCGCCCGGATCCACCTTCAAGGTCGTCACCGCCACCGCGCTGCTGGAGAAGGGCGTGACCCCGGGCACCCCGGCGCCGTGCCCGGCGACCGCGAACTACGACAACGGCAAGATGTTCCACAACGTGGAGAGTTCCTCCGACCCGTCGGCCACCTTCCAGCGGGACTTCGCGATCTCCTGCAACACCGGCTTCATCAAGCTCGCCGGACGGCTCGACGAGTCCTCGGTCCCCTCGGTCGCGCAGCGCTACTACGGCTTCGGCCAGACCTGGAACGTCGGCGTCCCCGCCTGGGACGGCCGCGTTCCCGGCGGCCCGGGCGACGAGATGACGGAGGAGATGATCGGCCAGGGCCAGATACAGATGAGCCCGCTCAACATGGCCTCCATCGCCGCCACCGTGCAGAACGGCGTGTTCCGCCAGCCCCGGCTGGTGGCCGCCGGCTTGATCGAGGGCCCCCTCGCCAAGGCCCGCAGCGGCCTGCCGTCCGGCGTCCGCGGCAACCTCAAGTCGATGATGCGGCTGACCGCGTCGAGCGGCACCGCCGCGGGCGCGATGCGCGGGGTCTACGGCGACGTCGGCGCCAAGACCGGCTCCGCGGAGGTCGGCGGCCAGGAACAGCCCAACGGGTGGTTCGTCGCGTTCCGCGGTGACGTCGCGGCCGGCGGGATGGTGCTGGAGGGCGGGCACGGCGGCGACTCCGCCGGGCCGATCGTGGCCTCGGTGCTCAAGGCCTCCTCGTGACCCGCCCGCAAATGGCTTGGCCCCCGCGCCCCGCCGGGGACTAGCGTGCCGGACATGTCGACTTCAGCTGCAGCCCATCCCCGGTTCGCGGAAGCGCTCACCGCGCTGGGCCTCCGGGTACCCGTGCGCGCCTTCCCCGACGCGACCCGCACCGCGGCGCAGGCCGCCGCGGCCGTCGGCTGCGAGCTCGGCCAGATCGTCAAGTCCCTGGTCTTCACGGCGGACGGGGTCCCGGTCCTGGTCCTGATGGACGGCGCCTCCCGGGTCGACGTGGAACGGGTCCGCGCCGAACTCGGCGCGACGCAGGTGCGCCGGGCCGACGCGGACCTGGTGCGCGAGACGACGGGGTACGCCATCGGCGGCGTACCCCCCTTCGGGCACCGCACGCGGACCACCGTCCTCGCCGACCGGGGCCTGCTGGAGCACGCGACCGTGTGGGCGGCCGCCGGCACCCCGCACACCGTCTTCCCCATGGCCCCCGCCGAACTCGTCGGGCACGCCGGGGCGACCCTCGCCGACGTCCGCGAACGCACCGCGTGACACCGCTGATCGCGGCGGCCGTCCTGCTCGCGGCCGTCACCCACGCGGCCTGGAACGCCATCGCCCACGGCATCAAGGACCAATTGGTCGCGTTCACCCTCGTCGGGGGCGGCGGAGCGCTCTGCGGCGCGGCCGTCGCCGGGTTCGCGCCACTGCCCGCGGCCGGCGCCTGGCCCTACCTGGCCGCGTCGGTGGGGATCCACATGGCCTACATGTACCTGCTGATGAAGTCCTTCACGCTGGGCGACTTCGGGCAGGTCTACCCCATCGCGCGGGGCGTCGCCCCGATGGTCGTGACGCTGCTGGCGGCGGTCTTCGTGGGCGAGGTGCCGGACGCCCTGCAGACCGCGGGCGTCCTCGTCGCCTCCGCCGGGCTCGGCGGGGCCGCCCTGTGGGGCATGCGGGGCCGCCGCAAGGACTGGCCGGCGGTCGGCGCGGCCGTGGGCACCGGCCTGACCATCGCGGCGTACACCGTGGTCGACGGCGTCGGCGTCCGCGCGTCCGGCACGGCCCTCGGGTACGTCGCCTGGCTCCTGCTCGTCCAGGGCGTCCTGCTCGTGTCCTGCGCCCTCGCGGTGCGCGGCGCGGCGCTCCCCGCGCAACTGCGCCCGGTCGCCGGCCGCGGCCTGCTCGGCGGGGCGCTGTCCATGTCCGCCTACGGCCTCGTCCTGTGGGCCCAGACGCGCGGTGACCTCGCCCCCATCGCGGCCCTCCGGGAGACGTCCATCATCGCGGGGGCGGTCATCGGGGCGGTGTTCTTCAAGGAGCGGCTGGGGCGGTCCCGGGTCGTGGCGGCGTTGCTGGTCGTTGCGGGGATCGGCCTGATGCTTCACGTGTGACCGGGTCGGTTGTGGTTGCGGCCGGTTGTCGTGTGCGGGTTGTTTGCGCCTGCGGCGGGCCCGCACACAACAACCGGGCAGCCCGCCGGAGGCGTCAATCCAGCGCGGAGCGGAACGATGCCGCGTTCACAAGGATCCCCCCGTCCACGGGCAGCGTGAGCCCCGTGATCCAGGACGCGTCGCCGGAGGCGAGGAACGCGACCGCCGCCGCGATGTCACGGGGCTCGCCGACCCGCCCGAGGGGATAGACCCCCGCGAGGCGGTCGAGCGCGTCCTCGCGCCCCGCCCAGGCGGGCGTCCGCACCGTGCCGGGGGCGACGAGGTTGACCCGGACGCCGCGTCGGGCGGCGTGCACGGCCAGCGTGCGGGTCAGGGAGGCGAGCCCCGCCTTGGCGGCGCTGTAGGCGTGGTTGCCGAAGTTCATGTGCCCGTTGACGGAGCCGATGCTGACGATCGCCCCGCGCCCGCCCGCCTCCGCCAGCAGCGGCAGCGCCGCGCGGGCGCAGCGCATGGCCCCGGTGAGGGTGACCTCCAGGTCCTCGTACCACTCGGCGTCCGGGACGTCCTCGAACCGCGGCGGGTCCACGTGGCAGGCGTAGGCGTTGTTGACCAGCACGTCGAGCCGCCCGAAGCGTTCGACGGCGTACGCCATGGCGGCGTCCACCGCGGCCTGGTCGACGACGTCGCAGCGCACCGCCGCTGCCCGGCCGCCGGTCTCCTCGGCGAGGGCCTCCGCCGTCGCCGCGGCACGGTCCGCGTCCAGGTCGGCCAGCAGGACGTCCGCGCCCTCGGCCATCAGGCGCCGGGCGGTCGCCGCGCCGATGCCCTGGGCGCCCCCGGTGACGACGGCGACGTGTCCCTCGAACCTGCGCATCGGGTCATCTCCCGCCGGCGAGCGATTGAAAGGCGCTGCCCTCTCGCCTCCTTACTCGCGCGTAGCGTAACGTGCCTGCACACCCAAGGGGAGCGGAAAGGCACACCATGGCGCTGGACGCGGACGTCATCGTCGTCGGAGCTGGACTGGCCGGTCTGGTCGCGACCGCCGAGCTGGCCGACGCGGGCCGCAAGGTCCTCCTGCTGGACCAGGAGCCGGAGAGCAACCTGGGCGGCCAGGCGTTCTGGTCCTTCGGCGGGCTGTTCCTCGTCGACTCCCCCGAGCAGCGCCGGATGCGGATCAAGGACAGCCGCGAACTCGCCCTGCAGGACTGGATGGGCACCGCCGGCTTCGACCGCCCCGAGGACCGCCGGCCGCGCGAGTGGGCCGAGGCGTACGTGGACTTCGCCGCAGGCGAGAAGCGGTCGTGGCTGCACGCGCAGGGAATGAGGTTCTTCCCGGTGGTCGGCTGGGCGGAGCGCGGCGGCTACCTCGCGACCGGGCACGGCAATTCGGTGCCCCGCTTCCACATCACGTGGGGCACGGGCCCGGGCATCGTGGCGCCGTTCGAGCGCCGGGTGCGGGAGGCCGTCGACAGGGGCCTGGTGGAACTGCGCTTCCGGCACCGCGTGACGGCCCTGACGACGACGGGCGACGCGGTGGACGGCGTGGCGGGCGAGATCCTGGTGGACAGCGACGCCGAGCGCGGCCAAGCGAGTTCGCGGGAGATCCGGGCGGAGTTCCAGCTCAAGGCGCAGGCGGTGATCGTCACTTCGGGCGGCATCGGCGGCAACCACGAACTGGTGCGCGCGGCCTGGCCGGAGCGGCTGGGCACGCCGCCGCGCAAGCTGCTGTCGGGCGTTCCGGCCCATGTGGACGGCCTGATGCTGGGGGTCGCCGAGGCGGCGGGGGCGCACCTGATCAACGGCGACCGGATGTGGCACTACACCGAGGGCATCGAGAACTGGGACCCGATCTGGGCCAGGCACGGCATCCGCATCCTGCCGGGCCCGTCGTCCCTGTGGCTGGACGCGACCGGCAGGCGGCTCCCGGTCCCGCTGTTCCCGGGCTTCGACACGCTGGGGACGCTGGAGCACATCATGCGGACCGGGCACGAGTACACGTGGTTCGTCCTCACCCAGAAGATCATCGAGAAGGAGTTCGCGCTGTCGGGCTCCGAGCAGAACCCGGACCTGACCGGCAAGAGCGTGCGCGACGTGCTCAAGCGCGTACTGCCGGGGGCGCCCGGCCCGGTCGAGGCGTTCAAGCGGAACGGCGTGGACTTCGTCGTGGCGGACGACCTGCCGGAGCTGGTGCGCGGCATGAACGCGCTCACCAAGGACGACCTGCTCGACGAGACGGCGATGCGCCGTGAGATCGAGGCCCGCGACCGCGAGATCACCAACACCTTCACCAAGGACCTGCAGGTCACCGCGATCCGCGGGGCCCGCAACTACATCGGCGACAAGCTGATCCGCACCGCCGCCCCGCACCGGCTGCTGGACCCGAAGGCGGGCCCGCTGATCGCGGTGCGGCTGAACATCCTGACCCGCAAGTCGCTCGGCGGCATGGAGACCGACCTGGACGCACGGGTGCTGCGCGCCGACGGCGAGCCGCTGCTGGGGCTGTACTCGGCGGGCGAGGCGGCCGGCTTCGGTGGCGGCGGGATACACGGCTACCGCTCGCTGGAGGGGACCTTCCTCGGCGGCTGCATCTTCTCCGGCCGTACGGCGGGGCGCGCCGCCGCGATGGCGACCGCCTGACCGGTCCCCCCGCGCGCCGCCGGTGTGTCCCGACCCCGGTCCTGACCGGTCCCGGGCGGGAGGCACCATGGGGGGAGCAACAACGGCGGCGCATGGTGGGAGCACGGGCTGTGGTGGACGTCCACGGGGCAGTGACGGAAGGCTTCGAGCCGGTCCGGGAGGCCTTCGTCCGGAACTTCGAGGAGCGGGGCGAGCGCGGCGGGGCCGTGGCGCTGTACCGGGACGGCCGCAAGGTCGTGGACCTGTGGGCGGGTTCCGCCGGCGGGGACGGGGCCGGCGGCGCGCCCTGGGCGCAGGACACGGCGCAGGTGGTGCGCTCGGCGACGAAGGGCGTGGCGGCGGCGTGCCTGCTCCTGCTGCACCAGCGGGGGCAGCTCGACCTGGACGCGCCCGTCGGCACGTACTGGCCCGAGTTCAAGACCGCCGGCAAGGAGCGGGTCACGGTCCGCGACGCCCTGGCGCACCGGGCCGGGGTGCCGGCGCTGGACACCCCGCTCACCCCGGAGCAGGCGCAGGACGGCGTCAGCGGGCCGCGCGCGATCGCGGCGCAGGCCCCGTTCTGGGCGCCCGGGACGGACCACGGCTACCACGCGCAGACGTACAGCTGGCTGATCGGCGAGCTGGTGCGGCGCGCGAGCGGCGGACGCTCCCTCGGGCGCTACGTGGCGGAGGAGATCGCCCGCCCGCTCGGCCTCGACCTGTGGATCGGCCTGCCGGCGGGCGAGGAGCACCGCGTCGGGCGGATCGCCGCCGTGGACACCCCGCCGCCCCCGGCCGCGGCGGGGCTGCGCGCGCGGCCCAAGCGGAACGTGACCGAGGCGTACGACGACCCGTCGTCGCTGACCCGGCGGGCGTTCGGCGCGATCGACCCGCTGCCGGACGAGAACGACGCCGCCTACCACGCGGCGCAACTGGCGGCCTCCGGCGGCATCGCCACCGCCCGTTCGCTGGCCCGCTTCTACGCCGCGCTCATAGGGGAGGTCGAGGGCCCCGGCGCCCGGCTCTTCGCGCCGGCGACGCTCACCTCAGCGCGCACCCCGGAGTCGGAGGGCCCGGACCGCGTCCTGGTGGTGAACACCCGCTTCGGCCTGGGCTTCATGCTGCACGGCCCGGCCGCCCCGCTGCTGTCCCCGGGCTCCTTCGGGCACCCGGGCCGCGGCGGGTCGCTGGGCTTCGCGGACCCGGGTGAGGGCGTCGCCTTCGGCTACGTCACCAACGGCATGCAGAAGAACGTCACCGCCGATCCGCGCGCCCAGGCGCTGGTCCGGGCGGTGCGGGAGTGCCTGCGCTGACGGCGGCCGGAAAAGTTGCCCGGGCTCCGGGAGCCGCGAACGATGGATGAGTGAGCGACGCCGCATATCTCCGGTTTCCGCATGTTCACGGCGAGCGGCTCTGTTTCGTCGCCGAGGACGACATCTGGGTCGCGCCCCTGGGCGAGGGGCGCGCGTGGCGCGTGACGGCCGACCGGACCCGGGTCGGGCATCCGCGCTTCTCCCCCGACGGGTCGGTGATCGCCTTCAACAGCTGGCGCTCCCTCGACCCCGAGGTGTACGTCGCGCCGGTGGAGGGCGGCCCGGCCCGCCGGCTGACCTACTGGGGCAGCACCGACACACGCGTGCGTTCCTGGACGCGGGACGGCCGCATCCTGGCCGTCTCCTCCCACGGCGAACCCTTCTCGCACTACACGTGGGCCTACGGCGTCCCCGTCGAGGGCGGTCCGGGCAGCCGCCTGCCCTGGGGCCCGGTGTCGGACATCGCCGTGGACGACAGCGAGGAGGGCGAGCACCGGACGCTGCTGCTGACGGCGACCGCGCCCCACGAGCCGGCCTCGTGGAAGCGGTACCGGGGCGGCGCGACGGGGCGGCTGTGGCTGCAGTGCCGGCGGCTGGTGCCGGAGGTCGACGGCCACCTGGAGTCGCCGATGTTCGTCGCGGGGCGCATCGCCTTCCTCTCCGACCACGAGGGCATCGGCAACCTGTACTCCTGCCTGCCGGACGGCACTGACCTGCGGCGGCACACCGACCACGCCGACTTCTACGCCCGCAGCGCGGCGACCGACGGCACGCGCGTGGTCTACCAGTGCGCGGGCGAGGTGTGGCTGGTCGACGACCTCGGCCCGGGCTCAGTGCCGCGCCGCCTCACCGTGGACCTCGGCGGCCCGCGCGCCGGCCGGCGCCCGTACCAGGTCCCGGCCTCGGCGTACCTGGACGGTCTGGCCGTGGACCGCACCGGACGCGCCAGCGCGGTGTGCGTGCGCGGCAGCCTGTACTGGCTGACCCACCGCGACGGGCCCGCGCGCACCATCTCCGACGTGCCGGGGTCGCGGGTCCGGCTGCCGGTCATGCTGGGCGACACCGGGCGGATCGCCTTCGTCACCGACGCCGAGGGCGAGGACGCCATCGAGATCGCCGCGCTGCCGGGCCGCCCCGCGGCGCTGGCCGCCGCCGACATCGCCGACGCCGACGACGCGGTCGCGCAGGCCCTGCGAGCCACGGAGGAGGGCACCGGGGACGGGGGCGGGGAGGAGGACGAGGAGGAGACCGCGCAGGAGATCGCGGCCGCCGAGGGGCAGACCGAGCCTCGGCCCCCGTGCAGCAGCGGCGGCACCCGGCTGGCGTGCGGGCTGCTCGGCCGCGTCCACGAGCTGGTGCCCTCGCCCGACGGCCAGATCCTCGCCGTCGCCTCCCACGACGGCCGGCTGCTCATGGTCGACGCGGAGTCGGGCGCGGTGGCCGAGCTGGTCCGCTCGTCCAACGGTCCCGTCCGCGACCTGTCCTTCTCCCCGGACTCCGACTGGATCGCCTGGTCCCACCCGGTCATCGGCCGTTCGCTGCGGAAGATCCGGATCGCCCGGCTCAGCCCGGACCCGGAGACCGGCAAGCACACCCTCATCGACGTCACCAACGGCCGTTTCGAGGACGAGCAGCCGGTCTTCACCCGCGACGGCCGCTACCTGGCCTTCCTGTCCTGGCGCGGCTTCGACCCGGTGTACGACGTGCACACCGGAGACCTGTCCTTCCCGCTGGGCTGCCGCCCGCACCTCGTACCGCTGCACTCGGCGACGCCCTCGCCCTTCGCGCTGCCCGTGGAGGGCCGACCGCCGGGGGGCGGGCTGGACCCGACCGGGTTCACCGAGGGGCCGCTGGCGGTGGAGGCGGCCGGGCTGCCGATGCGGGTGACGCCCTTCCCGGTGCCCGCCTCCAAGTACAGCTCGCTGGAGGCGGTGCGGGGCGGGCTGACCTGGCTGCGCTGGCCGATCTCCGGCGCGCTCGGCGAGACCTTCGTCAACCCGACCGACCCCTCCGCCCGCCCCACGCTGGAGTACTTCGGCCTGGCGAAGTCCAAGCGGGTCGAGCTGGTGCGGCACATGGACTGGTACCGGATCAGCGGCGACGGCACGCAGCTGGTGGTCTTCGACGAGGGCGACCTGACGGTGGTCCCGGCGTACGAGCCGGGCGACCTGGACTCCACCGTCTACATCGACATGCGCCGCATCCTGCACGAGGCGAACCCGCCCACCGAGTGGCGGCAGGCGTTCGACGAGGCCGGGCGGATCATCCGCGACTACTTCTGGGCGCCGGACATGTGCGGCATCGACTGGCCGGAGATCCTCGACCAGTACCGTCCGCTGGTCGAACGGGTCGCCACCCCGGACGAGTTCGCCGACCTGCAGCGCGAGGTCCTCGGCGAACTGGGCACCTCGCACGCGTACGTGGCGTCCGCCCGCCGCAGCGAGGGGCCGCCGCACTACCAGCGGCCGATCGGGCTGCTCGGCGTCAACTTCCTCCACACCAAGGACGGCCGGTGGGTCGTCACCCGCATCCTGCCGGGCGAGTCCTCCGACTCCAAGGCGCGTTCGCCGCTGGCCGGCACCGGCATCCTGGAGGGCGCGGCGCTCACCCACGTCGACGGCCGCGCCGTCGACCCGGACGCCGGTCCCGGCCCGTTGCTGTCGGCCGCGGGCGGCACCACGGTGGAGCTGACCTTCGTCCCGCCCGACGGCGGGCATCCGCGCCGGGTCGCGGTGGTGCCGCTGGTGGACGAGCGGCCGCTGCGCTACCAGGACTGGGTGGCCAAACGACGCGCGGTCGTACGGGCGTTGAGCGAGGGGAAGTGCGGCTACCTGCACATCCCCGACCTGGGGGGCTCGGGCTGGGCGCAGTTCAACCGCGACCTGCGCATCGAGATCGTCCATCCGGCGCTCATCGTCGACGTGCGCGGCAACGCGGGCGGCAACATCAGCGACCTGGTGGTGGAGAGCCTGACCCGCAAGATCCTCGGCTGGGACCACACCCGCCACGCGCAGCCGGTGAGTTACGCCGGCAACGCCCCGCGGGGCCCGATCGTGGCACTGGCGGACGAGGCGACGGCCTCCGACGGCGACATGATCACCGCCACGTTCCGGCTGCTGGGCATCGGCCCCGTGGTGGGCCACCGCACCTGGGGCGGTGTGGTCGGCATGACCGGCCGGCACCGGCTGGGCGACGGCACGGTGATCACGGTGCCGATGAACGCCGCCTGGTTCGAGGCCTACGGCTGGGCGGTGGAGAACTACGGCGTGGAGCCGGACATCCCCGTCATCCGCACGCCGTTGGACTGGGCGGAGGGCCGCCGCACCGACCTGGAGATCGCCGTGCAGACGGCACTGGACCTGCTGGAGAAGCACCCGGCCTCCACACCGCCCGATCTGTCCGACCGCCCGGACCGGCGGCGGCCGCCGCTCCCCCCGCGTCCCTGAACCTCCCCTCCCCGTCAGGGACGGCGGGCGGTTCCGCCGAGGAAGGTCCGGTCGAGGACGAGGAAGGGGCGCGCCCGGTACGGACGCGCCCCTCCTTCACGCCTTGACCACGCGGGTCAGGCCCGCTCGTGCCGCTCGTCGATCTCCTCCGGCGAGCGCCGGCGGTCGCGGTCGCCCTTGGGCATGCCCTCCGGGGGCTGCTTGGACGGCTGACCCTGGCCGGGCTCGCGGTGCTGCGGCTTGCCCGGCTGGCGCATCGGGTCGCCGGCCATGCCCTGAGCACGCTCGCGGGTCTGGCCGATACGCTCCTGCCCCTGGGGCTGAGCCTGCGGGCGGTGCTGCTGCCCGGCCTTGTTTCGCGTGGGGTCGTTCTTGCCCATGATCACTCCTTCGTGATGTATGGAATGGGCCTCGACCAGGCTGACACGGCCGGACACAGTACGCATTTCGGACGAACGCGGTCCGTGAACGGCGCTGGTCAGACGGGCCTTTCCGAGCGGGCGCGTTCGTCGGCGGCGCCGCCCCGGCCGACGAGTCCGTGCCGGACGCCGCCCGCGGCGGCGATCCTCGGCTCCAGGCGGCGCATCTCGCGCCGCCCCAGGACGCCGCCGATCAGGCCGGGCACGTACCCGCGTACGGACTGCATCCCGCGCAGCCACCACTGGGCGTAGACGTGCGGCGAGCGGCGGGCGATCCCGTCCGCGATGCGCTCGACGGCCGGTCCCAGCGGGTAGGTGCGGTTGGCGGGCCAGGGCAGCCGGGCGCGGGCCTCACGCATCAGGGCGTCCTCATCGGCGCCCCGCACCATGTCGGTGTCGGTCCAGCTCAGGTACCCCACACCGACCTTGACGCCCTTGAAGCCGACCTCGGCGCGCAGGCAGTGCGCGAAGGCCTCCACCCCCGCCTTGCTGGCGCAGTACGCGGTCATCAGCGGTGCCGGGGTGATCGCGGCGAGCGAGGCGATCTGCAGGAGGTAGCCGCGCGAGGCGACGAGCGCCGGGAGGAACGCGCGGGCGGTCACCACGCTGCCCAGCAGGTTGACCTGGACGACCCGTTCGAAGTCGGCGGGGTCCACGTCCAGGAACGGACCGCCGGTCGCCACACCGGCGTTGGCGACGACGACGTCGACGCGGCCGTAGCGCTCCAGTACCTCCGCGGCCACCCGGGCCATCGCCTCCCGGTCGGTGACGTCGGCCGTCCAGCACCCGGCGTCGGGGCCGATCTCCTCGGCCACGCGCTTGAGTTCGTCCGGCTCCAGCCCCACCAGCGCCAACCGGGCGCCGCGCGCGCCGAGTTCACGTGCGAGCACCGCCCCCACCCCACGGGCGGCACCGGTCACCACCGCGACCTGCCCGTCCAGCGACCTGCTCATGCCGTCTCCTCCTTGACCTGCGTTCCGGGCCGCAGATGGTCCTCGACGAGGGTGCGTACGACGCCGGCGACCGCGGCCGGCGCCTCCAGCGGCGTCATGTGGCCGAGGCCCGGCAGTTCGGTGAGCCCGGCGAACCCGGAGAGCCGGGCGGCCATGCCGTGGGCGTGCACCGGCGGGGTGAGCTTGTCGGCCCCGCCCACCAGCACGGCGGTGGGCGCACGCAGCGCGGACACGCCCGCGTCCAGGTTGAGCCCGGCCAGCACCCGGCCCCACGCGGCGCGCTGCCGGCGCCCGCAGGCGTGCACGATGCGCGCGGTGGCGGCCGTCAGCTCCCGGCTCGACGCCGCGCCCAGGATCCCGTACTTGAGCGCGGCCCGGGTCACCGCGGACTGCGGGCCGAGCGGCGCGGAACTGACCAGCAGGAAGCGGTGGAAGGCGTCGCGCACCCGCTTGCTGCGCACCCGCGGCGGCAGCACCGCGGCCTCGGTGAGCAGCCGCCCGCTGCCCGTGCTGGCCAGCAGCACCGCGGCCGTACGGGACTGCACGGCGGCCCGGTCGCCGGCCGCCATCGCGGTCATGCCGCCCATGGAGTGGCCGACCAGCACCACCTTCTCGTCGCCCTCGACGGCGGCCTCCAGGACCGCGGTGAGGTCGTCGGCGAGCGCGCCGGTGCCGTAGCCGCCGCGGCGCGGGGTGCCGCTGCCGCCGTGGCCGCGCTGGTCGTAGGCCACGACGCGGTACTCCCCGGCGAGTTCGTGGATGAGCGGGGCCCAGAACAGGGTGCTGCACGTCCAGCCGTGGATCAGCACCACGGTGGGCGCGGTGCCGGACTCGGGGCCGTACTCCTCCACATGGATCGAGGTGCCGTCCGCGGACCGCACGGAGTGCGTGCGCCGGGTGGCCGGCAGGTCGAAGACGGACGCGGTCACGAGGCCACCTCCACGCGCTCCGGGCGCTCCTCGGGGGCGCCGGCGGGCACGATGTCGTACTCCTGGAGGTCCAGCCGCCGGGTGGCGCGCCGGAACTCGGCGGTCGTCCCGGGCCACACCGTGGTGTTGCGGCCCTGGTCGTCCAGGTACCAGCTGACGCAGCCCCCGGTGTTCCACACCGTGCGGGCCATGCGGCGCTGCACCGCCTCGTTCCAGGACCGCACGGCCTCCGGACGGGCGTCGAGCGCGGCGGCCCCGGTGGTGTCCAGGGCGCGCAGGTACGCCGCGACGTAGTTCAGCGAGGACTCGATCATCAGGATCATCGAGCTGTTCCCGAGGCCGGTGTTGGGCCCGATGACGAACAGCAGGTTGGGGAAGCCGTCGACGGCACAGCCGCGCAGCGCGGCCATGCCGCCCTTCCAGTGCTCGGCCAGCGAGCGGCCGTCGGCGCCGAACACCCGGTCCCCGATGGGCATGTCGGTGACGTGGAAGCCGGTGCCGAAGACGATGGCGTCCACCTCGCGCTCGGTGCCGTCGGCCATGACCAGGGTCGAGCCGCGCACCTCCTTCAGCGCGGAGGCGACGACCTCGGTGTTGGGCCGCGCGAGCGCCGGGTAGTAGTCGTTCGACAGCAGGATGCGCTTGCAGCCGATCCGGTAGTCGGGTGTCAGCTTGGCGCGCAGCGCCGGGTCCTTGACGGACTTGCGCAGGTGCGAGGCGGCGACGGCCTGCGCGCCGCGCATCATCGCCGGGCGCTTGGTGAACGCGCCCACCTGGAACTCGCGGATCAGCCACAGCAGTCCGCGCCGCGCCCTGGCGGTGGCCGGCACCGTGCCGTGCAGCCACTGCTCGGCCCGGCTGATCCCGCGGTCCATGCGCGGCATCACCCACGGGGGCGTCCGCTGCACCACGGTCAGGCTCGCCACCGCGGGCTGGATCGCGGGCACGATCTGGATCGCGGAGGCCCCGGTGCCGACCATGGCGACCCGCTTGCCCGTGAGGTCGAAGTCGTGGTCCCACTGCGAGGAGTGGAAGACCCTGCCCGGGAAGGCGTCCAGGCCCGGGACGTCCGGCAGCTTGGGGTCGGACAGCGGCCCGGTGGCCGAGACCACGACGTCCGCGGTGAGTTCGCCCCGCGAGGTGGTGATGCGCCAGTGCCGGGCGCCGGCGTCCCAGCGGGCCTCGGTCACCTCCGTCTCGAGCCGCAGGTGCGGGCGGAGGCCGAAGGTGTCCGCGACCCGTTCCAGGTAGGCCCGGATGTGCGGCTGGCCGGAGAAGGTGCGCGGCCACCGGGGGTTGGGCGCGAAGGAGAACGAGTACAGGTGCGAGGGAACGTCGCAGGCGCACCCCGGGTAGCTGTTGTCCCGCCACGTGCCGCCGACGGAGTCCCGGCGTTCCAGGACGACGAAGTCGGTGATCCCCTCGCGTCGCAGCCGCACGGCGGCGCCCAGTCCGCCGAACCCCGATCCGATCACCGCAACCCGCACGTGTTCGCTGTGTCCGGCCATACCGCCGCCTCTCGGTGCCGCCCCTGTGCCGAATCGTGCCAGCGTTCACTGGCACGGTCGGAGCGTAGACCAGAAGGCGTTACCAGCGGTAGAGGTCGGGCCGCGCGATGTGGCGCGGACACGGCATAGGCTGAACGGCGTGGCAACGCACGAGCGCGAGTACCGGATGGACGAGCTGGCGGAGGCGGCCGGAGTCCCGGTCCGCACCGTCCGCTTCTACCGGGAGCGCAAGCTGCTTCCGCCGCCGCGCCGCGAGGGCCGGATCGCCTGGTACAACGACCACCACCTGGCCCGGCTGCGGACCGTCACGGCCCTGCTGGAACGGGGTCACACCCTCGGCGGCATCGCCGAGTTGATGGACGCCTGGGAGAGCGGCCGCCGCGACGTCGGCGAGTTGCTCGGCCTGGACCCGGGGCTGCCCACCCGCTGGTCGGAGGAGGAGCCGCTGCGGCTCACCCCCGAGGGCCTCGCCGACCACTACGGGGACCAGGCCACCGCGGAGAACCTGGCCACCGCCCTGGACGTCGGCTACATCGCCGTCGACGGCGACGACGTCGTCCACGTCAGCCGCCGCCTCCTGGAGGCGTCGGCCGCGCTGGTCCGGGAGGGCATCCCGCTCGCCGAGGTGCTGGCCGCCGGCCGCGACATGCGGGGCCGCATGGACCTGCTCGCCGAGCTCTTCGTCGAGCTTGCCCGCACCTACGTCCTGCCGGACGCGGAGGCCGACCTCCAGTCCGGCGACACCACCCGGCTCACCGAGGCCATCGCCCGGCTGCGCCCCCTCGTGCAGGCCGTCGTGGAGGCGGAACTCGCCCTGGCGATCGACCGCAGGCTCCGCGAGGAACTCAAGCGCTGACCCCGTACGCCGCCCCCGTACGCCGCCCCCCGGCGGCACCTCCGCCCGCACCGCGGCCGGCCGGCCCGCGTTCCCGGAACGGCGGCGCGCATCCGTACTGTGGACGCATGACGCTCGATCTCGACGCCTATCTCGCCCGCATCGGCTGGACCGGGGATCGCCGTCCCACGGCGGAGGTGCTGCGGTCCGTGCACCGCGCCCACCTGCTGGGCATCCCGTTCGAGAACCTCGACCCGGTCCTGGGCCACGCCCCCTCGCTCGCGCTGCCCGACCTGGAGGCCAAGCTCGTCCGCGGTACGCGCGGCGGCTACTGCTACGAGCACAACACCCTGTTCGCCGCGGCGCTCACCGCCCTCGGGTTCCGTGTCACGCTGCTCACCGCGCGCGTCCTGGTCGGGGCGAAGCCGGGGGACGTCCGCCCCCGTACGCACATGCTGATGCTCACCGACGTGCCCGGCGAGCCGGTGCCGTGGGTGAGCGACGTCGGCTTCGGCAGCATCGGCTCCCTGCTGGAGCCGTTGCCGCTGGTCGCGGACGTGGAGCTGCACGACGCGCCGCGCCGCCACCGGCTGGTCCACGCGCCGCACGACGGCCCGCTGGAGCTGTGGAAGCTCCAGGCGCACCTGCCCGGCACCACGGACGACGGGTGGGAGGACCAGTACGCCTTCACCGTCGAGCCCTTCCAGGCCCCCGACTACGAGGTCATCAACTGGCACGTGGCGACCAACCCGCGCTCCCCCTTCTCCCACGGTGTCTACGTCCAGCGCACCACCGGCGACGCCCACCTCTCCCTCACCGGACGGCACCTCACGGAGACGGCCGCCGACGGCACCCGCAAGGAGCGCGAACTCGCCGACGCGGACGAGGTGCTGCGGGTCCTCGCGGACGACTTCGGCGTACGGCTCCCCGAGGGGACGCGCCTGCCGCAGTGATCCGGCCCCTGCCCCCGGGTCCGGGGGCAGGGGCCGGGGGCCGGGACTACGACAGGTCCTTGCCCTCGGCCAGGGTGTGCGCCACCAGCGCGTTGGCGTGGCCGTGCCCGAGGCCGTGCTCGGTCTTCAGCCAGCCGACCAGCTCCATGTGCCGGGTCAGCGGGGAGGAGCGGATGAGCTCCTTCCATTCCCCGACCGGCCGCCCGTACTTCTTCTCGATCGCGGGGAAGTAGCTCGCGGGGCCCTTCACGTTCTCCGTCATGCCTGGTGGACCGCGCGGCCGTCGCGAACTCATCGGACGGGGGCCGTGACCCGCGTCACACGCCCGCCCACCGGCGGACGTTCGCCGGGTCAGGTGAATCCGGCCGGTTCGCGGCGTGCCGCCGGGCGCCACGTGCCTAGCGTGGCGGCCGGGACGACACCAGGTGGACCGGACGGGGGTGACCGCATGACGGTCGAGGACAAGCGCTCGGTGAGCATGAGGATCTTCGGGGACCTGCTCAGGGCACTGCGCGAGGGCCGCGGGCTCACCCTCGACGCGGTGGCGGCGCACACGGGCTACTCGAGGTCGCAGACCGTCAAGATCGAGTGCGGGGAGCGCATCGCCAGCACGGCGTTCATCGACCGCGCCGAGCAACTGCTGGGCTCCCCCGGCGTGCTGAAGGCCGTGGCACCCCATCTGTCCCGGGAGAAGCTGCCCGTGGGGTACGGGGAGTACGCGGACGAGGAGGCCCGGGCGCTGAGCCTGGGAACGTACAACATCCACGTCATTCACGGCCTGTTGCAGACCGAGGCGTACATCCGTGCCGTGTTCGGAGCCCGCTGTCCGGCCCTGGAGGAGGACGAAGTCGAGCGCTGGACCGAGGACCGGCTGGCCCGCCAGGCCCTGATCACCCGCCGGCCCGTGTGCATGCTCTCCTTCGTCCTGGAGGAGTGGCTCCTGCGCCGCCCGACAGGCGGACCGGCCGTGATGAGGGAGCAGTTGCGGCACCTCGTCGAAGTGGGGCGGCGGCGCAACGTCCAGATCCAGGTGATGCCGGCGCGGTACGAGGCGCACGCCGGCCTCGACGGTCCCTTCACCTTCCTGGAGAATCCCGAACGCCATCTGCTCGCCTACGCTGAAGGTCAGGTCGGGGGCCTGCTCACCGATGACCGGAAAAGGGTCAGCCTGCTCCACCAGCGTTATGGCATGATCCGGGCGCAGGCCCTCACGCCGGAGGACTCGGCCAAGGTGATCGAGCAGATTGCGGGTGAACTGTGAGCGCTCTCGTGTGGTTCACGTCCAGTCACAGCGGCAGCGACGGCGGCGAATGCGTGGAAGTTGCGGTCGGCCCGGCCGCCGTCCGCGTACGGGACTCCAAGGACAGGTCCGGCCCCGTTCTGGCCTTCGAGCCGGAGGCGTGGACCGCGTTCCTGGCCTTCGCCGGCCAATTGCGCGACCCCCAAGGATAGTTACCAACCGGTAACCCAAACGCCGGTTTCCGCTCACCCGCACCCGCGAACGTACGGTGCATGACAACCCTCAAAACCCTCGACTGGAGACGCGGCGCCGTCGTGACGGCGATCATCGTCGCCGGCGTGTCCGGCATCGCCCTCCCCGCCGACGCGCACGCCGCCGGGCACACCCCCGGCACGGTGGCGGCGGCCACCACGGCCCCCGCGACGGCCTCCGCCACCGCCCCGGTCGACCACGAGACCTGGCTGAGCGACGTCCGCCCGGTGATCGACCAGGCGCACGCCTACCTCCAGGAGCGCACGTCCGCCGTGCGCCCCGGCGAGAAGCCGGCGATCGTGCTGGACATCGACAACACCGCGCTGGAGACCCACTTCGACTGGTGGTTCCCGCCGGCCGTGGCGCCGACCCTCGACCTCGCCCGGTACGCGGACTCCCGCGGCGTGGCCGTCTTCTTCGTCACCGCGCGGCCGGACTTCATCCACCCGGCCACCCGCTACAACCTCGACCGCGTGGGGTACCCGGTCACCGGGCTCTACGGCCGCTCGATCCCCGACCTGTTCGAGGAGGTCAGCGCGTACAAGACCGCGCAGCGCGCCGCCATCGAGAAGCGCGGCTACACGATCGTCGCGAACATCGGCAACAACACCGGCGACCTGGTGGGCGGTCACGCCGAGCGCACCTTCAAACTCCCGGACTACGACGGCCTGCTCGACTGACGCCGTCCCGGACCGGCCGGCGCCCGGGGAAGGATCGTTCCCCGGGCATTCACCATGCCCTCATGCGCGGGCTTCGTACGGGCTCGACCTGCGGCTTAGCTTCACGAGGTCCCGTTCGCCCGATGTAGACGAGGTGTAAATGTCCCTCCGGCACGCAATCGCAGCCCTGGCCGTCGTCCCCGCGCTCGTGGTCCCCACCGCCGCCCAGGCCGCCACCGCCCAGCACGGCCACGACCACGGCCACGGCCACTCCCACCGGGTCGACTTCGACCTGCAGGCCCACCGCGGCGGCATCGGCATGACCACCGAGGAGTCCCTGGAGGGCTTCGGCAAGGCCCTGCGCCTCGGGGTGAGCACCCTGGAGCTGGACACCCACGTCACCAAGGACCAGAAGGTCGTCGTCAACCACGACCGCCAGATCAGCGCCCAGAAGTGCAAGGACACCGGCCCCGTGACGGCGGGTGACCCGATGTACCCCTACGTCGGCAAGTACATCAAGGACCTGACGCTGGCCCAGATCAAGACGATGGACTGCGGCTACCAGCACCTGCCCGGCTTCCCCGAGCAGGAGCAGGTCAAGGGCCACCGCATGGTGGAGCTCAAGGACGTGCTGGGCCTGGTCAAGAGCTACAAGGCCAAGAAGGTCAAGCTCAACATCGAGACCAAGGTGGAGGCCGGCGCCCCCGAGCAGACCGCGCCGCGCGAGCTGTTCGTGCGCCGGGTCTTCGAGGAGATCCACCGCTCGGGCATCGAGAAGCAGGTCACCATCCAGTCCTTCGACTGGGGCGCCCTGAACGAGATGCACAAGCTCGCGCCGAAGTACCCGCTGGTGGCGCTCACCAACTACGACTTCCTCCAGGTCGGCAAGCCCGGCGCCTCCCCGTGGCTCGGCGGCATCGACGCCGACGACTACGACGGCGACTTCGTGAAGGCCGCCTCCGCCGTACCCGGCGTCAAGGCGCTCTCCCCGGTCTACGGCATGCCGCAGAACGGCACCGTCGCCGACCCGAACTTCACGTTCTACGTCACCGAGAAGATGGTGGACGACGCCCACAAGCGCGGCCTGAAGGTCATCCCGTGGACCTGTGACGACAACCCGACCATCGAGGCCCTGATGGACATGGGCATCGACGGCATCATCACCGACTACCCCAACCACGTCCGGCAGATCATGGCCGACCGCGGCATGCGCCTGCCCAAGGCGTACTCCGCCCCGCGCCACTGACGACCGGCGCGCCCTACGCGTGACGCCCCCGGGACCCACCGGTCCCGGGGGCGTCCGCGCACGGTCAGCGGGCCGAGGTGGCGGGTTCCCCGGCGGGGCTCGCCAGGTGCTCCTCGGGGTGGACGCACTTGTACAGGCAATGTGTGCGGGACATCGCGAAGACGCCGTAGCTGAGCACCGCGAACCCGGCCAGCGCGGGCAGCATCCAGAAGCCGGTGCGCGGCTGCTCACCGTAGAGCGTGACCCCCAGGCAGAACCCGACGACGGCGTCGCCGAGCGTCAGGGCGGGCTGGGATGCGATCAGCGGTCCCCCCTGCATCGCGGTCCCCAGCAGGAACAGCGAGAACCCGCCGGCCGCGGCGAACGCGTAGGTCTGCCAGGACATCAGCCAGGCCACGACCCCCTCGTGCTCCAGGACGTACATGGACGACTTGATCAGCGCGGCCGTGAGGGCGTTGCCGACCGCGGCCCCGGCGCCCAGGCACGCGGCGCGCATCAGGCCGTTGGGCCGCCGCAGCCCGGCGAGCACCAGCGCCACGCCGAGCCCGCCGACGATCAGCAGCGTCGGCACCCACCAGATGCCCGGCACCTGCTCCCGCCCCCCGCGGGGCGCCATCGAGAAGAGGAACAGCGCGAGGCCCCCCGCGATGCACGCCACACTGACCCACGCCTTGCGGGACAGCTCGACGTGGAAGACCATGCCGCCGATCACCAGGGCCAGCGGCAGTTCCAGGATGAACACCGGCTGGACCGCGGCGAGCGAGCCCGTGCCCAGCGCCAGCGCCTGGAAGACCGCGGCGAGGATGACGCCGAGGATGCCGGCGAGCCAGACGGGGGTGCGCAGCAGGTCCTTCATCAGACCCAGGCGCAGGGACTTCGAGGCGGGGACGGTGAGCACCGCGCGTCGCTGCAGGACCGTGCCGTAGGCGTTGCTGCAGGCCGCGAGGACGGCGAAGAGGATGGAGATCATGACGCAGGCACCACTCCCGCGTGCTCGGCCGCGGTCGTCCTCGTCCGGCTCGGCGCCGGACGACGCTCGACGTTGTTATGGGTTCGTCCGGTTTTCAGCGTAAATGGAAAGTCTAACGTCGAACGTATGCGGAGGCCCGCCGCGCTCCGTGGGCGCGGGGCCGCGGTCACAGCGCCGCGCGGTCGCCGGTGTCCACCGGCTCCGTGGCGCTCGCCCCGCGCAGGGCGTCGGAGCGCACCTCGTCCGCGGTCAGCACGTAGCCCGTCGTGGAGTCGGTGGTGGAACGTGCGAAGACCACCCCGTAGACGCGTCCGGAGGTGTCCAGCAGCGGGCCGCCGGAGTTGCCGGGGCGCACGACGGACCGGACCTGGTAGATGTCGCGGGTGACCGTGCCGTCGCCGTAGATGTCCTGACCGGTGGCGCGGATGCGCCCGGCCACCGTCGCCGCGCGCAGGTCGAGGCCGCCGTCCTGCGGGTAGCCCGCCACCACGGCGCCGTCGCCGCGCACCGCGTCGTCGGTGAAGTCCAGCGCGGGCGCGTTCAGCCCCGGGACGTCCAGGACGGCGATGTCCTTGCCGGGGTCGAAGAGCACGACCGTGGCCCGGTAGGCCCGGCCGGTGCCGCCGACCTGCACCGCGGGGTCGTCCACCCCCGCCACCACGTGGGCGTTGGTCATCACGTGCTCGTCGGCGTAGACGAAGCCGGTGCCCTCCTGGCCCTGGCGGCGGCCGTCCACGAAGGCGACGCCCTCGATCTTGACCGTGCTGCGGGCCGCGGCGCCGGCCGCGGCCGCGGTGACGCTGTCACCGGAGGGCGCGGGCACCCCGTTGACGGGCTCGGACTCGAAGGGGTTGAACACCTGCGGGAACCCGGCCTCGGCCAGTGCGCTGGTCGCCTTGCTGAACCAGGTCGGTGCCTGCCGGGGCATGGTGTCCTGGACCGCGCCCAGCACCTCGGACCCGCGGATCGACTGGGACAGCACGCTGGAGGAGGACGTCACCAGCACGCTCGCGGCCACCCAGGAGACCAGCAGCACGGCCACTGCGTTCGCCACCGCGCCGCCCGCCCCGTCGACCCAGCGCAGCGGGCCCCAGTCCAGCCCGGTCCGCGCCTTCAGGGCGAGCCCGGAGGCCAGGGCGTGCCCGCCGGCCGCGGGCACCAGGACGGTGAGCAGCGCGACCAGCGTGGCCCGTGGTGTGCCCGGCTCGACGTACTGCAGTACGTACGGCAGCAGCCACACACCGACCACCGCACCGCCGAGGAAGCCAGCGAGCGAGACGCAGCCCGCGACCAGTCCCCGCCGGAAGCCGGCGACGGCGTAGGCGACGGTCAGCACCAGCAGCAGGAGGTCGAGCAGGTTCAACCGAGGGGCCTTTCGACGAAACCCTATGGACCAGTGAAAACGCACATTAACTGACCATAGGTTCCCTTTTGCGGCGCACCGCACGCAGATTCCGTCACATCCGCCCCGCCTACCCCGGATCGCCGTGGAATCGCATGGGAAAGGCCCGGCGCGGCTTCCGTGTGCAACCACGGACTCCGGCACCGGGCCCTCCGTCGCACCGCACCCCGTCCCCACGGGTCGGCGCGTGCGGGGCCTTCCCACCGCTCAGGGGCGGCCCCGCAGCTCATTCCCCCTACATGTGGACGACCGGGGCGGCGTCAGCATTCCCGTCCCGAGCGGGAATTCCGCGCCGGTACATCAGGAAGCTGATCACCAGACCGGCCGCGAAGAAGGCCGCGGCCCACCAGTAGGCCGTCGCGTAGCCCTCCAGGGCGGCCCGCGCCTTCACCAGCGGATCGGTGCGGTGGGCCAGGGCGTAGTCGGTGGCGGCACCGGTGGCCAGGGTGTTCAGCAGCGCGGTGCCGATCGAGCCGCCGACCTGCTGCATGGCGTTGACCGTGGCGGAGGCCACACCCGCGTCCTCGGCCCCGACGCCGGCGGTGGCCAGGTTCATCGCGGGCGGGAAGATCAGGCCCATGCCGAGGCCGACCACCAGCAGCGGCGGCAGTACGTCGGCCGCGTAACCGCTGTCCAGGCCGAGCCCGGTCAGCCAGACCAGGCCCGCCGCCGACAGGCCGAAGCCGGTCGGCACCACGGGCCTCGGGCCCACCCGGGGCACCAGCACCGTGGTGGCGACCTGGGCGCCGACCATCAGGGCGCCGACCATCGGCAGGAAGGCCAGGCCCGTCTCGACCGCGGAGAAGCCCAGGGTGAGCCGCAGGTAGTAGGTCAGGAAGAGGAAGACCGCGAACATGCCGGCGCTGGAGACCAGCGAGGCCGCGAAGGAGGCACCCCGGTTGCGGTCGAACAGCACGCGCAGCGGCAGCAGCGGGTGCCGCGCCCGGGTCTGCCACCAGGCGAAGACGGCCATCAGCGCCGCCCCCGCGGCCAGGTAGCCCCACACCTGCGGCGAGCTCCAGTCGTGGCTCTCGGCGTTGGAGAAGCCGAAGACGACGGCGAACAGCCCGGCGGAGACCAGCGCGGTGCCGGGCAGGTCGATCGTCGCGCCGGGACGGCGGCCCGCGCGCCGCAGCAGGGCCACGCCGCCGAGGAAGGCGGCCAGGGCGAAGGCCAGGTTGACGTAGAGGGTCCAGCGCCAGTCCAGGTACTCGGTCAGCAGACCGCCGAGCAGCAGGCCGACGGCCGCGCCGGAGCCCGCGATGGCGCCGTAGATGCCGAAGGCGCGGTCGCGCTCCTTGGCGTCGGTGAAGGTCGTGGTGAGCAGCGACAGCGCGGCGGGCGCGAGGAGCGCGCCGAAGGCGCCCTGCAGGGCCCGGGCGGTCACCAGCATCTCGAAGCTGCCGGCGGCGCCGCCCAGCGCGGAGGCCGCGGCGAAGCCCACGACGCCGACGAGGAAGGCGTTCTTGCGGCCGAAGAGGTCCGCGATCCGGCCGCCGAGCAGCAGCAGGCTGCCGAAGGCCAGGGCGTAGGCGGTGACGATCCACTGCCGGTTGCCGTCGGTGAAGCCGAGGTCGGCCTGGGCGGAGGGGAGGGCGATGTTCACGATGGTCGCGTCGAGCACGACCATCAGCTGTGCCATGCCGATGACGGCGAGGACCCACCAGCGCTGCGCCGCCGGGGCGTCGCTCGCGTTCGTCTCGGCCGGCACGGCAGGTGCGGCAGGTGCGGCGGTGGTCTGGGACATGCGGAACGTGCTCCAGTCGGTCGCGAGGAGGGCAGGGTGCGCCCGGGCGCCGGGAACCCGACGCGATACGAAACCGTTTCGTACACACAGAGACTAGGGAGCCCCTTATCGAAACGCAAATGTTTCGATCGCATGGACGCAAGCGGCTGCCTAGAGTGGGTGCCGACGACGAGGAGGTGCGGGCCGTGGCCGAGCATCACGCGGGAGATCGCCCCGAGAAGGCGATCCTGGAACGGATCAGCGCGATGGTCTCCGACGAGAGGACCCTGCGCGAGCTCCTCAGCGAGGGGCAGATGGACAGCGGGACCGAGCGGGCGCGGCTCGACGCCCTGGAGCGGGAGCTCGACCAGTGCTGGGACCTGCTCCGCCAGCGCCGAGCCAAGACCGAGGCCGGCGGGGACCCCGGCGAGGCGCAGGTACGCTCCTCGCGCACCGTGGAGGGCTACCAGTCGTGAAGAGCGACGCGAAGGTCTCGGACGCCACCGGCGCACGGCGCTACGAGGCGCACGTCGACGGCAGGCTCGCCGGCTTCGCCACGTACATCCGCACGCCCGAGATGGTCGCGTTCCTGCACACCGAGGTGGACCCGGAGTTCGAGGGCCGGGGCGTGGGCTCGGCGCTGGCCCGCCACGCCCTGGACGAGGCACGCGAGCGCGGGCAGAGCGTGCTCCCGGCCTGCCCGTTCATCGCGGGGTGGATCGCGCACCACCCGGAGTACGAGGACCTGGAGTACCGCCCGCGCAGCGCGGTCAGCGACTGAGCCTCCGGCGGGCGCCCCGGTTGTCGTGTGCGGCCCCGTTGTGGTTGCTGTCGGGCTTCTCCCCCAGCCACAAACGACCCGCGCACAGTCAGCGGCCCCGCGCGACACCCAGCGCGGGCAGCACGACCGCGTCGATGTACCGGTGCATGAACGCCGCGTCGACCTCCACGTCCTCCAGCAGACGCCGCGTGACCACCGCGCCGAGCATCATGTGCGGCATGAACTCGGCCGCGGGCACGGCCGCGTCGATCTCACCGCGCCCGGCGGCCCTGCCCAGCAGTTGCCGCACCCCGGTGAGCTCGGGCTCGATCAGGTGCTGGCGCATCGCCTCGGCGAGGTCGGGGTTGGTGGCGGAGGCGTGGGCCAGGCCCCGGATCAGCGGGGTGTCCACGTCGGAGCCGTCGCCTATGCGGTCGGCGAGTTCGTGCAGGTCGCCGGGGAGCGAACCGGTGTCGACGTTCTCCACGTGCACCGGCTTGGTGCACCGGAGCGCGGTCACGACCAGCTCGGGCTTGCTCTTCCACTGCCGGTAGAGGGTGGCCTTGCTGGACCGGGTCCGGGTGGCGACCGCGTCCATGGTCAGCGCGTCGTACCCGACCTCGCGCAGCAGGTCGATCACCGCGCCGTACAGCTCCTGCTCCCGCTCGGGCGTCAGCCGGGTGCGGCGCGCCGGTGCGCTCGCGTCGGTCGTCATGTCCCTGCTCCGTCTCTCGTCCCCTGCGAAACGGTTCCGTATCCGAACGACAATATGGCACCGCCCACCGAAACCGAAACGTTTCGATGGGCGGTGCACACGGTACGGGCCGTGCGGCGTCAGGCCAGCGAAGCCGTGAGGGTGATCTCCGTGCCCGCCAGCGCCTTGCTCACCGGGCAGTTCGCCTTGGCGTCCTCGGCCGCCTTGACGAACTCCGCCTCGTCCATCCCGGGCACCTCGCCCTCGACGGTCAGGTGGATGCCGGTGATGCCGGTGCCCGGCTTGAAGGTGACGTCGGCCTGGGTGCGCAGCCGGGTCGGCGGGGTGCCCGCCTTGCCGAGACCGGCCGACAGGGCCATCGAGAAGCAGCTGGAGTGGGCGGCGGCGATGAGCTCCTCCGGGCTGGTCTTCCCGCCCGGCTCCTGCGAGCGGGCGACCCAGGTCACCGGGTACTCCCCGATGCCGGAGGAGTCGAGGGTCACGACCCCGCTGCCCTCCGTCAGACTGCCGTCCCAGACGGTGTGCGCGACGCGCGTGGTGGACATGGTGGTTCCTCCCGAGTGCGGAGTACGGCTGCGGCGGGTCCAAGTCTTCACCACGGCAGGCCGCTTCGCGAAGCGATCACCCGCGCCGTGACGGTCGTGTTGCCCTCTGTCAAACGAGCCGTCACCCACAAGGGTGGCTGTATGCAGGGATTTCACCGACCCGCCCCCCGCCGGCGCGTCGCCGCCCTACGTTCGGGACCTGGGACGCGGACGTCAAGGAGTGAGCCTGGTGGTCGAATCCGTGCGGGTACCGATCCTCGCTTCGTGGGAACGCTGCCGGAGCGCCGGCCTCGACCCCGAGAGGTTCGACGTCCCGTACAGCGACGACCTCGACCCCACCGGAGCCCTGGTCCGGGCCGCGGCCCCCGTCCTCGACCGGCTCGCCGGCACGCTCTCCGGCACCCGCACCGCCGTCCTGCTCACCGACGACCGGGGCCTGGTGATCGACCGCCGGGCCGCCGAACCCCCGCTGCTGCCCGCCCTGGACCGGGTCCGGCTCGCCCCCGGGTTCAGCTACCACGAGCTCGACGCCGGGACCAACGGCATCGGTACCGCGCTGGCCGCCCGGCAGCCCGTCCGCGTCTGCGGCGAGGAGCACTTCTCCGCCGCCCTGCGCGGCTTCAGCTGCTTCGGGGTGCCCGTCCGCCACCCGGTCAGCGGCCGGGTGGAGGGCGTGCTCGACCTGACCAGTCTGTCCGGCGACGCCCATCCCCTCATGGCCGAACTCGCCCGCGGCTGCGCCCTCGCCATCGAGCAGCGGCTCCTCGAGGAGTGCGGCGAACGCGAACGCGCCCTGCTGCACGACTACTTGAACGCCGAGCACCGCGGTGCCGGGTCCACCGCGCTGCGGCTCGACGGCGCCGGACGCGTCCAGGGCGTCGGGCCCCCCGCCGGACTCACCGACGGCGACGAGTCGGCCCTCGCCGAGACCGCGGCCGGACTGATCGCCGCCGGACGGCGCGAGGCGCTCGAACTCCCCCTCTCCCGCGGCCGTACGGCCCACTTGCTGTGCCGGCCCGTCGCGGGCGGCGCCGTCGTGGAGGTCAGCGTGCCCGGGGACGCCGGGGCACCGGGCGCCGCCCCGGCCGGGAGCCGCCCGCTGCTGGTCGGCGAGCCGGGGGTGGGCCGCCTCGCCGTCGCCGCGCGCCGCCGCCTGGAACTGCTCAGCGACGCCGCCCTGCGGATCGGCACCACCCTCGACGTCGCCCGCACCGCCCGCGAGATCGTCGAGGCCACCGTGCCCCGCTTCGCCGACCACGCGACCGTCGACCTCTTCCGCCCCGTCCTGCACGGCACGGCCCCCGGTGACACCGGGGCGGAGCTGCGCCGGGTGGCGGACGGCGGCGCGGCGCCCGCCGGCGCGTACGGCCCGTACGCCCGGGGTGAACCGATTCGCCTCGTGCCCGGCAGCCCCCAGGCCAGAGCCCTGTGCGCCGGCTCGGCGGTCCGCGACACCTCCCCCGGCCCGGACGGGGAACCCCGCGCCGTCATCGCCGTCCCGCTGCGCGCCCGCGACACCCTGCTGGGCGTCGCCACCTTCCAACGCGCCGCGCGGACCGAACCGTTCGCCGACGACGACCTCACCCTCGCCCGCGACCTGGCCGCCCGCGCCGCCGTCTGCATCGACAACGCGATGCTCTTCACCCGCGAGCACCACCTCGCCCTCGAACTCCAGCGCAGCCTGCTGCCGCGCGGCGTGGCGGAGCAGCACGCCGTGGACGTGGCCCACCGCTACCGCCCCGCGGCCCGTGGCCGGGTCGGCGGCGACTGGTTCGACGTCATCCCGCTCTCCGGGGCGCGCGTGGCGCTCGTCGTCGGCGACGTCGTCGGCCACGGCATCCACGCCGCCGCCGCCATGGGCCGGCTGCGTACGGCCGTGCACAACTTCTCCACCCTCGACCTGCCCCCGGACGAGTTGCTGGGCCGCCTGGACGACCTCGTCGTCCGCCTCGACGACGAGAGCGGCACCGGCCCCGGCCTCGCGGGCGCGACCTGTCTCTACGCGGTCTACGACCCGGTCGCTCGGCGCTGCCAGCTGGCCCGCGCCGGCCATCCGCCACCGGCGCTGCTCGCCCCCGACGGCGGGGTGCGCTTCCCCGACCTGCCCGCCGGGCCGCCCCTGGGCCTGGGCGGACTCCCCTTCGAGACGGCCGAGTTCGCGGTCCCCGAGGGCAGCGGCCTCGTCCTCTACACCGACGGCCTCATCGAGGGCCGCCACCTCGACCCGGACACCGGGATGCGCCGCCTCGGCCGGGCCCTCGCCGCCGTCCCGCGCGGCTGCCCGCCGGAGGAGGTGTGCGCGGCGGTCGAGGCCGCGCTGCGCCCCGTGCCCTCCGCCGACGACGTCGTCCTGCTCGTCGCCCGCACCCGCTCCCTGGACGAGCGCCAGGTGGCCTGCTGGGACGTGCCCGGCGACCCGGCGGCCGTCTCCGCCCTCCGGTCCGCCATCACCGGCCGTCTGCGGGCCTGGGGCCTGGACGAGCTCGCCTTCACCACCGAGCTGATCGCCAGCGAGCTGATCACCAACGCCATCCGCCACGGCGCCGGCCCGGTACGGGCCACGCTGCTGCGCGACCGGGCCCTGGTCTTCGAGGTCGCCGACGCCAGCGGCACCTCCCCCCGGCTGCGCCGCGCGGCCACCACCGACGAGGGCGGCCGCGGCATCTTCCTCGTCGCCCAGCTCTGCCGCCGCTGGGGCACCCGCTACACCGACCGCGGCAAGGTCATCTGGACGGAGCAGCAACTCCCCGCGTGAGAGCCGCGAGCGGCGGCCCCGCCTCCCGTCTCGCCCTGATGGCCTACCAGCCGTACGGGTGAGGCCGCGGAACAGGGGGGGTTCCGGCTGTGCGCGGACGAGCTGTTGCCTACGGTGGGACCATGACCACGGCGGCAGACAGCGGTACGCACACGAGCACGGACACCTACGACGTCATCGTCATCGGCGCGGGCCCCACCGGGGAGAACCTCGCCGACCGGACCAGGCAGGCCGGACTGACCACGGTGGTGGTCGAGGCCGAGCTGGTCGGCGGTGAGTGCTCGTACTGGGCGTGCATCCCCAGCAAGGCGCTGCTGCGCCCGCAGGCGGCCCTGGACGCCGCGCGGGCGGTCGCGGGGGCGCGGGAGGCGGCCGGCGGCCGCCTGGACGCCGCGGCGGTGCTGGCCCGGCGCGACTACTGGACCTCCAGCTGGAAGGACGACGGGGCGGTGACCTGGCTGGACTCGGCCGGCATCGACCTGGTCCGGGGACGCGGACGCCTCGACGGGCCGCGCCGCGTCGTCGTCGAGACCCCGGACGGCGGCGAGCGCGTCCTGGTCGCCCGGCACGCGGTGGCGGTATGCACGGGCACCCGCGCGCAACTGCCCGACCTGCCCGGCATCGCCGACGACCACGTGTGGACCAGCCGGGACGCCACCAGTTCCCCCGAGGTGCCCGGACGGCTCGTGGTGGTCGGCGGCGGAGTGGTCTGCGTCGAGATGGCGACCGCCTGGCGGTCCCTCGGCTCCGAGGTGACCGTGCTGGTCCGCGGCTCCGGGCTGCTCCCGCGCTGGGAACCGTTCGTGGGCGAACTCCTCGCGGACGGGATGCGCGCCGCCGGGATGGACATCCGCACCGGCGTCTCGGTCACGGAGCTGCGGCGCGACGCGGAGTCCGGCCCGGTCACCCTGGTGCTCTCCGACGGTTCCGAACTCCTCACCGACGAGGTCCTGTTCGCCACCGGCCGGGTCCCGCACACCGACGACCTGGGCCTGGAGACGGTCGGCCTGAGCCCCGGCTCGTGGCTGGACGTCGACGACACCTGCCTGGTCAAGGACGTCGAGGGCGGCTGGCTGTACTGCGCGGGCGACACCAACCACCGCGCGCTCCTCACCCACCAGGGCAAGTACCAGGGCCGCATCGCCGGCGCCGCCATCGCCGCCCGCGCCAAGGACGAGCCGGTCGACACCGCCCCCTGGGGCCGGCACGCGGCCACCGCCGACCACGGCGCCGTCCCGCAGGTCGTCTTCACCGAGCCCGAGGCCGCGTCCGTCGGCATCACCGCGGAGCAGGCACGCCAGGAGGGCCGCCGCGTCAAGGTCGTGGACTACCAGATCGGCAACGTCTCGGGCGCCGGCCTCCACGCCGACGACTACAAGGGCAAGGCCCGTGCCGTCGTCGACCTGGACCGGGGTCACCTCGTCGGCGTCACCTTCGTCGGCCCGGCGGTCGGCGAGATGCTGCACTCGGCCACCATCGCCGTCGCCGGGGAGGTCCCGCTGGAGCGGCTGTGGCACGCCGTACCGGCCTTCCCCACGATGAGCGAGATCTGGCTGCGGCTGCTGGAGACCTACCGGGACGCGCCGGACGGCGAAGGCTGACGGAGACGGCGGCCCCGGGCGCCTGCCGATAGGATCGCGCCCTGCTCGTCGAGACCAGGTCGAGGGGACAGCTGAGGTGGGGATTTTCCGGCGCGGGCCGAAGCGTGACCAGCGGGACGCACCCCGCGATCCCGAGTACGCCTTCTTCTCGGTGGACGAGGGCGCGCGCTTCCGCGCGACCGTGCGCGAGTCGTTCGCCGAACTCGGGCTGGAGGTCACCGTCTTCGCCGACATGGTGACCGACGACTCCGGCCGTCGCTTCGGGCTCGGCAACCTCGCCGCGCTCTGCCACAACGACCGCCGCGGCCCGCGCGTGTGGCCGCAGCTGGCCCGGGAGCACGTCGGGGCGGTGCTGCGCACCCTCGACGGCCCCTCGCCGCTGGAGACCATGCCCGTCGAGGAGATCCGCGAACGGCTCTACCCGCGCCTGGTCCCGCCCGACGCGGTCGACCCGGAGACCTTCCGCTACGCCCGGGTCGCCGCGCCGGGGCTGCTGGAGGTGCTCGCCCTGGACCTGCCGGAGAGCGTGATGACGCTCGCCGACCACGCCCTGGGCCCGCTCGGCGACACCCGCGAGCTGCGCGGCCGCGCCCTGCTCAACCTGCGCGACCTGCCGGTGGAACGGCACGAGGTCGTCCGGCACGCCGATGTGCGCTTCGACGTCCTGGTCGGCGACTCCTTCTTCACCGCCGCCCGGGTGCTGGTCCTGGACGAGCTGGTGGAGCGGGTCACCGGGGAGCCGCTGACCGCCGACGGGGCGCTGGTCGCCATGCCCTTCCGGCACCAGCTGGCCTTCCACGCCATCCGCGACAGCGGCGTCATCCCGGCGCTCAACGGCATGGCCGGTTTCGCCGCGGCGGGCCACGAGGACGCGGTGGGCCCGATCAGCCCGTACGTCTACTGGTGGCGGGACGGGGTGCTGACCCAGCTCAGCCGCAAGGACGGCGACGGGCTGATGATCACCGTCGGCGAGGAGTTCCAGGACGTCCTCGAACGCCTCGTGCCCGACCAGGCCGGCGACGAGAGATGACCGGCGGCGAGCCGGGCGGCACGACCGTCAGACCGCTGATGGGCGTCGGCGCCGAGGGGCCCGCGCCCGACTACGCCGACCTGTTCCCCGAGGACCCGCCCGGCATGGTCGGCGGGCCCGGTGCGGCGCCGGAGGTGCCGCCGCAGCCGTACCCGGCGGGCGATCCGCGCGGTCCGCGCCGGGCGGCCGCCCGCTCCGGACGGCGCACCCGCATCCTCGTCGTGGTGGCCGCGGCGGTGACCGGCGTCGGCGTCCTGGCCCTGCTCGGGCACCTGGTCACCGGTCCCGGCGAGGCCGACCGGGCGCTGCCCGCCCCGAGCGCCTCCCAGCCGCAGCCGGCCCCGCCCAGCCTGCTCCGCTCCGGCGGCACGGCGGAGCCCTCGTCCGGTGCCGGGGCCTCCTCGGCACCGGCGGGCACGGGCGACGCCTCCCCGGCCGGCCCGGACCCCGCCTCCGCCTCCGCCTCTGTGCCCGCCTCCGCGTCCGCCACGGCCACCGCGACCGCGGGCGCCCCGGACGGCAGCGCCGGGACCGCGCCCGCCGTCCCCGCGACGGTGCTCAAGCCCGGCTCGCGCGGCCCCGAGGTCACCGCGCTGCAGCAGCGGCTCACCCAGGTACGGCTCTACGACGGCCCCGCCGACGGCAAGTACGACGGCGGCGTCAAATCCGCCGTCCAGCGCTACCAGCAGGACCACGGCGTCACGGGCGACACCGCCGGCTTCTACGGCCCCGCCACGCGCCGCTCGCTGGAGTCGGTCACCTCCGCGCCCTGAGGCCGCAGCGGGTTCGGCAGCGGCAGGTAGCGGGCGGCGGCCCCGTCCGCGCCCGTCCAGCGCAGCAGCAGATTGGTCTTCCCCGGGATGTGCGCCGCGGACAGCAGTTCCCGCAGCGGCGCCGGCTCGCCGTTCTCGGCCGACCACCCCGCGAGGAACGCCCGGGCGCGCGCCCACAGCACCGGGGTGAGTTCCGGGTGGCGTGCGGCGACCGCGCCCGCGATCTCCATCAGGTTGTTGGTGACGAGGCAGTAGACCAGCCGTTCCCAGCCGTGCGCCGCGTCCACGCCCGGCCCGGGGGCATCAGGGCGCGCGTGGCGCCGGAGCAGTTCCCCGTGCCGCTCCTCGACCAGCTTGACGCCCTCGTGGTCGCGGAAGAGCGCCTGGCCGGGCAGCCCTTCGTCGTCCACGGCGACGAGCACGTTCTGCAGGTGGCACTCCAGCACCGCCCCGTGCCGCAGGAACGCGTGCAGCACCGGCGGCACGACCTGCCGCAGGTACGCCTCCCACCAGGCCAGCGCGCCCCGCGCGGTCAGCCCGGGCGCGGCGAGCGGGCTGCCTGCGTACCCCTCGGCGACGGCCGCCGCCAGCAGCGGGGTGAGCCCCGGGCGCAGGTGCGCGCCGAAACCGTCGCGGACGAGCACGGCCAGCGCCTCGTACGCGTCCCGGCCGTCGGGGCCGTCCAGGCCGGCCGTCCGGTAGCCGCGGTCGGACAGGACGTCCGCCTCCGGGACGGCCCGCAGCACCTCGTCGACGGGCCCGAGCCACCGCAGGTCGTGCCGCCACAGCCGGCGGACGTCGTTGGTGATCCGCACGTCGAGGCTGAACTTCAGGAAGAGGTCGGCCTCCGGCAGGTACACCGTCCGCACGGACGCCGTCGGCACCGCCGGCACGGCGGTCTCCCCCAGCCGCAGCAGCCGGCCGTCGTGGAAGGCCGGGAGGTCGCCCAGCAGGGCCAGCTGCCACGGGTGCGCGGGCAGCACCCGGTAGCCCTCGGGGACGTCCGGGTGGAGCCGGTCGAGCACCGCGGTGTCGCCCTCCCCGGCCAGCAGGTCCGCCCGGACCGCCAGCAGGGCGAGCGGGAAGCTCGTGTGCGCCTCCGGCGCGTAGGGCAGCCAGCGTTCCGGCGGGCCGCCGCCACGGGTCTTGGGCGCGGGGTGGTGGCGGTGCCCGGCCACCAGGGCCTGCTCGGAGCGCAGGTACGGGTCGGCCGGCGGCGGGGCGTGCTCGCGGGCCTCCAGCAGCGCGGCGAGCACGTCGCGGCTGTCCGCGATCTCGGCGGGCAGCCCGGTGTTGGCCACACCCGTGCGGGCGGTCAGCTCCGCGGCGGTGACGTCGACCAGCGCCTCCAGCGGGAGCGGCCGCCAGCCGTCCGGGGTGTGCACCTCGGGCCCGGCGGGATGGCGCCCGGCCCGCACCCGCAGCAGCCGCCCGGTCGCGGGCAGCCGGTGGACGGGACGGCCCCCGTCCTCGCCGGCGGGCACGGCGACCTCACGCAGCAGGCAGTTCAGCAGGGCCGTCGCCGAGAGTGCCTCGGCGCGGTCCCAGGCCTCACCCACGACGGCTCGTTCCCGCTGGTCGCAGGGCTTGTCGATGCACGGCCGGCTGCCTCCTCGTAGGGTAGGGACTCATCATGTACCCGCACTCGGCGGCTGCGACGCGGCGCCCCCTGGAGACGGCGTTCGCCACCGAGCTGGCGACGCTCCGACCTGATCTGCACGACGCGTACACCGCTGCGCTCCCCGGTGCCCGCGCCGCCGTCCTCGGCCGCCTGTGGCGCGCCCTGCTGCTGGAACCGCTGCCGGGCATCGCCTGGCGCGGCCCCGGCCGCGTGCTCTTCCACGACGGCCGGCTGCTCACCGGGCCGCGGCGGCTGCCGCACGACCTGGCGTCGCCGGATGACGAGGCCGCCCTGCTGCTGGACGGCCTGCCCCACGACCACCCGGCCGCCCTGGTGGCGGCCCTGGGCCTGCCCGGCTCGGGCCTGCTGCGCGACGAACTCGACCACAGCGTCGCCTCCCTGGCCCTGTCCCGGGCGGGTGCCGCGGACGCGGACGGCCACGGCGTACGGCCGCCGACGCTCGCATCCTTCGAGCAGGGCGTCGTCGACGGCCACCCCTACCACCCGTGCTGCCGCAGCCGTCCCGGTTTCTCGGTCGCCGAGCAACTGGCGTACGGGCCCGAGCACCGGCCCGTCGTCGCCCTCGACCTCGTCGCCGTCCCCGCCGCCGAGTCCCTGGTCGCGGGCGCCTGGCCGGACCGGTTCCGGGACGGCGACCGGCTGCTGCTCCCCGTCCACCCCTGGCAGACCCGGCACATCCTGCCCGCCCTGGGGCTGCGCCCGTACGCCGAGGCCGCGGTGCCGACCCGCCCGCTGATGTCGGTGCGCACCTTCGCCCCGCTCGACGGCGGGCCGCACCTGAAGACGGCGCTGAGCATGCGGATGACCTCGTCCGTCCGCGACATCTCGGCCCTCTCGGTGACGGACAGCGCCCCGCTGTCCGCGCTGCTGGACGAGCTGACCCGGCGGCTCGGCGGCGACGCGCTGCGCGTCGTCCGCAACGTCGGGGCCGCGGCCGCCGTCGTCGGCGGTGAGCCCAGCCCCGACCTCGCGGCACTGCTGCGCGAGTCCCCGTCCGGCTTCGCCGACCCGGCGGCCGGGGAGTACGTCCTGCCCGTCGCCGCCCTCGCCGAGCGCCCCGCGGACGGCGGACCGCCGCTGCTCCGCTCCCTGCTCTCGGCCGCGGAACCTGCCGCGCCCCCGGACGGCGCCGCCTGGCTCACCGCCTTCGCCCGGCTCGCGCTCCCGGCCGTGCTGAGGCTGCTGTCCTGGGGCGTCGCCCTGGAGGCGCACGGGCAGAACCTCCTGCTCGTCCTCGACCGGCACGCCCGGCCGCTGCGGCTGGTCTACCGCGACCTCGCGGACGTCCGGATCAGCCCGGCCCGCCTCGCCCGGCACGGCATCGCCCTGCCCCCGCTCGGCCGGGGCCTCAGCGACGACCCCGCGGTCCTGCACGCCAAGCTCTACGGCTCCCTGGTCGCCACGACGTTCGGCAGCCTCGTCTCCACGCTCGGCGAGGGCCACCGCCCCACCGAGGCACGTCTGTGGGCCGCGGTGCGCACGGAGACCGCCCGCGCCTTCGACGCCCTCCCCACGACGGCGGACACCCGCACCGACCGCGCGGCCCTCCTCTCCGCCCCCGAACTCCCCTTCAAGGCCCTCACCCTGATGCGCCTGGAAACCCCCACGACCGGCGACCAGTGGACGGGCCTCCCCAACCCCCTGCTCTGACCGGGGCGGACGTCCGGGGCCCTGCCCCCTCCACCCCACGACGGCGAACACCGCACCGACCGCGAGGCCCAGCCGGCCCGAGCCCGCTGTCGGTGGGGCCCCCTACGGTGGCGGGCATGTCCGAAACGGCCGACGCCCCGCAGTCCTACACGACGTTGTGGACCAACGACCTCTGCCGTCACCTGGCGCGGAGCGGCTACGCCGGGCGCCCGCTCCGCGTCCTGTTCGGCGGGCCGCACCAGTCGCTGCCCAGCTTCAGGCTCGCGGGGGTCAAGCCCGGCGACCGCGTCTTCCCCGTCCGCGTCCACCGCACCCGGCTCCACGTGCTGGGCCGCCTGGAGGTGGCGCGGATCATCCCGTACGAGGGGGCCGCGGACGAGCTGGCGAAGCTGCCCGACTGGTCGCCGCTGGAGGGCGGTTGCGCGTCCGAGGTGCTCGTGGGCCCGCCCGGCACCCCGCTCGACTTCGGCACCACCGTCCCCGGCGAGCTGCTGGAACGGCTCACGTACCGCTCGCGCCGCGCCGAACGCAAGCTGCGGTTCGTCGAGGACGGCCGGCTGACGCGGTCGATCGGCCTCCAGGGCGTCTACCGGCTCGCGCCCGAGTCGGCCGCCGGACTCGACCGCCTCGTCGACGCGGCCGCCGCGGACGCCGCAGCCGCCGCCCCGCCCGTCAGTCCCGGATGACGCCCGCCGCCCGCGCCGCGGTCAGCCACTGCGGGAACTCCTCCATCAGCGCCGCGTACAACTCGGCGTCCGGCGCCGCCGCGGGCTCCTCCCCGGCGGCGTGGAAACCGGCGTTGTCCACCAGCCGCTTGGCGGGAACGGGGAGTTCGTCGAGCTTGCGCAGGAAGTCGAAGTCCTTGCCCGCCGGGTCGCCGAAGCCGACGAACTGCCAGAAGATCGGCAGCCCGGCCGCCAAGCAGAGCAGCCGCTCGGCGGCCGTGCGCGAGGAGGGGCCGCCGTCCGTCTGGAAGATGACGAACGCGGGCTGCGTCGCGCCGGACGCCCGGTAGTGGTCGATCACCGCCTGCATCGCCAGGTGGTAGTTGGTGCGGCCCATGTGGCCGTAGCCCTCGTGGAGCGCGTTGATCCGCCCCTCGTACCCGTCGAGGCCGATCTCGGCGACGCCGTCCACCTCGGTGGAGAAGAAGACCACCGGCACGACCCCGTCGTCGTCGAGGTTCGCCGCGAGCCCGAGGGCCTGCTCGGCCAGGCGCTGCACCGTGCCGTCCCGGTAGTGCCGCCGCATGCTGCCCGACCGGTCGAGCACCAGGTAGACCGCGGCGCGCTCGCCCGCGACCCCGGCCTTCTCCAGCGACACCCGGGCGCCCTTGTACAGGCTCACCAGCCCGGGCGCCGCCGCCTGCACCTTCTCCAGACTGATGGCCATCTCGTCCCGCCCCCTCGCTCTCGCGGTCTCCCGCCCCGATCGTGCCACCTCCGGCCCGCCCGGCGCACCCGTCAGGTGACGCTCCACAGGCGCCGGTAGTAGGCGGTGCGTTCCGGGTCGGGGGCGATGCCGTACGCGTCCAGGAGCGCGCCCTCCCAGCCAGGGCCGTAGTTCCACTCGGTGCTCCAGGTGGCGACGGCCAGGTCGGCCCAGCGGTCGGCGACGCCGAGGGCGCCCATGTCGACGTGGCCCGACCAGGAGCCGTCCTCGGCCAGCAGGGTGTTGGGCGCGCAGGGGTCGCCGTGGCACACCACGAGCCGCTCGACGGGCGGCGCCGGCGGCAGGTCCCCCGGCACCGGCCGGCCGGCCCGCCGGGCGCGTTCCAGGCGCGTGCCGACGGACCAGTCGTACGGGCAGCCGTCGACGGGCAGTTGTTCGTGCAGCGCGCGCAGCCCGGCGCCCAGCGCACGTACCGCGGTGGCGGGTTCGGCCGTCCAGCGCGGGCTGACGGCGCTCTCCCCGGGCAGCCCGCGGGTGACCAGCCAGGTCCCGTCGCCGTCCGCGCCGTGCTCCACGACGGGCGGCACGGACGTGAACCGGCCCGCCCATTCCAGGCGCTCGGCCTCGGCCCCGAGGTCGATCCCCGAGCCCGCGGGCGCCCACTTGGCGAACAGCCGGTCCTCCCCCGCCCCCAGCCGGAACGTCAGCCCGCCCCTCTCGTTGCGCCACACGGGCAGCGGCGTCCGCTCCCCCGCCAGCGCCCCGATCCGCGCGGGCACCTCCACCTCGCCCTCCGGCGGCCCCGAAATCTCCACCGCCGCATGCTCCCCCGCGCCCCGCCGGAAGGCCAGCCCATTTCGCGTTGCCGGGGCTACACCGCCCGTCGCGTGGTCGTGGGCCTCGACGAGGTGGCCAGCGCCGCCAGGCAGGCGGCGCCCAGCGGCACCGCGATCAGCAGGACGGCCAGCAGCCCCCAGGGCACGACGATCGGCACGTGCTCGATGATCCGGCTCGCGCTGCCCTCGTCGAGTTGCCGCTCGTTGAAGGCCTCGACGATGCGCCGGTCGACCAGCCGCAGCCCGATGGCGGGGATGATCCCGGTGACCGCACCCAGCACCACGCCCGCCGCGGCCACCACGGCGCACTGGAACGCGGTGAGCAGCCGGCGGGTCCTGGGCGGCGCCCCGATCGCGGCGAGCGTGGCGAGGTCGGCCTCGGCGTCGGAGCGTGCCAGGCCCGTCGCGGTCCCGGCGGCGCCGAGCGTGACCACCGCCGCGAAGACGGCCAGCGCGAGCGGCACGACACCGGCCGGGTCCTCGGGCCCCTCCTCCAGGTGGAAGCGGACGTCGGCCCCGGTGTCGCCGAGGGCCTGCTGCGTCTTCTGCCGCTGCGCGTCGGTCGGCGGGTGCGTGGTGGTGAAGTAGGCGCCGAACGGCACCGTCCCGATGTGCGCCGCCCTGGCCGCCGCCGGGGGCACGACCAGTTCCACGCCGTGGTTGGGCGGGCTGCCGGGAACCTGGTGGACGGGGAACCGGGCGACCCTGCCCGGCGGCTCCTTCCCCTGTGCCTCGGCGGCGCTCGCCCGCAGGTCGTCGGTGACCAGCCGCACGGCGACCCGGCCCCGGGCGTCCACGTTGCGGCGGTCGAGGGAGACGGCCCGCCCTTCGGCCAGGGCCGCCACCGCCCCGGGGTCGTCGACGCCGAGCACCGCCAGCAGTCTCGCGTCGCCGACCAGGACACCGCTGGGAGTCGTGTCGCCGGTGCTGCCGTTCGTGCAGCGCGAGTCGTGGGCCAGCGCCCTGAGCTCCGCACGCGGCATCGCGGACAGCGGGTTCGCCGGTCCCGTGTCGTACAGCGGGCACCTCTCGGCCGGAGGCCGTACGACCTCCACGTAACCGCACATGCCGTCCTGGTCGCAGCCGGCGCGGCCGGTGAACAGCTGGTCCACGTCCGCCTCGACGCCCACGGGCAGGTTCCGGGCGACGGCTCTCCTGGCGGCCGGGACGTCGCGTCCACGGTCCTCGTCCACCATCACCGTCACCGCCCCGTCGGGCAGCAGGGCCTCGTACCCGGCGCGTTCCTGGGCTGCCGTGCCGGCGGTGTACGCCGCGACGGTCACGGTGCCGGCGACGGCGGCGAGCACGGCCGCCACGGCGGGGGCGGTACGGGCGCGGTTGCGCGCGGCGTCCCGCAGCGCCAGGCGGGGCGAGAGGCCCCACCGGCGCCCGAGGCGGCCGGCGATCCCCATGAACGCCGGCGTCATCGCGACGACACCGGCCTCGGCGATGACGCTGCCGGCCGCGACGACGACCTTCCAGTCGGTCCGCATCGCCCCGTACAGCGCGATCGCGGTCCCCAGCAGGAACGCGGCCAGGCCCACGAGGCTCAGTCGCCGCCCCGAGCGCCGCACGCCCTTGCGCCCGGTGAGCGCGGCCAGGACCGGCTGCCGGGCCGCCGTGACGGCGGGCAGGGCCGCGGCCGCAAGTCCGGCGAGCACGGCGAGCAGCGCGATGCCGAGGAGGTCGGCCGGGTGCGGGTCGAAGCCTCCGTACCGCGCCCCGCCGCGGGCCTCGAACAGCGGACGCAGGGCCGCGGCCAGGCCGATGCCGAGGGCGGTTCCCACCGCGGCCGCGACCACGCCGGCGATCAGGCCTCCGGCGAGGACCACCGCCCTGATGTCCCGGCCCTCGCCGCCGCCCGCGCCGATGAGCCCGAACTGCCGGCGCGAGCGCTGGGCCCCGACGGCGAACGCGGGCCCCGCGAGCAGGCAGACCTCCGCGAGCGCCAGGACGACGACGGTCACCGCCGCCGTGGCCCGCGCGGAGACCGGCGCGGCCAGGGGCCGCTCCGGGTGCTCCCGGTACTGCGGCACGTCGGATCGGGCCGGCGGGTGCAGCGTCACCTCGCGCGAGACCACCGCCACGCCGTGGGTGTTCGCCTCCACCACCCTGGGCCAGCCGAACCCGCCCGGCAGCGACACCAGGAACGTCTCGGCGGCCGGCTCGGACGGCGTCCTGTGGGCGCCGGCGAGCATCCGTCCGTAGGGGGCCAGCAGTGCGCCGGGCAGCGCGTTGACCTCGTCCGCGGTCAGGTCCCCGGGGCGCTCGTAGGCGCCGACGACGCGGTAGGAGGGGCTGAGGTCCCGCACGGTGAGCCGTGACCCCACCCGCAGGCCGCTCACCGTCAGGAAGTGCGTCGTCACGGCCACTTCGTCGGGGCGGACCGGGTGGCGGCCCTGCTTCAGCGTGGTGATGCCGCGGGTCATCGGGTCGGCGGTCTCGAGTTCGAGCACGTCGACGTCGAGAGCGCCGTGGCGGGTACGGACCTCGGCGGTGCCGGCGAGGCGTTCGAGCGTCCGGGCGTGCGGCGGCATCGCCTGCGCGAGGACGGCCCTGGCGGTCGCCGGGGTCGGCGGACCGTCTGCCACGTCGTCCGGCTGCCCCTCGACGGGGGTGTGGTCCACGTAGAGCGCGGAGGCGTCGGGGTCCTGGAGGATGGGGCCGAAACCGGGGTAGCGGACCTCGGCGTCCGCCCGTCCGAGGGTGCGCTCCAGCTGTTGCTCCGGGGAGAGTTGTGCGCTGCGCAGCGTGACGTCGGCCGCCGACGCCCCCAGCACGGGCAGGGCGAGCATGCCGACGACGAGCAGGGTGCGGCCCGGGGCCCGCAGGGCGTCCCGGCCGGCGATCCGCAGGGCGGCCCGCCAGGCGTGGAAGCGGGCGGTCACCGGCCGGCCGTCCCGCTGAGCAGCGACTCCGCGGGCGTCCGGCTGGTCTCGTCGACGACGGCGCCGTCCCGCAGGAAGACCATCCGGTCCGCCCAGGCGGCGAGCCGCGGTTCGTGGGTCACCAGCACACCCGCCGCTCCGGCCTCGCACCTCCTGCGCAGCAGGGCGAGCACGGACTCGCCGGTCTCCGAGTCGAGCGCGCCCGTCGGCTCGTCGGCGAGCAGCAGCCGGCGCTCCCCGACGAGGGCCCTGGCGATGGCGACGCGCTGCTGCTGGCCCCCGGACATCTCGTCGGGGAAGCGGTCCGCCAGGTGCTCCAGCCCGACGTCTCCCAGCGCCTCGACGGCCTCCTTGCGTGCCCGGCGCACCGGGACGCCGTCCAGTTCACGGGGGAGGGCGATGTTCTCGGCGGCCGTCAGCGCGGGGATGAGGTTGTAGTCCTGGAAGACGTAGCCGACCCGGCGCCGGCGCAGCGCCGCGAGCTCCTTGCGTCCGGCGGTGGCCAGTTCGGTGCCCTCGACGGTCACACTGCCGGACGTCGGGGTGTCCAGGCCCCCCGCGATCGCCAGCAGCGTGGACTTGCCGGAGCCGGACGGCCCCATGACGGCGACGAGTTCGCCCGCGTGGACGTCCAGGTCGACGCCCCGCAGCGCGTGCACCTCGGTGGCGCCGCTGCCGTGCGTCCGCGTCAGCTCGCGTATGCGCAGGACGGGTTCGGTGGTGAGTGGGGACAAGGCGGTCCTCTTCGGAAGGGGTACGGGATGGGGGCTTCGGGGGCGCCGCTAGGAACGCGACGCGCGGCGGCGGCCGCCCCGGGGCGCGCCGCCGTCCGCGGGCTCCGGCCGGGTGTCCGCCTCTGCCCGCCGGGCCGCGGCGGCGGCCGCCACCCTGACCAGCCGCGCCTCGCAGTGGTCGAGCCAGCGCACCTCGGCCTCGGTCTGGAAGATGAGCTGCTCCAGGACGAGCACCCAGGCCACGTCCTCCGGCCGGTCCGACGCCGGCTCCGGGGCCGCGGCCTTGAGCCGGGTGTAGTCCTGCATCGCCCGCAGGGCGTGGAGCCGCTGCAGCCGGATGACGTCCCGCACGTCGACCCCCGGCGCGCTCACCGCCATGGCGAGCTTGATCGCGAGTTCGTCGCGCGGCGGGTTGCTGCGGTCGACGGGGCTGCGGAACCACGAGCCCAGCTCCGACCGCCCTTCCTCGGTGATGCGGTAGAGCGCGTGCCCCGAGTCGTCCTCCCCGTCCTGCACGACCAGCCCGTCGCGCTCCAATCGGTTCAGGGTCGTGTAGACCTGCCCGACGTTGAGGGACCAGGTCGCACCGGTACGGCTCTCGAACTCGGAGCGCAGCCGGGACCCGTAGCGGGGGCCGTGTTCAAGCAGGGCGAGCAGCCCGTGGCGGATCGACATACCGAGTATATATACCAAGTATGCCGACCGAACCAACCAGCCGCCGCGGCACCCGACTTGGGCTTCGCCAATCCCCGCAGTGCCCTACGCGCGACTACACGCCGCCACGGTCCCGTCCGGTCGGCGGCCGTCCCCGGCGACGGCTCCACATACCGGATCGCGGCTGCACGAGCCCACGGCAGCCGTACGGCCGGACCGAACGTCACGGGCGGCCGCGTATCCCGCCGGGCCGGGATCCGTTTCATCCGGCCCCCGGCGGTGTCGTGCGGATGGAGTACTCCTGCTCGCGCGCCTGAGGGTGTTCACCGAAGGTGACAGAGGCTCATCCCGAACGGTGTGATGCCGCTCCCGTCTCGAAGGGGAACACGTTGTCCGCCGATTCCGCGCTGAAGGGCCCCGAGCCGGCCATCGTCGCCGCCAACCAGGCCGCACGAAGCCTCCTGCCGTTCGAGGACAGCCGCGACCTGGAGGACATCGGCCGTGGTTTCCTCGGCACCGTCGACCAGCGGGAGATCACAAACCGCGACGGCCGGGTGGTGTGGTCCCTGGACGCGTACCGGTTCCTCGATGCGGACTGCCCGGACACGGTCCACCCGAGCCTGTGGCGGCAGAGCGGTCTGGTCGCCCGGCACGGGCTCTTCGAGGTGGCCGAGGGCATCTACCAGGTACGCGGATTCGACCTGTCCAACATGACGGTCGTCGAGGGCGAGCAGGGCATCCTGGTCGTCGACCCCCTGCTGTCCGTCGAGACCGCCGCGGCCGCCCTGGCCCTGTACCGAAGCCACCGCGGCGACCGCCCCGTCACGGGCGTCCTCTACACCCACACCCATGTCGACCACTTCGGCGGCGTCAAGGGCGTCATGACCGCCGAGAAGGTCGGCGCCGGGCTGCCCGTCATCGCCCCTCAGGGCTTCCTGGTCCACGCCGTCAGTGAGAACGTGTACGCGGGCACGGCGATGGCGCGCCGCGCCGCCTACATGTACGGCGCCGCGCTGCCCAAGGGGACGCACGGCCAACTCGGGGCAGGTCTGGGGCAGACGACCTCCACGGGCACGGTCAGCCTCATCCCGCCCACCGTCGAGATCACGCACACCGGCCAGACGTACACCGTCGACGGCATCCGCATGGTCTTCCAGCTCACCCCCGGGACCGAGGCGCCGGCCGAACTGAACATCCACTTCCCCGGCCACGCGGCGCTCTGCATGGCGGAGAACGCCACCCACAACCTGCACAACCTGCTCACGCTGCGCGGCGCCGAGGTCCGGGACCCGCGCGTCTGGGCTCAGTACCTCACCGAGACCATCCAGCTCTTCGGCGCCTCATCCGACGTCGCGTTCGCCTCGCACCACTGGCCGACCTGGGGCCGTGACCGGGTGCTGACCTTCCTGACCGAGCAACGCGACCTGTACGCGTACCTGCACGACCAGACCCTGCGCATGATCAACCAGGGACTCACAGCCCTGGAGATCGCCGAACGGATGCATCTTCCGCCGGCCCTGGAGCGCGTCTGGCACACCCACGGCTACTACGGCTCCGTCAGTCACAACGTCAAGGCGATCTACCAGCGGTACCTGGGCTGGTTCGACGGGAACCCCGCCCACCTTTGGGAACACCCGCCCGCCGAAGCCGCCACCCGCTACGTGGACTTCATGGGAGGCGCCGACGAGGTCCTGCGTCGTGCCCGACGGTCCTACGCCGAAGGCGACTTCCGATGGGTGGCCCAGGTCGTCAACCACGTGCTGTTCGCCGACCCCGGCAACACCGAGGCGCGAGAGCTGCAGGCGGACGCCCTCACCCAGCTCGGCTACGGCAGCGAGAACGGCACATGGCGCAACTTCTACCTCACGGGGGCCTTCGAACTACGCCACGGCGCGGTCGGTACCCCCACCGTCACCGCGTCCCCCGACGTGATCTCCGCGCTCTCCCTCGACCAGCTCTTCGACTCCCTCGCGATCCGCGTCGACGGCCCCGGCAGCTGGGACGCGGACATCACCATCCGATGGAACGTCCACGGCGCGCAGCCCATCACCTGGCGCCTGCACAACGGCGTGCTCACCCACGTGCCCGGAGAGGGCCCCGCCGCCGCCCAACCGGACCTGGAGATCACCCTCACCGAGGCCGACCTGCGGGCCGTCCTCCTGGGAACCCTGCCGGCAGCCGACCTGCCGACTCGATCCGGCACCCGGATCTCGGGCGCCGCCGACAAACTCCCCGAACTGTTCTCGCATCTCACCCGACCCGACCCGGACTTCGCGATCGTCACCCCGTAGTCAGCGCGAACTCGCAAAAGGTGCCCCGATGATCTGCGACTCCGCGACCCTGCCGGCGAGGAACCGGGAGGCCCGCCTGTGAACGGGTGGCACACACGCAGCCCACAGCCCGCTTTGCCCCACCGCTCGCCATGGGAGCCGTACCGCCGGGCATGGACTCCAACGGCCGCGTAGGACCGCCGACACGTTCGCGCACGCGTCTGGGAAGCGATGAAGTCACAGCCGCGCGGCCCGGACACTGCTCACCGCCGTCCAGCTCGCCGGACCCGCTCGACGTGCCCACGGCACCGGACAGGGCTTCCCGCAACGGCTTCCGTGCCGTACCTGGCCTCGAAACCAAGAAATCCCATCCAGACAGCTGATCTGGATGGGATTTCGTGAACCGTCCCCGAACCACGTCGTGAACCGTTCGTCGTTGTGGACCTGAGGGGATTCGAACCCCTGACCCCCTCGATGCGAACTATGGGCACGACGGTCGCGGAAGGTTGGTGGGCAAGTTGAGCGCCCTCCTGGGGCCACTACTGGTCGCCCACAGTCGCCACGGTTGCTGTACTTCGCTGCTGTACAGCACTGTCGCGTGCCACCGCTTTAGGAGTTCGATCCGGTGACCGTGCCTGTACTGCTCGCGGCAGCCCAGGTGCCGTTGTTGGAGCTGCCGGAAGTGGTCCTGAGGTGTGGTCATCCGCCGCCGTTGATGACACGCGTGGATGTCATTCGATGCTCTGGTTGCTGAAGGGGGAGCCGGACTCTCGGGCAGCATGACGGTGTACAACACCTACTGAACGGCCGGGGTGAACCTCGGCGACGTGGTCAGTAACGGAGACCCCATGCAACAGCAACCCGAACCGGGCGACCTCCTGGCCCGTCTCTCTTCCCTGGTCGCCCCACCGGCCGCAGGAGGCAACGTCCTGAACTGGGACAGCCTGACCGAGCGGTATCCGCGTGGGTTTCCTGACGACTACAAGGAGTTCATGCGCGTCTACGGTGAGGGCCTCTTCGACGATTTCCTCGGGGTGGTTCCGCCGGTGTCCGAGGTGTATCCCAACGATCCCGGCGCCAACGTTGAAGGGGTAACAGCGGATGCCGAGCTGACGGCCGAGGAACTGGAGTACGACGCGCCCGAACTGCTCATCGGCTGGGGTTATACCGTGGATGCGGACCTGCTGTGCTGGCGGACGGACTCGCCGGACCCCAACAAGTGGGGGACGGTGATCTGGCGCCGGCACTGGGCGGAGCCTGAGTGCTGGTCCCACTTCGACTGCGGCATGGTTGACCTGCTGTGCCGCTTCGCGGCCCGGGACATCACCGAGCACTGGACCTTCGACCTCCGCTATATCGGGGCGCGTTTCTTCCACGACCGTGACGTCAAGCGCTACAGGCAATCCCGGATCGATCCCTGGGGCGCTGAGGGCCCTCCGCAGCTGTGAAGTGCACCAGTTTGGAAGACGTCGTATGCGGATGACGGCTGGCCTGGCGACTCTCTGACCTGGGCCGGAGCGTCGTTGGCACCTCCATTCCCCGTGAGTCCCCGTGATGTCCCGCAGAAACGGGCACGCAGCGGGCACGCCATGAGGACCGTCTACATCGCTCGGCGCAGTCGCAGCTCGCGAAGCCATGCGAGTACCTGCTCGTCGTCGTGTAGGAAGCCGCCCGTAGCGCCCGCAGGAAGATCAACGCCGTGCAAGAGGTTGAGCGCCCACCATGCAAGGTCACCCCAGACAAGGTCGCTCTTGGTCACCCAGCGCGCCGCCCATCGATCGGCGTCGTCCCGGCTTAGCCGCCCCTCGACAAGAGCAACAAATCGGTCTTCGATCTCGTCAAGCGTCGGCTGGACATCCATACTCCGAGCCTACGGGCAGGGTCGACTAGTTCTTCTGGAAGTGGTGCGGTCCATCTCCCACCTGGACCAACGTGTTCTCATGCCCCGTTGACCTGCGCTGTCGCCGTGATCGCTTGTCATCGTTGGTCAACCTTGGTCGACGCAGGACGGCCCAGAGGCGGCCCGGCCGCCCCTCCTGCGCTCTCTGGCTTCCTCGCTGCTCGTGCAGCCAGCCAGCAGCACACGCCCGCTGCGATTAGCGGAAGCACGCTGAACAGCAGACGCGTGGCCCATGCCACGGCGCCTTCTTCGATCGGAAGCCATGAACCCCACGGGGCTTTGACGACCTCCGCCGTTCGGCCTGGCCTGTTGTTGAAACGCACGGTCACCTGGGTCACGCCCGCGGGCGCCTTCTGTGCCAGCTCTCCAGTGCACTCGACGTAAGGGCCGCCCCGGCCCCCGTCCTTCTCCATACAGGCCGCGATCCGAATGTTCTTCGTTTCCCCGACCAAGCCCAGTTCCAGGCTGCCAACCAACACCGCATACGCCGTGATGCCCAAGAAAAGGAGCGCGATGACGCCCCACGACATGGAAGTAACAGACCGCCCCAACACGTCCCCCCGCCCTTCTGCCGCACACCGGCGGCGCCAATCAAGGCTGACGCTATTTGTGAACGCAGGCGCAGATACCCGCGCGGCCAGCATGGACCGGCCTTGGGTGGCCCCAGTTTGGAAGACTGAGGCTGCGGACCCGGCCTCACCTGGAGGGACGCAGACCTGCGGCAAAGCGACCCCTTAACCGCTGTTCCCCGTGGGTCCCCGTTCGGCACCGCCTCACCTGGCACGGCTGTGGCATGCCCGATCCCCGCGATGCGAACTATGGGCGTGACCGTTGCCGAGGGCTAACGGGCGGGTCAGTCGGCCGCCTGGATCTGGTGGCGGTCAGAGGTCAACGCGGCGGATGCCGTACTCCGCTGCTGTACGGCTATGTTCCGCGCCCCAGAGCTACAAGGTCGGGCAACAGCATGAGGAACCCGATCAAGACCCAGCCTCCGCCAACGATTCGGAACGTTCTCGGCGTCGCCGTCCCCGTGTACGGCATCCGCCGCGCGACCACGTGGAAGAACCTCTCGGCCGCACCCCACAGGTTCAGCGCGAGCACAGCGCCGGCCACGATGGCGAATCCGGCAGCGACCCACAGTATCCATATGTCGTCGTTGGTTGACCCGTTCACTGCACCTTCACCAACCCCAGTTTTGTCGCAACACATGCACCCTCGCGCAAGATCGTAGCCATGAGGTCGGCGAAGCGGCTTTACACGGGAGCTGCCATGGGGCGAGAGATCGGGGCCCGTACGCTGGCTGCGAATCGGGCTGGCTCCTTGCCTGCCCGCAATAGCCCGATGTGGGCCCCGATCTTCGAGGCTCGCCCCATGGTGGCTGTGTAAAGCCGCGGAGCCGACCGCCCCAGCCACAGCGGGTTGCCTCCTCCAGCCACCCCTCGCCGTCTGGCGGGCGGCCGGCGACCGGGCCGGAGCGGGGCGAAGACTGGAGCGGCGGCCCGAGGCGCCGGGCCGCGCGCCGCCGCGCTGTGCGCGGCGGGAGCGCCTTGATGAGGTAGAGAAACCTGTAACGGGCTACTTGGTCCGGCTCAGAGTGTCCAGGTGATCGAGGTAGCTTCGGCTGGTGGCTTCGCCTGGGAAATCGCGGCTGACGACGGAGGCGAGTTCACGGCTGACCAGCAGCAGCGACGGCAGTGATTGTCGGTCGCCCTTGAGGGCCCACTCTCCGTAGTTCACGGCTTGTTCCAGGTCTCCACGCCGTGCGGCTACGACCCCCAGAGTGACCCGGGCTTCGGCCATTCGCATCGGCTGCTTCTCGGCCCCGTCGAAGTCCGTGCCAGCACGGATTACCTCGTGGGCCAGCGTTTCTGCAATGGCGTTCTCACCTAGCAGCCGGTAGCAGTCCATCGCGTAGTAGTCGAACTTCGCCGGATCCACGACGAAGTGATGATCGAGGTTCTCGGGGTACGGCATCCCCTCCAACAGCTTCCGCCCCCGGTCCAACGCGACCTCGGTCTTCCGGCGGTCACCGAGCCTTGCCCACCCCTTGGCCTCATGTGCCGCGAGTTGGACGGCGACGCCATGATGTGGAGCGACTTCGTTCCCGGCCTGGGAGGCGGCCAAGATCCCGTGATAGTCGCCCGTTGTAAGGGCGAACCACGCCCGCATCTCGTGGGCCCATCCCGCGGCTTCGGCGTTGTTAGCCTCGTTGGCCAGGGAGAGGACTGCGCGGCGGGTGGTCTCGGCCGCGGCTCGATCGCCCATGTCGTACTCGACGCAACCGACGAGCAAGGCGAGCCAAGCGGAGATCGTCAGTACCTCGCGGTGCTGAGCCAGAGTGAGCCGCTGCGACTGGAGGCCGGCCACGCGCTTGAGCCATTGCCGCCCCTCAAGGGCAAGCTGAGCGCTCGGCATGAACGGGTACTCAGAACAGAGCCGGTCGGCAGTGATCCTTAACGCGTCCAGGGTCGCGTTGTCCACATCGGATGCCTGCATGCGGCTGAGGATCTCCATGGTTTCCATGCCGCTCGCCGCGATGATCTCGGCGTTGCCGTCGCGCCGGGTGGCCACGGGGAAGATCGCATGAGTCACGGTGCCAAAGGTCGCAGCAATGATCGGCTGGTAGAACTCGCTCGGCGTGACTTCGCCGGACTCCCAACGCTTCCACTGCCGGATCATGCTCGACCCGTCCGGCAGCCTCTTGGGGGAGTGCGCTCGAAGCGCCGCCACGGCTTCCGCCTGCGTCCACTGGCGTGCCTCGCGCTCGGCTGCGATGCGCCGTGCCCACGCGGGTCGTTCCTCGCTCATGTGGTGCCCTCCCGTCGGGTCCGTGCTTTGAGTCTTGCACTTCACGGGCCCAAGACATGAGGGGTGACAGGGGGTTGTCCCGGTAGCTGTCCCCTGGTGACACCTCTCATGTCACTGGCTAAGCAATCACGCTGCGTACATGGTGGATCGCATGTCAGGCGCTGCCCGTGTGATCGGCTCGCTCTTCCAACTCGGCCACTCGGGCGGCAAGTTGCCGAATCTCGGAGTGGATAGCGTTGATCTCTTCTCGACTGACATCGACCGTGGGCGAGTTCCCGCCGTTACTGGGCGTTGACGCCTGCACGAAGTACCCGCGCGTAGGCACGGACGTGATCAGCCCTTCGTCCATCAAGAGCTGGAGCGCGTTGCCCACCGTCACGGTCGTCACGTCGAACCGCTCGGCCAGGGCCCGCAGCGATGCGAGCTTGCCCCCGGCCGGCATGGCCTCGATCTCAGGGCGCAGCGCATCAGCGATCTGCACCTTCTTGGGCCTGAGGTCGTCATCGGCAACGGTCATGCTTCGAGCCTATCGACTATGGCGCACTAGTACATCCTATGGCGCCGAGCCTCTTGTGCTCTAGCGTGCTATATAGCAAGCTATGACATGCGTCTGAACGGCCGTGTAACCCGGGGGCGACGCCCTACCGCCAAGCAAGCCGTCGCCCCCTTCGTCCCCGAAGGGAAGCTCCATGATGCCTGCGACACTGAACGCTTCGCACTTAGCTCCCGTGCTGCCAGCGGCGGAGTCGGTTTCCGTCTCTGACTTGTCGAATGGTGAGCGGGCCGTTGCGCTGTACGCCTCGGACATGCCCGGTGCGTATCGGTACCGCCGTGGCGATGACGCCAAGGTGTTCGCCTGGATCGTCCAGGGCGCGAACCGGTTGGGCCTGTCGGAGCTGTACCGGTCGGCCGCGTGCCTCCGCGGCTTCCGGCTGCTGTGGCTGGCTCGATCGGCCACGGGTGAGCAGGAGCGGGCCCACGCGCTCCGCTTCCCGAACGCCGCCCGCCTGCGTCGGGCTGAGCTGCTGGCCTCGCTCACCGTCGGCATGACCAAGATGAGCCAGGATGCCATCGACCGGAGCGGACGTCCCCGGGTCGAGGGGGCTTGCCGGTGCGCCGGTACCGGCTGGTTCGAGGTCTGCTTCGAGCCCGGGGACCCGACGTCGGTCGCGTGGGAGAACTGCGCGGCGCACAACCCCAAGGGGCACCGGCCGACCCCGCTGGCGGTGGTCGCGTGACCTTGACGCCTGTTGCCCCGGCGGCTGTGGCTGGTGCTGCGGCCGCCTGCGGCACTGACCCCCACACCCTGGCCGACGCGCTACGGCTGGCCGGTGATCCGGGCTTCGAGCGGTGGCGGGAGCAGATCCAGCGCACCGGGGGCTGCGCCGACCCGATCCACCTGCAAGGGCTCACCGTCACCCGCGACGCTGCCACTGGGCAGGTTCTCTACTCGTACTCGACCGAGGGTGAGCCCGGGGGCCGGTTACGGGTGGCGTGTGGCAACCGCCGTGCCTCGCGCTGCCCCTCGTGCGCCTGGACCTACGCCGGGGACACCTTCCATCTGATCCGGGCCGGGCTGACCGGCGATGAGCGCAAGGACGTCCCCCTGGCGGTCCGCACGCACCCGAAGGTGTTCGCCACGCTGACCGCTCCGTCGTTCGGTCCGGTCCACAACCGCCCCGACACCGGCCGATGCCGCTGCGGCACCGCCCACAGCGAGCACGCCCCCGAGATCGGCACCCCGCTCGATCCCGAGCGGTACGACTACGCGGGCGCGGTGCTGTGGAACAACCACGCGGGCGACCTGTGGCGCCGCTTCACGATCTACCTGCGCCGGGAGATCGCCGCCCGCGCCGGACTCTCCCAGACCGCCATGAAGGAGGTCTGCCGGGTCTCCTTCGGGAAGGTCGCCGAGTACCAAAAGCGCGGCGCCGTCCACTTCCACGCCATCGTCCGCCTCGACGGCCCCGAAGGACCGCAGGACGTCCCGCCGTCCTGGGCGAGCGTGCCGCTGCTGGATGCCGCGATCCACGCCGCTGCGGCCCGGGTATCGGTGCCTGTCCCGGCCGCCGGCGCCCTCCTGGCGCGAGAGCTGCGCTGGGGCCAGCAGGTCGACGTCCGCCCGATCGGCTCGGACGACGGCCAGGAGCTGACCGAACAGGCCGTCGCCGCGTACGTGGCCAAGTACGCCACCAAAGCAGCAGAGACCACCGGCACCATCGACCGGCGGGTCGGCAACCGCGAAGCCCTCGACCTGTTCGACTTACCCGCACACACCCGGCGCCTGATCGAAACCTGCTTCGACCTCGACCCCCACTACCCCGACCGCAAGCTCCGCGCCTGGGCCCACATGCTCGGCTTCCGCGGCCACTTCTCCACCAAATCCCGCCGCTACTCCACCACCCTCACCGCGCTGCGCCAGGCCCGCGCCGACTACCGCGCCCGCCAGGAACGCCGTGAGCGCGGGCTCCCCGACCCCGACGACACCTTGGAGGGCTCCACGCTCGTGCTCGCCCACTGGACCTACGCCGGACACGGCCACACCCCTGGCGAATCCTGGCTCGCCGCCACGATCGCGCGCGACATTCGCACCAACCGCGACACCGCCCGCGAAGCACTCAACGACCTGGATGAGAAGGAGGGAGATGCTGCATGGCTGCTGCCGTGATCGAGCGCAAGTGGTACACCACTGCGGAGGTCGCCGAGATGCTCGGCTTCGGCCTGTCCAAGACCAAGATGCTCGTGCTCACGGGCGAGATCCGCTCCGTGAAGGTCGGCCGCAACCGGCGCATTCTTCCGGCCTGGGTGGATGAGTACGTGAACCGCAGTGCTGCTGCGGGGTGGTCGGCATGAGCGGCAAGCGCGGCAACGGCGAAGGGTCCATTTACCCCTACAAGAACGGCTACGCAGCCTACGTCTGGGTCACCAAGCCGGACGGCAAGCGCGCCCGCAAGTACGCCTATGGCAAGACCCGCGAGGAGGTTCACGGCAAGTGGGTCAAGCTGCATGCGGAGGCCGCAACGGGGCCGGTGGCGACTTCCACGCCGACGATGGCGCAGTACCTGACGCGCTGGCTGGCCGAAGTCGTGGATCCCGACCTCAAGCCCAAGACGGCGGACACGTACGCGATGCACGTCCGGCTCTACATCATCCCGGGCCTCGGCTCGAAGCGGCTCGACAAGCTCACCGTGCAGGACGTCCGAAGGTGGGTTAATAACCTCCTGAACCAGTGCCAGTGCTGCGCCCAGGGCAAGGACGCCCAGCGGACATCGCCGCGGTGTTGCGCCACCGGCCGCTGCTGCCGACAAGTCCCGTCCCGCCGAACGGTGCAGGACGCTCGCGCCGTGTTGCGGTCGGCACTGACCAATGCCATGACGGAGGAGTTGATCGCGAAGAACGTGGCGGCTCTGGTCAAGGTGCGCTCGGGTCGGAAGACGAAGCGTGATCCGTGGTCTGTGGAGGAGGCAAGGAAGTTCCTGGAAGCGGCCCGTTCCGCCCGCGATCCGCTCTACCCGGCCTATGTACTGATCCTGGTTCTGGGCTTCCGCCGCGGCGAAGTACTCGGCCTTACGTGGGAAAACGTGGACCTGGAGGCCGGGGAGATCTCGGTACAGCTCCAACTCCAGCGCATCCGCCGCCGCCTGGTGCACGACGAGACCAAGACCGAGGCATCAACGGCGACGCTGCCACTGCCCCAGATCTGCGTGGCTGCGCTGGAGCTCCGCCGGAAGGAGCAGGAAGCCGCCCAGCGGGCCGCCAGAGACCTTTGGACCGCCTCAGATTTCGTATTCACCACGCGATACGGCACGCCCATTGAGCCGCGCAACTTCAACCGCTCGTTCGAGAGCCGCTCGGCGAAAGCCGGCGTCCGGCGCATCCGTCTGCACGACACTCGCCACACCTGCGGGTCGCTGCTGGCCGCGCTCGATGTGCACCCCCGGATCGCGATGCAGATCCTCCGGCACAGCAAGATCGCGGTGACGATGGAGATCTACACGCATGTCCCATCCGAGGCGACACGCAAGGCTCTGCGCAGGCTCGGCAAGCACCTCGACACGCAAGATCAACCGTAGTTGCTGTACTTCGCTGCTGTACGGCATGACAAAGCCCCTGCCGGATCTCTCCGACAGGGGCTTTGAGCTGCTGTGGACCTGAGGGGATTCGAACCCCTGACCCCCTCGATGCGAACGAGGTGCGCTACCGGACTGCGCCACAGGCCCTTGCAACGAGGAAAACTCTAGCATCCCGGTGGGGGTGCTCCGCGCCCCCGGCGCCGGGAGGTCACTCGTTGGCGGCGCGGGGACGGTCGCGGTCGGCGTGCTGGTCGAACAGCGGGGTGCGGGAGCGGTCGCGGGAGCGGCGCGGGGTGACCGGGGCGGTGGAGAAGGTGGGCCGGGGGGCCGGGACTTCCCAGGTGTCCTCGGTGGGGACGCGCTGCTGGTCGACCCACTCGGCGTGGTCGGTCTGCTCCACGAGGGCGCGCCGGTCGGCCGTGGCGGGCTCCTCGGCGGGCGGTGTGGGCTCGGTCACGTCGGGCACGTCCGGAGCGGGCTCACGGGTCGTACGGGCCTCGCGCAGGCGCTTGGCGGCGTCGGCCGCGCGGCGCTGGTCGAGCTTGACCTCGAAGCGGCGCCGTTCCTGGGCGCGCAGGTACGCGATGTAGAACGTGAGCAGCACGGCGGGGGCGGCCGGGGCCCAGAGGAACGCCACGCCGCCGACGGCGGCGACGATCATGCCCGCGGTGAAGGCCAGGAAGAGCATCGTGATGGTGCGCCGGCGGGCGGCGAGGACCTTGGCCCGCGGATTGGGCTTCTTCGCCTTCCCGGGGTTCACCGGGCCGCCCTGCTTCCCCGGCTTCCCCTGCTTCCCCACGTTCGCGCTCTGCCGGGCCTTCGGCTTCACTTCCGTCGCGGGTACGGCGAGGGCCCGGACGTCGACCGCGGGCTCCGCCTCGGCCTCCGATTCCGGGTCCGCCGTCTTGGCGTACCTGCGCTCCAGGGCCGCACGTCCGGACAGGAGCCGGATGGCGGTGCTGAAGCGTTCCGTCGGGCGCGCTTCGTTGAGCTCGTCCTGCCTACGGAGCCACATCGGCACCAAGTAGGCAGCCCAGGCCCCGACGATGACTGCGTAGATGAGGCCGCTGCTGCTCACGCATCACACGGTAGGGGGGTTCACACGGGGGCATACGCAATTTGGCGCGGTGTGTCGCACGATCTGGCTGATACTCCGAAATTTTTTTCTGATTGCGTTCAAGTCGGAGTCGGATCGGCGGTCATTTTCGAACAGACTTTTTATTTGTGAGCCGTGCCAGGTCGGGCCTGGTGCCAGCGGTGGAGCATTCCCTCCGGCACCTCCTCCGCCGTCAACGCGAAGACCAGGTGGTCACGCCAGGCTCCGTCGATATGGAGATAGCGGGGCCGCAGCCCTTCCTCGCGGAAGCCGAGTTTCTCCACCACCCGCCGGCTCGGCATGTTCTCGGGCCGGATGCAGACCTCGACGCGGTGCAGTCCCACCGCGCGGAAGCAGTGGTCCACGGAGAGCGCGACCGCGGTGGGCATGACCCCGCGCCCGGCGACGGCCTCGTCGACCCAGTAGCCGACGTGGGCGCTGCACATGGAGCCCCAGGTGATCCCGGCGACGGTGAGCTGGCCGGCGAGCCGGCCCTGGTACTCGATGACGAACGGCATCATGCGGCCCGCCGCGGCCTCGTGGCGCAGGTGCCGGACCATCTGCCGGTAGGTGGGGCGCTGGGTGAGGTGACCGGGCGGCGCCGGGGGCACGGTGGCCTCCCATGGACGCAGCCACTCGCGGTTGCGCCGGTTCACCTCGCGCCAGGCCCGCTGGTCGCGCATCCTTATCGGGCGGAGGAGGACGTCCCCGTCCGCCAGCTCGGCCGGCCAGGACCCGTTCAGCTCGGTCTCCCAGACGTAGGGTGGTCGCCGCCGTGGATCTGCTCGACGGCATGGACGAGGATCGGGGCCAGCACGGCCAGGCCGTCCTTGACGCCGCCGGTCGACCCGGGGAGGTTCACCACCAGGGTGCGCCCGGCGACACCGCAGACGCCACGTGACAGCGCGGCCGTGGGCACCTTCTCGCGGCCCGCGGCGCGCACTGCCTCGGCGACCCCGGGGACCTCGTAGTCGAGGACGGCCCGGGTGACCTCTGGGGTGCGGTCGGTGGGCGAGATGCCGGTGCCGCCGGTGGTGACCACCACGTCGTAGCCCTCCGCCACGGCCTCCCGCAGCGCGCTGCCGACGGGCTCGCCGTCCGGGACGACGCGCGGGCCGTCGACGGTGAAGCCCAGCTCGCGCAGCCCGGCGACGACCAGCGGGCCGCCCCGGTCCTCGTAGACCCCGGCGGCCGCGCGGTTGGAGGCGGTGATCGCGAGCGCCCTCATCGGGTGCGGCTCCAGTCCCCGGACTTGCCGCCGGTCTTCTCCTCGACCCGTACGTCCGTGATGACCGCGGCCTTGTCGACGGCCTTGACCATGTCGACGACCGTGAGCGCGGCGACGCTCACCGCCGTGAGGGCCTCCATCTCGACGCCCGTGCGGTCGGTGGTCCTCACGGTGGCCGTGATGTCCACGGAGGAGTCGCCGACGGCGAGGTCGACCTTCACCCCGGAGACCGCCAGCGGGTGGCAGAGCGGGATGAGGTCGGGGGTGCGCTTGGCGCCCATGATCCCGGCGATGCGCGCGGTGGCGAGGGCGTCGCCCTTGGGCACGCCCTCGCCCCGCAGCAGCTCGATGACGCGCGGCGACACCAGGACCCGGCCGGTGGCACGGGCGGTGCGGGCGGTGACGTCCTTCTCCGAGACGTCGACCATGCGGGCCGCCCCCGCGTCGTCGATGTGCGTCAGATGCTGCTGTTCTGTCATCGGTCCGGCACTCCCACTGCTCGCCGCGTGCTCGCGTGGGCAGTAACGGTACCCGCTCAGTCGAGCAGCACGACGTCGACCTCCGAGCCCGCCGCGACCTCCGTCGTGTCCTCCGGCACCACGATCAGCGCGTTCGCGTGGGCGAGCGCCTTGACCAGGTGCGATCCGGCGCCGCCCACGGGGGTGACCCGGCCGGAGGAGGGGTCGTGGCGGCCGCGCAGGAACTGCCGCCTGCCCTTGGGCGAGGAGGTCAGCTCGCCCTCGCACACGGCGCGCACGGTCGGCCGGAACACCGGTTCCACCCCCATGAGGGTGCGGATGGCGGGCCACACGAACATCTCGAAGGAGACGTAGGCGCTGACCGGGTTGCCGGGCAGGGCGAGCAGCGGGGTGCGCTCGGGCTCCGGCGGCGCGGCCTCCGCGCCCGCGGCCCCGCCGTCGCCCTCGTCCTCGGCGCGGGCCCCGACGTCGATGAAGCCGAAGCCCTGCGGCTTGCCGGGCTGCATCGCCAGTTTGCGGAACTCGATCTCCTCGCCGAGCGCCTCCTTCACCACGTCGTACGCGCCGACGCTGACGCCGCCGCTGGTGACGACGAGGTCCGCCCGGATCAGCTGGTCCTCGACGGTGGCCCGGAAGGTCTCGGCGTCGTCCGCGACGGCGCCCACCCGGTACGCCTGGGCGCCGGCCTCGCGGGCGGCGGCGGTGAGCATGAAGCTGTTGGAGTCGTGGATGCGGCCCGGGCCCAGCACCTCGCCGGGCGGGACCAGCTCGCTGCCGGTGGAGACCACGACCACCCGCGGCCGGGGCCGCACCCGTACCGTCGCCCGGCCCACGGCCGCGAGCAGGGCGATCTGCGGCGGGCCCAGCACCGTGCCGGCGCTCAGCGCCAGCTCGCCCGCCGCGACGTCGCTGCCCCGGGCGCGGACGTGGTCGCCACGCCCCACGGGCCGGTAGACGCGGACCTCGCCGCCCACGGCGTCGGGGCTCCGGCTCGCCGCCGGCATGCCCACGACGGGGGCGCCGCCGGTGCCGCCGTCGGTCCACTCGACCGGCACGACGGCCTCGGCACCGGGCGGCAGCGGGGCACCGGTCATGATCCGGGCGGTCTGCCCGGGGCCCACGGTGGGCAGTTCGCCACTGCCGGCCGCGACGTCACCGATGACGGTGAGCACGGCCGGATGTGACGCGTCGGCGCCCTGGGTGTCGGTGGTGCGGACCGCGTAGCCGTCCATCGAGCTGTTCTCGAAGGGCGGCAGCGCGACCGGCACCATGACGTCCTCGACGAGGACGCACCCCTGGGCGTCGAGGAGTTGCAGCTCGATGGGTTCCAGCGGCTTCAGCTGCCGGAGGATGTTGTCGAGGTGCTCCGAGACGGACCAGACGCGGTCGGCCGTGCCGCTGCTCAATCTTGCATCTCCTCGTTGACATACGTGCGCAGCCAGGACCGGAAGTCCGGCCCCAGGTCATCACGTTCGCATGCCAGTCGGACAATCGCACGCAGGTAGTCGCCGCGGTCTCCGGTGTCGTAGCGCCGGCCGGTGAAGATGACACCGTGCACGGGCCCGTCCGGGCCGTCCTCCTGGGCCAGTTCGCGCAGCGCGTCGGTCAGCTGGATCTCGCCGCCGCGGCCGGGCCGGGTCTTGCTGAGCACGGCGAAGACCGAGGGGTCCAGCACGTAGCGCCCGATGACCGCGTACGCGGAGGGGGCCTCGCCCGGCGCGGGCTTCTCGACGAGGTCCGTTACGCGCACGACGTCGTCGTCACCGGTGGGCGCTATGGCGGCGCAGCCGTAGAGGTGGATCTGGCTCGGGTCGACCTCCATCAGCGCGACGACGCTGCCGCCGTACTGCTCCTGCACCTCGATCATGCGGCCGAGCAGCGGGTCGCGGGGGTCGATCAGGTCGTCACCCAGCAGCACCGCGAAGGGCTGGTCGCCGACGTGCGGCTCGGCGCAGAGCACGGCGTGGCCGAGGCCGCGCGGGTCGCCCTGGCGGACGTAGTGCATGGTGGCGAGGTCGCTCGACTCCTGGACCCGCGCCAGGCGGGCCTCGTCGCCCTTGGCCGTCAGCGCCGACTCGAGCTCGTAGTTGCGGTCGAAGTGGTCCTCGAGCGGCCGCTTGTTCCGGCCGGTGATCATGAGGACGTCGGAGAGGTTCGCTGCGACGGCCTCCTCGACGACGTACTGGATGGCGGGCTTGTCGACCACCGGCAGCATTTCCTTGGGCGTCGCCTTCGTGGCGGGCAGGAAACGGGTGCCAAGGCCGGCGGCAGGGATGACAGCCTTGCTGATCCGGGTACGCGCGTGAGTCATGGGGCAACGATAACCGCTGTATATGAGGTGAAGATGAAGTTCCGGTTGCTTGATGACGATAGGCGGCGGTTGCACGTCAAATGAGTGACGACGACGTTAGCAAGAGGGACTTGCGAGAACGCCTCCTCCAGGTGAGGCGCGGGTTGACGCCGGGTGACCGGGCGGAGGCCGAACGGGCGATCGCGCAACACGCCGTGGGCCTGTCCGAGTTGTCACGGGCCCGGACGGTGGCCGCCTACGTGTCGATGGGCGCCGAGCCGGGCACCCGCGCGCTGCTGGACGTGCTGCGCGAGCGCGGGGTGCGGGTGCTGCTGCCGGTCCTGCTCCCCGACAACGACCTGGACTGGGCCGCCTACGAGGGTCCCGGCGCCCTGCGGCCCGCCTCCCGCGGCCTGTACGAGCCCACCGGCCCCCGCCTCGGCCCGGACGCGGTCACCGGGGCGGACGCGGTCCTGCTCCCCGGGCTGGCCGTCGACGGCCGGGGCCTGCGGCTGGGCCGCGGCGGGGGCTCGTACGACCGGGTCCTGGCCCGGCTGGACGCGGCGGGAGCGACGCCGGCGCTGGTGGTGCTGCTGTACCCGCACGAGGTGCTGGACCGGGTGCCGGACGAGCCGCACGACCGGCCGGTCGACGCGGCGGTCACCCCCGGGGGCGTACGGCGTTTCGGCGACGGCTGAGGGCGGCGGGGGCGTGCGGACCGGCAGGCGGCGGGCCGGAGACGGCAGGGGGGCGGGCCCGGCGGCCCGCCCCCCTGCCCTCATGCTCCGGCCGCGCCGGCTACGGCGTCAGCGTGAGGCTGTCCTCCGTGGCCCCGGCGACGCGCTGCTCGGTGAAGACCCACGGCAGCATCTCGCCCTTGGCCCACTTGGTCGTCTGGTCCGTGTAGTGGGAGCTGTAGGCGTGGCCCGAGGCCCCCGTCAGGTTGATCCACCGGGACTTGTCGAAGTCGTCGAGCGAGACCACCATCCGCATCGACGGCACCCAGACCACCTCGTAGCCGCCGGCCGCGTTCCAGCCGGTCGCGTTCACCGCCGCCTCGCCGCCGCCGAGCTGCCACGGGCCGCGGTTGAGCAGCCAGCGGACGAAGGCCGGACCACCGGTGCCCAGGGTCTGGTTGCGCAGCTCCAGCGTGTGGAGGCGGCCCCAGCTCCAGGTGTCGATGTTCTTGCCGAGCTTCGCGGTCAGCTCGTAGCGGGCGTCCTTCATGGCCCGGGCGAACAGCTCGTCGCGGGTGGTGCGGGTCTTGCCGCTGTCCTTGTCGTAGAAGGCCGAGGGGGAGTCCGTCCACCACGGGTTGTCCTCGTCCTTCAGGATCGTGCGCACGACCTCGAACCAGCGGTCGCCGCCATCCGGCTGCGCCTGGTCCGCGGCGCGCCGGCCGCACTCGCGCACCAGCTTGGACTTGCCGTCGAGGTCGTCGACCGGGCCGGAGCGGTCCGCGGCCGGGACGGTCAGGCACTGGCCCTCGGGGCGCAGTTCCTTGGGCAGCTTGTTGCCGAAGGCCAGCTTGAGGATGTTGCGCCAGACGGCGTTGAAGTAGGCCGCGGGCGCGGAGTCGGAGTCCTGGTTGTAGTCCCAGCCCTCCAGCAGCTTCTGGGCGTTGCGGACGTAGTCGTCCTTGTCGTCCTTTATGTCGATCTTCAGCAGGTACGGCACCAGGAGCTTGGCGATCTCGCTGCTGTTGTCGCCCTGCATCTTCTGCATGTCGTCCATGGAGATCAGGCCGCCGTCCTTGATCTTGGACTGGATCAGGTCGTTGATCCGCTGGCTGCGGGTGCCGTAGCCCCAGTCCTGCGTGAGCAGGTAGGGGTACTCGCCCTGGTCGACCACGGCCTGGTTGGCGGTGACGATGTAGCCGCGTTCCGGGTCCTCCTCGTACGGCATCGCCGAGAAGGGGATCCACTCCTTCCACCGGTACCGCGGGTCCCAGCCGGGGGCGGGGTAGGTGCCGTCGTAACCGCTGGCGCGGACCGGGATCCGGCCGGGGGCCTGGTAGCCGATGTGGCCCCGGTCGCCCTTGTCGTCGGCGTAGATCAGGTTCTGGGACGGGACGGCGAAGTCGCGGGCGGCGGCCCGGAACTGCTCCCAGCCGGTCGCCGCGTCCAGCTCGAAGACCGCGTCCATGGTGTTGGACGGGTCGAGCGCGGTCCAGCGCAGGGAGACCGCGTAGCCCTCGCCGCGGTCGGGCGCGGAGTTCGGCACCGGGGCGCGGTCGCCGACGCTGCGCAGCTCGGCGCTGCGGTCGGAGATGACCGGGCGGCCGTCCTCCGTGCTGCGCACGGTGATCGTGCGGTCGCCGCCGCCGGCGACCTTGATGGTCTCCTTGCGGGTCTTGAACGGCTGCTGCTTGCCGTCGTAGAGGTACGTGTCGGCGGTGACCTTCTCCAGGTAGAGGTCGGTCACGTCGGCACCGAGGTTGGTCATGCCCCAGGCGATCGACTGGTTGTGCCCGATTATCACGCCGGGCATGCCGGAGAAGGTGTAGCCGGCCACGTCGAAGGGGCAGGCCTTGCCGACGCTGGTGCAGTGCAGGCCCATCTGGTACCAGAGCGAGGGCATCTGCGGGGCCAGGTGCGGGTCGTTGGCCAGCAGCGGCTTGCCGGTGGTGGTGTGCTCGCCGGAGACCACCCAGGAATTGGATCCGATGCCGTTGCCGTTGGGGCCGAGCAGCGCGGGGATCTGGTCGAGGGTGTCGGAGAGCGAGGCCAGCTGGGACTGGACGTTCTGCGTCGCGTCGGAGGTGTCGGCGGCGTTGGTGCCGGTTCCTGTGCCGGTTCCGGTTCCGGTGCCGGTTCCTGTGCCCGTGCCGGTTCCGGTTCCTGTGCCCGATCCGGGGGTCCCGCCCGCTTCCGTGGCGGATCCCTGCGGAACGTACTCCCCGGAGACGTCGTCGACCTTGCCGCCCTCGACGATCGGCGTGTTCCGGTCGTACGGGTAGGCGGGGTAGAGCTGTTCGATCTGCTTGGGGCTCAGCCGGCTCGACAGCAGCGAGCGGTCGATCTCGTCCTGCATGTTGCCGCGCAGGTCCCAGGCCATCGCCTTGAGCCAGGCGACGGAGTCGACCGGGGTCCACTTCTCCGGCACGTAGTCGTTGCTGAACTTCAGCGCCGCGTACTCGACGGACAGGTCGGCGCCGGAATGGCCGTCCAAGTAGGCGTTGACCCCGTCCGAGTAGGCCTGGAGGTACGTCTTCGTGGCGTCCGACAGCTTGGTGTCGTACTCCTGCTGCGCGACCCGGCGCCAGCCGAGCGTGCGCAGGAACGCGTCCGTCTCGACCTGGCCGCTGCCGAACATCTCCGACAGCCGGCCGGCGGTCAGGTGCCGGCGCACGTCCATCTCGTAGAAGCGGTCCTGGGCCTGGACGTAGCCCTGGGCGCGGAACAGGTCCTCGGCGGTGTCGGCGTAGATCTGCGGGATGCCGTTGCCGTCGCGCTTCACTTGGACGGCTCCGGTCAGGCCCTTGAGCTGCAGGGTTCCGGTGGTCTGCGGGAGGGAGGCGCGGACGGTGGCGACGCTCCAGTACGACCCGTAGACGATGCCCGCCACGAGCACGAGCACGACCCCGATCACGATGAGGCGCGTGCGGCGGGACTTCTTCTTGGCGGGCATCGATGTCCTTCGAAAGGCAGGGTGGACCGATTGCTAGGGGCCACCTTAGGCGTACCGGCCCGTAGCTCCCCACGCGGTGTCCTGACCTGTGGATGGAGATCGCCACAACCCCAAGCACAGGTAAAATGTTAGGTAAGGCAATGAACTTCGTTGGAAGGACCGGCTCCTGACTGTCGACCGCCTCAATGAACTCCTGCTGGTGTGCGCCCTCGTGCTGCTCATAGCGGTGGTCGCCGTGCGCCTCTCCTCGCGCAGCGGCCTTCCCAGCCTGCTCCTCTACCTGGGCATTGGGGTCGCGATAGGACAGGACGGGCTCGGAGTCGCCTTCGACAACGCCGAATTGACCCAGGTGTTGGGATATGCGGCACTTGTGGTGATTCTCGCCGAAGGCGGTCTCGGCACCCAGTGGCGGGAGATCAAACCGGCCGTCCCGGCGGCGGCGGTCCTCGCGACCCTCGGCATCGCGGTCAGCGTCGGCATCACGGCCGCGGCGGGGCACTACCTCGTCGGGTTGGACTGGCGGCAGGCGCTCCTCATCGGCGCGGTCGTCTCGTCCACCGACGCGGCGGCCGTGTTCTCGGTGCTGCGCAGGGTGCCGCTGCCGAGCCGGGTGACCGGCGTGCTCGAGGCGGAGTCCGGGTTCAACGACGCCCCGGTCGTCATCCTGGTCGTCGCCTTCTCCGAGCACTGGCCGGTGCACAACTGGGGCGTGCTGCTGGGCGAGATCGCCCTGGAGCTGGCCATCGGCGCCGCGGTCGGCCTGGCCGTCGGCATGCTCGGCGCGTTCGCCATGCGCCGCGTCGCGCTGCCCGCCTCGGGCCTCTACCCGATCGCGGTGCTGGCCATCGCCGTCCTCGCCTACGCGGGCGGCGCGCTCGCGCACGGCTCGGGCTTCCTCGCCGTGTACGTCGCCTCCGTCCTGCTCGGCAACGCCAAACTCCCGCACCGCCCCGCCACCCGGGGCTTCGCGGAGGGGCTGGCCTGGCTGGCGCAGATCGGCCTGTTCGTGCTGCTGGGCCTGCTGGTCACCCCGCACGAACTCGGCGACGACATCGTGCCGGCGCTCGTGGTCGGCCTGGTCCTGACGATGGTGGCGCGGCCGCTGTCGGTGACGGCGAGCCTGCTGCCGTTCCGCACGCCCTTCCGCGACCAGGTGCTGCTGTCCTGGGCCGGGCTGCGCGGGGCGGTGCCCATCGTCCTGGCCACGATCCCGATGGTGGCGGGCGTCCGGCAGAGCGAGCGCATCTTCAACATCGTCTTCGTCCTGGTGATCGTCTACACCCTCGTGCAGGGGCCGACGCTGCCCTGGATCGCCCGCAGGCTGCGCCTCGGGGACCCGGGGGCCGCGGAGGACCTGGGAATCGAGTCGGCGCCCCTGGAGCGGCTGCGCGGGCACCTGCTGTCGGTGCGGATCCCGCCGCGCTCGCGCATGCACGGCGTGGAGGTCAGCGAACTGCGGCTGCCGCCGGGCGCCGCGGTCACCCTGGTCGTCCGCGAGGACAGGAGCTTCGTCCCGTTGCCGACGACCGTGCTGCGGCACGGTGACGAACTCCTCGTCGTCGCCACCGACCCGGTGCGCGACAAGGCGGAGGCACGGCTGCGGGCGGTGGGACGCGGCGGCAAGCTGGCCGGATGGCTGGAATCGGGCGGTGGGGCCGGCCGTTAACATGGCTGTCGACAGTCACCACCAACTCTGTCTGATGCAGAGCTGGCGCGACCGCCCGGCGGCCGGACAGACCCGGTATCTACCTCGGTCATGCGCGAGAGGACAGCTCTCGGCGCACAGGAACGCGACCAGGCGTCCAGGGTGCGCTACCAGGCGGCGGAAAGGCCCGGCCGTGGGATCCACGGTCACTCGTACGTCCCGCTCGTCCCGTCCTTCGGGCTCCTCCGGTCATTCCCGTACCGCGGCGCGCCCCGGGTACGGGCAGCTGCTGCGCACGCCGGGCGCGTGGGCGTTCCTGCTGCCCGGCTTCGCCGCGCGCCAGCCCTTCGCGATGCTGACCATCGGCATCGTGCTGCTGGTGCAGCACACCACCGGCTCCTACGGCACCGCCGGCGCCGTCTCGGCCGTCACCGGCGTCTCCATGGCGCTTTTCGCCCCGCAGAGCGGCAAGCTGTCCGACCGCTTCGGGCAGGGCGCCGTACTGCTGCCGGGGGTGCTCGTCCACTCGGCTGCCGGGACACTGCTCGCCGTGCTCGCGCTGGCGCACGCCCCGCTGTGGGCACTGCTGGCGGTGGCGGTGCCGACCGGTGCCTCGGTGCCGCAGGTCGGGCCCATGGTGCGGGCCCGCTGGGCGGCCGCGCTGCCGGCCGGGTCGCCGCTGCTGCAGACGGCGGCGGCCTTCGAGTCGGTCACCGACGAGTTCACCTTCGTCATCGGGCCCGTCCTGGCCACGGCGCTGGCCACCGGAGTGCACCCGGCGGCCGGGCTGCTGTCCGAGGCCGTGCTGACGTTGGCCGGCGGCCTGCTCTTCGCCGCGCAGCGACGGAGCGCTCCCGCTCCGTCCCAGGCCGTCGCGGGGGGCCGGAAGCGTGAGGCCTCGGCGCTGGGCGTGCCGGGCGTGCGCGTGCTGGCCGTGGCCTTCCTCGGGATCGGCGCCGTCTTCGGCGGCATGCAGGTCTCCATGACGGCCTTCACGGAGGAGATCGGCCGGCCCGGCATCAACGGCCTGCTCTACGGGACCTTCGCGGCCGGCAACATGCTCGCGGGCATCGCCTGCGGCGCCGTCGCATGGAAGTCCGGGCCCAAGAAGCGCATGGTCGCCGGCTACACGGCACTGACCCTGGCCACCTCGATGCTGTGGGCGGCGCACGCCGTGCCGCTGCTGGGCGGGCTCGGGCTCCTGGTCGGGCTCACCATCGCCCCGGCGCTGATCACCGGCTACACCCTGGTCGAGTCGCTGGTGCCCGCGGGGATCCGCACGGAGGCGTTCACCTGGCTGACCGGCGCGGTCGCGCTGGGCCAGGCGGCGGCCGCCACGGCCACCGGGCGGCTGGCCGACGGGCTGGGGGCGAGCGCCGGGTTCACCGTGCCGCTCGTGGGCACCGGGCTGGCGCTCGTCACGTTGCTGGCACTGCGCGAACGGCTCGTCCCGAGGCCCTCCGAAGTGGTGGCGGCACGCAGCGACGGGACCGGCCACGGCAGTGGCATCGGTCACCGAGAGCCGGTCACGGTGGACTGACGCCGCGGAATACTGCACTATTGACCGTCGTTAGCACTCACTGAGTCAGAGTGCCAGGAGGAGCAAGTGCCGACGTACCAGTACCAGTGCACCGCCTGCGGCGAGGGCCTCGAGGCGGTGCAGAAGTTCACCGATGACGCGCTGACCGAGTGCCCGGCGTGCAACGGCCGACTCCGCAAGGTCTTCTCCGCGGTGGGCGTCGTCTTCAAGGGATCCGGCTTCTACCGGACGGACAGCCGCAACTCGTCGTCCAGCAGCACGCCGGCCGCCAAGAGCGGCGGCTCGGAGTCGAAGTCCTCGGAGTCGAAGTCCTCTTCGGACTCCAAGAGCAGCGGTTCCGCCGGCGCCGGCAGCGGTTCCTCCAGCTCGGCGAGCACTTCGGCCGCCTGAGCGGAGCCACCGGCACCCTCGCCTGGTGAAGGCCCCCGTCGCGGGCGACGGGGGCCTTCGACGTGCCCGCACGGGCTGCTCCCCGTGCGCGCTGCCGGCTTCGTGCCCACGGCCGGTTTCATGCTGCAGCGCCGAGGCCTCCGGTCGCAGACTGGAGACATGCTGAGTGGTTGGGTCGTCGACCGGCCCGGACCCATGATCACGGAGCCACTGGTACGCGTCGGGCGCCCCAAGCCGGTGCCGGGACCGGGTGAACTGCTGCTGCGCGTGGAGGCGTGCAGCGTGTGCCGTACCGACCTGCACCTGGCGGAGGGGGACCTGCCGCCGCGCCGCCGCGAGACCGTTCCCGGGCACGAGGTGGTCGGGCGGGTGATCGGCACCGGTGAACTCGTCAGCCGCTTCGCCGAGGGCGACCGGGTGGGCGTCGCCTGGCTCCGCGGCACGTGCGGCACCTGCGCCTACTGCCTGACCGACCGCGAGAACCTCTGCCCGTACTCGCTCTACACCGGCTGGGACGCCGACGGCGGCTTCGCGGACTTCACCTCCGTGCCCGAGGACTACGCCTACGCCCTGCCCGAGGACACCGACGGCCGCGACGCCGTGCACCTGGCGCCCCTGCTGTGCGCGGGCATCATCGGCTACCGCGCCCTGCGCCGCAGCGACCTGCCGGCCGGCGGTCGGCTGGGCATCTACGGCTTCGGGGCCTCCGCGCACATCGCCGCCCAGGTCGCGCTGGCCGAGGGGGCCACCGTGCACGTGCTGACCCGCTCCGGACAGGCGCGGGAACTCGCGCTGGAGCTCGGTGCCGCGTCCGCGGGAGCGGCGGCGGAACGGCCACCGGAGCCCCTGGACTCGGCCATCCTCTTCGCGCCGGTCGGCGACCTGGTGCCACCGGCCCTGGAGGCCCTCGACCGGGGCGGGACCCTCGCGATCGCCGGCATCCACCTCACCGACGTCCCGGCACTGAACTACCAGCGCCATCTGTTCCAGGAGCGCACCCTGCGCAGCGTCACCTCCAACACACGACAGGACGGACAGGAGTTCCTGGACCTGGCCGCCAGGATCGGGATCCGGGTGACCGCCACCCCCTACCCCCTGGACCACGCGGACCGAGCGCTCTCCGACCTGGCCGCCGACCGCGTCAACGGTGCGGCGGTGCTGGTCCCGGACTGAGAGGTGGGGACGGGGCGGGGCAGGGGCCGACCGGGTAGAGCCGGCGCCGGGGCGCAGTGCCGGCCGTTCGACAGCGGCACCGTCAGCGACACCGACAAGGAGTCACCGTCATGGACACCAGCCACGGACCGGTCGTGGTCGGCACGGACGGCTCGCCCCGCGCCACCGCCGCGGTGATGTGGGCCGCCGGTGAGGCCGTGCTGCGTGATCGGCCGCTGCACATCCTGCACGCGGCCGGTCTCGAGTCCCGTTCCGGCAGGAACCTGTCTCCCGAGACCGCACAGCTGGTCCTCGACGGTGGTCGCGCGCTGCTGGACGAGGCGGCGGCCTCCGCCACCGCCCGCTACCCGGACCTGGCGGTCTCCACCGCACTCGACAAGGGCAAGCCCACGGACACCTTGCTGGACCAGTCCGGGTCCGGGGGCCTGACCGTCGTCGGCTGCCGTGGAGGCGGTGGCTTCCACGCGCTGCTGCTGGGTCGGTCGGGCTGCGGGTGGCGGCCCATGCACATGGGCCCGTGGTCGTCGTGCGGGGCAGCGAGCAGCCGTCGACGGGTGTCGTCCTGGTCGGGCTCCGGGGCGAGACCGACCTGGCCACCGTGCGCTTCGCCGCCGACGAGGCACGGCTGCGGAAGGCCACCCTGCGACTGCTGACCGCATGGAGCCTGCTCGGCGCGGTGGGCGAGATGGTGCCGGGGCTGGACGACGCCACGTCGGTCGGCGACCGGGAGGCGGCGGCCGAACAGCACGTCGCCGCCACGATCCGCGAGGAGTACCCGGACCTCACCGTGACCGTGGACCTGGTCAAGGCCTCCTCCGCGAGCGGCGCCCTGGTGGACGCCTCCGCCCACGCCGATCTGCTCGTCGCGAGTGCCCGGCGACAGCAACGCGCCGGCGGCCGGCTGGCCCATGTCACCCACGCCGTGCTCCACCACGCGCACTGCCCCGTGGCGGTCTTCCACGGCTGACGCCCGCGACTGCCACGACGGCCGCGACGACCGCGCCTGACCAACCGCCCCCGAGCGACCGCAGGCTGAACCCGCGACGGCTCCAGCAGCTCCTGCCCTAGACGGTGCGTATGAGGCTGCCGGTGACGTGCGTCGGCACGATGCGTATCCACAGATCGTCCTCACCCACGGACCACGGGCCGGGGTGGGTCTCCAGCGCGCGGGCGTCCTCGGGATCGACAATACGCTCGGCGACCCCGAGGACCAGCACGCTCCATCCCGCGCTGAGACAGGCGTCGAGCTGGTCGACCTCGAAGGCGACCTCGATTCCTTCGGCCAGGGACGGAGGCGCGTCCGCGGCCGTGCGGTAGACGATGGCACCGCCGACGACCGCGTAGTTCACCGGGACGACCGCGGGGTGGCCGCCCCCGGTGGTGAGCGCGATCCGGCCGACGTCCTGGCCGGACAGCCGGGTCCAGCACTCCTCCGACGGCATCTCCCCCATCACCGGCGGACCGGCGGGCTCCGCCTCGCCGGGCACGCGCTCGGCGTCACCCCCCAGCAGATGACTCGCGGTGGTCCTCAACGCGCCTGCGAGCCGGAGCAGGGCGTTGGTGCCGATGGTGTGGTGGCACTGCTCCTCCACGTAGCGCACGTAGCTGGGCGTCATTCCGGCCTTGGCGGCCACTTCCTCACGGCTGAGCCCCAGCTGTTCCCGCCGCTGCGCGACGCGGCGGCTGACGTCCCCCGGATGGGCTCTCGACCTCTCGGACGGGCCGTCGCGCAATGACTGACCGGGCACGTCGACCACCTCCCACTCTCGGGCTCGGACGCTTCGTTTCGTTATGAGCAAGCACACCACCGCGGGCGCCGCACCGCCAGACCCGTCCGGCCCATCCGCTCGAACGGGCGACCGAGTTATCCACAACCCCTCGGTTATCCACAGGCCGCCGAGGCACCGCGGCGGGATGCGGCATGGTGGTCCTACCAGGCCGGATGCGCCGGTGGACGAGGAATTGACGACGGGGGTCGGTCGAGATGGTGGAAAACTGTGGAGCCACGCTGTGGACGGACGGCGGCGCTCCGATGCCGTCGGCACGTGCGGGGACGGGGGCGCCCGCGCCGTGCGCGGTCCCGCTGTTCGCACCGATCAGGGCGGCCGGCGGGCGGCACCGGTTGCGCCGTGCGCTCCGCCGGCGACGGAGGATGACGGCCGCGGGGCTGGCGATGGCCGCCGCCGCGCTCGCCGCCGCGGCACCCCGGACCGAGCCGCAGCCCCACCCGCCCGGGCGGGAGGACCCGGCTCCCGCTGCCGCCGCCACGCGGGACATGGTGCGGGCGCCGGTGCGCATCGCGGACGCGGCGGCGGCCGGGCTGGTGCGGCCCGGTGACCGGGTGGACGTCCTCGCCGCGGCGCGCGTGGTGGCACGCGGTGCGCCCGTGCTGGCGGTCCCCTCCCCCGCCACCGGGTCCCAGGGCCTGACGGCGACCGGCGCGGACGGGGGCGGGAGCGGGGACGGGGCGCTGATCGTGCTGTCGGTGCCGCGCGCGACGGCGGCCGCTCTGTCCGGCGCCGCCGCCTCCTCGCCCCTGGCGGTGGCACTTCGCTAGCCGCTGGCCGTACGGCACGAGAAAGGCAACCGGCGGCAGGGCCGTAACGCGCACCCCTTACCCTCGGAGGCCGAACCGCTCACCCACCTCCGTCACCGCCGGCCCCCACGTCGGCGGGTGCCCGCGGACACCACCGGCCCCACGGGTCCCCGGGCCGAACTGCACGGTCGTTCTTCGAAAGGAAATCGTCCCTTGAAGGGCTTCAAAGCCTTCCTGCTGCGTGGCAACGTCGTCGAGCTCGCTGTGGCGGTCGTCGTCGGCGCCGCGTTCAGCAAGATCGTCGACGCGTTCGTGAAGGGCCTGATCAATCCGGTGATCGGTGCCATCGGCACCAAGAACCTCGACGGCTACATCTTCTGCATCGAGACCCCCTGCGTCGCCGTGAACGGCGAGCTCAAGCAGGGCGTGGGCCTCCTGTGGGGCGCCGTCGCCGGCGCGGCGCTGACGTTCCTCATCACGGCCGCGGTCGTGTACTTCCTGCTGATCCTTCCGATGAACAAGCTCAACGAGCGGCGCAAGACGGGCAAGGAGGAGGCCGTAGCCGCCCCGACGGAGCTGGAGCTGCTGACCGAGATACGCGACCTGCTCGCCCGCCAGCAGCAGGGTTACGGCGGCGCTCCCGGCATCCCCTCGCCCTACGGCCACGGCGGCACCAACCGGACGCACCAGTAACGGCCGTCCGCCTCAGATGTGGTGCGGGGGCTTCTCGTCGAGGAAGCGCGCGAGATCTCCCGCACCGCCCTGGCCGGGGCGTTCGCCCCAGCCGGTGTCGGTGTCGTCGGACGACTGCCGGTCCATCGGGTCGTCGAAGACGAGCGCCGCCGCGGGGTCACGGGGCACTCGCGGGGCGGGGGCCTCGGCGGGCCCGGTGGCGGGGTCGGGGGTGCTGCTCATGCCGTCCAGGGTACGGGGGCTGTGCTCGGCGCCCGGCGGCGCAGGGACCCGGCCGCACGCACGCGGGCGACGCGCGACCGGGCCGTCCCGGGAAGGGGTCGAGCCCCGGCACAGGGGGGTGGCGCCGGGGCTCGAGTCTGTGGGTGGTGGCACGGGCGCCGGCAGCGGCGCCCGCCTGGGTCAGGCCGCCTCGATGGACAGCCCCGTCGCGCGCGCCATGCGCTTGAGGTCCGCCAGCGCGTGCTTCTCGATCTGCCGGATCCGCTCACGCGTCAGCCCGTGCTGCTTGCCGACCTCGGTCAGCGTGCGCTCGCGGCCGTCCACGATCCCGTACCGCGCCCGGATGATGGACGCCGTCCGGTCGTCGAGCCGGTCGATCAGGTCCTCCAGTTCCTCACGCCGCAGCATGACGAGTACGGAGTCCTCCGGCGAGGCCGCCGAGGTGTCCTCGACGAGATCGCCGAACTGGGTCTCGCCCTCGTCGTCCACCGACATGTTCAGGCTCACGGGGTCACGCGCCCAGTCCAGCACGTCGGAGATCCGCTCCGGGGTGGAGCCGAGCTCGGCCGCGATCTCCGCGGGCTCCGGGTCGCGCCCGTGCTCACGGTTGAACTCGCGCTGCACCCGGCGCACCCGCCCCAGCTCCTCCACCAGGTGGACGGGGAGCCGGATGGTGCGCGACTGGTCCGCGATGGACCGGGTGATCGCCTGACGGATCCACCACGTCGCGTACGTGGAGAACTTGAAGCCCTTGGTGTAGTCGAACTTCTCGACGGCGCGTACCAGGCCTGCGTTGCCCTCCTGGATCAGGTCGAGCAGGGGCAGGCCGCTGCGCGGATAGCGTCGCGCGACGGCGACGACCAGGCGCAGGTTGGACCGGATGAAGACGTCCTTGGCCCGCGCACCCGCGGCGGCTATCGCCTCCAGTTCCTCTCGGCCTGCGTCCGCTCCCTGACCCAGCTCCTCGTCCGCGAGGAGCTGCTCGGCGTAGACGCCGGCCTCGATCGCCCTGGAAAGCTCGACTTCCTGCGCGGCGTCGAGCAGCGGCGTGCGCGCGATCTCGTCGAGGTACATGCCGACGAGGTCACGGTCGGCCATCTCGCCGTGGCCTGCGCGAGCGCTGCTGTTCCCGCCTGCGGTGCTGCGGGCGACGGCACGGGTTGCCATGCGTGCTCCCTTGCGAAGGTTCGGTCGGGTGTCGGATCGAGTGAACTGCCCCTCCAGCAGCTTCACGCGTGCCTTTCGGCTGCCCACTCGAAAAGAGATAACGACTGGAATCCGGACACAATTCCCAAGCGCCGCCCCGTTTTTTACGATCTTGCAGTACCCTGTCGGGCCACAGCCGGAGGTGGATCATTGTCCGAGTCCGTCGAAGTGCAGGTCAGGCCGGGTGGGGAGGAGGACCTGCAGGCCCTCACCGACCTCTACAACCACTACGTCCGCGAGACTCCGATCACCTTCGACCTGGTGCCGTTGTCACCGGAACAGCGCCGCCCTTGGCTGCTCTCCCACCCGGAAGACGGACCGCACCGCCTTTTGGTTGCCCACGGGCCCGGACCGGACGGCTCGAACGGCCTGCTCGGATACGCCACGAGCAGCCCGTTCCGCCAGAAGGCCGCGTACTCCACCTCCGTGGAGACCTCCGTGTACTGCGCGCCGGAGGCCGCCGGCCGCGGCGTCGGCACCCTGCTCTACGCGGCGCTCTTCGAGGCGCTGCGGGGCGAGGACCTGCACCGCGCGTACGCCGGCATCGCGCAGCCCAACGAGGCGTCCGTCCGCTTGCACACCCGCTTCGGCTTCCGCCCGCTGGGCGTCTACCGCGAGGTCGGCCGGAAGTTCGGCCGCTACTGGGACGTCGCCTGGTACGAGAAGGACCTGACCTGACCCGGCGCGCTCAGCGCAGCCAGGGAAGGTCGCCCGCCGCGCCGTTCTGCGGCTGGAGCCCCTCGGCGACGATCCGGCAGATCTCGCCGAGCTGGCGCACCTGCTCCTCCGACAGCCGGTCGAAGATCGCCCCGCGCACCGCCTCCACATGGCCGGGAGCGGCCGCCTCGAGCGCGGCGAAGCCCTCGTCGGTGAGCACCGCGAGCTGGCCGCGCCGGTCGGAGGGGCAGTTCTCGCGGCGGACCCAGCCGTTCTCCTCCAGCCGGGATATGGCGTGGGAGAGCCGGCTGCGCGTAATCTTCGAGCGTTCCGCCAGCTCCGTCATGCGCATCCGGCGGTCCGGGGTCTCCGAGAGCCACACCAGCAGCGAGTAGTACGCGTGCGGCATCCGCGCGTCGCGCTGGAGCTGCCGGTCGAGCGCGTCCGAGACCAGCTGGGTGGACGCCATGTACGCGCGCCAGGCGCGCTGCTCCTCCTCGCTCAGCCAGCGGGGTTCGGGGGCACTCGTGGTCATCCCCCCACTCTACGAATTCGACCTTGAACTTTCAAGCAATCAGGGGTACCTTCCCCCTGCCAGCTTGAAACTTCAAGGAACGCAGGCGAGGGACCCGTATGACGACCACCCCGGACGCCCCGACCGCCCCGACCGCCCCCGATTCCCCGGGCACGGTCCCCGCCCCGCCGCGCGCGTCCGTCCGCACACGGGTCCGGATCCCGTTGCGCTTCCCCGACGGCTGGACGACCACCGCCGACGTCTTCACCTTCACCGGCCTCGTCGACGGCGAGGAGCACCTCGCACTCGGCCTCGGCGCCCACGAGGGCACGGCGTCCCCGCTGGTCCGACCGCACTCCGAGTGCCTGACGGGCGACGTCTTCGGCTCCGCCCGCTGCGACTGCGGCCCCCAGCTGCGCGAGGCCGTGCAGCGCATCGCCGAGACCGGCGGTTACCTGCTCTACCTGCGCCAGGAGGGCCGCGGCATCGGCCTGTACGCCAAGCTCGACGCCTACGCCCTGCAGGACGAGGGCCTGGACACCTACGCCGCCAACCGCGCCCTCGGCCGCCGCGACGACGAACGCGACTACACCGCCGCCGCCCAGATGCTCGGCGCCCTCGGCGTCGACGCCGTCCGCCTGCTCAGCAACAACCCCGACAAGGCCGCCCAGCTGACCGCGCTCGGCGTCACCATCACCGAGCAGGTGCCCACCGGGGTCCACCTGTCCGAGGACAACGTGCGCTACCTGCGCGCCAAGGCCGAGCACACCCACCACACCCTCGACCTCCCGGCCTGAGGAGGCCCCATGCGCATGCCCGCCCTCTACCTCTCGCACGGCGCCCCGCCGCTCGCCGACGACCCGGTGTGGCCCGGGGAACTGGCCGCCTGGTCCGCCGGGTTCCCGCGCCCCACGGCGATCCTGATGGTCTCCGCGCACTGGGAGGAGGCCCCGCTCGCGCTCGGCGCCACCACCACGGTCCCGCTCGTGTACGACTTCTGGGGCTTCCCCCGCCACTACTACGAGGTGCGGTACGCCGCCCCGGGCGCGCCCGCGCTGGCCGAGTCCGTGCGCAAACTGCTCCGCACCGCGGGGACGCCGGTCCAGGACATCCCCGACCGGGGCCTGGACCACGGGGCCTACGTCCCGCTCGTGGAGATGTACCCGGACGCCGGCATCCCCGTGCTGCAGGTCTCGATGCCCACCCTCGACCCGCAGCGGCTCATGGACATCGGGCGCAGGCTCGCCCCGCTGCGCGACGAGGGCGTGCTGATCGTCGGCAGCGGCTTCTTCACCCACAACCTCGCCGCTCTGCGCCACTCCGGCGGGGTGCCGGGCTGGTCGGCGGAGTTCGACGACTGGGGGCACCGCGCCCTGGACGCGCACGACGTGGACGCCCTGCTGGACTTCGAGCACAAGTCCCCCGCCGGGCGGCTCGCCCACCCACGGACCGAGCACTTCGCGCCGCTCTTCGTCACGATGGGCGCGGCCGAGGACGACCTCGGGGACCAGCGCAGCGTCATCGACGGCTTCTGGATGGGCCTGGCCAAGCGGTCCGTGCAGTTCGGCCGGTAGCCCCTCCGTAGCCGGCAGCGGTGACCGGCCGGTTGCCGGTAGTCTCCGCAACGCGACGGTGAAGGGCCCCGCCTCCTCGCATGAGGCGGGGCCCTTCACCGTGCTCGCCGTCCGGCGTGCCGTCGTCGTCGACTGTCCGTCAGTGGGCGATCACCGGGACGGCGACGTCCTCCGCGCCCTCGGCGTCCTTGGTGCCGGAGCTCGCCACCACACCGCCCCCACCACGGGTGGTGACGAAGGTGAAGGCGATGATCGCGGAGAGGGCCAGGATGCCGACCGCCCACCAGATCGCGGTGGAGTAGCCGTGCACGGCCGCGGCGTTGACGAAGCCCTGCTTGCCGAGCGTACGGGCCTCGGCACCGTGCGCGGCGACCCAGGCGGTGGTCGCGCTGGCCGCGATGGTGTTCAGCAGCGCCGTGCCGATGGCACCGCCGACCTGCTGCGAGGTGTTGACCATGGCGGAGGCGACACCCGCGTCACGCGGCTCGACCCCGTGCGTGGCCAGGCTCATGGCCGGCATGAAGGCCGTACCCATGCCGAGGCCGAGCAGGATCTCCGCCGGCAGGACCAGGCCCGCGTAGGAGGTGTCGACCGACAGCTGGGTCAGCAGCAGCATGCCGAGGCCCGCCACCAGGAAGCCCGGGGTCATCAGCAGGCGCGGGGCGACGCGGGTCATCAGGCGCGCGCCGATCTGCGTCGAGCCGGTGATCATGCCCGCGATCATCGGGAGGAAGGCGAAGCCGGTCTTCAGCGCGGAGTAGCCCTGGACGACCTGCAGGTAGTAGGTGAGGAAGAGGAACAGGCCGAACATCGCGATGATGGCCAGGCCCAGCGAGAGGTAGACGCCACCGCGGTTGCGGTCGGTCACCACGCGCAGCGGCAGCAGCGGGGCCTTCACGCGGGCCTCCACGGCCACGAACGCGACGAGCAGCACGACCGAGGCGACGAACAGGCCGATCGTGGTGCCCTCGCTCCAGCCGTGGGTCTCGGCCCGGGTGAAGCCGTAGACCAGGGAGACCAGGCCGGCGGTGGCCAGCACGACGCCGGGGATGTCCAGGCCGCTGCTGTTGCGGCTGCCGGCGGGCTCCTGGACGAAGCGCATGGCGCCGAAGGCCGCGACGGCGGCGAAGGGGATGTTGACGAAGAAGGTCCAGCGCCAGTCCAGGTACTCGGTGAGCACACCGCCGAGGATCAGACCGACGGCACCGCCACCACCGGCGATGGCGCCGTAGATGCCGAACGCCTTGGCGCGCTCCTTGGCCTCGGTGAACATCACCGCGAGGAGCGACAGCGCGGCCGGCGCGAGCAGCGCGCCGAAGGCACCCTGCAGCGCGCGGGCACCGAACAGGACCCCCTCGTTGGCCGCAGCGCCGCCGATCGCGGACGCGGCGGCGAAGCCGATCAGGCCGGTGACGAAGGTGCGGCGGCGGCCCCACAGGTCGGCGATGCGTCCGCCGAAGAGCAGCAGGCCACCGAAGACCAGCGCGTAGGCCGTGATGACCCACTGCTTGTTGGCGTCGGAGATGCCCAGGTCGGTCTGGGCGGAGGGCAGGGCGATGTTCACGATGGTGCCGTCGAGGACGACCATCAGCTGGGCTATCGCGATGAAGGCCAGCGCCTTCCAGCGCTGGGCGTGTGCCGTGTCAGGCATGGGTGGACTCACTAACGGTACGAAGAGATGACGACATTGAAGACGAAGAGGACATACGGTACGTAAAGGAAATGTTGTGGGCGAGTGAATTACGCGGGGGCGCCCGTTCGGCAGGCGGAGCTCAGCGACATTGCCGAAGGTCCTCGAATGTGGCGGAGCTACCCGGGAGTTCGGAGCGCGCCGGCGCCTCCAGGCCGTCCACGAACAGCTGCAGATGACGGCGGATGAAGCGCTCCATGCTGCCGCAGTGCTTGCCGGGCAGCGGCCGCGTCAGCTGGCTGACGGCCACCATCACGTCGCCGACGTCGATGTCGGTACGGAGCCGGCCGGACCGCCGCCCGGCGGCCATCAGCTCCTCGATCGCGTGCTGCAAGCGTACGCGGCCCTCCGTGAGCCGCGGGTCCCCCTCGCCGAATCCTGTGGAGAGCATCGGGCACAGCGCGCCCACGCGCTCGTCGGCCGCCTCGTGCACGAAGCGGCGCAGCGCGTCGAAGGCGTCGGCCTCCTCGGCCAGCGCCTCCTCGGCCCGCTGGGTGAGCCGGTCCATCACCGACAGGGTCACCTGGAACGCGAGTTCCCGGCGGTCGGCGAAGTGCCGGTAGACGGTGGCGTTGCCCACGCCGGCCCGCTTGGCGATCTCGTCGAGCGGCGCGTCGACACCGTGCTCGAGGAGCGCCTCACGGGCGGCGACGATGATCCGCTCGCGGTTGCGCGTGGCGTCCGCGCGGAGCTTCACGGAGGCGGCTACTGCCATGACGGGCACTCCTCTCTGTCCTTCGGTGGTTCCGGTTCCGGGGAGCGAGTCCCCGCTTGTGCGACGTAGGTGTAAACGGGGAGCAGTTCCCCGGATATTTCGGCGCCGCTTGTGAGCTGAGTCACAATCAACGCGAGCCGGTAAGACGCCGCTTGGGAGGGGCCTCCGTACCGGCCCCCGCGCGCATGCGAAGGGCCCCGGACGCCAATGCGCGCCCGGGGCCCTTCCGCACTTCCGTGGCCGGTTACTCCACGACGAGCTCGACCGGGATGTTGCCCCGGGTCGCCTTGGAGTACGGGCACACCTGGTGCGCCTGCTCGATCAGCGCGCGGCCGGCCTCGTTCTCCAGCTCCGAGGGCAGCTCGGCGCGGAGCACGACCGCCAGGCCGAAGCTCGTGTCGTCCTTGCCGATGGTCACCTCGGCGGTCACGGAGATCTCGCTGGTGTCCACCTTCGCCTGCCGCCCGACCAGGGCGAGGGCGCTGGCGAAGCACGCGGCGTAACCGGCCGCGAAGAGCTGTTCGGGGTTGGTGCCCTGACCGTTGCCGCCGAGCGCCGGCGGCATGGCGAGCGCGAGGTCGAGCTGACCGTCGGAGCTGACGGCACGCCCGTCGCGGCCGTTGGCGGTGGCGACGGCGGTGTAGAGCGGGTCCATGGAACGTCCTCTTTCGATCGGTTGCGATCTCGTTGACGACAAGTAGAGCACACAACTGAGTTGCACACAACTAAAACGTGGACGGTAGAGCTACTCTGTATCCATGACCGCCACCGCGCCCGCCCGTGCCGGGGACCACCTCCGGCTCGAGAACCAGATCTGCTTCTCCCTGCACGCCGCCTCGCGCGCCTTCGGCGGCGTCTACCGCGTCGTGCTCAAGGACCTCGGCCTCACCTACCCGCAGTACCTGGTGATGCTCGTGCTCTGGGAGCACGGCGCCCTGCCGGTCAAGAAGATCGGCAAGCACCTGCGGCTGGACTCGGGCACCCTCTCCCCGCTCCTCAAGCGCCTCGAGGGCACGGGCCTCGTACGCCGCGAGCGCTCCGCCGACGACGAGCGCTCCGTCACGGTCCACCTCACCGACGCGGGCACGGCCCTGCACGAGAAGGCCCTCCAGGTCCCGCGCCGCATCTCCGCGGCCACCGGCCTCGGCCTGGACGAGATCAACGACCTGCGCACCCGGGTCGACCGCCTCACCGCGGCCCTCACCGCGGCCGACCTCGCCGACGGCCCGCCCTGTGCCTGACACCCCTCACCCCGGCGCCACACCCCCGGGGCCCGGAGCAATCGCCGGCACACCCCAGACCCGCATCCGCTAGGCTGTCCCACGCTTCCGCCTCAGTAGCTCAGGGGATAGAGCACCGCTCTCCTAAAGCGGGTGTCGCAGGTTCGAATCCTGCCTGGGGCACAAGGTGAAGGGCCAGTTCAGGGGCTTGATGTCCTCGAACTGGCCCTTTCTCGTGATCACGGCCGTGCCACATCCGTGCCACAAGGCCCGCTAGGCAATCGACGCCCCCGGCGCCAGTTCGAGTCCGGCAGCGTGCAGGAAGTCGGAGAGGCTGATCATGCCGTCGTCCGTGTCGTCGTCCCACTGGACCAGGAGCTCCGAGCGGCCTTCGTTCCAGGATTCAGCGGTCCAGGTGTCGGTGTCAGGTCCGGGATGCCGCTCGACGCTTCCCTCACCGTGGCGGTAGTGCAAGTACAGGTAGTGGCCGCCGACAGTCCAGGCGTCCCACTGTGACGGGTATCCGTGACACGTCTGTACGACCCGCGCCAGCAATCGTTCCGCTTCTCCGGTCATTCGGCGATGTTCGTCCTGTGCCCGCGCGCTCAGCAAGGCATTTGCGGCCGTTGGCAGCCTTTCGCAACGGGGTACCCAAGCGCCTAAGCCTCACCGCCGCGCGCCCTACGGATCATCGACCCGAGCCGATCGGCGATCTCCCGATCACGACCGTTGACCATGTGCTGATAGATCAGCGCCGCACGCGGCGTGCTGTGACCCATCCTGGTCATCAGCTCACGCAGGCTCGCCCCAGATGCGGCGAGGGAGTTCCCCGTGTGCCGGAGATCGTGGAAGTGCACGTCTGCCGTGATGCCGTTCGCGCGCGGATCCAGTCGTCCCGGAAGTTGCTCCGCCGCAGCTGCCCGCCCCGGGGGCCGAGGAAGACGTGACCGTCCCGGCCGGGCCCGGCGTATGTGTCGAGGTGCCGCTGAACGTCCGGCAGGAGTTCGCTGGGGAAGGCCACCGGCCGGATACCAGCATCGGACTTCGGCGCCTTGTCGAAGAGGGCCTCGGTCTGCATCTCTGCTTGCGAGCGCCGGACCATGAGCACCGTGTTGCCCGTGTCCACGTCCCGCCGGCGGAGGGACGCCAGCTCCCCGAAGCGCAGCCCGGTGAAGGCAGCCAGGAGGATCGGCAGCCGGTACCGCGGGCCCATCGCGTCAGACACGGCGTAGACCTCCGCCACGGTGAGGATCGGCCGCTCCGGGACGTCGTACCGGTCAGCGCCCTTGACCCGGCACGGGTTGCGCCGGATCAGTTCGTCGTCCAAGGCCGTGTTCAGGATTGCCCGTAAGACCTGGTAGGCCTTGACCACGGTCGGCTCACCGGTGCGTGTCAGGCACACCGTCCGCCAGGCCCGCACCTGAGCTGTCGTGATCGAGGCCAACGCCCGGTCACTGAAGGTGGGGAGCAGGTGCAGCCGGACCACCGATTCGTGGCGCTCGCGCGTACGAGCAGCCATCTTCCTGTCGTTCAGGCAGGGGCAAGCCTGCCCGAGTTGCCAGCAAGCGTACGGCCCCCTGATCATGCTCGACCCCAGCCCGGGCAGGCCACCGGCCAAACCCACTCCACCGACCTACGCGGCGTCGTCCGCAGGCGCGGCCGGGGCTGGCCCCGAATCAAGGTGCCCACAGGACGCCGCCGTGGCACGATGCCTTCTCCTACGAATGGCCGGGAATAGACGTGATCGAAGAGGAAGCGCTGCGACAACTACGACGGGTGGCCCAGGAACGGGCGCTCGGCCGTCACATCGGCTCCGACCGTCTGATTCAGGCCGGGCTTGATGCACTGATGGCCGGTGTCGATACACCGTCGGTAGCGCTCCTGGCAGGGCTTGGACGGTACGAGGAGCCCGAAGCGCCGGGTCTGTTCGATCAGGTTCTGGAGGAGCTCGGTCTGCACTTCGAGTCTCCCGTAGACCCGACTGCCGCCTCCTGGGCTCGGATCCACTGGCTGGCAGAGCAGATTGTCGACGGCACAGTTGACCCCGCCACCGGTGCCGATCGGATCTGGCTGGAGATGCTGACCGAGCTCCACATGTCTTGGCCCTATCCCGGGGAACTGAGTCGGATCGCTGTGTGCGCGAGCAATCTGGAGGACTGGAACGAGACCTGGGATATTTCGCTGGAGGACTTGATAGCACGGACCTTCCAAGCAGCCCAGTATTTCCTGCACATCCGACCATCGGTGGCCGGAAACTCGCCCCGAATGATCGACGCAGCCGGTCCGAATCGAGAGTAGGGGCCGTCGCCGGGCCGTCTGAGGTGAACCGGCGTTGACAAGCGTTGACAACCGACCACCACGTTGGCGCAGGTCAGGAACACCCCGCGAGAGAAGGTCCCAGGTCAGAGACTGGCCGCACCACTTCCAGAAGAACTGACCGTTGCCGGGAGGAGATGAACGGCCATGAGAGACGTGACGCTGACCGGAAGACGCTTTGCCGTAACTCGATTCACCAACATCATCGATGACTGCTGGACAATGGAGTATGCGGAGCTGGGTGGCGATCTAGAGATTGCTGTATCGCGCTCATTCGAAGCACCTGATGACCAACTAGAGGTATGGACGTCCGCAGACCTGTCTCCCGCCCTCACGGCAGCTGCACTTGAGGACGCACGATCCTGGCTCTCTGATTCCAACTGACTGCCGCCAGTTTGGCGGGAAGCCCAGCTCACAGCCTGCTCAGGTTGCACCGTTACCGTAAACCGGCGCTGTACAGCAGCGAAGTACAGCAACCACCGCGCCCGCGACCGACCACCACCGACCCCAGACGACCGGCCAGCGTGCCCGGCAGACCTCAGCGACCATGGTGCCCATAGTTCGCATCGAGAGGATCAGTCCCTCATTCGTGCTCCGTTGGCTCGACTACGTCATTGAGACTCCGCCGGCCCCGCGGTGGATGGTGCAGCAGCGGAGGACCAAGGCCGACCATTGGTCAGCGGTCAGCGGTCAGCGGTCAGCGGTCAGCGGTCAGCGCAGTCGTAGGAGCCGTCCGCCTGTCGCGCGATGGAATTGTGATCCCAACATTTCAACATCGGTGCAAGCGTGTACGCCCTATAGCAGGCCGCGACGAGCAGGAGACCGCACACCACGCCAACGAATGGCCGCACGCGCCGAGACGCCCACAAGGTGGCTGCTAGCGCCCCGAGGAGCGCGGCAACGCTGAGGGCCAGCGCAAACACCGCAAAGCTGCTGAGGTTGTCCCGCCACCCCGCGAATGCGTCTGGAGAGTCAATCTCCACCGTGGCTGCGAAACTGAACAGGAGCAGCAGTCCGCCCAGCGGTATCAACCCCACGATCAGGCCCACGGGCACACAGCCTCTCGCGACGCCTTCCCGCTCCGAGGGTGCCGGGGTGCCAGCCATGTTCATACCTACCCTTCGACGCTTCCCGCAGTGACTCTCCCGGGCTACACAAGGGAGGTCAACGAATCCAAGAGCGTCGTGCCACAACCGTGCCAGAACGGGCGGGGACTCACGGGGAATCGGAGTGCGCAGGGGCGCGTGCCACCGGACTCTGCCCAGGGTAGGGAATCCGCAGGTCACACCAGAGATGGCCCAACCTCGCTCCTAAAGCGGTTGTCTGGAATCATCGGCCGCGTGGACGAGTATGCGTGGCCTGAGGAACGTTAGAGCAGTGGGCACAACGCGTACGGGACTCATGGCTTGCCACCGTCGCGGCGCTTCCAACCGGCACCGTCATCGGGCATGCGAGCCACAACCATCAAGTCAGACTGAGACTGCACGAACGGGCATCCCCGAACGATGGCTCGGCATAACTGCTTCTGGCATCCAACGTCGACATCAACGACGGCAGACAACTGCAAGACTCGGCATTCAAGGGCGGGCGCCTCACTGCCGGTGTAACAGCGCTCACCCGGGCGCAGCCGGTCCGAGATCGAACTTACAAGGCAGTACTCAGTGACAGAGCGGGCGGCGACTGTCTCCCGACGTGACGCTGACGGTTCGTGTGGGTGGGTGAAAGCCGGGTTCGACGCCGGCGGGATCGCTTGCGTCTGTCTGACCATGGTGAGATCGTCTCGCGCGCACGCCGAAGGCGGGGTGCTGTGATGGGGGAGACGTCAATGGTCTGCACGGTGACGGTCCGGGTCCGGACCGTTGGGTATTTGCTCTTGTGCGCTGTCCTGCTCACCGCAGGCGATGCCGTCCCCATGAGGGCGGCTGAAGGCAGGGTTTCCCCGAACGCCTCAGCAAACGGCATGTCCCCGCAGGCCCGGGCCTATGTCGACCACGCGCTGAGTCTGTTGCAGCAGTACTCCATTGCCCGCGAGCACACCGACTGGGCCGATCTGCGGCAGTGGACCTATTCGCTCGCCCAGGGCGCGCAGACCGCCGCCTACACTCATCGTGCCATCGACGACGCGGCGCGGTACCTCAACAAGCACAGCGAGTTGGATCCTCCGGAGATGGTGAGTGCGAGTCAGGCGGTCCCGGCGGCCAAGGTGCCCATTCCGACGGGCCGCGTCGTATCGGGCCGGGTGGGACTTGTCGTCCTGCCCGAGAGGTTTTTCGGACGGTCCACGGCGGACCGGCGGTACGTCCAGGCCGCCCGTGCCGCCGTGCGGAGGCTGGACCGCGCCGGTGTCCGCGGCTGGATCGTCGACCTGCGCGGAAACCGCGGCGGAAGCATGGACCCCATGATTGCCGCCGTGGCACCTCTATTCGGTGACGGGCGGCTCGGCCAATTTGTTGCCCCGAACGGCGATGCGTACCACTCCTGGGCCATCCGCGGCGGGCAGTTCCACCGCGAGTTTCCCGGGAGCAGCCAGGCAGAGACCTTCGGGACCTCCCCTTACGAGCTGAGCCGTCCCGTACCGCCCGTGGCTGTACTGACCGACGACGCGACGGCAAGCGCGGGTGAGGCCACCGCAATCTCCTTCCGTGGACGCCCGCACACCCGGTCCTTCGGCTCCCCCACCGCCGGAGTGCCCTCGGGCAACATCACGTTCACGCTGAGCGACGGCGCCCAGCTGGTCATCACCAGCGTCGCCGAGGCCGACCGTACCGGTCACCGTTACGACCCGGACGCTCCGCTGGCGCCGGACCAGCTGACCCAGCCAGAGGAGACTGAAGCCGCAGCAACAGCGTGGCTTCAGCAGCAGCCCCCATGTGCCTCACCTGACGGCAGAAGATGACGGCAACACAGCCGAATTCTCCAGCCAGTAGGGCAGCCACTCGGCGAGCTTGTCGGACCGAGTGGGCACCGGGATGCCGCTGTCGACCTTGTCCAGCAAATCGCGGCGCTTGCCGTCGCACTCGGCCCAGGTCTTGCCGTAGGCGAACTTGCGGGGCCAGGTACCCTCCGGCTGGAGGACGTAGACGGCGGCTTGGTAGCGGCCGTCCTTGCGCCTGGTGATGGTGTCGGCGCCGTTGGGGTTCCGCTTGCGCTGTGCGGGCATCAGGAGCGGCCTCCTCGGTCTCGTGGGCGATGAAGTCCCGTAGGGCGTCGGCAGGGATGCGGCAGGCGCGTGCGTCGGCGAGGCCACCGCCGCACTCCTCGAAGCCGGGACCCTGGCCCCCGAACAAGTCCACCCCCACCACCTGGCACGCGAAGCAGTCCGCGACCTTCTCCAGTTCTCCGGAGACCGCGTCCCCGACCTCCTGGCAGGACTTGCCGACCGAATGGCGATCACACAGCGCTGTCCCCGGTCGTCAGAGCTCGTGCGATGATCCGGCCGTGAGCTATGACCTTGCTGTGTGGGCTGGCGAACTCCCACCCGATGACCACGAAGCGGGCTCCGTCTATGACGAGCTCTACGAGCGCTATCTGGAGTCGGAGGATGTCGTCATCCCTCCGGCGCCGCGCATCGTGGATTACGTCGAGGCGCTCCTCGACCGGTACCCCGACGGCATCGACGGCAAGATGGTGTGGGCGTCGACACCGGTGATCAACGAGGCTTCGGGGCCGATCGTGTACCTGGTCATGTCCTACAGCGAGGCTGAGGAAGTGTCGCAGTACGCAGCATCTTTGGCTCGCGAGAAGGGGCTCGTCTGCTACGACCCGCAAGGAGAAACCCTGCGGCTGTGAGTCGCTTCCTCTGTCGCTACGCGCACCACTTGGGTGGTGACCGTAGAGCTGATCAGAGATCGCCACGCGTGGAGACCACGCAAGCTGTTACGGGTTTCTCTACCTCATCAAGACACCCGGCGTCGCTCACGCTCCGCCGGGCGCGCGGCCCGCGTCCGGCCGCGCCCACAGAGGTAGGCCGGGCATGAGGTCAGATCCGCGGTGGCTGGGGCGGGCGCCAACACGATCTTCAGCCACCTCCCCGGTCCGGGACCCGACGTCGAGCCAGACCAGGGGGCCGATCGGGCTTGTTGCGGGCAGGCAGGAGCCAGCCCGATTCGCTGCCGGCGTAAGGCACCCTGGCGCCATGCTCGACCCCAGCCCAGGCAGGCCACCGGCCAAAGATCGCGCCAAACGCCCTACACGAAGCGTTTTCAGCTCCCCATTCCAGGGTCAGGACGGTCTTGGCGACCTCGGTTGGGCCCACTGGGCACAGCCGGCTTGTTTGTGAGGTGTTGGCGGCTGGTCACCTCACTGAGCGGCCGGTGGTCCTGCACTTCAGGCCGGAAAGTGGTCGAGGGGAGGGGGCGGGAAGCTTGCTCGGAGTACCATCCCTGCGAGGTCCCCACGTCGCGCTCCGCAACCCCCGCAGTGGCACAGTCGTATGGGGCATCCGTGCAGAGACGGCAGAGTGGAATGAGTGTGGCGGAGAGCTGGTCCCGCGTGATGGATCTTCTTCGGCAGCACGCCCCGGCAGATCACGCGGATCTCCCTGGGCCCGCTACGGAACAGATGCTCGCGGCCGCCGAGGAACGGATGGGTATCCCCCTCCCTCAGGATCTACGGGCGTGGCTGCTGCAGAACAATCTGGATCTTCCTGAGGAAGATGTGGACGACGATGTGGCATGTTGCGGCTTCGCCGGGTTCCCGGATGAGGGAAGCTTCTTTCTCGGCATCCGGGCGATGGAGAGGCTTTACGCGAACCGCTCCACGCTCGGTGGATTCGATCCTCCGGACCAGCCGGACAATCCCTTTTGGCGTAATGAATGGATCCCGTTCCTGTCGGACCAGGACGCCTGGACGGGAAAGTTCATCGATGTGCGGGACGGCCGCGTCGGCAGGTGGTTCGTGGGTGAGATCACGGTCACGGGCGAGTACGAATCGCTGGCTCACTATTTCGACTCCGTCGCGGAGAAGCTGACGAAGATCGCCGATGGAAACCACCCGGTCTGTGAGGTCGCCGAAGGGCGACTCGTCTGGTCTTGAAACAGAAGATTCGCCGCGTCGGTCACATGGGCCAGTCCCACTTGGCCGGCGGTACGAGGTCAGACTGAGAGTTCCCTCCCACCTACCGCGATCTGAGAGTGGATCGATGTGCCACCTCTGCGCCAGAACGGGCGGGGCCTCACGGGCATGATGACCCGGGGCGCGACGCCGGCCGCCGTCCGCGGCGTGGGGCAGCCGTGCCGGGCATGGTGCAGCCGGACCACCCGGAGCCCCGCTTGCGCGGCGACCCGGGTGAAGGACCGGTACACGTTCCGCGGCTCCACCGGGCGGCCGTTCCTGGTCGCGAAGATGTGGGCGGCCTCGGACCAGCCGACGCCCGTGCGCGTGAACGCCTCGCGCTGCCGGAGTCGGTGCAGGCAAGGAGCCAGCCTGATTCGCGGCCAGCGTACGGGCCCCGATCTCTCGCCCCATGGCGGCTCCTGCCCAGGGCCGCTACGCCGGCCTCATCACGGGTATGCCAGCATGCTCGCATGAGCGTCGAAACCCCAGACTTGGCCGTCCACTGCCACGTGTCGCTCCAAGTGGGCCAACCAAGCGCCAGTAAACCGGTGTTCGAGACCCTTCCGGCCAGGGCTGTCGGTCCGGATCTGTTCGAACTGATGGGTAGTCCGGGTCTGGTCGAGGGTTGCGCGGCTGGTGACGTGCTGAAGATCGATGCCGAGGGGCTGTTCCAGGTTGAGCGGCGAGGCCCGAACCTTTGCATCCAAGCGTTTGGTGATCCTGCCTTCGACGCCGACGCCTTGGAAGCCCTGACTGAGGGATTTGCGGCGCTGAATGGCCTGGTCGAGGCTCCGGCCGACCGCCGGTTCATCGTGGTGACGGTGCCCGCGTCCGCCGGATTCCCTGCCGTCGAAGCAGTGATGGATGCTTGGGCCAGCGCAGTGAGCGGGCAGCTCGAATGGGGATTCAGCAACGTATTCGGTGCTGACGGAGAACCACTCGACTGGTGGCAGCCTGCCTAAGTTGCATGACTGGGCCGTCGCTGAGCCACGACGTCTGCCAAGCCCTCGAACACGAACTCCTGCCGAGGAACATCGAAGGCACCCGCGCCAAGCTCAGGCGCCTCGTCAAGCTCGGCATCCTCACCGAGACCAACACTGGCAGCTCCGCCAGGAAGCAGTAGCCGACAGAGAATCAGGAACCGCTACTGTGCACCGTTCGATGGTGATCGAAAGTGAGCCACGATCTGGCATGCGTACTGATTGTCCGGGCCGAGATCGTGGACCGCTCGATGGGCGTCTTGGATCCGACCCGTCTCACACATCAGTCGAACAAGGGCGTACAGGGCGCCACGATCACCGGCCTCGGCTCGGTCGCGCAGGGCAGCCTCCATCCCCCGCTCACTGAGCGCTCTGTTGAGTCGCCGACGTGCGTGAACATCCGTGAGAGCGCGCTCTGCGAGTTCCGAGAGCCGTGCCGCACGGGCAAGCAAATCCATGTGCCACAGATGATTGTCGTGCCTGGACCAATCGGTCGAGTAGCACTCGGCGTGGGCGCTCACCAACGCGATGGCCGCGTCCCAATCTCGGCGTTGCTCCGCAGCCTGGACCTGTTCGAACCATTCCACAGGACTACTATCCGGCGTGGGGGTGTCTTGCCGGGATGGTCGTGGCTCTCGCCATTCCGGTCGGTAGGCATCCATGGCTATCGGACTCCGGTCGGCGTGGCCCGGGACGGTCGCGGGTGGAGCGGGGCAGGCGTCAAACTTCCTCGCCCACGAGTGCCCATTCCACGAGTGCCGGCAAGTAGGGCAGCAGAAGGACGAGAACCACCCCGGCAACGAGGCCAACTATCAGCAGGATCACGCCTGCAGCTCCTCGAACGCCGATGGATCCGTTCACAGTTGGTATTTCGTCAGTCACAAGTCCTCCCCGCAAGATCCTAGCTGGAACTCCCTCGCTCCTGCCCTGGCGTGCAGGCCCCTGCAGCTCTCGTGGATCAGCGAGCTGGTCGCCCGGATTCAGGGCCCGTAGTGTTCGCTCGTGCGTTACTTGGCGGAGTCCTTCATTGTCGGCGCCTTGAGAAGGGGCCGTTCAGTTGAACAGTTCCTTGGGCCAATCGGTTCGCCCGAGCGCCTCGGCGTCACCTACGTCGAGGTCCGGCCGACGAAGGTCGGCCCATGCGGCCTGGCAGCCCAGTGACGTCCCGATGATCAGGCCGTTCATGTGGCTGATGGCAACCCGCAGCGGCGCGATGCACAGCGCCGGCATCGGGACGACGCGGCTGCGGCGGCTTTTGGAATTGTCGTCGTACAGCGTCCCCCAGGGCGCTGCGTCTGCTGCCGGACGGCCGTACAGCCATTCCACCGCCCGTGACCGACCACCACCGGTCCCAGTCGGCTGACGTGCCGACAGGGCATCTCCAACCGTCGTGCCCATGGGGCGCCGTCCGCATCCTCAGCCGTACAGCAGTCGGCTACGGCAGGGCCGCAGACCGGGGTGACTTGCCCGGTAGGGGATCGTGTCCGAGGTCTGGTCTAGGTTCGGCCTGTGAACCACGACCGTTCCAACGCCGGGGCGCCCCGTGAGCCTGACCTGCCGCCGTACCAGGCGGTCCTGGCGGAGACTGATTGGGGTTCGCTCGAGACGCCCTTCGGGAACGGTGAGGACCTTCCCGAGTTCCTGACAAGGCTGTTGGAGCCCGATCCCAAGGTTCAGGTCACCGCTTTGTCGGAGCTGGGTGAGATGGTCCACCACCAGAACAGCATTTACGAAGCCACCGCCCCCGTCGCCATGTACATCGCCGGCATCCTCACCCACCCGGCGGCCATGACCCCCCGGCCCTATCGCAACGTCCCCATCCGCGCGGCGCTGTTGAACTGGCTGGTTTCCACGACCTATGACGCCTCCGACGTGATCGTCGAGCGCAACAAGCAGTACTCCCCTGGCTTCCTCACCCACAACACCACCATGGCGTCCTTCCGGGACCTGCGCCCGATGCTCTATCGGGCCGTCTCGCCCTTCCTGCAGGACAGCCACGAAGACGTGCGCGAAGCCGCCGTCATCGCCGCGCTCATCCTCGCCGAACACCCTGCGCTCACCGAACACCGCGATCACCTCGCCGTGCACGCCCGCGCCATCCTGGACACCAGCAGCGACGACCCCAACCGGCGCGTTGCCTGGAAGGCACTCGAAGCATGGGGGTACGACGTCTCCGACCTTGAACCTGTCCGGGAGGAGACCTGGGACTGGGGGCCGCACAGCGATGGCCGCGGCGATCTCGAACCTCCCTTTTGACCGTGGTCCATCGTCACGGCGTGAAATGTTCCGGAGCAGGCGTTGTCCAGGCCACCGGCGCGCCGTCCGGTCCGGGCGGGCACATGGCGACCCCGCTGCGAACGCGGACCGGCACGGGCAGCAGGATTCCTCACGCCACGACCGATGAAGACGAGGGAGAATCCATGAGCAGGCCGGCCCCCCGCAGCGCCACGGCCTTGTACGCGATAGCTGCGACCTGCGCCGTCATAGGGACACTGCTGTGGGTGCGCAGCCAGGGCGGCACGCCCCTCAGTCTCACCTCCACGTCGTACGGAGCCCTCCTGGCTACCGACAGCTACACCCCGTCGGCCTGGCGGGTGTGGTCTCCGGACGTACCCGAAGCCCGCCTTGGCCTGTACCTCCTCGTGGCCGGCCTGGTGCTGGCCGTGGTGGCGCGCCTCGTCTCCGTCTGGCGTGAGTGAGCGGCGGCCGAGGCCCCACAGGACGGAACCGATCGAGCAGCCGTGCAGGACGGGCCCGGCAAGAAGGGGAACTCATGATTGCCTGGAGCAAGGCACTGGTTGACCTGGGGTACGGAATAGTCCTGATGTCGGTGGCGCTCAACGTGGGCAACACCGCTGAGCGACTTCACGGCCGTGTGGCGATCCGTCCGAAGGTCAACCCCTCGTTCACGCCCCTGGTGTTGAGGGTCACGAGCGCGGTTGTCGGAGCGCTCGGGCTGACGGTCGGCGCCGTCCGCCTGGTCCACGCCTTCGCCGGTTGAGGTTGCACTGGCCTGGGAGCCCCGCGCCACCGCTCGACCCGTGCGTCAGTCCGCGACCTCGTCCGGTGCGCTCGGAGGGTACGAGGACAGAACCGTCGTTGCCGGGGCCGGCCGAATCATCGGCCTAACCCTGGATCGGCAGGTCCGGGTGAGTGATCAGGAAGATCATGTACGCGATGGCGGCCGTTGTCCCCAGAGTCGAGAGTGCCAGCCCGGTCAGGGGGTTCCCGCGGGCCGTACCGTGACGCCAGGCGGCGCGACATTCGATGACGCCGCGGACCAGCCCCGTCAGGCCGAGTGGCAGAGCCAGGAACCAGACCACCATCCAGAACGGACAGCAGAACCACAACGCGACGGATGCCGCGCCAAAGGGGACAGCGAGACTCCAGCGTTCGGAACTGCCGTCATTCGCATCACCGGCACGGGTCATGGGCTGATCACATCAGCCCGAGAACTCAGCTCGACGGCCACCCCTCCCTACCTACAGGCCGAGGCTCGTGACGAAGGCCGAGAAGGTGGGCGCTGCCACTCGCCAGTGGCACAGCATCGGGTCCGTCCAGAAGTCGCTGCCGACGACGCGAGGGTCTGATGGATCACTGCGGTAGTCGAGCGCCAGGGCACCGTCATCACCGGGGTTGCGCGTGACGGCGATCAGCACCGCCTGTTCGACGTCGAGCCACGGCGGTTCGAGCGGGGCCGTCGCCCTGCTGCCGCGCGCTTCGCGGAAGAAGGCGCAGTGCGGGTCGTCGGCGAACATGCCATCGACCGGGACGCGAACTCCATCTGCTCCGGGTTCGGCACGAACCTGAGCGGGTCCTTGAACCAGGGGACGACCTCCGCCATCACCGCATCGCCAGGGTGGCGCCAGAGGTCACGATCGATGAGGTACGTCAGTTGGGCGGGCATGGCGAGTCCACGGACTCTCGCAGGCAGCACGGCGTACATGTACCACCTGAGAGCCCGACCGTGCTACGGCGGCTGTGGAAGCGGGCGACCCCGGTGGAGCGCCGTCGCAGTGCACGGGCGGTTCGGCATAGCCTGTGGGAGCGTTCGATCCCGATGTGTCCCGCCGAGTGTCCGGTCGGAGTTCCATGCCCAGTCCCGGTGCGAGCCGTTCCTCGGCCGCCGCGTTCACGTACGGCGCTGTCGGCGCGACGCGTCCCGCGGAGGAGCGGTGGTCGATGGGGCGCACGGGCCTGCGTGCCCATTGCGGCACCGTTGTCGTCGGACACGGGGAGGCGGACTGGCGTGCCGCCGCCGACGCCGTGCTGCGGTGGGGAGTCAAGCGGCGGAGTGGGTTCTCCGTCGCGGGCTGCGGCGGGGCCGGGGAGCGGGTCAGCGTAGGCGCCGAGTACCGGATCAGCGCCGGCTTCGGCCCCTTCGTCGTCCGGGAGCCGGTGCGGGTCGTGGCCGTGGTGGACCTGCCGGATCGTTGCGGCTTCGCGTACGGGACCCTGCCGGGGCATCCCGTCTGCGGCGAGGAGGCCTTCGTCGTCCACCGCTCTCCCGACGGCACGGTCGCGCTGACGATCCGCTCCCTCACGCGTGCCGCGCCGAACGGTCCCTGGCGGCTCCTGTTCCCCGTACTGCTCGTGGCGCAGCGCTTCTTCCGGCGCCGTTATCGACGTGCCCTGACGGCGGCGGGCGCGAAGGCCGCGCACGGGAACTAAGTTGACGCCGCCGTCCCGTTGGCCAGCGCCGCTTCGACGATGCGGACGGCCTCGTCGGTGTCGAGGCCCACGCGGGCGATGACCGCCGCGTACTCGGCCGCGGCCCGGCGTGCCCGTTCGCGTCCCTGCTCACCGGCCGCCGACACGAACGAGCCCGCCCGTCCGCGGGTCTCGATCAGCCCCGCTTCCTCCAGCGCCCGGTAGGCCCGGCCCACGGTGTTGACGGCCAGGCCGAGGTCCGCAGCCAGGCGGCGGATGGTGGGCAGTTGGGTGCCGACGGCCAGGGTGCGGTCCTGGATCTGCCGGGCGAGCTGGGCGCGGAGCTGCTCGAACGGCGGGACGGGCGAGGCCGAGTCGATGACGATCAACGCTTCACCGGGCCGTCGTGGCGTGCCGCGCCACCGTGCTGCTCTGCGCGGTCCGCGCGGTGATCAGGGCGAGCGTGACGGCGCTCAGGGCGATGAAGACGAGCCAGGCGGCGTTCCACCAGCCGAGCCCGGTGTCGAAGACCGACACGACCGGCAGCGACCACACCACGCTGGGCGTGGCGACCTCGCGGGCGTCCTCGACCCGCATCAGGACGTCGGCGGTCAGCGAGGCCTCGTCGTCGGCCACGACCGGGTGCGTCAGGACGTGGCGCAGTTGGACGACCGTGCCGGCCGCCGCGCCGAACAACCCGATGAGCAGGAGGAGTGCCGCGTAGCGCGCGGCGGCGTCGTCCACGGTCAGGGCACCGATCGCCATCGCCGTCGCGCCCGCGAACGTGGCGGCGGCGAAGGCGGCGCGCGGCGTGCCGAGCACGGTCCGCCAGCCGAGCCGGACCGGGTGGGTGGCCCGGCGCGGCAACGTCGCGCCGGCCCGCCGGTCGACCCGTCGCACCCACCGGTCCAGCAGCGACTGGGCCAGCACCAACGCCACCACTACCGCCGTCAGCGCCAGCAGCGACCCGTACCGGGGAGACTCTGCCCCATCGGCCGCGGCGTCGCCGTCGGCGGACAGGTCACCGACACGGACGAGGGCGACCGCGATGATGAAGGCCGCCAGCAGCACGGCGGCTGCCAGACGGGCACGTCGCCGGACCGCCAGACGCGTGGCCAGCAACGGCGTCGGCGGGACGTCGGTCAGGCCGTGCTGGGCCAACCACGCACCGGCCCGCTCGACTTCCTCCGGACGCACCGACTCCTCGTTCATCCGGGAACCTCCCTCCGGCACAGCACTCTATGTCGCAAGGCTTGTCGCAACATGGTGCGACAAGCCTTGCGACAAGTCAACGGTCGCGGCGCGGCTGCGTACGCTCCCGGCATCGCACTTCTCTATTTCCGTCCGCACGTCGTGCCGGCGGTCCTGGCGCTCGCGACCCCGTCGTGGCGGTGCGAAGTGGGGCTCGCGCCCGAGGAGTTCGAGGACCTCGATTTCGTGGTCCCCGTGCTCTTCGGCGACTTCTGCGACGCGACCGCCCCTGAACAGTCCGGGCTCGGGCTGGGCCGGCCCAGGTGATGGTGACCACGGCCCGCATGCGCCGGATGCGACCCGTCAGGGGCGCACATACGCTGTGAGGGGGCGCTCCTTCTCCTTGTCGAGGTGAGAGATCGTGCCGCTCTACATCACGCTGCTGAGCTGGACCGACCAGGGGATCCGCGCCTATGCCGACACGGCGCGGCGGGCCGACGCGTTCGGTACCGCGCTGGGGGAGGCCGGTGGCAGGCTGGTCGACATCTTCTGGACGGTCGGGCCCTACGACCTCGTCGCCCTCGTCGAAGCGCCGGACGACGAGACCGCCGCCGCGGCGCTGCTGAGGCTGGGCGCGGTCGGCAACGTCCGGAGCACGACCATGCGGGCGTTCGGGCGGGACGAGGTGGAGGGCGTCATCGCCAAGGCCTCCACCTGAGGCGGCGCACCGTCCGTTCGCGCGGTCAACCGGCCTCCGGAGTCGGGTCGAAGAAGGAACCGCGGCGCAGCCGCTCGTACGCGGGCTCAGCCCGTGCCATCCACGCGTCCACGTCGGCGGCCATGGACGGGAACCGCTCCTTGAGGGGTGCGACCAGTGCGGCGATCTCCTCCCAGGAGTCGGCCAGATACGTCTCGTTCTCCAGCCCGATGGCCACCGCCGCTCGGAACGCGTCGTCGGAGCGCAGCCACCGCTTGGCCACCTGGACGACGCGGGCGACGTCCTCGGCGTCGATGATCCAGGACATGGACAGGAGTTGCTCGGAGACGTAGCCGGGCACGACGTTCGGGGCCCGGTGCTCGACGAGGAAGTCCATGACCTGTTCGACGTCCACGGCGTCCCCCTCGGTGTCGGCGGTCCCGCGACCAGCGGGATCAGCATGCCAAGGGGATGTCCTGGACGGGCGGGGAACTTTTCCGCGGGCGCCCGAGTCCCTGTCCGCGGGGCTGCCCGAGGAGATACCGGTGCCCTGACGGGCTCGAGGCGGTGGACGACGGGTGCGCGCGGGTGTTCGTCGGCCTGTCCGGCGGGGCGCGCTCGGCGGGCACCGCGCCGTACTGCGTCGGCTGCCTCTGAGGAGCGCCCGGAGAACCCCCCGAGGTCCCCTCAGGGGGCCGCGGGAATGGGGCAATTCGACATGTACTCCTACGCCGTGCGGCCCTCCGGCCTCCCGCCGGTCTCCGGGTGTTGACCTGCGTTGCGGATCATCACAAGATGACCGCGTACGGCACTCTGCCGAGACCGCCGGCCGGGCCGTCGTCGACCGCCCAGCCCGCCGGCACGGGCAGGCCGGTGTGCGGTCCGGCGCGTCCGGAATCCTGGAAGGTCACGCGTTCATGCAGAGCTACGCCTCGGCGCAATTGGCATCCCCTCTCACCTACTTCCAGACGGCGGCGTTCTGCTGCCTGGTGGCGGTCGTGCTCATACGTGCGGGCCGCGTGTGGCGCCGCGCGGCCCGGGGCCTGCTCGCCCCCGACGAGCCGGTGCCGAGGGAGTCCGCGCCGGCGCCCGTCCCGGCGGCGTCGCGGGCACAGGGCAACCGGACGGTGGGGCGGGTCTACCTCTGCTTCGGCTGGTTCCTTGTGCTGGGGACGGTCGTCAACCTGGTCAACGGCTTCCGTTCGGTGTGGGGCTGAGGTCCCCCCGGCCGCGGGCGGTCACGGGTGCCGGCCGTCCCCCTGGGTCTCCGGGCGGACCGGCGGCGGCGTGACCTCGGGGGCACCGGTGAGCCGGGCGCAGTGAGCGGGTACGGCGGCGGCACTCCCGGCGGCGCGTTCCAGCCGGGCCAGGGTGGAGGCGTTGACGCTCTTGTGGTGCTCGGCGGCCTTGACGTAGGCCTGGCACAGCCCCTTCAGCCCGGCGTCCGTCGGCGCGGCGAGCGGGGGTACGGAGCCGTGCGGGCCGTGTGACGCGGCGTCCGGGGTCGTGGGCGTGGCGCCGGCGCTGCCGCCCTGCGGACCGCGCGGGGACGCGGTGCGCGTACCGCCGCCCGACCCCGTGGGGGCGGCAGGCGACGGGGCGGGCGACACCGGCCGGGGTCCGGCCGTGCCCGAGTGGAAGGGGCCGGGGAGCGAGCCGGACTGCGCCGCGACGGCCACGCCGCCGAGGGCGAAGACCGCGACGAGTCCGCCCACCGCCGCCCGGGTGCGCCGGCCGGAACGGACGCCGCGGGCCCGTCCGCGGCCGTGACCGCCGCTCGTGACGGCCCGGACCTCCCGGAAGGCGCTCAGTGCGGCGCGCTCGCGCTCGGGGTCGCCCGGCAGGGGTGCCGCGGCGGCGGTGAGGAGTCGTGCGAGGGCGTCCGCGCGGCCGTCGCCCGCCGCGGCGGGGTCCCCGTCGAGGAGCCGCTCGGCCAGGGCCGCGTCCAACCGGTCGTCCATGCGGTCGTCCATGCGCTCGTCGGTCCGCTCGTCGTGAGCTCGGCTGTCCTTCATCCGTCAGTCCGTCACTTCTCCATGGCGCCGTCGAGGCGCTCCGCGAGGCGTTTCAGCCCCCGGTGGGCGGCGGTCCGCACCGCGCCCGGGCGCTTGCCGAGGACCTTGGCCGCGGCGGGGGCGTTGAGCCCGACCACCACCCGCAGCAGCACGGCCTCGGCCTGGTCCTGCGGCAGGGCCGCTATCAGGTCGAGCGCGCGCCGCGTGGACAGGTTCTCCAGGGCGGCGCCCCCGGCGTCCTCCGGTGCCGTGGGTTCGGCGGTGCGCTCCTCCAGGGGCGCGGTGCGCGGCCGGGCCTTGATGCGGCGCAGGTGGTCCAGGGCGCGGTGCCGGGCGATGGTGGCGGCCCAGCCCCGGAAGGCCTGGCCGCCGCCGCGGAAGCCGGGGAGGTCCCGTACGACGTCGTGCCAGGTCTCGGAGGCCACGTCCTCGGCGTCGTCGCCGACCAGGCCGTGCAGGTAGCCCAGGAGCATCGGGTGGACCTCCCGGTAGAGGACCCCGAACGCGGTCTCGTCGCCGGCGCGGGCCCGCTGGACCGCGTCGCCCAGTTCCTCCTCGCCCAGCCGGTCGCGCCGGCGGACCTGCGCCTTCCCCACCGCGTCCTCTTCGTGCTCGATGGCCCCGTGCCGCCGGTCGCCGCGCCGCGCCGCGGCGGGCGTCACACCTCGGCCCGGCCCACCACCGACAGACAGAAGAGGCGCAGGCTGTCCACCGGCCCGTTCTCGTACCGCTTGACCGCCCTGCCCAGCGGGTTCCACACCCGCCCGTCGGGCGTCCGGATGCCGAACGGCTGCCCGAATGTACCGCTCTGCTCGTCGTCGAAGTCCACCCAGGCCGCTCCGGCGGTGCGGACCAGCACCTCTCCCGTGTAGGCGCCGAAGCCGCGGAGCGTGGGCGCGACGGCTTCCAGGGGCGGCTGCTCGCCGCGGATGGCCTCGATGACACGGTCGACCAGGCCGAGGCTGGCCAACGAGTAGTCGAGCCTGACCCGGGAACCCTCCCTGGCCATGGACACGACATCCGCGGCGAGACGAGGACCCAGAACCGTCGCCGGTGGACTGCTCACGCCCTGCTTCATCGTGCCCCTTCGCTCGTCGTCCCCGTCCGCGTGTGACGCGTGTGGCTACTGAGTGGGGCGCAGCGGGACGCGAAAGCGTTACACCGGGCGGCGGAGGCGGCGGGGCCGCGCGGCGCGGACCCGCTTAGGCTGCGGGCATGGCGCATGCGACCGTACGCGAGTGGTACGAGGAAGAGGGCTGGGGCGTGCTGGACTGCCCGGAGACGCCCGGAGGCTGCTTCGCCCACTACAGCGACATCGAGATGAACGGCTTCCGCACCCTGTCCGCCGGCCAGTCGGTGGCCCTGGAGTGGGAGGCGCCGGGCTTCGCGCAGGACGGGTACGAGTACCGCGCCCTGCGCGTCGTGCCGAAGGGCTGACCGGGCCCGCCGCTCAGCCCACGTCCCACAGGAAGCGGTGGGTGTGGATGCCGAAGTACGGGAAGGTGTCCACGCCCGCGACGCCCTCCGCGGTCCTGACGACGTCGTTGACGAAGTCCAGCAGGTCGGCCGGGCCCGGGCAGACGACCTCGGCGAAGAGGGCGTAGGGCCCGGCCGTGAGGACCGCGTAGACGACCTCGTCCCGGGCCGCCAGCGCGTCCGCGACCGCCCGCGGGTCGCCGTCCACGCGGACCCCGAGCAGCGCCATCGACTGACCGCCCATGGCCATGGGGTCGGTGACGCCCACCACCTGCACGACCTTGCCGTCGATCAGCCGCTGCAGGCGCTGCCGGGCGGCGGACGGGGAGAGCCCGACCTTGGGGCCGAGGTCCGCGTACGGGATGCGGCCGTCGCTCTGGAGCTCGCGGAGGATGGCGCGGTCGATGTCGTCCACGGGCTCAGCCTGCCAGTTCGGCCAGGGCCGCGGCGAAGAGGGCGGTGTGGGTGTCGACGTCGGCCTCGGTGGTGGCCGGGCACATCAGGGCCATGTTGTGGAACGGCGTCATGAGGACGCCGCGGTTGGCCAGCCACAGGTGCAGGAAGTCCTCCAGCTCGGGGTCGGAGACGGCCGCCGACTCGCTCCCGTCGCGCGGCGCGGGCGCGGCGAAGCGGTACTCGGTGCGGGCGCCGAGGCGGCTGACCGACCAGGGCAGCCCGTGGGCGGCGACGGCGTCGGCGACGCCCCGCTCGAAGCGGGCGGCGAGGGCGGACATGGCGGTGAACGCGTCGTCGGTGAGGACGTGTTCGAGGGTGGCGCGCATGGCGGCGACGGACAGCGCGTTCCCGGCCAGGGTGCCGCCGACGCCGCCCATGTCGACCAGGTCCAGGTCACCGCGGGACAGCAGGCGGTCGGCGAGGTCGGCGGACAGGCCGTAGGCGCCGGCCGGCACGCCGCCCGCGATGGCCTTGCCGATGGTGAGGACGTCGGGCTCCAGGGACCATGCGGCGGTGGCGCCGCCAGGCCCCGCGGAGAAGGTGTGGGTCTCGTCGTTGATCAGCAGCACGCCGTGCCGGCGGGTGAGCTCGCGGACGCCCTCCAGGTAACCCGGCTCCGGGAGGACGATCCCGATGTTGGTGAGGGCGGGCTCCATCAGGACGGCCGCCACGTCCCCGGGGGCGAGTTCCCGCTCCAGGCCCTCCAGGTCGTTGAACTCCGCGACGCGGCTGGTCAGCGTCACGTCGCAGGGCGCCCCCACGTTGCCGGGGCGGCTCACCCCGCCGCGTCCGCCGGGGCCGGTGACGATCAGGGACTCGTCGACGCTGCCGTGGTAGCAGTGGCTGTTGAAGAGGATCTTCCGCCGTCCGGTGACGGCACGGGCGAGGCGGATCGCCCACCGGTTGGCGTCGGTCGCGGTCAGCGCGTACGACCAGCGGGGCAGCCCGAAGCGGCGGGCCAGTTCGGCGCCGACCCACTCGGCGTCCTCGGTGGGGAGCATCGCGGTGGCGCCGCCGAGCTCGCGGTACCGCCGCTCGATCGCCTCGGCCACGGGCTCCGGGGAGTGGCCGGCCATGGCGCCGGTGTCGCCGAGGCAGAAGTCCACGTACTCGTGGCCGTCGATGTCGGTCACGCGCGCGCCGCGCGCACCGGCGAGGTAGCGGGGGAAGGTGCCGGCGTTCTTGTTCATCCAGGTCATGGGCACCCGGCCGAAGAGGTGGTCGGCCGCCTCGTAGGCGGCGCGCGACCTCGGGTTGCTCGCGGCGGCCTCGGCGGTCTCCCGCGCGAGCAGTTCCTTCAGGCGGGTGCGGTCGACGGACATCGGGCCTCCTCGGCTATGGGGGGCTCCGACCATACGCGTGATTCCGCTGCCGAACCATCCCTCGACACGCGATTCGATCGCGCGCACGATCGAATCCCCTTCCGGTGGACGGCCGGCGGCTCCGGGGCCGCAGCGGGTGCGCCCGCCGGGGACCGGTGCCAGGGTGGCTTGTGTCGGTCCCGGGCGGGCCGAGTGGCGCGCCGCCGCGGTGGGTCGAAGCGCCCGGAGGCGGGCGGACACCGGGGACGGACGGCAGGGAAAGGCGGCGATGGCCATGGCGGGACACCCGCACGCCATGCTGGTCGAGAAGGTCTACGCGGCGTTGACCAGGGGCGACATGGACGCGCTGGCCGGCCTGCTGGCCGGGGACGCGGCCCACCACTCCCCCGGCGACCATCCGCTCGCCGGGCACTACAAGGGCCGGGACGAGGTCATCGGCTACTACCGAAGGCTCGCCGAGGAGACCGACGGCAGCATGCGCGTCCAGTTGCGGCAGGTGCTCGTCGACGGCCGCGGGCACGCGATGTCCCTCCACCACGTCACGGCCGAGCGCGGGAGCGGATACCTCGACCAGCCGGGCGGCATCGTGTTCCGCATCGTCGGCGACCGGGTCACGGACCTGGACGAGTGCGTCTGCGACCTCGAGGCCACCAACCGCTTCTGGGCCTGAGGGGCGGGGCGCCCGAGCACGGCGCGGCGCCTCCGCGGCACGCGCCCGCTGCCCTCTGACGCGCCGGGCCGCGGCTCGCCCCGTCCTCGCGCGTCACGGGCGGGGCGCCTCACGCCGGTTCCGGCCGTGATCCCGTACGGCGCACCGGCCGGCGGGGGCGTCCTCAGGCGCGGGCGGCACTCGCGACGGGCAGTGGACGCGATCCGCCGCCGACGACGGCGGTGGTGATGGTGACGATGCCCGGCCGCGGTGATCTGCCGTAGCCCCCCGAGAGGACCCCGCTCCCGGCGAGGAGGCCCGCAAGGCCCCGCCCCGGCGCGACGCGCACGACACCGGCCCGGGTACGCGGACCAAAGCCCTTCCCGCGCCGGGCACAGCCGGCCGGCCAAGGCGCGGCGTCGGGTGCCGAGTTGCCGGGGCCGGGGGCGCGGCGTGCGGCCGGGGCGCGCGGAACCCCGCGCCACATCGCCCCCCGCTCCCTCACCCTCCCCTTTCGCAATACCCCTAGGGGGTATAGTTTGGTGGTGGGTGGACGGCACGGTTCCCGACGCCGTACACCGGAACACGCACAGAACGCACGAGGAGAACCCATGTCTGTCAGCTACAGCGTCTCCGGGATGAGCTGCGGTCACTGCGAGTCCGCGGTCAGCAAGGAAGTCGCGGCCCTCCCCGGTGTGACCGGCATCACGGTGGACGCCAAGACCGGCCTGCTCACCATCGACTCCGACGCGCCCCTGGAGGAGGAGGCCGTCCGCGCCGCCGTCGACGAGGCGGGCTACGAACTGGTCGGCCCGGCATGACCCTCCCGGATCAGCAGCAGGTCACCCCGCGGATCGCAGCGCAGGCCGCCCCTGCGGGCGTCACCGAGCTCGAACTCGCGATCGGCGGGATGACCTGCGCCTCGTGCGCGGCCAGGATCGAGAAGAAGCTCAACCGGATGGACGGCGTCACGGCCACCGTCAACTACGCCACCGAGAAGGCGAAGGTGGCGTTCGGCGGCGGGATCGGCGTCGGCGACCTGATCGCCACCGTCGAGGCCACCGGTTACAGCGCCGCGCTCCCCGCCCCGCCGCTCACCGCCGCACGCGGCGACGGGGAGGAGGCCGCGGAGTCCGAGCCGCGCGAGCTCACGGCGCTGCGGCAGCGGCTGCTGACCGCCGTCGTGCTCGCCGTGCCCGTCATCGCGATGGCCATGGTCCCGGCCCTGCAGTTCCGCAACTGGCAGTGGCTGTCGCTGACCCTGGCCGCACCGGTCGTGGCGTACGCGGCGTGGCCCTTCCACCGCGCGGCGTGGACCAACCTGCGGCACGGCGCCACCACCATGGACACGCTCATCTCCATGGGCACGCTGGCCGCCTTCGGCTGGTCCGTGTGGGCCCTGTTCCTCGGCGACGCGGGCGTGCCCGGGCTGAAGCACCCGTTCGAGCTGACCGTCGCCCCCGGCCACGGCTCCGCCGACCTGTACCTGGAGGTCGCCTCCGGCGTCACCGCCTTCATCCTGGCCGGGCGCTGGTTCGAGACCCGCTCCAAGCGCCGGGCGGGCGCCGCTCTGCGCGCCCTGATGGAGCTGGGCGCCAGGGACGTCGGCGTGCTGCGCGGCGGGCGCGAGGTACGCGTCCCCACGGGCGAACTGGCCGTCGGCGACCTGTTCGTGGTGCGGCCGGGCGAGAAGGTCGCCACCGACGGCGTCGTACGGGAGGGCACCTCGGCGGTCGACGCCTCGATGCTCACCGGCGAGTCCGTCCCCGTCGAGGTGGGGCCGGGCGAGGCCGTCACCGGGGCCACGGTGAACGCCGGCGGACGGCTGGTCGTGGAGGCCACCCGGGTCGGCGCCGACACCCGACTGGCCCGCATGGCCCGTCTGGTGGAGGACGCCCAGAACGGCAAGGCGGCGGCGCAGCGTCTCGCCGACCGGATCTCGGCGGTGTTCGTCCCCGTCGTGATCGGACTCGCGCTGGCGACCCTCGGCTTCTGGCTCGGCAACGGCTCGGGCCCGGCCGCCGCCTTCACCGCGGCCGTCGCCGTGCTGATCATCGCCTGCCCGTGCGCGCTCGGCCTGGCCACCCCCACGGCGCTGATGGTCGGCACCGGAAGGGGCGCGCAGCTCGGCATCCTCATCAAGGGGCCCGAGGTGCTGGAGACCACCCGGCGGGTCGACACGATCGTGCTGGACAAGACCGGGACGGTCACCACCGGCGCCATGACGCTGACCGCCGTCCACGCTGCCGAGGGCGAGAAGGAGGATGAGGTGCTGCGCCTGGCCGGCGCCCTGGAGCACGCCTCCGAGCACCCCATCGCCCGCGCCGTCGCCCGGGCGGCGGAGGAGCGCACCGGCGACCTGCCCGGCGTCACGGGCTTCCGCGCGCTGCCCGGACTCGGCGTCCGGGGCACCGTCGACGGCCACGAGGTCACCGTCGGGCGCCAGGAACTGCCCGAACCGCTGCCGGCGGAACTCGCCCGCGCCAAGGCGGAGGCCGAGGCGCGCGGCAGCACGGTGGTCACGGCGGCCTGGGACGGCCGGGCCCGGGCCGTGCTCGTCGTCGCCGACGCCGTGAAGCCGACCAGCGCCGAGGCCGTCCGGATGCTGCGCGGGCTGGGCCTCACCCCGGTGCTGCTCACCGGGGACCACCAGGCGGTGGCCCGGGCGGTCGCCGCCGAGGTCGGCATCGACCCCGCCGACGTGATCGCGGACGTCATGCCGGAGGACAAGGTCGCCGTCGTGGCGCGGCTCCAGCGGGAGGGCAGGTCCGTCGCCATGGTCGGCGACGGGATCAACGACGCCGCCGCGCTGGCCCGCGCCGACCTCGGGTTCGCCATGGGCACCGGCACGGACGCCGCCATCGAGGCGAGCGACCTGACCCTGGTCCGGGGGGACCTGAGGGTCGCCGCCGACGCCATCCGGCTGTCCCGGCGCACCCTCGGCACCATCAAGGGCAACCTGTTCTGGGCCTTCGGCTACAACGTGGCGGCCCTGCCGCTGGCCGCCGCCGGGCTGCTCAACCCGATGATCGCGGGTGCCGCGATGGCCTTCTCCTCGGTGTTCGTGGTCGGCAACTCCCTCCGGCTGCGCGGTTTCCGGCCGCTCGCGCGCTGACCCCCACGGCCGCCCCCATGGCCGTGGGGGCGGTCACTCCCCTTCCAGGAGGGCGGCGACGACGGCGTCCATGTCGACGTGGCGCAGCTCCTGCCCGGGCGGCACGGCCTCGTAGACCCGGGCGAGGAAGCTGCGCAGGGCGGAGGTGCGCACCTCGACGAGCGCGGTGCCCTCCTCGGTGCGGAACTCCATCGCGGTGTGCTCCGGCCCGCTCGGCCGGATGTGGACGTCGCCCTCCCCGGCGGGCTCGTACAGGCCGGTGGTGAGCAGGCCCCGGGCGAACACCCAGGTCACCTCGGCGCCGTCGAGGGAGACCTCCGCGGGGAAGGTGATCCGGGCGGCGAGCGGGTCGTCGCGGCGGTAGCGCAGGGTCGCGGTGGTCTCGCGGCCCGCGGGCCCCGAGCGCGGTCCGCGCAGACGGGCCCTGACGATGTGGTCGATGTCGGTCAGCATGGCCTTCCTCGGCAGGCGGGCGGTGTCGCTCCGGATGCGTTCCGGCGCATCTGGAGAGCGCGGACGGCCGCCGTCCTTACGCGACTTGGCGCCCCGATAGTGTGATGTACGTCACATGCGGGCGGGAGCGTTGTCGGTGGTGCGTGCCACGATGAGCCATGGACGCGAGACGGGCGGTGGGGGCGGAGGAGCGGCGCCGGCGCATGGCGGTGCGGCACCGTCTGACGGCGCAGCGGCGGGCGGCGGGCCCCGAGGAGGTGGCCGAGTCGCTGGTGGCGCTGCACGGCACGGACCCGGCGACGGTCTACCTGTCGGCCGCGGCCAGGATGCGCGAGCCCGGCGCCGCGGCCCTGGACCGGGCGCTGTACGAGGACGGGAGCCTGACGCGGCTGCTCGCGATGCGCCGGACGATGTTCGTGGTCGCCACCGCCTCGGCACCGGTGGTGCTCTCGGCCGCGGCCCGGCCGATCGCCGCGCGGGAACGGCGCAAACTGCTCGGGTTCCTGGCCGACGGCGGCGGCTGGGACGAGGGGTGGCTGGCGGAGCTGGAGCGCTCCGTGCTCGCCGCGCTGGCCGGACGCGGCGAGGCGACGGCCGCGCAACTCGCCTCCGACGTGCCCGGGCTGCGCGAGCAGGTCGTGGTGGCCCGCGGCAAGCCGTACGAGGCGACCCAGGCGGTGTCGACGCGCGTCCTGCGGGTGCTGGCGGCGGAGGGCCGCATCGTCCGCAGAAGGCCACTGGGCGGCTGGACGAGCAGTCAGTACCGCTGGGCCCCGGGCACGGTGGCCGAGGCGCCCCCGGCCGCGGAGGCGCGCACCGCTCTGGTACGCCGCTGGCTGGCCGCGTACGGGCCGGGCACGGAGGCCGACCTGAAGTGGTGGACGGGCTGGACGCTGACCGAGGTCCGCAAGGCCCTGGCGGCCCTCGGCACGGAACAGGTGCTGCTCGACGGGGAGACCGGCCATGTGCTGCCCGAGGACGCCGGCCCGGTCCCGGAGACGCCGCCGTGGGCGGCGCTGCTGCCCGCACTGGACCCGACGCCGATGGGTTGGCAGCGCCGCGACTGGTACCTGCCGCCGGACGCGCAGGAGCGGGCGGCCCTGTTCGACCGGTCGGGCAACATCGGCCCCACCGTGTGGTGGAACGGCCGGGTGGTCGGCGGCTGGGCGCAGCGCGCCGACGGCGAGGTCGTCCACCGCCTCTTCGGCGACCCCGGCGGCGAGGCGGTCGCCGCGATCGCGGCCGAGGCCGCCCGGCTGCGGGGGTGGCTGGACGGCGTCCGCGTCACGCCCCGCTTCCGGACGCCGCTGGAGCGGGAGTTGTCCGCGCCGGCGGCCGCACCGGCCTGAAACGCCGTCACCACGGGTATGCCGCCCATGACGCCCGGTGACCGGCCGGGCGCGGACCGTGCGGAGGTGGACCGATGGAACAGGTGGCGGTGTTCTGCGGCAACTGCGACTGCGGCTGTCCCACGCTGTACGTGGACGAGGCGGCGCCGGCCGACCAGCGGGTCGTGCTGACCGACGACTTCGGGCAGCGGGTGCGGATGAGCGCCGAGCAGTTCCGCTCGCTGGTCGAGGAGGCGAAGGCGGGCCGGCTGGACCACGTGTAGCGGTCCGGCCGGCCCGTACGCCCGATCGCCCGCGCGCCGCGGGCGGGGCCGACCCGGGTCAGGAGACCCGGGTCAGCTTCGAGCCGAAGGAGGGCTGGACGAGGGCCGACTCCAGCAGCACCGGGACCCGGATCGTGCTGTCGCCGTTGCCGACGACGAGTTCGCCGACCTGGTCGCCGGCGTTCGCCTGGTGCGGGAGGCCCGCCTTCCCGGCCTCCACCGCGATGTCGACCTTCAGGCCCGCCCAGCCGATCGCGGTGACGTCCTCCCCGGCCACCACCGGCGTGTGGCCGCCGAGGCCGTCGTCCACGTAGCCGACGACGTCGCCCTTCTTGATGATCGTGGCCGAGGCGAGCGCGTCGCGCGTGCCGTCGATCAGGGTGTGGCTGCGGCCGAGGACCGTGTCGATGATCGGGGCCTTCTGCTGGTCGAGCATCGCGCCGACGATCAGCTGCCGGGTGCCGCCGATCTTGCGGTAGGCGGCGAAGAGCAGGTTGCCGCCGGCCTTGGTGCTGGTGCCGGTCTTGATGCCGACGATGTCGTTGTAGCCGGACAACTGGTTGTAGTTCTTCTGGATGTTGCCGTTGATGTCCGTGTACTGGATCTTGCCGGCGATCTCCGCGAAGACCGGGTCCTTCATCGCCGCGTGCCCCAGCTTGACCTGGTCGCTCGCGGTGCTGACGGTGGTCGCCTGCAAGCCGCTGGGGTCGGTGTACGTCGTGTCGTCCATGCCGAGTTCCTTGGCGGTGGCGTTCATCTTCTTCACGAACGCCGCCTCCGAACCCGCGTCCCAACGGGCGAGCAGACGGGCGATGTTGTTGGCCGAGGGCAGCATGACCGCCTCCAGCGCCTCGTACTCGGTGAGCTTCTGCCCGGCGGTGACGGGGACGACGGACTCCGACTCCTGCACGCCGCTGTGGTACTGGTCCTGGGCCTTCTGGTCGACCTCGACGGTCTTGCCCTTGCCGCCCTTGCGGATCGGGTGGTCGCGCAGGATGACGTAGGTCGTCATCACCTTGGCGACGCTCGCGATCGGCGTCGGCTCCTGCTCGCCGAACTCGCCCATGCGGCCCAGGCCCTCGGCCTCGACGACGGCCTGGCCCTCGCTGGGCCACGGGAGCGACAGCTCGTCGCCCTCGAAGGTGTACGAGGTCTCGGCGGTCGCCACCAGCTCCGGCTCGGGCAGCGGACGCAGCGCCTGCGCCACGCAGACGACCACGATCAGCAGCAGGACCAGCGGGGTCCAGATCTTGACCCGCCGCACGGTCGTGCGCAGCGGCGTCTGCGGCGGCGGCGGGGTGTTGGTGAGCTCCGCCAGGAGCCGCAGCGGCTCGTCGGGGTCGGGCGGCAGCGGCATCTGCTTCGTCCGCGAAGCGCCGCCGGGCTCCGTGGTCTCCGGGGTCCGCGTGGTCTCCGCGGGCAGCGGGGCCCGCGGGATCGCGGCCGGACGGTCGTCCGTCCTCAGCGGGACAAACGTTCCGCTACCGCGGGGAGGCGTCGCCACGGGCGCGGAGGCGGAGGGCGCCGGTGCGGGTGCGGGTGCGGGTACGGAGGGCGCGGGCGCGGGCGCGGGCGCGGAGGCGGAGGACGTGGGTGCGGGTGCGGGTGCGGAGGGCGCGCGCAGGGTCATGGTGCGCTCGCGGACGGGCGTGCCGCCGCCTTCGGTGCGGGGCGCGCGCAGCGTGAGCGTGCCCTCCACGGCCCTGGGGGCGTCGTGTCCGCCCCCGGACGCCTCGCGCGCCCCGGGTCCGCCCTTGACGCCTCCGGGGCCCTGTGAGGGGCGTTCGGGGCCCTCGTCCCCGGACCCGTCCGACGGGGTCCCGTCCCGGGACTCCCCGGCGGTGTCCTCAGGGCCCTCGTCCGGGGCCTCCTCCGGATCCTCGCCCGGGGCCTCCGCGTGCCTCTCCGCCGGGACTTCGCCCGGCGTTCCGTCCCGGGTCCCGTCCGGCTCTCCGTCAGGGCCGCGCCCGCCCGCGTCGCCGGCGGGGGTGTCCGCGGGCTCCGCTTCGGCGTCCGCCGCGGCGGCCGGCTCCTCGCCGCTGCCGGGTTCCGCGGCGGAGGAGGACTCCTCGGGCTCGCCGCCGGACTCCGCGGACTCCGCGGGTCCCACCGGCTCGTCGGGCGCGGACTCCCGTACGGGCGTCGCGTCTGCGGCGTGCTCCTCGCCCGCGTCCGCGTCACCGTCCTCGCCGGCGTCCGCCTCCGCGTCCGCGTCTCCGTCCGTGGCGGAATCCTGCGCGCCCGCCTCCTCGGTGACTGCGTCGCCGGTACGGGATTCCGCACCGTCCCCCGCGTCACCGGCCGGAGGGGCGGCTTCCGCGTCCGGCGTAGCGTCCTGCGCCGCGCCGTCCACGTCCGCTCCGGCGTCCGGCGTACCCGGGGCACTCGCCCCCGGCTCCGAAACGCCCTCCGCTTCGGGCGGCTCCGGCGTGAACTCCGGGTCACCGGCGGCCGGTTCCGACGCACCCCGAGGCGCTCCCACGGACCCGCGGAAGACCGTCAGCCGCGGATCCACCGCCCCGCCTCCGGTCGCCTCCCCCGACAACTCCTGCTGCTCCGCCCTGCCGGGGGACTCGCCCGCCACCGGACCTCCTCCACACTTCGCGCGGTGCGCCGCCGCGGCGCCCCGCTCACCCTTACACCAGTTTCCAGGCCCCTGCCGTGAAGCCCCCGTGGGACCCGCCGGGCGACGCCCCGGCCCTTCGCGAGCCACCGCCGCCCTCGGTGCTAGACGAGAACGACATATGAGTCGGTTCCCGCACGAACGGGCAAGGCGCTCTCGACAGGCCGGTGTGAGAGGCGTCACCCTGTCATTCATCCACGCGGGGAGGCATGGATGGGCAGGAGCCGCAGAACACTTCCGGAGGAGCTGTTGCTGCTCGCCCTGGACCCGGCCACGGGTACCACGGCGCAGCCGCAGTCTCTCGACCTCGGTCTTGCCGGGGCACAGCTAGTGGAGCTGGCCCTCGCAGGACGGATAGCCCCTGACGGGGATCGTATCGCCGTGGTGCACCCACGGCCGACAGGAGATCCGACCCTGGACTCCGCGCTCGAACTGCTGCGCCGTCGTGGCAGCCCCGTGCGCGCCGTCCACTGGATCGGCGGGCCCCGCCTGGGGCTGCGCCAGACGTATCTCGCGCATCTGGAACGGTGCGGCATGGTGCACGCCGTGCCGGGGCAGATGTGCGGGGTGCTGCCGACCACGCGCTATCAGGCGACCGACAGCGAGGTCAGCCGGGAGATCAGGGCCCGGCTGGACAGCGCGATCCGCACCGGGGTGCCACCGGACCCGCGGACCGCGGCCCTCGCCGCGATCGCCCATGCCGTGGGGCTCGGCAAGCACCTGTACCCGGGCAACGAGGGCCGGTCGTCCCGATCGCGGCTCCGTGACCTGATCAGGTACGACCCCATGGGCGGCCTCGTCGCGCACGCCGTGATGGACGTGCAGAACGGCGCCGCCGCGCAGCCGAAGCGCGCCCCCGCCCAGGGGCGTCCGGCGGCTGCCAGGGCGACGGGCCACGGCATGGTCCGCGCCGGCGTGCGCTGAACCGGGGTGTCCGGGGGCAGGGCCCGGACACCGTGAGACCACGACCCCACCGCAACCGCCGCGCGCGGGGCGGCGACCGGCACCGGCCGGCCGCCGCCCCGCGCGCTGCCGTTTGTCCGCTCTTTTGAAGAGCGCAGCATATGACCAATTCCCAGCGGCGGGATGACCGATAGTGGCACTCTGCTGACCAGCAGTACATATCTGCAGAGAACACGGACCAGTCCGGAACCCGGAGGTGCACATCCCGTGGCCGCCAACGTCAATCCCACCGTCAGGCGACGCCGACTCGGCTCGGAACTGCGCAAGCTGCGCGAGCAGAAGGGAATGACCGCGGAGGAGGTCGCCGCCCGGCTGCTGGTCTCCCAGTCCAAGATCAGCAGGCTGGAGAACGGGCGCCGCAGCATCAGCCAGCGCGACGTGCGCGACCTGTGCAGCGTGTACGGGGTCGACGACAGCCGCCTCGTCGACTCCCTGATGAACATGGCGCGCGAGTCCCGGCAGCAGGGCTGGTGGCACGCCTTCGGCGACGTCCCGTACAGCGTCTACATCGGCCTGGAGACGGAGGCCGAGTCCCTGCGCGTCTACGACTCCCTGGTGGTGCCGGGCCTGCTGCAGACCCGCAACTACGCCTCGGCCGTCATCGAGGGGACGCTCCCCGAGGCCACGCCCGAGCAGATCGAGAAGCGCATCGAGATCCGGCTGCGCCGCCAGGAGCGCGTCACCGACCCGGACTCGCCGCTGCGCTTCTGGGTGGTGATGGACGAGTCCGCGCTGCGCCGTATCGTCGGCAGCAAGGACGTGATGCGCGAACAGCTGGAGTACCTGACCCAGATGAGTACCCAGGCGCACGTCACCGTCCAGGTCCTGCCCTACGACGCCGGGGCGCACCCGGGCATGTCCGGCAACTTCGCGATCCTGGAGTTCGCCGACGCGACCGACTCCAGCGTCGTGTACATCGAGGGCGTCACGAGCGACCTCTACCTGGAGAAGCCGACGGACGTGCACGGCTACAGCGTGATGTACGAGCACCTGCGGGCGCAGGCGCTCAGCGCGGAGCAGAGCCGGCAGTTCATCGCGGACGCCGCCAAGGAGTACGCACGCTGATTCTGCGACAGGGAATGCCGCAGAGTACACCTGTGCCCCGTGGGGTGGAGGACCTCCTGGAATATGCCACTCGTTGGAGGTAACAGCCGCTGTGGGCAGTGATGTTGGCGAGTAGCTTCGATCACGTCAGAGCTGCACAAAAAGAAAGCTCGGAGCGATCATGGCTATTCAGCTCGGTAACACCAATGCGTGGACCAAGTCCACCCGTTCCCAGGGAAATGGCGCCTGCGTGGAGGTGGCCTCCCGTACGTCGTCCGCCGTCGACGTCCGCGACTCCAAGGACCCCGACGGCCCGACGCTCGCCTTCTCCCCCGATGCCTGGACGGCGTTCGTCGCGGACATCGGCCACGGGACCTACGACCTCGACTGAGCACCGGCGCAGTACCCGTACGGGCCCTCTCGACCGGCACGCCGTCCTGGCCGAGGGGGCTCACTGCCACCCTGACGTCCTCTCCCCGCGGCCGTCACCGCAGTTCGTCGACGTAGGTGTCGGTCCCCGGCACCGTGGGCACGAAGGGCGCGACGAGTTCGACCCGGCCGAGCCCCGTGGCGGCCACCTCGGCGTCCAGCCCCGTGAAGTGCTCCTCCCACACCTCGCCCGGGTCCCGCTGCAGGAACCAGAGCAGGGTGAGCCGGGTGCCGACGCCCTCGACCTGCTTCACGTAGGACATCCGCTCCAGCGGCAGCGGTGTGGGACGGAAGACCGTCACCATCGCCGAGGGCGAGCCGGCCAGCCGCCGCGGCAGCTGTCGGTCGCGCAGCACGCCGAGCAGTTCGTCGCACTGCTGCGGCGTGTCGGTGTCGACCACCTCGACGACCAGTCCCCCGTAAGGGTGGTCGAGCGCGTGGAAGTCCCGGGGGCCGGACGGGCCGTCGCGGTAGACGGTGACGGCGTGGTCCTGGAAGGCGGTGAAGACGTGGGTGCGGTCGTGGTGGACGCGGGCGTCGCGGTTGAGGCGCCGGTTGATGGCGACGGTCCACTTCATGTGGTCCGCGTGACGCCCGGCCGTGATCCAGTACACGGTGATGTAGCAGCCGTCGGTGACCGGCTGGGCGACCGCGGACTTCTCCGGGTAGCGCAGTGACCGCAGGTCCCGGGTCGCCACCCAGCGGCGCCCGGCGAACATCCAGGGCATCGCCATGGCGCCGGCGATGAAGTGGTCGTCCTCGTACCAGCGGTTGTAGGCGCGCTCGTGGCCCGGGTGCGGCTCGACCATGGTGATGAGCGCGTGGCCGAGTCCCGGGCCGTAGGGGCCGACGGAGGCCAGTTCTGCGTAGAGCTCGCTGCGGGTGTCCTCTTCGGTCATGCCTCCGGTTTAGCTGATGGGACGTCAAATATGGAAGCCCGTGGCGGGTACCGGGACATCTGTGTACGGTCCCCGGAAATCACCCGCCCCGCGAAGGAGCCCGCCATGCGCGCCGCCGTCCCCGGACTCGCCACCCGTGCCACCGCCGTCGGCGGCTCGCCGGTACGGGAGATCCTCGCGCTGACCGCCCGCCCGGAGGTGATCTCCTTCGCCGGCGGCCTCCCCGCCCCCGAGCTCTTCGACGCCGCGGCGATACGCGCCGCGTACGACCGCGTCCTGGCGGAGGCGCCCGAACGGGTGCTGCAGTACTCCACCACCGAGGGGGACCCGGCGCTGCGCGGGGCGGTCGCCGGCCGGCTCACCCGGGCGGGACTGCCCACCGGCTCCGACGACCTGCTCGTCACCGGCGGCTCCCAGCAGGCCCTCACCCTGCTCTCCACGGCCCTGCTGGAGCCCGGGGACGTCGTCCTCGTGGAGGACCCGGGCTACCTGGCGGCGCTCCAGTGCTTCGCCTTCGCCGGCGCGCGCGTGGTGCCCGTGCCCTCCGACGCGGACGGCATCGACCCGGTGTCCCTGGAACTGGCCGTCGTCCGGGAGAAGGCCAAGCTGCTTTACCTGGTGCCGACCTTCCAGAACCCCACGGGCCGCACGACGACCGCCGGACGCCGGCAGGCGGTCGCCCGGATCGCCGAACGGCACGGGCTGTGGATCGCGGAGGACGACCCGTACGGGGAACTGCGCTACGACGGCGAGGCCCAGCCGTGGATCGCCTCCCACGAGGCGGCGGCCGACCGGACGGTCCTGCTCGGCAGCCTGTCCAAGATCATGGCGCCCGGGATGCGGCTCGGCTGGCTGCGTGCCCCCGCCGCGCTGCGCCGCGCGTGCGTGGTGGCCAAGCAGGCCGCCGACCTGCACACCTCGACCGTGGACCAGGCCGCCGCCGCCCGCTACCTCGCCGACTCCGACCTCGACGCCCACCTGGCCCGGGTCCGCGCCGCCTACCGGGAACGGCGGGACGCGCTGCTGGCCGGGCTGCCCGCGGCGCTGCCGGCGGGCAGCACCTGGAACCGGCCGGAGGGCGGCATGTTCGTCTGGGCGCGGATGCCCGCCGGGTACGACGCGACGGAGCTGCTGCCGCGGGTGGTGGCGCACGACGTGGCCTACGTGCCGGGGGCGCCCTTCTACGCGGGCGAGCCCGACCGTGCGGCGCTGCGGCTGTCGTTCGTGACGCACACCCCGGACGAGATCGGGGAGGGGCTGCGCCGGCTCGCCAAGGCCCTGGCCATCGCCGGCGGCTGAGCCTATTCTGACGGTCCGTCAGTTCATCCGTCCGGGTGGGGGTGGTGGGCCGTGCTGCTGCGCGACAAGACCGTGGTGGTGTCCGGGGTGGGGGCCGGCCTCGGGCAGCGCGTCGCCGAGGCCGTCGTCCGTGACGGCGGGAACGCCGTGCTCGGGGCCCGCACCGAGGCGCACCTCGCCAAGGCGGCCGGCGAGATCGACCCCGGGGGCGGCCGCGTCGCCTGGCGTTCCACCGACATCAAGGACGCCGCACAGTGCGAGGCACTGGCCGCCCTCGCCGAGGAGCGGTTCGGCGGGATCGACGCGGTCGTCCACGTGGCCGCCATGGACGGCCACTTCGGCGGTCTCACGGACGCCGACTTCGAGACCTGGAAGACGGTGCTCGACGTCAACCTGCTCGGCACACTGCGGATGACCCGGGCCTGCCTGGGCGGGCTGCGCCGGCGCGGCGGCGGCTCGGTGGTCATCATCGGCACCCAGTCCGCCGTGGCCGCCCCGTCCCAGGTGCGCCAGGCGGCGTACGCGTCCTCCAAGGGCGCGCTGACCTCGGCGATGTACTCGCTCGCCCGCGAGCTGGGCCCGGAGCGGATCCGGGTCAACACGGTGCTCCCGGGCTGGATGTGGGGCCCTCCGGTCCAGGCCTGGGTCGGCTTCACCGCGCACATCGAGGGCGTGCCCGAGGACGAGGTGCTGCACCGGCTCGCCGAGCGGATGGCGCTGCCCGAACTGGCCACGGACGGCGACGTGGCGGAGGCCGTGGTCTTCCTGGCCTCCGACCGGGCGCGCGCGATCACCGGGCAGTCGTTGCTGGTGAACGCGGGCGAACTGATGCGCTGACAGGGACGGCCGGGGCCGGACGGGCCCCGTTCTGTGTGCGGTCGTTCCGGCGAAGTACCCGCTCATCGTGGGGCGCCGGGCAGGTTCACAACAACGTGAAGTAGGGTCAAGAACAAGTAAAATCGTTCTACGTGCTGATCGACGTTCATGTCCTTGAACGCCGATGGTCTTGACCAGCCCCTTTCCAGGCGGTTCAATCTGGGGCGCCGCCCCGCGACGGACGTACCGGCGAAGTGCGCTCCCGTTCACAAGGCGGACCCCTGGAAGGGGCAACAGCACATGAATGGTCTCGACTGGGCCGTACTCGTCGGCTACTTCGGCGTGATGGTCGCCATCGGCCTGTGGTCCCACAAACGCGTCGACGACGTCAGCGACTTCTTCACCGCGGGCGGTCGCATGCCCTGGTGGCTGTCCGGCATCTCGCACCACATGTCCGGCTACAGCGCGGTGATGTTCACCGGTTACGCCGGCATCGCCTACACCTACGGCGTCACCTCGTACGTCACCTGGTCCTTCCCCATCGCCATCGGCATCGCCATCGGCGCCAACCTCTTCGCGCCCCGGCTCAACCGGCTGCGCTCCCGGCTGCACGTGGCCTCGCCGCTGGAGTACCTGAAGAACCGCTACAACGTCCCGACCCAGCAGGCCCTCGCCGTCTCCGGCGTGCTGCTCAAGATCGTTGACGTGGGCGCCAAGTGGGCGGCGATCGCCACCCTGCTGTCGGTCTTCACCGGGGTCTCCCTCAACCAGGGCATCCTCATCACCGGCGCGGTCACCGCGGTCTACTGCACCGTCGGCGGGCTGTGGGCGGACGCGCTCACCGAGCTCGGGCAGTTCGTCATCCAACTGCTCGCGGGCCTGGCGATGCTGGTCGCCGTGCTCGGCGAGATCGGCGGCGTCAGCGGCCTGTGGACGGTCTGGGACAAGCTGCCCGACAACCACACCGCGCCGACGGCCGGCCCGTACACCCTGACCTTCCTGCTGGCGTACCTGTTCATCAAGACCTTCGAGTACAACGGCGGCATGTGGAACCAGGCCCAGCGCTACATGGCCACGAGCAACGCCCGCGAGGCCACGCGCTCGGCGCGGCTGTCGTCCGTGCTGTGGTTCGTCTGGCCGCTGATCCTCTTCTTCCCGATGTGGGTCGCCCCGCTGCTGGTGAAGGCGCAGAAGCCGGACGCCTCCGACTCGTACGCCCTGCTGACCGAGCAGCTGCTGCCGCACGGCCTGCTGGGCCTGGTCGTCGTCGGCTTCTTCTCGCACACCATGGCCATGTGCTCCTCCGACGCCAACGCCATCGCCGCCGTCTTCACCCGGGACATCGCCCCGGTGCTGTCCAAGGCGGCGCGCGGCTGGAACGCGCGGGCCGGACTGCTCGCGGCGCGGCTCACCACCGTGGCCTTCCTCGCCCTGTCGATGGCGGTGGCCACCCAGGTCAACTCGCCGACCTTCAAGGACATCATCACGGTCGTCATCAAGTGGGTGGCCGGCCTGATGGGCCCGATCGCGATCCCGTTCATGCTCGGGCTGCTGCGGACGTTCCGGAAGTCCGGCCCCACGGCGGCGCTGGTCTCGTGGGCGGCGGGCCTGTTCGCCTTCTGGCTCACCAACTACGGCCTGGACGGGGTCCAGCTGCAGATCCAGATCGTGACGCCGCTGGCGGTCAGCCTCGTGCTGTACGTGCTCATCGGCTTCGTCAAGCCCGAGGACACCCCGGAGCGCGACGCGGTCCTGGCGCAGATCAACTCCGACGGGGACGGGGACGACGCGGCCGCCGCGGCGACCCTGCCCGAGGAGCCCGCGAAGGCCTGACGCCCGGTGTCCCCGGGGCGGGCCGTCACCCGCCCCGGGGACACCGCGTCGACGTCGGCCCGGCCGGCGCTCACGGCGCTCACGGCAGGACGTCGGCGAGCTCCTGCAGCAGCCGCCGCTTGGGCCGGGCGCCCACGAGGGACTTCACCGGCTCCCCCGACCGGAAGACCATCAGGGTAGGCATCGACAGGACCCCGTAGGCCGCCGTGGTCCGCGGGTTGTGGTCCACGTCGATGCAGACGACCTTCAGCCGGCCCGCCTCCTCGCGGGCGACCTCCGCCAGGACCGGGGCGATCTGGCGGCAGGGCGGGCACCAGCCGGCGGTGAACTCCACCAGCACCGGCCCCCGCGCCCCCAGGACCTCCTCGGCGAACGTCGCGTCGGTCACCTCGGTCAGCCCCTCGACGTGCGTCGTCATCGCGTACTCCCCTCACTCGCCTCGCAACCGAACTCGCAGCGCGGAGCGGAACCGCCCCCGGCCGAGGCCAGCTCCGCGTGGGCGAGCTGCGAGCCGAGCCGCTCGCGGACCTCGCTCAGGCGGGCGATGCACTCGTCCAGCTCGGCCAGCTTGCGCCGGTAGACCTCGATCGAGGCGTCGCAGGAGTCCCCCTCCGGGTGGCCCGCCCGCAGGCAGTCCACGAACGGGCGGGTGTCCTCCAGTTCGAAGCCGAAGGCGCGCAGCGCCTGGATCTGCCGGAGCAGCCGCAGGTCCTGCTCGTCGTAGGCCCGGTAGCCGTTGCCCGCGCGCCGGGCGTGCAGCAGGCCGATCGATTCGTAGTGGCGCAGGGCGCGGGTGGTGGTCCCGGCCCGTTCGGCGAGTTCTCCGATCCGCATGCCCCGACGGTAGACCTTGACGTGGGCGTCAAGGCCAGCGCGGATATTCCCGGCCGGGGCAGCGCGGCCCGGTGATCCTCCCGACACAGCCGACTGACGTACACCGCACCTATCCTCGGAGGATGACCCAGACTCCGCCCACCGCCAACAGCATGCGCCGTGCCCTCAAGCGTGCACGTGACGGCGTCGCGCTCGACACCGCGGAGGCCGCGGTGCTGCTCCAGGCGCGGGGGGAGGACCTCGCCGCCCTGACGGAGAGCGCGGCCCGGGTGCGCGACGCCGGCCTGGAGGCGGCGGGACGGCCGGGGGTCATCACGTACTCCAAGAGCGTCTTCATCCCGCTCACCCGCCTGTGCCGGGACAAGTGCCACTACTGCACCTTCGTGACCGTCCCCGGCAAGCTGCGGCGGGCCGGGCACGGGATGTTCATGTCGCCGGACGAGGTGCTGGAGATCGCCCGGCGCGGTGCCGAACTCGGCTGCAAGGAAGCCCTGATCACGCTCGGGGACAAGCCGGAGGACCGCTGGCCCGAGGCGCGCGAGTGGCTGGACGCCCACGGCTACGACGACACCATCGCCTACGTCCGGGCGATGTCCGTCCGCATCCTGGAGGAGACGGGGCTGCTGCCGCACCTCAACCCCGGGGTGATGAGCTGGACGGACTTCCAGCGGCTGAAGCCGGTCGCGCCCTCGATGGGCATGATGCTGGAGACGACGGCGACCCGGCTGTGGAGCGAGCCCGGAGGCCCCCACTACGGCTCCCCCGACAAGGAACCCGCCGTACGGCTGCGGGTGCTGGAGGACGCGGGGCGCAGTTCCGTGCCGTTCACCAGCGGGCTGCTCATCGGCATCGGGGAGACGTACGAGGAGCGCGCCGACTCGCTGTTCGCGCTGCGCCGCGTGGCCCGGTCGTACCACGGCATCCAGGAACTGATCATCCAGAACTTCCGCGCCAAGCCGGACACCGCGATGCGCGGCATGCCGGACGCGGAACTGGACGACCTGGTGGCGACGGTGGCCGTCGCCCGGCACATCATGGGGCCGTCGGCCTGCCTGCAGGCACCGCCGAACCTGGTGGACGCGGAGTACGCCAGGCTGATCGGGGCCGGCATCGACGACTGGGGCGGCGTCTCCCCGCTGACCCCGGACCACGTCAACCCCGAGCGGCCCTGGCCGCAGATCGAGGAGCTGGCGGAGCGCTCGGCGGAGGCCGGCTTCTCCCTGCGCGAACGGCTGTGCGTCTACCCGGAGTTCGTCCTGCGCGGCGAGCCGTGGCTGGACCCGCGGCTGCTGCCGCACGTGACCGCGCTGGCGGACCCCGCCACGGGGCTCGCGCGTGAGGACGCCGAGGTGACCGGCCGTCCGTGGCAGGAGCCCGAGGAGGTCTTCACCGCCGCGGGCCGCACCGACCTGCACCGCACCATCGACACCGACGGCCGCAGCGGCGACCGCCGGGAGGACTTCGACGAGGTGTACGGGGACTGGGAGGCGCTGCGCGAACAGGCCGCGCCCGGCCTCGTCCCGGACCGCATCGAGGCCGACGTGCGCACCGCGCTGTCCGTGGCCGCCGACGACCCCACGAAGCTGACCGACGCCGAGGCGCTCGCGCTGCTGCACGCCGACGGCGCGGCGCTGGACGCGCTGTGCCGGATCGCCGACGACGTCCGGCGTGACGCGGTCGGCGACGAGGTCACCTACGTCGTCACCCGGAACATCAACTTCACCAACGTCTGCTACACCGGCTGCCGGTTCTGCGCCTTCGCCCAGCGCCGCACCGACGCCGACGCCTACACCCTGTCGCTGTCCCAGGTCGCCGACCGGGCCGAGCAGGCCTGGCAGGTCGGCGCGACCGAGGTGTGCATGCAGGGCGGCATCCACCCGGACCTGCCCGGCACCGCCTACTTCGACATCGCGCGGGCGGTGAAGGAGCGCGTACCCGGCATGCACGTGCACGCCTTCTCCCCCATGGAGGTCGTCAACGGGGCCACCCGCACGGGCCTGTCCCTGCGCGAATGGCTCACCGCCGCCAAGGAGGCCGGCCTGGACTCCGTGCCGGGCACCGCCGCCGAGATCCTCGACGACGAGGTGCGCTGGGTCCTCACGAAGGGCAAACTGCCCGCGGCCACCTGGGTGGAGGTCGTCACCACCGCCCACGAACTGGGCCTGCCCTCCTCCTCCACGATGATGTACGGCCACGTCGACCAGCCCCACCACTGGCTGGCCCACCTGCGCCTGCTCGCCGAGATCCAGCAGCGCACGGGCGGCTTCACCGAGTTCGTGACCCTGCCCTTCATCCACACCAACGCGCCCGTCTACCTGGCCGGCATCGCCCGCCCCGGCCCGACCATGCGCGACAACCGCGCGGTCACCGCGATGGCCCGTCTCCTCCTCCACCCGCACATCCGCAACATCCAGACCAGCTGGGTCAAGCTGGGGACCGAGGGCGCCGCCGAGATGCTGCGCTCCGGCGCCAACGACCTCGGCGGCACCCTGATGGAGGAGACCATCTCCCGGATGGCCGGCTCCGGTTACGGCTCCTACCGGTCCATCCGCGACCTGGTCGCCATCGCCGACGCCGCCGGCCGGCCCGCCCGTCAGCGCACCACCACCTACGGCCAGGTGCCCGCCGAACGCATCGCCGCAGGTCTGGCCTCCGACGGGCACCTGCCGGAGCTGCTGCCGGTGCTGGAGGACTGAGCCGGGGCGCGGCCCCGGGCCGCGCCCTCCGGCGACCTGTGCAAAAGAGTCCGAGCAACTCTCCAAAAGCGTCACACAGGCTGCGCACCTCCTGCGGGAGGTGTCGTTAGCGTTGCTGGCCGTCCCGCCCTGCACGGGGAACGTGCGCGCGGACGTGCCGCCGACGTCCCCCGGCGGCGTTGTCAGCAGAGAAAGACTCGGAGATGGACTACTGCTCCTCCTGCCGTCGGCATCTCAACGGGGCTCTCGTGTGTCCGGGGTGCGGCGCCTACGCACCCGACATAGCCCCGCCCATGTGGCAGGGCCCGGACTCGGCAGCCGAATGGGAGAGGCTCCGCGACGCGGACGCCCCGGACGACCCCGACGGCACCGGACAGGACGACGCCGACCCGTCCCTGAAGGGCCGTGCCGCCCGGCGCAGACAACTGGAACGCTGGAAGAAGAACCGGCGGCGCGCCGCGGCCGCCACGGCCGTGGCGCTCGTCGGCGGCGGCCTCACCGTCGCGGCGATGCCGCACGGCGGCTCCCGGGGCCGGGCCGACACGGCCGCGGCCGCGGAGCCGCTGACGCCGGCCACCGCCCGTACCCTGCCGCTCTCCTCGATCCCCGCGCAGCCCGGCGACGACGCCACGCACCGCCCCGGTCGGCACGGGAACCCCACCACCGCCGCGCCGCGCGGCGACGCACCCGGCGCCGCACCGTCCGCCGCGCGCACCGCCGCGGGCACCACCCCGCCGGAGCACACCGCCCCGCAGGGCGGGACCGACTCCCGGGTCCGGACGGTCACGGCCGTCCCCGCTCCCGCGGACACCGCCCCGCACACCACCGCGCCCTCGTCCGCCCCCCACTCCCCCGCGGACGTCCCGGCCACACCCCCCACGACGACGGCGGCCCCCACGCCGTCGGCAACGAAGTCACCGATGCAGCTGTGCCTCCTGGTGCTCTGCGTCGGCTGACCGGAAAGGAACCACACGTGTCAAGCAGCTACGCCGACCACGACCACCGCCGCCTCCACGCCTGGCGGTTGTGGGGCGTCGGTGCCGCGACCGCGGTGCTCGCCGGCCTGCTGGCCAAGACCGGCATCACGGTCGCGCAGAGATTCCTGCTGCTGCCGCTCTTCGCCCCCGAGGGCTACGGACTGTGGCGCGACGCCGCCGCCACCGCCTACGTCCTCGGGGCGGCGCTCGTCGCGCTCGCCGCGACGCTGCTGCTGCGCTTCCTGCTCGCCGCGACCCCGCGCGCCATGCTGTTCTTCGGCTGGATCATGACCGCCCTGACCTTCTTCGCCGTGGTGGTCCCGCTGGCCGTGCACCGCTCGAACGAGATGCTCGCCGCCTGCGTGGTGAACCTGTTCATCGGGCTGATCGTCACCTCCCTGCTCGCGAGCGCGGCCCGCTGGGCGCTGACCCGCGCCGGCCAGTCCCCCCGGCCCGCGTGGCAGGGGGGCCGGGGCTGGTAGCCCGCCGAGCCCCGAAGGCCCCCGCTGCTCCGGCAGCGGGGGCCTTCCTCCGTGCGTGACTGGCCACAATCCGTTCGTGACCGGAAGCCGACCGATCTGGGTCGATTACAGTGCTTGGTCGGGTCGAGCAGGGAGGCGTTGGTCATGAGCGGTGCCGTATGGGGGCGCACCGAGCAGCAGGACTTCCGCAGCCGGGTGCGCGGTTGTCTGCTCGGCGGCGCGATCGGCGACGCACTCGGCGCCGGCGTGGAGTCCGACGCGCTGGCCGCGATACGGCAGGCGCACGGGGAGGCCGGGGTCACCGACTACGTCCCGGCGTACGGGCGGCGGGGCGCCGTCACCGACGACACCCAGATGACGCTGTTCACCGCCGAGGGCCTGATACGCGCCCAGGTGCGCCGGGACGCGGGGGCCTGGCACCCGCCGACCGACGTGCACCGCGCCTACCTGCGCTGGGCGGCCACGCAGAACGACTGGGGGCCGGACGAGCGCCGCAAGGACACCGGCTGGCTGGCCCGCGAGGAGTGGCTGTACGCGCGCCGCACCCCCGGCACGGCCTGCCTGACCGGGCTCGGCGACGAGCGGATGGGCACCCTCGACCACCCCAAGAACCCGGACTCCAAGGGCTGCGGCACGGTCGTGCGCTCCGCCCCGTTCGGGCTGCTGGTCGGCTGGGAGCCGCCCCTGGTGTTCCAGCTCGCCGTCGAGTGCGCGGTCCAGACGCACGGTCACCCCACCGGGGTGCTGGCCGCGGGGGCGTTCGCCGTCATCGTGCACGCGCTGGCCCGCGGCGACGCCCTGGACGGCGCCGTCCAGCAGGCGCTGGCGCTCATCGCGGCGCGCCCCGGGCACGAGGAGACCTCCGCGGCCCTGCAGGCGGCCCTCGGCGCCGTGCGCCAGGGAATGCCCGGCGCGGAACGGGTGGAGTCACTGGGCGCGGGCCGGACGGCCGGGGAGGCCCTCGCCGTCGGCGTCTACTGCGCCCTGGTCGCCGAGGACGTCCGGCACGGGCTGCTGCTCGCGGTCAACCACTCCGGGGACAGCGACTCCACCGGCTCGATCTGCGGCAACCTGCTGGGCGTTCAGCACGGCGAGACGGCCCTGCCCCCGGCGTGGACCGCGGAACTGGAGGGCCGGGGCACCATCCTCCAGCTCGCCGACGACTTCGCCATGGAGATGACGCAGGGTCCGGCGCTGCACGGGCCCGGCGGCGCCTCCGCGGCGTGGCTGGAGCGCTACCCGGGCGACTGACCGCCGCCGCGAGGCCGGCGGCCGGGCGCCTCAGAGGTAGCGCGCGTAGTCGTCGAGGGTGCGCAGCACGTCCGCCGTCCCCGCGGACGGCAGTTGGAGCACGACCTCCTCCAGGCCCTGCTCCCGGTAGTGGGCCAGCTTCCCCGGGTTCGGGCGCACCGCGTACGGCACGACCCGCAGCGCCTCCGGGTCGCGTCCGGCGTCCGCCCACACGCGGCGCAGGCGGGGGACGCTCTCCGCCAGCCCGGCGCCGCCGATCGGCATCCAGCCGTCGGCGTACGCGGCGATGTGCGCGAACAGCGCGGGGCCCCCCGCGCCGCCGCACAGGATGCGGGGCCGCCCGCCCGCAACGGGCTTGGGCCAGGCGTGACTGGCCTCGACCCGGCAGGACTCACCCGTGTACGCGGTCGGTTCCGACGCCCACAGGGCGCCCATGAGGGCCATCCGCTCCCGCACCAGGTCCCGGCGGCGCGGCCAGTCGACCCCGTGGTCGGCGGCCTCCTCCACGTTCCAGCCGAAGCCGACGCCGAGCGTGAACCGGCCGCCGGAGAGGAAGTCCAGGCTCGCGACCTGCTTGGCCAGCACGATCGGATCATGCTGCGCGACCAGCGTGACGCCGGTCCCGAGCCGCAGCCGTCGGGTGACGGCGGCGGCCGCGGACAGGCCCACGAAGGGGTCGAGCGTACGGCCGTACTCCGGCGGCAGCGGACCGCCCATCGGCGCGGGGGTGCGGCGGCTGACCGGGATGTGCGTGTGCTCCGGGAGGTAGAGGCCGTCAAAACCGCGCTCCTCCAGTTCCGCGGCGAGCCGGACGACGGGTACGGACTGGTCGGTCAGGAAGATCGTCGTGGCGATCCGCATGGTGTCGTCGCACCTCCCGTGGTGTGGGCCGACCGTACGCCCGTGCCGGCGGGCGCGTACACCCCCGGCACGGGGTCCCGCCGCGGGGGCGGGCCGGGGTCACCCGCCCGTGGCGACCGTGCGGGTGTCCCGTCCGGAACGCAGGACCCGGCCGGGGACCGCCCCGGTGATCCGGTCGTCGCGGATCGTCTCGACGCCGCCCACCCGCACGCTCACCACGCCCCGGGCCCTGGAGTCCAGGCGCGGGCTGTCGCCCGGCAGGTCGTGCACGAGCGTCGCGGTGCCCGCGTCGATCCGTTCGGGGTCGAAGAGCACCAGGTCCGCGTGGTACCCCGCGGCGACCCGGCCGCGCCCGCGGAGCCCGAACAGCCGCGCCGGGTCGTCGGTGAGCATCCGCACCGCCCTCTCCAGCGGGACCAGCCGGCGGCCGCGCAGGCAGTCGCCGAGGAACCGGGTGGTGTACGGCGCACCGCACATGCGGTCCAGGTGCGCGCCCGCGTCCGAGCCGCCGAGCAGCACGTCCTCGTGCTCCCAGGTGGTACGGCGCAGCTCCCAGCTGTCCGGGTCGTTGTCGGTGGGCATGGGCCACAGCACCGTCCGCAGGTCGTCGGCCGCGCAGATCTCCACGAGGGTGCGGAAGGGGTCCTGCCCGCGTTCCGCGGCGATGTCGCGCACCACCCGGCCGCTGACCCCGGCCCGCCGGTTCTCCTCGGAGTACGTGTCCCCGATGACGTACCGCCCGAAGTCGGCCAGCCGGCGGAAGACGCCCGCCTCGGGGCTGACGGCACGGCGGAGCATCGCGGCGCGGACCTCCGGGTCGCGCAGCCGGGCGATGCGCTCGGGGACGGGCAGGGAGAGGACCTCGCCCCAGCCGGGGATGAGGTTGAGGGCGCAGAAGGTGCCGAGCGACATGTTCATCGGCGTCAGGATCGGCATCGTCAGCGCCACGACGCGGCCGCCCGCCTTGCGGGCCCGCTCGGAGGCCAGCAACTGGCGGGGCACCCGGTCCGGGACGGCCGAGTCGACGGTCAGCACGTTCCAGTTGAGCGGGCGGCCGGCGGCGGCGGTCATGTCGACGAGGAGGTCGATCTCGTCGTCGGAGAAGGTGTCCAGGCAGCCCGCGACGATCGCCTCGATCTGCGTGCCCTCGTGCTCACCGACCGCCCGCGAGAGCGCGAGCAGTTCGTCCGGCCGGGCGTGCCGCGAGGCCACCGGGTGCCCGTCGCCGTCGGAGTGGGTGGACGACTGGGTCGTCGACAGGCCCCAGCCGCCGGCGTCCATGGACTCGTGGAAGAGCCGCAGCATCGCGTCGAGCTGGTCCGGCGTGGGCTGTCCGCCGACGGCGTCGGGCCCCATGACGTAGCGGCGCAGCGCGCAGTGGCCCACCATGAAGCCGGCGTTGACGGCGATCCGGCCCTCCAGGGCGTCGAGGTAGTCGCCGAACCCCTGCCAGCCCCAGTCGACGCCGGACTCCAAGGCCGTGAGGGACATGCCCTCGACCTTGGACATCATCCGGCGGGTGTAGTCGGCGTCCTGGGGCCTCAGCGGTGCCAGGGTGAAGCCGCAGTTGCCGCCGGCGACGGTGGTGACGCCGTGGTTCATGGAGGGGACCGCGAAGGGGTCCCAGAACAGCTGGGCGTCGTAGTGGGTGTGCGGGTCGACGAAGCCGGGGGCGAGGACCAGCCCGGTCGCGTCCTCGGTGGTCCGTGCGGGCTCCTCGGTCCGGCCGGGCGATGCGACCGTGACGACGCGGCCGTCCCGCAGGCCCACGTCGGCGGTGCGGGCCGGGGCACCGGTGCCGTCGGCGAGCGTCGCCCCGCGGATCAGGTGGTCGAGCATGGGTGGTCCCTCCTCCTGCTGGGCCGCGGGCGGGCGCCCCGCCGCGCGGTGTGGCCCCCGGCCGGCCGCGGGCGCGGCGGGCCGCCGCCGCGGTGCCGCTCCGGTCCGGGGGCCGGGCGGCGGTCCGGGAAGGCGCCGCCCCGTCGGTGGCCCGCGGGCGTCACGCCGCCCGGCGGAAGCGGGTGGTCCGGTGCACCGGGTCCGTGTCGATCTTGGGGATGACGTGCTCCCCCACCAGCTTGATCGTGCGCATCGTGTCCTCGAAGGGGACGCCCACCGGCAGCCCGAACGACAGCTGGTCGGCCCCCGCGGACTCCCAGCGCTTGCACTGCTTGAGCGCGTCGTCGGGGTCGCCGCAGATCATCAGTTCCTCGTCGAGGAGCATCTCGATCAGCTCCTCGGTGTAGGTCGGCAGCAGCTCGGGCCACTGCGGGATGTACTCCGGGCGCGGGAAGGTGTCGTGGTAGCGGAAGACCAGCGACTGCAGGTAGTTGAGGTTGCTGCTCGCGGCGACGCGGATCGCCTCCTTGCGGGTCTCGGCGACGATCGCGGTGGTGGTCACCATGACGTTGTCGTTGACGAAGTCGCCGATGGGCTCGGCGTCGCGCACCGCGGACTTGTACTGCTCCAGCACCCACTCCATGTCGGAGACCTTCTGGACGCTGAAGCCCAGCACGCCCAGGCCCTTGCGGGCGGCCATGGCGTAGGAGGGCGGCGACCCGGCGGCGTACCACATCGCGGGGTGCGACTTCCCGTACGGCTTGGGGAACACCTTGCGGGGCGGCAGGGACCAGTGCTTGCCCTGGAAGCCCGGGTACTCCTCGTTGAGCCACATCTTGGGGAACTCGCCGACGGTCTCCTCCCAGATCTCCTTGGTGGCGTTCATGTCGGTGACGCCGGGGAGGAAGCCGAGGATCTCGTGGCTGCCGGCGCCGCGGCCGGTGCCGAACTCGAAGCGCCCGTCGGAGAGGTGGTCGAGCATGGCGACCTTCTCGGCGACCTTGACCGGGTGGTTGACCTGCGGGAGGGGGTTGAAGATGCCCGACCCGAGGTGGATCCGCTCGGTGGCGTGGGTGAGGTAGCCGATGTAGACGTCGTTGGAGGACAGGTGCGAGTACTCCTCGAGGAAGTGGTGCTCGCTGAACCACGCGTACTTGAAGCCGGACCGGTCCGCCTGGACGACGTACTCGGCCTCCTCCATCAGCGCGTGGTGCTCGGCCTGCGGGTCGACCTCCGAGCGGAACTTGGGCACATATCCCTGTACGAAGATCCCGAATTCCAAGGGGTTCACCGTCCCTAGCTTTTCTGACGGATCGTCAGATTCCCGCTCCGACTCTTCCACCGGCGACGGGGGAGGTCAATACCCGACGGTTCGTCAGAAGAGCTGGACGCCGGCCAGCCAGCCGCCGTCCACGACGAAGGGCTGCCCGGTGACGTACGAGGAGTCGTCACCGGTCAGGAAGAGCGCGAGCCGCGCGACCTCCTCCGGGCGCCCGATCCTCGCGAGCGGCACGAGCTTGCCGTACAGCCGGTCCAGGGCCTCCGCGGGCACGGACTCGCCGGGGTTGGACATGGGGGTGTCGATCGCACCCGGGCACATCGCGTTGACCCGGATGCCCTTGGGCGCCAGCTCCATGGCGGCCACCCGCGTCATCCCGACGACGGCCGCCTTGGTCGCGGCGTACGAGACCACCCCGGCCATGCCGGTCAGCGCCACATAGGAGGCGGTGTTCACGATGGTGCCGCCGCCGGCCGCCGCGAGCAGCGGGGCCACGGTGCGCATCCCGAGGAAGGCACCGACCTGGTTGACCTGGACGACCTCCTGGAACTCCGCGAGCGGGGTGTCGACCAGCGCGTTGAAGCGCAGGATGCCGGCGTTGTTGACCAGCCCGTCCAGCCGGCCGAAGGCGTCCGTGGCCACGTCCAGGGCCGCCGCCCAGTCCGCCTCGCTCGTCACGTCCAGGTGGACGTAGCGCGCCCGGTCGGCGCCGATGCCCTCCGCCACGGCAGCGCCCCGCTCGTCGAGCACGTCCCCGAGGACGACCCGCGCCCCCTCCTCCGCGAAGAGCAGCGCCTCCTGCTCGCCCTGCCCGCGCGCCGCGCCGGTGATCAGCACGACCCGGCCGTCCAGCTTGCCCATGTCCGTCACTCCCTACGCGTCAAGGTGCGGCGCCACGCCGTCGGCGAACGCCTCCATCTGGTCGAGCAGTTCCGTCGCGCCACGACTGCGGAACCGCACCTGGATCTGGTCCACCCCCATCGCGCCGTACTCCCGCAGCGACTCGGCCAGCGCCTCCGGCTTGCCGGTCAGCGTCCGCCGCCCCACCGGCCACCCCGGCTCGCCGACGTACAGCGGCTCCGCGATGACGCCGACGGTGATCGGCGTGCCGCCGCGCAGCCGGCGCAGCCGGGCGATCTGCCCGGGCATGGCCTCCCGGGAGTCGCCCTGCGGCAGCCAGCCGTCGCCCTTGAGCGCCGCGCGCCGCACCGCCGCGGGCGACGATCCGCCGACCCACACCGGGACCGGCCGCTGCACGGGCTCCGGCTTCTGCTCCCCGGCCGCGAAGTGCGCCCGCACGGCGTCGATCGCCCGGTCCAGCAGCGCGCCGCGCCGCTCGAAGTCGAGCCCGAGGGCCTCGAACTCCTCCCGTACGTGCCCGGCGCCGACCCCGAGGACGAGCCGGCCCCCGGAGAGGTGGTCCAGGGTCGCGTACTGCTTGGCGGTGACCAGCGGATGCCGCAGCCCGATCACGGCCACGTGGCTCAGCAGCCGCACCCGCGTCGTCACGGCCGCCAGGAAGGCGAGCGTGGCGACGGGGTCGTACCAGGTGGGGCTCATCGCGGTGGCGAGCCGGGGCGGGACGGCCACGTGGTCGCAGCACCCGATGTACGCGAAGCCCAGCCGGTCCGCCGCCCGTGCGACGTCCACCAGGTCGCCCGGCGGCGCCGCGGCCTCCCACGGCTCCGCGTAGAGGGTGCTCAGGGATTGCACCGGCAACTGCATGCCGTACGCGGTCTCGGTCATGCCGACATGGTCGGACCTGACGGATCGTCAGACAAGGGTCAGCGCACCGCGAACTCCGGGGCGGCCAGGTCCACGGTCAGCGAGTGCCCCAGGTTGTTGGTGAAGGTGGCGTACCGCCCCTCGACCTCGGCGAGCTCGAAGGGGTTGGAGTCCTGGAGCGCCACCACCCACAGGAGACCGCCGTCGGAGTCCAGCCGGGCGAAGAAGCCCTCCGAGCCGTGCGCGCCGTCACCGCAGCACACGTACCCGGTGCCGTCGCGCAGCTCGACGACGCCCCGCGGACGGGAATCGGCCGTGGTGACGCGCTCCGGGTCCTCGGCGAGCCCGGCGACGACGTCGAAGGGCCCGCCGACGTCGAACACCGACAACCGGGGGCCGTCGACGTGCACGTGCAGCGCCGTGTCGTCCACCCGGTACAGGCCGTCCCAGGCCGGGACCCGGCCCGACAGCCACAACTCGGCGATCAGACCCATCGCCCGCCCTTCTCCCGTCCTACCGGGAGAAGCCCATCAGGCGGCCGCGCACGGCACGCGACACGGCCGCCAACGGCGGGCGAACTCGTCTCAACCGGCGGCCCCGCCCGGCCCCGGCCACAGGCCCTCCGGGGTCAGCCCCAGCAGCTCGACGGCGTTCCCCCGCACGATCCGCTCGACGACCTCCGGGGCGAGGTGACCCATCTGCGCCTCGCCCACCTCACGGGACTTGGGCCAGGTCGAGTCGGAGTGCGGGTAGTCGGTCTCGTACAGGACGTTGCCGACGCCGATCGCGTCGATGTTGCGCAGGCCCACCGCGTCGTCGAAGAAGCACCCGTACACGTGCTCCCGGAACAGCTCCGAGGGCGGCCGCAGCACCTTGTCGGCCACACCGCCCCAGCCGCGGTTCTCCTCCCAGACGACGTCGGCACGCTCCAGGACGTACGGGATCCAGCCGATCTGCCCCTCCGCGTACATGATCCGCAGGGAGGGGAAGCGGTCGAAGATCCCCGACATCAGCCAGTCGACCATCGAGAAGCAGCAGTTGGTGAAGGTGATCGTGGAGCCGACCGCGGGCGGCGCGTCCGCGGAGGTGGACGGCATGCGCGAGGAGGAACCGATGTGCATCGCGACGACGGTCCCGGTCTCGTCGCAGGCGCGCAGGAAGGGGTCCCACGCGTCGGTGTGCACGGACGGCAGCCCCAGGTGCGGCGGGATCTCGGAGAAGCAGACGGCCCGCACCCCGCGCGCGGCGTTGCGGCGCACCTCCGCGGCGGCCAGTTCCGCGTCCCACAGCGGTACGAGCGTGAGCGGGATCAGCCGGCCGCCGGCCTGCGGCCCGCACCACTCCTCGACCATCCAGTCGTTGTACGCGCGCACGCACAGCAGGCCCAGCTCCCGGTCCTTCGCCTCGGTGAAGGTCTGGCCGCAGAAACGGGGGAACGTGGGGAAGCACAGGGCGGACTGCACGTGGTTGACGTCCATGTCCGCCAGCCGCTCGGGGACGCTGTGGGAGCCGGGGCGCATCTGCTCGTAGGTGATCGCCTCCAGCCGCACCTCGTCCCTGCTGTAGCCGACGGCGGTGTCGAGGCGGGTCAGCGGGCGCCGCAGGTCCTCGTACACCCACCAGTCGGCGAGGGGCCCGTCGTCGCCGGGCTCGCCCATGCGCGGGGCGAACCGGCCGCCGACGAAGGTCATCGACTTCAGGGGGGCCCGCACGACGTGCGGCGCCCTGTCCCGGTACGCCGACGGGAGGCGGTCCCGCCAGACGCCGGGGGGCTCGACCGTGTGGTCGTCCACCGAAATGATCCTCGGGAAGGTCTCCATGGGGGCACGGTAGCGCGAATCTGACGGCCCGTCAGCCGGTGTGTGTGCGGCCGGGTGTCTGTGGTTGCGGCCGGTTGTCGTGTGCGGCGCCGCTGTGGTTCTTGTTGGGGGCTTTTTCCCGCCCTCCCGCCCTCCCCCAGCCTTCGGCCGGGGGACCCCCATCCGGCGCGATGGGGAGGGAGGGTGGGAGACAGCCCGCCGCAGGCGCAACGGACCCGCACACGACAACGGGCCGCAAGCGAACGACCCCGGGTCAGGCGGCTCCGCCGCCCGGCGCGAGCAGGAGCATGCGCCACACCGCGTCCTCCAACCCGTGCACGGAGGCGATCCACCCCAGCCCCTCCGCCCGCGTCCCGCGTCCCACCGCGACCGCCAGCTCCCCGGCCGCGTCCGCCAGGTCCCCGTGCCGCAGCGCGGGCTCCATGCGGCCCCCACCGAGCCCGTCGGCGACGTACCGCTCGTAGCCGGGCGCCGTACGCAGGACGCCGACCGGGCGCCACTCGTCCGCCAGCCGTTCGACCGGCTCGCCGCCGACCCGTCGCCCGTCGGCCTCCACGACCTGCGTGCGCGAGCGGTCCACCGCGAGCGCGGTCCACGCGTCGGCCCCGGTGAGCACCGCCGCGGGACGGCAGCGCTCGACGGCCTCGGCGACCGTCCCCGCGCTGTCCGGCCCGCCGCCGACCAGCGGCACGGCCGCCATCCCGGCGTACAGGCAGCCGTAGAACGCCCCGGCCAGGTCCGCGCCCTGCTGGTAGGCGAGCAGCACCCGGCTGCCCGGCGGCAGCAGCCGTCCCAGCCGGGCGGCCACCGCGCGCGCCCGGCGGTCCAGGGCGGCGAAGTCGCAGTCGTACGGCTCGTACGGGCGCCCCTCCGGATGCCGTACGGCCCGGCGGCGCAGGGCGGGACCGGGCAGGCGGTAGACGGACGGCGCCGGCCCTCCCCCGCTGCGGCTGCGCGGTCCGCTCACGGCCTGCGGCACACAACGCGAGCACATGGGCGGCCCTCCACCTCCTCCGACCGGACACCGGCCGGGCCGACGGAGTATGCTCGCACTTCACATGAAACTGGACCGAACATTCCCCGCTACTCCCTGGAACGCCCCTCCCGAAAGCCACCCATAGGTGACCGCATACAGGTTGAGGCGGCAAACTGGCACAGGCGGCGGAACCGATCGGGATGGTCCCGCCGTCCGTGAAGACTGTTCCGGCTCGTGATGAACGATCGATATACGCGCTCGTCGTGAAGGGTTCGGCGGCACCAGGGGGCAGGCATGGCAAGCGGTAAGGACCAGGACGGAGCGCTGCGCTTCGCGGTCCTCGGCCCGGTGCGGGCCTGGCGCGGCACGGAACCGATCTCCGCCGGGTCGCCACAGCAGAAGGCGCTGCTGGGCGCGCTGCTGCTGCGCGGCGGCCGCACGGCCACCGCGCAGGAACTGCTGGACGCCGTCTGGGGCGAGGAGCCGCCGCCCACCGCGCTGGCGGCGCTGCGCAGTTACGCCTTCCGCCTGCGCAAGGCCCTCGGCGCCGAGGCGCTGGCCACCGTCGACGGCGGCTACGTGCTGCACCCTGGCGACGGCTTCGACCTCTTCCTCGCCGAACGGCACCAGGCCGCGGCCGAGAAGGCCCGCGCGGCCGGCGACCTGGCCGCGGCCCGCGAGGAACTGCGCGGTGCCCTCGCCCTCTTCGACGGCGAGCCGCTGGCCGGCCTCCCCGGCCCGTACGCCGAGACCCAGCGCACCCGCCTGCAGGAGTGGCGGCTGCAGCTCACCGAGACCTGCCTCGACCTGGACCTGCAGGCCGGCTGCCACGCCGAGGTGGTCTCCGAGCTCACCGTGCTGTCCGCCGAGCACCCGCTGCGCGAGCGCCCCCGCGCCCTGCTGATGCTCGCCCTCTACCGCAGCGGACGGCAGGCCGAGGCGCTCGGGGTCTACGCCGACACCCGCCGCCTCCTCGACGACGAGCTGGGCGTCGACCCGGGCGCCGAACTCACCGAACTCCACCAGCGCGTGCTGGAGGCCGACCCCTCGCTGCTGCCGCCGCCCGTCCCGCAGGCGGAAGCCGTCGCAGAGCCGGTACGGCCCGCCCAGCTGCCCGCCACCGTCGCCGACTTCACGGGCCGCGACGCCTTCGTCCGCGAACTCGGCGAGCGCCTGGCCGGGTCCTCCGCGGAGGGCGGCGTCATGTCGGTCTCCGCCGTCGCCGGCATCGGGGGCGTCGGCAAGACGACCCTCGCCGTCCACGTCGCCCACGCCGTCGCGGGCACCTTCCCCGACGGGCAGCTCTACGTCGACCTGCAGGGCACCGCCGCCCGCCCCGCCGAACCCGAGACGGTGCTCGCCTCCTTCCTGCGCTCCCTCGGCGTCACCGACTCCGCGATACCCGAGTCCCTCGCCGACCGCGCCGCGCTCTACCGGTCGACCCTCGCGGGCCGCCGCGTCCTGGCCCTGCTGGACAACGCCCACGACGCCGCCCAGGTCCGCCACCTCCTGCCGGGCACGCCCGGTTGCGCCGCGCTGATCACCAGCCGGACCCGCATGGTCGACCTGGCCGGGGCCCACCTGGTCGACCTCGACGTCATGAGCCCGGAAGAGGCCCTGCTGCTCTTCACCCGCATCGTCGGGGAGGAACGCGTCGCCGCCGAACGCCAGGCCGCCCTCGACGTCGTCGCCGCCTGCGGCTTCCTCCCGCTCGCCATCCGCATCGCCGCCTCCCGCCTGGCCACCCGCCGCACGTGGACGGTGTCCTTCCTCGCCCGCAAGCTCGGCGACGAACGCCGCCGCCTGGACGAGCTCAAGGCCGGCGACCTCGCCGTCAAGGCCACCTTCGAGCTCGGCTACGGCCAGCTCACCCCGCAACAGGCCCGCGCCTTCCGGCTGCTGTCCCTCGCCGACGGCCCGGACATCTCCCTGGAGGCGGCCGCGGCCGTCCTCGACATGGACGTCCACGACGCCGAGGAACTGCTCGAGACCCTGGTCGACATCAGCCTCATCGAGTCCGCCGCGCCCGCCCGCTACCGCTACCACGACCTGGTCCGCCTGTACGCCCGCGACTGCGCCGAGCGCCACGAGGGCGACGACGCCCGCTGCACGAGCCTCTCCCGGCTGCTGGACTTCTACCTTTCGTCCGCGATGTGCGCGTACGAGCTGGAGAACCCCGGTGACCGACTGCTCGCGCACCTCGCCCCCGTCGGCCGTCCCGGTCTGCCCTTCGGGTCCCGCGAGGACGGCCTGGACTGGCTGTTCACCGAGGCGCCCAGCCTCCTCGCCGCCGTCCGGCAGGCCGCGGGCGACGGCTGCGAGGGGCCGATGCGGCGCGCCGTCGACCTGCTGCTGGTCAGCCAGGACCTGATGGAGTCCGGGATCTACGCGCGCCAGTACGAGCAGGCCACGCGCGCCATCGTCGCCACGGCCGGCGCCTGCGGCGAGCCGCTCGTGGAGGGCCGGGCCCGCGTGCTGCTGGGCCAGCAGTACAGCCTGGCCGGACGCCTGGAGGAGGCGGACCGGGAGGCCGAACGCAGCCTCGTGCTGGGGCAGGCCGTCGGTGACCCTCTGACCAGCAGTTACGCCCCCAACCTGCGCGGGATGGTGGCCTTGCCGGGACGCCGCTTCCAGGACTGCGCCGCCCACCACTCCCAGGCCCTGGAAGCCTTCATGGCCGACGGCAACCGGCACGGCGGCGCCGCCGCGCTGAGCAACCTGTCCCGCGCCCAGATCGAGCTCGGGGACGTCTCCGCCGCCGTGGCCTCGGCGGAGCGGGCCCTGTCGATCTACCGTGAGCTGCGGGCCGGGTTCCGCGTGGGCAACGGTCTGTACGCGCTGGCCATCGCACTGACGGCGGCCGGTCGCCGCGAGGAGGCCCTGGCGTCGCTCTCCGAGGCGTTGCCCGTCTTCCGAGCGGCGCGGCAGCACTTCTGGGAGGCCATGTCCCTCTTCCGCATGGCGGAAGTGCACCTGTCCTCCGGCGCCCACCGTCAATCGGCGGCGCTGGCCGAGCAGTCGCTGAACGCGCTGCGCGACCTCGGGGGCGAGCTCTACCGCGCGAAGGTGCTCACCGTCCTCGGCCGCGCCCTCGACCAGGCCGGCCAGGTGGACCGTGCCCGCGCCTGCTGGCGGGACGCCCTGGCGGCCTTCGTCGCACTGGGCTCCCCCGACGCCGACGAAGTGCGGCGCCTGCTGCACGGTCCCGCCGCTCCGGCCGTCGCCGTGTAGCCCGTTCCGCCTGCGCAACACCATCGGCACAGGACATCAACAGTTCCGTTTATCGGTTGATTATCGACGCCTGCCACGATTCCATCACTGCAAGAGCTGCCCGCCTGGTAGCGCACGGGGGTCGTTGCCAGGCGGGCTTTCCATCGGCCCAGTTCCACCCACCAGGGGAGGCACCATGAGCGAGACGGCACCCGAGTCCGGCTCCACCGTCGAGGAAGAGCCGGAGGTCGTCACCACCGAGGAGGTCGAGGAGCCCAAGGTCAAGGGCGACGACACCACGGTCAAGCCCGACAACTGGCACACCCCCTGACCGTCTTCTGACACGGGGGACGACCGGCCCGGGGGGCACGGGGGGCACGGGGGAGAGAACGACGGGGAACGGCACGACGGGGGACAGCACCACCACGGGGGACGGCACGGCCACGGGGGGCGGCACGGCCTGAGGAGCGCACCAAGGGGGGAGTGCTTCCGGGGGGGAACAGCACGAAGGAACCACGGACCGACTGCGGCGCGGAGGGGGCGCCGCAGCCGGTCCTTCTTCGCATGTGCCGGCCGTCGGCCACCGGCGCCGTACGGCACTTGCGTGCCGGGGGGACCGACGCGGTATGTTCCACAGCCGAGTCGGCCGCACGCGCACCCGCGGTCCGGGCCGCCTCACGGGCACCACCTGTACGCATGCTGCCGCCGGGTGCCCGCACCCGGCCTCTCCTCCGGAGGCGTCATGAACTTCGTACGCAAGGCCGCCGTCGTCCTCGCCGCCGTCGCGGCCGGACTCCTCTCCGCCGCGCTCCCGGCCGCCGCCGCGGACAGCCCGGACAACTGGCACCAGACGGTCGTCTCGCCCGACAACTTCCACACCCCCTGACGCCGGGCGCGCGGATTCGACCCGGGTCCCTCACCCTCCTCGGCGGGAGGGACCCGGCGCGTCCCTCACCGCGCCCGCAGGGCCGTCTTGAGCACCTTCCCGCTCGCGTTGCGCGGCAGTTCCGCCAGGAACTCCACCTCGCGCGGCACCTTGTAGTTGGCCATCTCCCGCCGGGACCAGGCGATCAGGTCGTCGGCGGTGACCACGGCGCCCGCCCGGCGTACGACGTACGCGCGGCCGACCTCGCCGAGCCGCGGGTCGGGGACGCCCACCACCGCCGCCTCCACCACGTCCGGGTGGCGGGTGAGCGCCTGCTCGATCTCCGCCGGGTACGCGTTGAACCCGCCGACGATGAACATGTCCTTGATGCGGTCGGTGATGCGCAGGTTGCCGTCGGCGTCCGTCACGCCCACGTCCCCCGTGTGCAGCCAGCCGTCCGCGTCGACGGCCTCGGCCGTGGCCGCGGGGTCCTCCCAGTAGCCGGACATGACGTGGTAGCCGCGCACCAGGACCTCGCCGGGCCGCCCCGGGCCCTCCGAGAGCACCCGCACCTCCGTGTCGGGGATGGCCCGCCCGGAGGTCGCGGCCACCACCTCCGCGGGGTCGCCGCGCCGGCACATCGTCACGGTGCCGCTCGCCTCCGTCAGCCCGTACGCGGTCAGCACCGTGGCGATCTTCAGCTCGCTGCGCAGCCGTTCCACCAATTGCAGCGGGATCACGGACGCGCCCGTCACGACCAGCCGCAGTGAACTCAGGTCGTGCCGGCCGCGTTCGGGGTGGTCGAGGACCGACTGGTGGAGGGTGGGCGGGCCGGGAAGCACGGTGACGCGTTCGGCGGCGACGTTGGCCAGGACGGTGCCCACGTCGAAGACCGGCTGCGGGATCATCGTCGCGCCCCGCATGAGGCAGGCGATGATCCCGGCCTTGTAGCCGAAGGTGTGGAAGAACGGGTTGACGATCAGGTGGCGGTCGCCCTCCTCCAGTCCCGCCAGGTCCGCCCAGACGTCGTAGACGCGCAGCGTCTGGGCGTGCGTGACCACAACACCCTTGGGGTGGCCGGTCGTCCCGGAGGTGAAGGTGATGTCGGAGGGCGCGGAGCCGTCGATCGCGTCGGAACGGGCCCGTACCGCCGCGCCGCTGACGGGGTCGCCCGCGGCCAGGAAGTCCTTCCAGCGCCGGTAGCCGTGGCCTTCGGGAGCCGCGTCGGACAGGACGACGACCTGTTCCAGGTCCGGCAGCGGCTGCTCGCGCGTCGCGCGCCGCAGCGCGGCGACGTAGGAGGTGCCGAGGAAGGTGCCCGTGACGAACAGCAGCCGGGCACGGGTGCGGCGCAGCACGTAGGCCGCCTCCGCCCCCTTGAAGCGGGTGTTGAGCGGGACGAGCACCCCGCCCGCGGTGACCGAGCCCAGGGCGGCGGTGATCCAGTCGAGCGTGTTGGGGGCCCAGACGGCCACCCGGTCCCCCGGGGCGATCCCGGACGCCACCGCCGCCGCCGCGGCGCGCTCGACCCGGGCGCCGAGTTCGGCGTACGTGACACGGGTGCGGCCGTCCACCACCGCCTCGCGCCCGCCCCAGCGCCGCGCGGCCTCCCGCACGAGCCGTGGGACGCTGCCCCACTCCAGGTCACCGCGCATGCGCCGAGCACCTCCCCATGAGCTGACTATCCGTCAGATTAGCGATAGCCTGATGGAATGTCAGCATTGAAGGACGCCACCGCGATCGTCGGCATAGGCGCGACACCCTTCGCCAGGCACCTCCCCGAGTCCGAGAAGTCGCTCGCCTGCCGCGCCGTCCTGGCGGCGCTCGACGACGCCGGGATCGAGCCGCACGAGGTCGACGGCCTCGCGTCGTACACGATGGAGGAGACCGACGAGGTCGAGCTGGCCAAGGCCGCCGGTCTCGGCGACCTCACCTTCTTCTCCAAGGCGGGCTTCGGCGGCGGCGGTTCCTGCGCCACCGTCGCCCATCTCGCCGCCGCCGTCGCCACCGGCCAGGCCACCGTCGGCGTCGCCTGGCGGTCCCGCAAGCGCGGCAGCGGCCCGCGCCCCTGGACGAACACCACCGTCCAACTGCCCACCCCCGCACAGTGGACCCGGCCCTTCGGCCTGCTGCGGCCCGTCGACGAGATCGGCATGCTGACCCGCCGCTACATGCACGAGTACGGCGCCACCCGCGACCACCTCTTCAACGTCGCCCTCGCCTGCCGCAACCGCGCCAACCAGAACCCGGCCGCGATCATGTACGACCGCCCGCTGACCCGCGAGATGTACATGACCTCGCGCTGGATCAGCGAACCGCTCTGCCTCCACGACAACTGCCTGGAGACCGACGGCGCGCTCGCCTGCGTCGTCGTCTCCGCCGACCGCGCCCGCGACTGCCGGCAACGCCCCGTCTACGTCCACTCCGCCGCCCAGGGGCTGCCCGCCCAGCACCACGGCATGGTCAACTACTGGACCGACGACCCCCTGACGGGCCCCGCCTGGACCGCCGCCCGCCACCTGTGGAAGCACGCCGACCTCACCCCGGGGGACATCGACGTCGCCCAGGTCTACGACGCCTTCACCGCCCTCGTCCCGCTCTCCCTGGAGGGCTACGGCTTCTGCGGCCGCGGCGAGGGAGGCGCCTTCACCGAGGGCGGCGCCCTGGAGATCGGCGGCCGGCTGCCGCTCAACACCTCCGGAGGCGGCCTGAGCGAGGCGTACGTCCACGGCTTCAACCTCGTCACCGAGGGCGTACGGCAACTGCGCGGCACCTCCACCGCCCAGGTGCCCGGCGCGCGGACCTGCCTGGTCACCGCGGGCGAGGGCGTCCCGACCTCCGCCCTGATCCTGAGGAGCTGACATGCTGAGCCCCGTCACCGACGACGACGGCGCCCCCTTCTGGGAGTACGCCCGCGCCGGCGAACTGCGCGTCCAGGCCTGCGCCGACTGCGGACGGCTGCGCTTCCCGCCCCGGCCGTGCTGCCCGCACTGCCACTCCTTCGCCGCCGAGTGGCGGCGCACCAGCGGCCGCGGCCGCGTCTGGTCGTACGTCGTGCCCCATCCCCCGCTGCTGCCCGGCTACGCCGAGCAGGCCCCGTACAACGTCGTCCTCGTCGAGCTCGCCGACGACCCCCGGATCCGGCTGGTGGGCAACCTGGTCACGGCACCGGACGCCCGGCTGGACTCCTTCGACCCCGCCCGCATCCGCATCGGCGCCCCCGTGAAGGCGGTCTTCCATGACGGCATCCCGCGATGGCTTGCGCTGTGAGACCGGCGACGGCGTCGCCGTCGTCACCCTCGACCGCCCGGAGCGGCACAACGCGATCGACCTCGCCACCGCGGCCGGACTGACCGAGCTGTGGAGGGAGTTCCGCGCCGGCGACGCGGTCCGCGCGGTCGTCCTGACCGGGGCCGGCGACCGTGCTTTCTGCACCGGCCTGGACCGCGCGGCCGAGGTCCCGCAACCGCCCTCCCCCTACACGCTCGACGATCCGCTGCTGACCGTCGGGCCCAAGGCCAACGACCTGTGGAAGCCGGTCATCGCCGCCGTCAACGGTATGGCCTGCGGCGGCGCCTTCTACCTGCTCGGCGAGTGCGAGTTCGTCATCGCCGCCGAACACGCCACCTTCTTCGACCCGCACACCAGTTACGGCATGGTCAGCGCGTACGAGGCCATCGCCATGGCACAGCGCATGCCGTACGGCGAGGTGATGCGCATGGCCCTGATGGGCACCGCGGAGCGGATCGGCGCGCGGCGCGCCCACGAGACCGGGCTGGTCTCGGAGGTCGTGCCCGGGCCGCTGCTGCTCGACGCCGCCCTGCGCGCGGCAGCGGTCCTGGCCGCCCACCCCACCGAGGCCGTGCAGGGCACCGTCCGCGCCGTCTGGTCGGCCCACGAGGCCGCGCGGGCCCAGGCCTTCGCCCACGCGCCGCACCTCATCGCCCTCGGCAACCTCCCCCCGGAACGCCAGGCCCGGCTGTTCGCCGGCCGCACCCGGGAGCATCGCGTGCGCTGACGGGCCCTGCCCGGACCCGCCCCGGACGAGGAGCCGGGGCCGCCCTGCTCCGGCGGCCTCACGACGGCCGGAACGGGGTCACCCTGACGGCCCCTCGCGTGGCGCCCCCGTCCCGCGCCGCGTAAGTTGGCCGGCGGCGGCCGTCGTTTGCCCCTTCCGTGTGCGGCACGACGGCCGTCAGCCGGGTCCTCACGTACGCCGGGTCGCCGCCTCGGTGCCCTTCACGGCGTTGAGGGCGTACACGCAGCGGTCCTTGCTGCTCGCGTAGACCACACCGTCCGAGACCACCGGGGAACCGGTGATCTCGCCACCGGTCTCGAGCTTCCAGCGCAACTGGCCGCCGCTCGCGTCGACCGTGTACAGGCAGTGGTCCTTCGAGCCGAAGTGCACGCGCCCGTCGGCCACCACCGGGGAGCCGACGATCTCGCCCTGCGCGGCGAAGCGCCACTTCGGGGTGCCGGAGACCGCGTCGAGCGTGTACAGCGCGCCTCCCGCGCCCAGCATCACCGAACCGCCCGCGACGAGCACGGGCTCCACGCTCTGCCGCTGCTCGGTCGCGACCCGCCAGCGGTCGCGCCCATCCACCGGGTCCAGGGCGTAGACGGTGCCCAGGTAGTCCGCGACGTAGACACCGCCGCCGGTGACGCCCGGTCCGGGCACGTAGGCGGGCGGCGCGAACATCACCGCGGGGGCGTCGAAGCGCCACCGCTCGGTGCCGCTGCGGGCGTCCAGGGCGAGCACCCGGTTCCCCACGGTCACGTACACCGCGCCGTCGGCGACGACCGGACGGGTGGGCATGGCGCCACCCTCCCCGGTCGGGTACGACCAGTGCTCGGTGCCGCTCGTCGCGTCCAGGGCGTGCAGCCGTCCGCCGCCGTGGAAGTAGACGACCCCGTCCACCACGCTCGGGCCCGACTCGGGCGTCTCGAACTCCGTCTGCGCCCCGCCGCGTTCCCAGCGCAGCCGCCCGGCCGCGGCGTCCCAGACCTGCACGCCGCCGCCGCGGGTGCCGGTGACGACGGTCCCGCCGTCCGCGCGGAGGGAGTAGATCCAGCCGTCCACACCGGTGCGCCAGTGCTCGGAGCCGTCCGCGGCGTCCAGCGCGTACAGGCTCGGCCCGTCGGAGCCGTGGATCCGGCCGCCCGAGACCGCCATCGTCCACGCCACGTCACGGGTCTTGAACTGCCGCCGCCCGGTGGCCACGTCCAGCGCGTGCACCTCGAAGGAGGTCACGTAGAGCCGGCCCGAGGAGACGACCGGGGTGCCCCACACGTCGTTGGACATGCGGAAGCGCCACGGCCGCCATTCGCCCGGCGGCACCGCGGGTGCCTGCGGCACGCCCTGGGGACCGCCCTGACCGCTTCCCTGGCCACTTCCCTGACCGGGCACCGCCGCCGGCGGTCCTCCGGCCACGCCGCCGCGACCGGCCCAGCCCAGCGCGCCCCCGGCGGCGGCGGTGGCCGCGGCCTGGTTCTTGCGCTCGGCGAGCCGCATCCCGGGTCCTATCGGTGCCGAACCGGCGAGCTGCACCGGCCCGCCCGGGCCCTCGGCGGCGACCGGAGGGGGCCCCGCCGGTCCCACGGGCGGCACGGGAGGCCGCGCCGGCATCGGGGGCACCGCGGCACCCGCACCACCGCCGCCCGGCACCCCGCCGCCCGCACCGCCGCCGGGGGCGCCCGGCCCCGCGCCGGGGCGGCCGCCACTGCGCCGTTCCTCTATCAGTCCCACCGCCGCGGGCGGCAGCCACGCGGAGGCCGTACCGGTGTCGTCACCCGCGGACGAGAACAGATGCGGCGCCAGTTGCGCCTGCAGGTCCGCCGGGCTCGGCCGGCGGTCGGCCTCCATGCGCATGCACGCCTCGATGAGGGGGCGCAGATCGTCGGGCAGGCCCGACAGGTCCGGGCCCTCCCGCAGGAGCATGAACACCGTCTCCACGGGGTTCGCCCCGTGGAAGGGCGCGTGCCCGGTCGCGGCGAAGACCAGCGTCGAGCCCAGCGAGAACACGTCGCTGGAGCCGGTGACGCTGCGCGAGTCCTTGGCCTGCTCGGGCGACATGTACGCGGGCGTGCCGACGGCGACGTTCGTCATCGTCAGCCGCGTGTTGGACACCCCGCTCGCGATGCCGAAGTCGATCACCCGCGGACCGTCCTCCACGACGAGCACGTTGGAGGGCTTCATGTCCCGGTGGACCAGCCCCGCCCCGTGGATCGACTGGAGCGCCTCCGCGACCCCGGCCGCCAGCCACCGTACGGCCTGCACCGGCAGCGGCCCCGACTCGTTGACGATCTCCTCGAGCGAGGGCGCCGGCACGAACGCCGTCGCCAGCCAGGGCACGGCGGCCCTGGGATCGGCGTCGACGACCGCCGCCGTGTAGAAGCCGCTGACCGCGCGGGCCGCCTCCACCTCACGGGCGAAGCGCACGCGGAACAGCTGGTCCTCCGCCAGCTCCGCCCGTACGGTCTTGATCGCCACGCGCCGGCCGGATGCCGAGCGCGCGAGATAGACCAGGCCCATACCGCCGGCACCCAGCCTGCCCAGCACCTCGAAAGGGCCGATCCGTCTCGGATCGTGCTGCGTCAGCTGCTGCACCACTGTCCTGCCACCTCCCCGTGGGTTCCCCCCATCCCGGGGTCCGTCCCTGATTCTTCCTGGGATGAGTATCAGTTGCGAACCCGGGGCGGTGTCGACACGCGATTACCTTCGATTCGGTTGCGGATCCGGGTGCGTTCAGGACGGCTTCCCGCCGACCGTGGTAGCGGGGTCGATCAGGGCGAAATGGGCACCCTGGTCGTCAGCGACCAGGAGGAAACGGCCGAAAGGCGAATCCATCGGACCCATGGTGACCCGGCCCCCGAGCCGCGCGACCGTTTCCGCGGCCCGGTCGGCGTCGGAGACGGCGAAGTAGACGATGAAGTGCGCGGGCAGTTCCGACGGGAACCCCTCCCCCATCCGGAAGCGGCCGAGCACCGCGTTCCCGGGCGTGACCTCCCGGCCCTGGGGGACGAAGATCCGGAAGTCGACGGCCTCGTCCTCGATCCGCTTGCCGCCGAAGCCGAAGACCTCCTCGTAGAAGGGGTCGGTCCGCTCGGTCTCCCGCGTGTAGACCTCGGTCCAGATGTAGGAGCCCGGGACGCCGGTCACCTCGAAGCCCCCGTGCGTGCCGGCCTGCCACACCCCGAAGACCGCACCGCCCGGGTCGGCCGCCATGAGCATCGTCCCGAAGGGCCCAACCGCCATGGGCTCCATGATGAGTTGGCCGCCGGAGTCGCGGATCCTGCTCGCGATGGCCCGGATGTCGGAGGAGGCGAGGTAGACGTTCCACACCGTCGGCATCCGGCCGTCCGGCTTGGGGGAGAGGGCCGCGACGTTCTTCCCGTCCGGGCCGTACGCCTGCGTGTACTGGCCGTACTGCTCCTCCCCCTCCCCGAAGGTCCAGCCGAGCAGCTCGCCGTAGAAGCGCTTGCCGGCCTCCAGGTCGTTGAGCATGGCGTCGGCCCAGCAGGGGGCGCCCTCGGGGTGTGCGGCCATCTCGTCCTCGATTCGTCCGATGATGCGACCGGCGATCCCGATTCACGTGGGGATTCGCATGGATCGACGGAGTGTCTGGCTTGACACGTTATCGGCGGATCCCCCGCTGCGCCCGAGGAGAAATCGAACACATGGCCTTCCCCATTTGCAGGCATCGAATCGCGCGCTGATCACCAGCCCGTAAACTGACGGCATGACAGGACAAGTTCGCACCGTCGACGGCCGTGTGGCAGGCCGCCGGGGACAGGCGACGCGGCAGAAGCTGCTCGACTGCCTCGGCGAAATGCTCAGCACGTCGCCGTACCGGGACGTCAAGGTGATCGACGTCGCCCGGATGGCGGGTACCTCCCCCGCAACGTTCTATCAGTACTTCCCCGACGTCGAGGGCGCCGTCCTCGAGCTCGCCGAGGAGATGGCCAAGGAGGGGGCCGCGCTGACGGACCTCGTCGCCGGCCGATCCTGGGCCGGCAAGTCCGGCGCCACGGCGGCGGAGGAACTGGTCGAGGGCTTCCTCTCCTTCTGGCGCAAGCACGACGCCATCCTGCGCGTCGTCGACCTGGGCGCCGCCGAAGGGGACAAGCGTTTCTACAAGATCCGCATGAAGATCCTCAACCCCCTCACCAACTCCCTTTCCGATTCGATCAAGGAGCTCCAGGGCAAGGGCCGGGTCGACAAGGATGTCAGCCCGGCAGCCGTCGCCGGATCCCTCGTCGCGATGCTCGCCGCGGTCGCCGCGCACCAGAAGGGCTTCCAGACCTGGGGCGTCAAGCAGGCCGAACTGAAGCCGAACCTCTCGCTGCTGGTGCACCTCGGCGTGACGGGCAAGAGGCCGACGCGGTGACGCCGCGGCGCTGACGCCCGCCTCCGGCGGCATTGTTGATCTACGTTCACGTCGAAGTCCTGCCTGCAACGACGCGGGCGCCCACCGGTCCTCGGGGGAGGTTGCCGGCCCGGGCGCCCGCGTTGTCCTTTCCGGGGGCTTCCCTCCTGCGAACCCGCGCTACGGCTTCCCGGGCGCCCCGCCGCCCGGCTCCCTGGGGACGAGCCGGAACAAGCGGATCCGCCGCTCCACGCGCCGCGCGTAGGTCGCGTACGGCGGCCAGAACTCCAGCAACGCCGCCCACACCGCCTCGCGCTCGCCGCCCGTCAGCAACTCCGCGCGCACGGCGAGGTCCCGGCCACGCCAGTTGACCTCGGCGTCGGGGTGCTTGAGCAGGTTCCCCGTCCACGCCGGGTGGTCGGTGCGGCCGAAGTTGCTGCCGACCAGCACGAAGGTGCCGCCCTCCTCCGGCATGCAGGCCAGCGGAGTGTGCCGGGGCAGACCGCTGCGCGCACCGGTGGCGGTGAGCACCAACCCGGGCAGCATGCGCGCGCTGAGCAGGACCCTGCCGCGGGTCGCCCGGTGCACGAACCGGTCCACCGCCGGCACGACATGCGGCCCCACCCTGGCGAACAGCCGGGTCGACGACACCTTCTGCACCACCGTCCGCAACAGGCTCATGCCGCCGCCCTTCCCCGGGTCGTTGTCGTGGTCGTGGTCACGGTGGCGGCGGGGGTGGGGGCGGGGGCAGCCCCGGTGAAGACGCCCGCGCCCTCGGCCGCGTGGGCCCGCAGCGCGTGCACGGGGCCGAAGAGCAGGTCGTCGGAGGCGGCCCGTTTCACGTACAGGTGCGCGTGGTGCTCCCACGTGAAACCGACGCCGCCGTGCAGTTGGACGGCCTGTCCCGCCGCGGCGCGCAGCGCCTCCAGGCCCTGGGCGAGCGCGAGCGGTGCCGCCACCGCGGCGTCCGGCTCCTGCCCCTGCTCCTGCTCCTGGGTGCTCCCGACGGCCCAGGCGGCGTAGTAGGCGGCCGAGCGGGCCGCCTGGACCTGGACGTAGAGGTCGGCGAGACGGTGCTTGACGGCCTGGAAGGACCCCACGGGCCGCCCGAACTGCTCCCTGGCCGCGACGTACTCCACGGTGACCGCGAGCGCCCTGGAGGCCGCCCCCACGGCCTCCGCGGCCAGTGCGGCGGCGGCCAGGACACCCGTACGGGCGAGTGCGGGGCGCGGATCGGCGGCGTCCTCCCCGCCCAGCGGCTCGGCGGGGACGTCGCGCAGTTCGACGCGGGCCTGCGGGCGGGTCTCGTCCAGGGCGGTCAGCCGCCTGCGGACCAGGCCCGGGGCGTCACCGAGGACCAGGAAGAGCCGGATGCGACTGCGTGCGTAGCCACCCGTATGGGCGGCCACGAGGAACAGCCCGGCACCGGGGCCGCCGAGCACCTGGTCGGCCTGCCCGTACAGCCGCCAGACGCCGTCGGTCGGGCGGGCCTGCACGCCCCCCGCGCGGCCGCCGCCCGCCCAGTCGCCGGTGTTGGGGCCGGCGAGGCCGAGGGCCACCGGGGACGCGGCAAGGGCGGCGGGTTCACCGGAGGCGAGGCGTGGGAGCAGGGCCCGGCGCTGGGCGTCGGTGCCCAGCGCCTCGACCAGGGGCGCGGTGAGCACGGCCGTGCCCAGCAGCGGCGAGGGCAACAGCGCCCGGCCGGTCTCCTCGCAGGCCAGCACGAGTTCCGTGGGGCCGCAGCCGGCGCCCCCGTACGCGGGGGGAAGGGCGAGGCCGGGCAGGCCCAGCGACTGCGCCAGCAGCCGCCACAGGCCGGCGTCGTGGCCCGTGGGGGTGCGGGCGGCGGACTTCACCTCGTCCGGTCCGCAGCGTTTGCCGAGCAGTTCGCGCAGGGTGCGGCGGATCTCTTCCTGCTCCTCGGTGAAGGCGGCGTCCACGGCGAGCTCTCCTCCCACCCCGGGGCATCCGGAGGCGACCGGAAACCCTGCACCTGATGTACCGTCAGATTCATGGCTCAGGGTCAGGGTACTCGCAACGGCCGCGAAGTCGCCGTCCTCGGCGTCGCGTTGTCGGACTGCGGCCGGGTCGACGACGCCACCCCCTACGCCCTCCACGCGCAGGCGGCACGCCGCGCGCTCGCCGACAGCGGGCTGCCCCGGTCGGCCGTGGACGGCTTCGCCTCGGCCGGGCTCGGCACGCTCGCGCCGGTCGAGGTCGCCGAGTACCTCGGACTGCGGCCGCGCTGGGTCGACTCGACGTCCGTGGGCGGGGCGACCTGGGAGGTCATGGCGGCGCACGCCGCCGACGCGATCGCCGCCGGGCACGCCGACGTCGTGCTCCTGGCCTACGGCTCCACCGCCCGCGCCGACCTCAAGGCCGGGCGGCGCACCGCCAACCTGTCCTTCGGGGCGCGTGGGCCGCTGCAGTTCGAGGCCCCGTACGGGCACACGCTGATCGCCAAGTACGCGATGGCCGCCCGCCGCCACATGCACGCGTACGGCACCACCGCCGAGCAGCTCGCCACCGTCGCCGTCCGGGCCCGGGCGAACGCGGCCCGCAACCCCGACGCGATGTACCGCACGCCGATCACCGCCGACGAGGTCCTGTCCGGACCGATGATCGCCGACCCGTTCACCAAACTGCACTGCTGCGTCCGCTCCGACGGCGGCTGCGCGGTGCTCCTGGCCGCCGCGGAGTACGTGCGGGACGGGGCACGGCCGCCGGTGTGGGTGCTGGGCTCCGGCACCGCCGTCTCGCACGCCACGATGTCGGAGTGGGACGACTTCACGGTCTCCCCTGCCGCGGTCTCGGGGCCGCAGGCCTTCTCGCGCGCGGGCGTCACCCCGGACGAGATCGACCTCGCCGAGATCTACGACGCCTTCACCTACATGACCCTGGTGACCCTGGAGGACCTGGGCTTCTGCGCCAAGGGGGAGGGCGGGCCCTTCGTCGCGGGGTCGCCGCTGCCCGTCAACACCGACGGGGGCGGGCTGTCGGCCTGCCATCCCGGCATGCGGGGGCTGTTCCTGATCGTCGAGGCGGTGCGGCAACTGCGGGGGGAGGCGGGCGAGCGGCAGGTGCGCAAGGCCGGCGGGGCGCTGCCGGAGCTGGCCGTGGCCTCGGGGACGGGGGGCTGGTTCTGCTCCTCGGGGACGGTGGTGCTGGGGCGGGGCTGAGGGGCGCGGGGCCTGCCCGCGCCGCTCAGCCCCGCCCCGGGGCGTCAGCCGGTGATGGCGACCGGGGCGTCCCAGTCGCTGCGGTCCACGGTGATCGTGTAACCGCCGCGGGTCTCCTTGCTGTTGACCATGTACTGGTGGCCGCGGCGGTGGCCCGTCCACAGCGACGTGGAGAACGGCCAGTCGGCGGTCGTGGTCTTGCGCTCGTCCCACAGCGCGTACCAGAGGATGTCCGGCATGTCGGTACGGTTCGTCGTCGTGGCGACGGCCTTCGCGCTGGAGCTGCGGAAGCCGTAGAAGCCGGCCCAGTACCCCTTGGCGTGCACCGCCTTGTCCCAGGCCCGGACGTAGGTGAGCACCGCGTTGTTGCACGAGGTGTTGGCGACGTCGTAGGACTCCATGTCCAGGTACACCGGGCTGCCGGCCTTCATCCCCAGCGCCGACGCCTTGGCCACCGCGTCCGCCCCGTCCTTCGCGCCGAGCGAGGCGGCGGTGGATGCGGTCAGCTTCTCCGGGTTGCGGCTGGTCTGGCACGGGGGCTGCGCGCCCACGTAGAGCGGGATCAGCTTCCAGCCCGTGGCGCTGACCGACTTGACCCAGGACTTCGTGAGGTTGGGCTGCGCGCACCCCCGGTTCTTGCCGCCGACGTACACGGCGGCCGCGCCGTAGAAGCCGTTGTGCCACGCCTTCATCGCCGACGCGGACGGCGCCGTGCACGTGTCGAACGCCCGCCCGGTGAACACCTTGGGCGCCGGACGCGACACGGTGGTCGCCATCGAGGCCTCCGCGGCGACTCCCCCGCCCACGAGCACCGCGGCAGCGGCCACCGCCCACGCGATGTAACGACGCTTCTTCGACATCCGGTGACCGGACATCCCCACCCCATTCACGAACAAGGGACGCACCGCACCGGGTGCGCCTGACAGAACTCCGAGGCCCCGGGACAGCACGGCGCGCGCAGGGCGTGCGGCGCGCGGCCGCACCCGTGTACGGGTCCGCGGCGCGCGAGGGGCGGATCGCACCCTAACCAACCCACCCCTCCCGATCGGGAAAGCACATGTCCCGATCGGCACAAGATTCCCCCAAGGCACGGCAAATCCCCGTGCGACCGTGCCACCGCGCAGTTCAGGGGTGCGGATCGGTCGCCAGACGGCTGTGCAGGTGGACGTTCTGGAGCGCGCCGGACAGGTCGACCATCGCATCGCGCAGGACACCTTCGAGGACGTAGCCGCAGCGCCGCGCGACGCCGCAGGAGGGCTCGTTGCCGACGGCGTGCCCCAGCTCCAGGCGGTGCAGCCCGAGATCGCGGAAGGCCCACCGGGTCACCGCCTCCAGTGCCCGGGAGGCGACGCGGCGCCCACGGGCCTCGGGCAGCATCCAGTAGCTGACCCGGGCGCCGCGCATGGTGCGGTCGATCGCCCCTATCCCGGCCTGGCCGAGCACGTCACCGGCCTCGGTGACGGCGAAGGACGCGAGGTCCCCGGCCGCCCAGCCGTCGCGCCTGCGCCTCAGGAAGTCCTGCGCCCCCGCTTCGTCGGGGTCGGGGGCGTGTGCGGTGTTCCAGCGGCGGAAGTCCGGGTCGCCGAGGCCGCGCAGGGCCGCTTCGAGGTCGCCGGCCGTCTCCTCCCACGGCCGGAGCAGCAGTCCGTACGCTTCCAACTCCACTGGCCTCAGCACGCCCTCATTCAAGCAAACGCGGCCGTCCCGGCCGGGCGGAAGATGGGGATGGCGATCCGGGCGCCGTCGGCCGCGGGGCGGAAGCAGACGCGGAGGTCCATGCCGACGCGCAGCGCCTCGTGGGCGCAGCCGACGACCTCCGTCATCATGCGCGGCCCCTCGGCGAGGTCGACGACGGCGGCGACGTACGGCAGCCGCCCGGCGAAGGGCCGGAGCTCGTTGGCGTGCACCACGGACCAGGTGTAGAGGGTGGCCCGGCCTGCGGCCTGCTCCCAGACGACCTCCTCGCTCCAGCAGTGCGGACAGAACTCCCGGGGATAGTGGTGGGCGAGCCCGCAGCCCGGATCGAGGCAGCGGCGGATCAGCAGCCGGCCCTCCGCCGCGGCCCTCCAGTAGGTGTCCGTGAAGGCGTCGGGCTCGGGCAGGCCGGTCACAGGAAGAGCCCCCAGGCGCTGTCCAGCGACCAGGCCTGCCAGCCCATGGCGAAGAGGAGGACGACGGAGGCGAGGATCATCATGGCGTTCTGCCCCTGCTCTGCCCAGTCGTGGATCATGAGGACCAGGTAGAGCAGGTTCAGGACGGCGCCCCCGGCCAGGGCTATCGGGGTCAGCAGGCCGAAGGCCAGGCCGAGCCCGATGGCGAGTTCGGCGTGGACGACGACGTGGGCCATCAACTTGGGACGGGGCGCGACGAGCACGGAGAAGCCGTTCCGGACGGCGCTCCAGCGGTGTTCGGCGGCGACGCCGGCGGCCCAGGCGATGCCCGTGCCCCGCTCGAACCAGCCCTTCTTGTCCTTGTGCCGCCAGCTCTCCAGCCACCACAGTCCGAGGCCGATGCGCAGGACGGCGAGCCATTCGGCGCCGGTCAGCCAGATCGTCTGCATCTCGTGCCTCCCCGGGACAAGGGATCTGACGGAATGTCAGTTGACCGGATGCTGTTGCACCTCCGCAAGGTGCCGGGGCGAAAGCGCGCTACCTTCCGGTGATGACCCTCACCCAGCAGGCACGGGAGCAGCCATGACCGACACCTCGGCATCCGCCGGTACCTCCGCATCCGCAGCCACCCCCATACCGAGCACGGCGGCGCCGGACGCCATCGTCGTCGGCGCCGGCCCCGGCGGACTCGCCGTCGCGGCGTCGCTGCGGCACCGGGGTGTGCGCACCCTGGTCGTCGAACGGTCGGACGCGGTGGGCGCCTCATGGCGCGGCCACTACGACCGGCTGCGGTTGCACACGACCAGACGCCTTTCCGCGCTCCCCGGACTGGGGATCCCGCGGTCCTACGGCCGCTGGGTGGGCCGCGACGACGTTGTGCGCTACCTGGAGCAGTACGCCGACTTCCACGGGCTGGACGTCGCCACCGGCATAGAGGTGGGGCGGATCGAGCCCGCCGGGGACCCGGCGACCGGGTGGGTGCTCCCGGCCACCGGCGGCCGCCGGCTGACCGCCCGGAGCGTCGTCCTCGCCACCGGCTACAACCACTCGCCGCACCTCCCGGACTGGCCCGGGCGCGACACCTTCGACGGTGAGCTGCTGCACGCCTCTCACTACCGCAACGGCCGGCCCTACGAGGGGCAGGACGTCCTGGTCGTCGGCGTGGGCAACACCGGTGCCGAGATCGCCGTCGACCTCGCGGAATCCGGCGCGGCCCGCGTCCGGCTGGCAGTGCGCACGCCCCCGCACATCATGCGCCGCTCCACGGCCGGATGGCCCGCGCAGCGCACCGGGATCATGGTGCGCCGCTTCCCGACGAAACTGGTCGACGCGATCGCGCCCTTCGTGGAGCGGATCTCCGTGCCGGACCTGTCGGCCCACGGACTTCCCCGCCCGGACAACGGGCTCTACTCCCGCGTGCGGGAGGGCGCGATCCCCGTCCAGGACGTCGGCATCATCGACGCCGTCCGGTCCGGCAAGGTCGCGCCCGTGGCCGCCGTCGAGGGCTTCGAAGGACGCGAGGTGCTGCTCGCCGACGGCACGCGGATCACCCCGGACGTGGTGATCGCGGCCACCGGCTACCGGCGCGGCCTGGAACCGCTGGTCGGCCATCTGGGCGTCCTGGACGAGCGGGGCCGGCCCGTGACGCACGGCCGCCGCAGCCCCAAGAACGCCCCGGGCCTGTACTTCACCGGCTTCACCAATCCCATCAGCGGGATGTTCCGTGAAATGGCCATCGACGCACGCCGGATCGCCAAAGCGGTGGCACGGCGGTAGCGAACGCGGCGCGACGGGCACGGAGAGGGTACGGACGAGCATCCGCGGGACCCCACGCAAGGCCTCCGTACCACCTCTGCACGCACCTCCGGCCCTCCCGCGCCACCCCCGTCCGGCTCCACGGCCGACCCTCTCCCCGCCGGCCGCCCGGGCCGCCTTCCCGTGGAGCGCACAGGTTTCTCGCATCCGCCCCGTTCCTGACGGATCGTCAGTTAAGTAATCTGACATTGCGTCAGTTCTCTGGACCCTCGAGCGGGACGGGCGGGACACATGCTTGGTTCGACCTTCAGCACCCTGGGCACCGATCCCGCGGCGGGCACCGGCGGCCCCGGTCGCCGCACGGACGACCTGGACGTCAGCGGACGTCCGCTGCACGCCCGGGTCCTTGACCTCGACCGCTTCTTCCGGCCCGAATCCCTGGCCGTGGTGGGCGCCTCCGACGCCGAGGGCCGGCCCAACACCGGCATCACCCGGCAGCTCGTCGACTGGGCCGGGCGGGTCGGCGCCCGGCTCCATCCGGTCAATCCCGGCCGCGCGACCGTGTTCGGCCTGCCCTGCCACGCCTCCGTCGCGGACCTCCCCGAGCCGGTCGACCTCGCCGTCCTGCTCGTCGCCGACCCGCTCCCCGTCCTCGAACAGCTCACCGGGGCCACAGCGCGGTTCGCCGTCGTCTTCGCCTCCGGGTTCGCCGAGACGGGGGAGGCCGGCGCCGCCGCCCAGGAACGGCTCGGCCGCGTCGTCGCGGCCGGCGGGCTGCGCCTGCTGGGGCCGAACACCAACCTCAACGCCTTCCAGCCGTTCCGCGAGGACCTCCCCGGCCCGGCGATCGCCCTGATCACCCAGTCCGGCCACCAAGGCCGCCCCGTCTACGCCCTGCAGGAACTCGGCATCCGGCTCAGCCACTGGGCGCCCACGGGCAACGAGGCCGACCTGGAGACGGCCGACTTCCTCTCCTACTTCGCCGGGCGCCCGGAGGTCGGCGCGATCGCCGTCTACGCCGAAGGCCTCAAGGACGGCCGCTCGTTCGCCCTCGCCGCGGACCGCGCGGCCCGCAACGGGGTGCCGGTGGTCATGGTCAAGGTGGGCCGCACCGAGACCGGCACCCGTGCCGCCGCCACCCACACCGGCAAGCTCACCGGCTCCGACGCGGTCGCCGACGCGGCCTTCCGGCAGTTCGGCGTCATCCGTGTCGACGCTCTGGACGAACTCCAGGACACCGCCGCCCTGCTGGCCAGGGCCCGGCCACCGGTCGCCGAAGGCGTGGCCGTCTACTCGATCTCCGGCGGCACCGGGGCGCACTTCGCGGACCTGGCCACCGCCGCCGGCCTGCCGCTGCCCACACTGCCGGGGACGAGGCAGGCCGAACTCCACCAGTGGATACCGCAGTACCTGGACGTCTCCAACCCCGTGGACAGCGGCGGCCACCCCGTCGGCGACTGGCGCGGCCGAAAGATCATCGACGCGCTGCTCGCCGATCCCGCGATCGGCGTCCTTGTCTGCCCGATCACCGGCCCCTTCCCGCCGATGAGCGACAGGCTCGCCCGGGACCTCTGCGAGGCCGCCGAGGCCACCGACAAGCTGGTGTGCGTGATCTGGGGCTCCCCCGTGGGCACCGAGGAGGCCTACCGGACGACTCTGCTGGGCTCCTCCCGGGTGGCCACCTTCCGCACCTTCGGCAACTGCGTGACCGCCGTACGGGCCTGGCTGGACCACCACCGCTTCACCGCCGGCTACCGCTCCCCCTTCGACGAGGCACCGCGCACCCCCTCCTCCTCCGCCCGCAAGGCCCGCGCACTGCTGCACCCCGGCCGCCGGCTGAGCGAGCACGCCGCGAAGCAGCTGCTGCGGGCCTACGGCATCCGCGTCCCGCGCGAGCAGTTGGTCTCCAGCGCCGCCGGTGCCGTACGGGCGGCCGCGCTGGTCGGCTACCCCGTGGTCATGAAGGCGTCCGCCGACCGGCTCGCGCACAAGACCGAGCTCGGCCTGGTGAAGATCGGCCTCACCTCCGCCAGCCAGGTCCGCGACGCGTACCGCGAACTCGCCGACATCGCCCGCTACGAGGGCCTGGACCTCGACGGCGTCCTCGTCTGCCAGATGGTCGAGCCCGGTGTCGAGATGGTCGTCGGCATCAGCCATGACCCGCTCTTCGGGCCCACCGTCACCGCCGGCCTCGGCGGGGTCCTCGTCGAGGTCCTGCGGGACACGGCCGTCCGCGTTCCGCCCTTCGACGCCGCGACCGCGCAGGACATGCTGCGGGAACTGCGCGGCGCCCGGATGCTCGACGGGGTCCGCGGGGCTCCGCCCGCCGACACCGACGCGCTCATCGACGTCATCCTCCGCGTGCAGCGGATGGCGCTCGAACTCGGCGACGGCATCGCCGAACTCGACATCAATCCGCTGATGGTGCTGCCGCGCGGGCAGGGAGCCTGCGCCCTCGACGCACTGGCCGTCTGCCGCCTGGAGAACACCCATGACTGACTCCCCCCGTGGAGTGACGCTCACGGAGCGTGACGACTCCGCGGAATCCGTTGTACTCCACGTCACCGACAACGGGATCTCCCGGCTCACCCTCAACCGCCCTCAGGCGATGAACGCCATTACCCCTGACCTGCGGGAACGCCTCATCGAAAAATTTCTGGAGGCCTCCGCGGACCCCGCCGTGCGGGCCGTCGTCCTGACCGGCGCCGGCCGCCGGGCCTTCTGCGCGGGGGCCGACCTGCGGGGCGGCCCGGCCGGTGCGGACCGGGTGGCGGGCGACGTCGCACGGATGATCCGGTCCGGGGCCCAGCGCCTCGTCGCCGCCGTCCTCGACTGCGAGAAGCCCGTGATCGCCGCGGTGAACGGTACCGCCGCGGGCCTCGGCGCCCATCTCGCCCTCGCCTGCGACCTGGTCCTGGCCGCCGACACCGCGAAGTTCATCGAGGTCTTCGTCCGCCGCGGCCTCGTCCCCGACGGCGGAGGCGCCTACCTCCTCCCCCGCCTGATCGGCCCGCACCGCGCGAAGGAACTCCTGCTGCTCGGCGACGACCTGCCCGCCGCCTCAGCCGAACGCCTCGGTCTGGTCAACCGCGTCGTCCCCGCCGACGACCTCGACCAGGCCGTCCGCACCCTCGCAGAACGTCTGGCGGCCGGCCCCACCCGCGCCCTCGCCCTGACCAAGCAGCTCGTCAATGCGTCCCTGGACTCCGACCGCGCGACGGCCTTCACCGCCGAGGCGGCCGCGCAGGAGCAGAACATGACCACCGCCGACGCCCAGGAGGGACTGCGCGCCTTCCTCGAACGCCGCCAGCCGGACTTCCGCGGGCGCTGACACCCCGGAGGGTTCACCCGGAGGAGGAAGCGGCCCCCGGCGGCGGCCGGTACTCCTCCAGCAGTCCGGTGCCGTACGCCAGCAGACCACCCGCGAAGACGACGCCGATCACCGCGATCATCACGACCCCGACCTGGAAGGCGACGTGCCGTTGCCGCGCCCACCCGGTGCGGCCCTCCGGGTCCCTGCGCCCCGCGTAGAACGAGGTGACCAGCACCGGCGCCGCGCCGGCACCCGCGACGCACGCCCAGGCGAGCAGGTACGGACCGTTGAGCCACACGACGGGCAGCGCGACCACGGCGGCCGTCGCCACCTCCACCGCCAGGAGGCAGAGCCATCGGGGACGCCCGGTGCGTGCCGCGAGCCGCAGTCCCAGCACCGTCGCCGGCAGGGCGTGCAGGAGGGAGGCGGCCACCGCGCAGGCCCAGACGGGGATGAGGAAGAACGGCAGGAAGCAGCAGGCGAGCGGTTCGTCGAAGACACGCTCCGAGGACGCCTGGGACGGCATGAGGACCATGTGGACCGTTGCCGCGACCGCCACCACCGCGCAGTACGTCGAGACCGCCGCCGCTCGTCCGGCGTCGCCCCACGGGTCGACCGCGGGCCGCACCGGGGACCCCCACCCCACACTCCACCCCATGACGCGCACCGTACGCCCGGGCCTCGACCGCCCTCCGCCCGGCCCTTCACTTCTGACGATCCGTCAGTTTCAATGGAGGCGTGATGGGACAAGCAGGCATGGCGGTCGCCGTCGTCCGCTACCTCCGGTCGGCCGGGGCCGCGACGGCGGCCGGGCGGCTGGATCCGCTGCCGCCGCCCGAACTGCGGGCCGTGCGCCCGGACGAGCGCGCCCCGGTGGACCAGGCGGTGTTCCGCGAGGTGCTGGGGAACTTCGCGAGCGGTGTGACGGTGATCGCGGCGCCCGGGGACGACGCGGAGGGCGGCCCGGCCGGATTCGCCTGCCAGTCGTTCGCCTCGCTGTCGCTCGACCCGCCGCTCGTCGTGTTCATGGTGGCGCGCACGTCCACCAGCTGGCCGCGCATCGCCCGGGCCGGGGTGTTCTGCGTGAACGTCCTCGGCGCGGAACAGCACGGACTCTGCCGCTCCTTCGCCGTGAGCGGCGGGGACAAGTTCGCGGGCGTGGCCTGGGACCCGGCACCGGTGACGGGATCGCCCCGGCTGCGCGGGGTGCCCGCGTGGATCGACTGCACGATCCACGCCGTGCACACGGGCGGCGACCACCTGGTGGTCATCGGCCGGGTCCGCGACCTCGGTCGCGCGGCGGAAGGCAGCGGGCCGCTGCTCTTCCACCGCGGCCGCTTCGGCCGGCTCGCCCCTTGACCGCGGCCGGCCCGCGAAGGCCGGCTACGCCGCGAGGGGCAGCGCTCCGGAACCCGGCTCCGCCCGCCGCCGGATGACCAGCGACATGAGCGCCGCCAGCGCGCACAGCGCCCCGGAGGAGTACCAGACCACGTTGTACGTGCCGAAGGCGTCGCGCGCCGCGCCGCCCAGGAACGCCACCAATGCGGCGCCCAGCTGGTGGGAGGCGAGCACCCAGCCGAAGACGATGGCGCTGTCGGCGCCGTAGTACTCGCGGCACAGGGCGATGGTGGGCGGCACGGTGGCGACCCAGTCCAGCCCGTAGAAGACGATGAACAGCACCATGGGCGGGTGGACGGAGTCGCCCAGGAGCACCGGCAGGAACATCAGCGACAGCCCGCGCAGCCCGTAGTAGGTGGCCAGCAGCCGCCGCGGGCTGAAGCGGTCGGTGAACCAGCCGGAGGCTATGGTGCCGGCGATGTCGAAGACGCCGATCACCGCGAGCAGGGAAGCGGCCGCCGTCACCGGCATCCCGTGGTCGTGTGCCGCGGGCACGAAGTGCGTCTTGACCAGGCCGTTCGTCGAGGCGCCACAGATCGCGAAGGTCCCCGCCAGCAGCCAGAACGGGCCGCCTCGGGCGGCGCTGGTCAGCGCCTTGACCGCCCTCGTCGCCGCGCCCGTCACCGGCGGCGGCTTCGGCACGAACTCCTTGGCGCCGTAGGGGGCGAGGCCCACATCGGCCGGGTGGTCCCGCAGCAGCAGGTAGACCAGGGGCGCGACGAGGACCGCGGCACCCGTGACGGTGAGGGCCGCCGCGCGCCAGCCCGCGTGCTCGATGATGACGGAGAGCAGGGGCAGGAAGATCAGCTGCCCCGCCGCGCCGGCCGCGGTCAGGATGCCGGTGACCAGGCCGCGCCGGTGCTCGAACCAGCGGTTGGTCACGGTGGTCGCGAAGGCCAGCGCCATGGAGCCGCTGCCCAGCCCGACGAGGACGCCCCACAGGAGCACGAGCTGCCAGCTCGCGGTCATGAAGACGGTCAGGCCCGCTCCGGTCGCGATGGTGACGAGCGCCGCAGCCACCACCCGGCGGATGCCGAAGCGGTCCATCAGCGCGGCGGCGAACGGCGCCGTCAGCCCGTAGAGGGCGAGGTTCACCGATACCGCCAGGCCGATCATGCCCCGCGACCAGCCGAACTCGCCGTTCAGCGGCTCGATGAGCAGTCCGGGCAGGGAGGCGAACCCCGCGGCGCCGATGAGCGTGACGAAGGCGGCGGCGGCCACCGACCACGCACGGTGGACACGGGGGGTGCGGAACGGCCGGGAACCTTCGGGGACCCTGTCGGCCAGGGTCTGCGCGGGAAGCTCGGGAGTCTGCGTCACCGGATCAGCATCCGGCATCGGTTTCCCCGGAACGAGTGGCCGGATGGCCATGTTGTGTAAGGATCGGGCCATGGCCGTATCCATGGAGACGCCTTCTCGGAACGCAGACCCCGGCACACCGGCGCGCCACCGGATCGCCGTCCTGGTGCAGCACGGGGTGATCCCCTTCGAGGTGGGCATCCCCCACCGCATCTTCGGCGGCGCGAGGGACTCCGGCGGGGCCGACCTGTACGAGGTGGTGACGTGCTCCCCGCACGGTCCCGGACCGGTGCGCGCCGACGCCGACTTCGAGATCCACGTCGCCCACGGCCCCGAGGCGCTGGAGACGGCCGACACGGTCATCGTCCCCGCCGCCCACGAGCGTTCCGTCGCGCACACGGAGGGTCGGCTGCCCAAGGAGATGGCGGCCGCCTTCGCCCGCATCCGCCCCGGGACTCGGCTCGTGTCCATCTGCACCGGGTCGTACTTCCTGGCCGCGGCCGGCTACCTGGACGGTCTGCGCGCCACCACGCACTGGTCGAGTACGGACCACTTCCAGAGGCTCTTCCCCCGGGTGCGGGTCGAGCCGGACGTCCTGTACGTCGACAACGGCGGCATCCTCACCTCCGCGGGCGTCGGCTCGGGCGTCGACCTGTGCCTGCACATCGTCCGCCGCGACCACGGCATCGCCGTCGCGAACGCCAGCGCGCGCCGTACGGTCGTACCGCCGCACCGGGAGGGCGGCCAGGCCCAGTACATCCAGCGGCCCCTCCCCGAGCCCCAGCAGGCCACCACGGCAGCGGCGCGCACCTGGGCGCTGGACCGGCTCGACCGGCCGCTGACGCTGCGCGAGCTGGCCGAGCGCGAGGCGATGAGCGTGCGCACCTTCACCCGGCGGTTCCGGGAGGAGGTGGGCACCAGCCCCGGGCAGTGGCTGACGCAGCAGCGCGTCGAACGCGCCCGGCACCTGCTGGAGTCCAGCGACCTGTCGGTCGACCAGGTCGCCCGGCAGGCCGGGTTCGGCACGGCGGCCTCCATGCGGCAGCACCTCCAGGCCGTCATCGGCGTCTCGCCCAGCGCCTACCGGCGCACCTTCCGGGCGACGGCGGCGATCTGAGGCGGTTCAGAAGGTCAGCACGCCACGCGCCACACGACCGCCCCGGGCGTCCTCCACCGCCTCGGCGAAGTCCTCCACGGGGTAGGTCCGGGTGACGAGTTCGTCCAGCAGGAGCCGGCCCCGCCGGTAGAGGTCGGCGTAGAGCGCGATGTCGCGCTGCGGCCGTGACGAGCCGTAGCGGCAGCCCAGGATGGACTTGTCGAGGTACACGGAGGACACCAGGAAGGACGCCTCGGCGTCCGCCGGCGGCACGCCCAGCAGGACGGCCTGGCCGTGCCGGTCCAGGAGGTCGACGGCCTGGCGGATGAGCCCCACGTGTCCGACGCACTCGAAGACGTGGTCGGCGCCGGTGGGCAGCAGCGCGCGCACCGCCTCCGCGGAGTCCGTGAAGTCGGTGGCACCGAACAGCCGCGCGGGTTCCTCCTTCGCCGGGTTGGTGTCGACGGCGACGATCCGGGAGGCGCCCGCGAGGCGTGCGCCCTGCAGCACGTTCAGGCCGACGCCTCCGGTGCCGATGACCACGACCGTGTCGCCGCGGTCGACGCGGGCGCGGTTGAGCGCGGCACCGACCCCGGTCAGCACCCCGCAGCCGATGAGCGCGGCGGAGGTGAGGGGGATGCCGTCGGGCAGGCGGACGGCCTGGACGGCCTTGACGACGGTCAGTTCCGCGAAGGCCGAGTTGGAGGCGAAGTTGAACAGCGGCTCGCCGTGCCGGCTGAAGGGCCTGCCGGGACGGCCGATCGCCTTGCGGCACATCGTCGGGCGTCCCCGGTCGCAGTCCGGGCAGGTGCCGCAGTTGGCGAGGGTGGACAGGGCCACGTGGTCGCCTGGCGCGACGTGCGAGACGCCCGCGCCGGTCGCCTCCACGACGCCCGCCCCCTCGTGGCCGAGCACGACCGGGACGGGGAAGGGGATGACGCCGTCGACGACGGACAGGTCGCTGTGGCACAGCCCCGCCGCGTGGATGCGGACCAGCACCTCGCCCGGGCCCGGGTCCCGGACCTCGAGGTCGTCGACGACCGCGGGCTGCTTCCCGTCGAAGATCACGCCTCTCATCACCACACCACCGCCTGGAGTTCGCTGTAGGCCTGCAGCCCGAAGGAGCCGCCGTCGCGGCCGACGCCGCTGCGCTTGAAGCCGCCGAACGGCGTCTCGGGATGACGCTGCACGGTGTTGATGCCGACGTTGCCGCTGCGCAGCCGGGCGGCGAGGGCCCAGGCGCGGGCGGTGTCGTCGCCGAAGACGTAGTCGTACAGGCCGTACGGGGTGCCGTTGGCGATCTCGACGGCCTCGTCCTCGGTGTCGTACGCGAGGGCGGCGACGACCGGGCCGAAGACCTCCTCCTGGGCGACCGTCATGTCGGGAGTGACGTCCGCGAGCAGCGTGGGGGCCACGTAGTAGCCCGGTTTGAGGTCGGGGCGCGCACCGCCGGTGACGACGCGGGCGCCCTGTTCACGGGCGCCCGCGACGTAGGCCTCGACGCGGTCGCGCTGGGCGGCGGTGATCAGCGGGCCGACGACGGTGGAGTTATCCACAGGGTCCCCGAGGGTCAGCGAACGGGCGTACTGTTCAAGGGCGGTGATCACCTGCTCGTACCGCCGGCGGGGGACGAGGACACGGGTCGGCGCCGTGCAGATCTGACCTGAATGGAATGCCCATGTTGAACCGACAGCAGATATCGCTGATCTGAGGACGCCGGGAGCGGCGTCTTCGAGGATGACCGCCGCGCCCTTGCCGCCCAGTTCCATCAGGGTCCGCTTCATCGACGCGCCCGCGACGCGGGCGATCGCCCGCCCGACCGCCGTCGAGCCGGTGAAGCTGATCATGTCGACACCGCGGTGCGCGACCAGTGCCTCGCCGGCCGCGGCGCCCGTGCCGGTGATGACGTTGAACACCCCGTCGGGCAGGCCCGCCTCCCGCATGATCCCGCCGAGCAGCAGGCAGGTCAGCGGGTCCTGGGGCGCGGGCTTGGCGACGACGGTGTTCCCCACGGCCAGCGCGGGGGCGACCTTGCCGGCCAGGTTGACCAGAGGGAAGTTGTAGGAGGTGATGCAGGCGACGACACCCACCGGACGCCGTACCGCGGCCGCGTTGACCAGCCCGCCGGGCGCGAGCGGCGAGGCCCTCACGGGCTGCGGCGCGAAGGGGATCGTGTCCGGTTCCAGCGCACCCCGCGCGTAGCGCCGGAAGCGGTCCACCGCTGTAGGCATCTGCATGCTCGACGCGACACGGATCGTCGCTCCCGTCTCCTGCTGGAGCAGCGGTACGAGATCCGCCGACCGCGAGGCGAGGACGTCCGCGATCCGCTCCAGGATCGCGGCGCGCTCCGCCGGGCTCGTACGGGACCAGCCCTCGTACGCCTCCCGGGCGGCGCGCACCGCAGCGTCCACGTCCGCCGGGCCCGCTTCGGGGGCGCGCCCGACGGTCTCCTCCGTGGCCGGATTGACAACTGGATAGTGAGCTCCGGCCGGTTCGTGCCACCGGCCGCCGATCCAGTGGCCGTACGTCCCGTCGCTGTTCATCCGCGAGGCTCCTTCGGGAGGCCGAGCACCCGCTCGGCGATGATCGTGCGCTGGATCTCGTCCGAGCCGCCGTAGATGGTGTCCGCGCGGCTGAACAGGAACATGTGCTGGGCCTGGTCGAGTTCGTAGGGTCGTGCCGGCTCCCACGGCGCAGGGCCGGCCGCGGCAGGGGCGCCGCCGACGGCGACGGCCAGTTCGCCGAGCCGCTGGTGCCAGCCGCCCCAGAGCAGCTTGGCGACGCTCGGGGCGGCGGGGTCGGTGGTGCCCAGCGTGCGCAGGGCGTTCCAGCGCATGACGCGCAACTCGGCCCACTGCCGCACCAGCCGGTCCCGCAGCACGGGGTCGGCCGCCGCCCCGGTGGCGACCGCGCGGTCGACGACCTGGCGCAGTTCGCGTTCGAAACCGATCTGCTGCACGAGGGTGGAGACCCCGCGCTCGAAGCCGAGGAGGGACATGGCGACCTGCCAGCCGTGGCCCTCCTCGCCGACGAGGTGGGCGGCGGCGGCGCGCGCCCCGTCGAAGAAGACCTCGTTGAACTCGGCCGTGCCGGTCAGCTGGCGGATGGGGCGCACCTCGATCCTGCCGGGCTGGTCCATGGGGACGAGCAGGAAGCCCAGTCCGTGGTGGCGCCGCGAGTCGGGATCGGTGCGGGCCAGGACGAAGCACCAGTCGGCGTGCTGGGCGAGGGAGGTCCAGATCTTCTGGCCGGTCACGCGGTAGCAGGGGCCCTCGGCGTCGTGGTCGCGAACGGCCGCGGTCCTCACACCGGCGAGGTCGGAGCCCGCTCCGGGCTCGCTGTACCCCTGGCACCACAGTTCCTCGCCGCGGGCGACGGGTGGCAGGAAGCGGTCGCGCTGGTCGGGGGTGCCGTGCGCCTCCAGGGTGGGGGCCAGCAGGTTCTCGCCGATGTGCCCGGACCGGGCGGGCGCCCCGGCACGGGCGTACTCCTCGCCCCAGGCGACCTGTTGGGGCAGGGTGGCGCGGCGGTTGCCGTACTCGCCGCGCCAGCCGAGCCCGATCCATCCGGCGGCACCGAGTTCCCGCTCCCACTCCCGCCCGGACACACGGTCCGGGTGCGCGCTCAGCCACGCCCGTGCCTCCGCGCGGAAGGCTTCAGTCTCCGGGCCGAAGGTGAAGTCCATGGTCCGCCCTCTCCTCGGTACGGGGCCGTCACTGCCTTCGGACGGCGGCAGCGGCGGCACGCATGGCCTCGAGTTGGGCGAGCATCGGCATGGGGTCGGTGCCGACCGTGCCCGGCAGGGCAGTGGCGATGCGCTGCGGTGTCCACCCCTCGCCGTCCGCGTAGGCGGCGCGCAGTTCGCGTGGCTGGGCCCATACCGCGATCTTGGGTCCGGCGACGGTGTAGACCTGTCCGGTGATGTCGCGGGCGTGGTCGCTGAGCAGGAAGACGACCATGGCGGCGACGTCCTCGGGTTCGCCGATCTCGGCCAGTTCCAGGGGCACGTTGGCGGACATGCGGGTGCGTGCCACGGGGGCCACGCAGTTGGCGGTCACCCCGTAGCGGTGCAGTCCGAGCGCGGCGCTGCGCACCAGCGAGATGATCCCGCCCTTGGCCGCGGAGTAGTTGGCCTGGGAGACGCTGCCCTGGTGGTTGCCGCTGGTGAAGCCGACGAGGGTGCCCGTGCCCTGTCGGCGCATCACAGCGGAGGCGGCGCGGAAGACGGTGAAGGTGCCCTTCAGGTGGGTGGCCAGGACCGGGTCCCACTCGTCCTCGCCCATGTTGAAGAGCATGCGTTCGCGCAGGATCCCGGCGACGCAGACGACCCCGTCGACGCGGCCGTAGGTCTCCACCGCGGTGGAGACGATCCGTTCGCCGCCCGCCATGGAGGAGACGTCGTCGGTCACCGCGGTGGCCTCGCCATCGGCCGCCTCGATCTCCTTCACGACGGCGGCGGCGACCTCGCCGGTCGGCTCGCGGCCGTCGACCGCGACGCCGTAGTCGTTGACGACGACCTTGGCACCTTCGGCCGCGCACGCGAGGGCGACGGCCCGCCCGATGCCTCGCCCGGCGCCGGTGACCGCGACGACCTTTCCGCTCAGGAAGTTGCCCACGTCCGGTCCCGCCCCTTCTCAAAGTTTCTGACGGACCGTTAGATTTTAGGAGCACGGACGCACCCCAGCACAAGCCCTGAGACCGGGAGGCAGCGATGGCGTTCCCCGCCGAGTTCCACGACATCGCCAAGCGCGTCAACAACTGGGGCCGCTGGGGGGAGGCCGACGAGACCGGCACCCTCAACCTGATCACCGACGAGGTCGTCCGCGCGGCGGCCGGCACCGTGCGCAGCGGACGCCGCGTGCCGCTCGCGCTGCCCCTTCAGCAGGACGGGGTGCAGACGGGCATGATCCCGGGCCGGGTGAACCCGCTGCGCACCATGGTGATGCTCAACCACGAGATGTTCGGCCCGGGCACGGTCGCCACCAGCGACGACATCGTCACCATGGGGCTGCAGGCGGCGACCCATTGGGACGCCCTGACCCACGTCTCGCACTCGGGGCGCATCTACAACGGCCGGCCGGCCGGCTCCGTCACCGCCCACGGCGGGGCGGCGTTCAGCGGCATGGAGAAGATCACGACACTGCTCTCCCGCGGCGTCCTGCTCGACGTGGCCCGCGCCCGCGGCACGGACCGGCTGCCCGGCGACCACGCCGTCACCCCCGACGACCTCGACGCGGCCGAGGAACTGGCCCGCACCACGGTCCGCGCCGGGGATATCGTCCTGGTCCGCACCGGCCAGATGCGGGTGTACCTCGCGGGCGACAAGCACGCCTACGCCTTCCCGTCACCGGGGCTGTCGGTGCGCACCCCCGAGTGGTTCCACGCCCGTGACGTCGCCGCGGTCGCCAACGACACACTGACCTTCGAGATCTTCCCGCCGGAGATCGACGACCTGTGGCTCGCCGTCCACGCCCTGGACCTGGTGGAGATGGGCATGCTCCAGGGCCAGAACTGGAACCTCGAGGCGCTGTCGGAGGCCTGCGCCGAGGAGGGGCGGTACGCGTTCCTGCTGGACGCCACGCCGCAGCCCTTCGTGGGCGGGGTCGGCAGTCCGGTCGCGCCGGTGGCGGTGCTCTGAGGACGGCCCCTCGGTCCGTACGGCCGGAAGACCCGTGCGTTCGGGATCGTACGGGGGGCGGGAAAGACCCGTACGTTCAGAAGGCGGGGCGGCGGATCAGCCCGCCGACGGACTGCGCGGGGACGATCGCCGGGCGCTCGCTGCGGTCGATCTCGCACCAGATCTGCTTGCCCGCCCCCTCGCGCTGCCAGCCCCAGCGGTCCGCGAGGCCGTCCACGAGTTCGAGTCCCCGGCCGCCGGTCTCGTCGTTGTCGGCGTGCCGCGGGCGCGGCGGGGCGTCGCTGGTGTCGGCCACCTCGACGCGCACGGTCTCCTGTTCACCGCTCTGCGCGGCGCCGGAGGAACGGAAGAGCATCCGCAGCACCGCGGGACAACCGGTGTGCACGACGGCGTTGGTGACCAGTTCGGAGATGAGCAGGATCAGCGTCTCGGCGACCGGCTCGTCGGCTCCTATCCCGGAGCCCGCGAGACGCGAGCGGGCCCACCGACGGGCCCGGCCCACCTCTGCGGGGTCGGGGCCGACCTCAAGTTGAACCTGGAGCACCTGCACCGCTCACACCATCCGAACCGGCGGACACATCGCCTCGCGCCTCGGCAGGGTCACCGTACGTGACCTCATCGCGACCCAGCATGATTGACCCGCAGTCACCGCAACAAGCGCTTCGGGCATATTCCAGCGCAAGGGGGTACGAGTGCTGCATACTGTGCGGGGCTCATTACGGGGCGAATTCGAACAGCCCGGCACAGGCAGCCCACCGGGCACCGAGGCCCCGCCACTGCCGCATCCGTCGCGTTTCGCCACCACACGCACCCGATGGAGCGTACCCGAGGCGGGATCCGACTCCATGGCGTGACAAGTCACACCTCGGACACAACCCGATATCGACGCTCGGGAACCCTTTATCCGTGACGAAACGGCCATAACCAACCAACCGCCTTAAAAGGTGCCATCGAGCAGACCCTCCGCGAGGCTCTCCTCACACTCCGCCACGGACCGGCCCCGGCTCCGCAGGATCCACGACCGCTTGATGTGGAGATGCACCTCCGCCTCCCAGGTGAAACCCATCCCACCGAACACCTGCAGACAGTCGCGGGCGTTGCGGACCGCCGCCTCGTCCGCCAGCAGTCGCGCGGCGGGCGCCTCGCCCGGCGCGCCGGAGACCGCCGCGGCACGCACCGCCGTGCGCGCCATCTCAGCCCGCACCAGCATGTCCGCGCACAGGTGCTTGACCGCCTGGAAGGAACCGATGGGCCGCCCGAACTGCTCCCGGGCGGCGGCGTGACGGACGGCGAGTTCCAAGGTGCGCGCAGCACTGCCGGTCTGCTGGGCCGCGGTCAGCAACTCGCCGGCCGTGCCCCCGCCCACCGTGCCTTCGCCCGCGGGTTCGCCGCCCACGACCCGGTGCAGCGGGGTGAGCGGGTCCACCGAACGCACCGGCTCGGCCTTGTCGTAGGAGCCCAGCACATGGTCGGACGCCTCCAGCCACTCGGCCAGCCCGCCGACGGCCGCGGTGACCACCGCGGTGCCCTCGGCCGCCCCCGGCACGCGGCCGGCCGCCAGGTGCGTCGTCACCAGCGGCCCCGGCAGCAGCGCCCGTCCGGCCTCCTCGAAGACGAGCGCGGCCTCCGGGAGTCCGAGCCCGAGCCCGCCCCGTTCCTCCGGCAGCCGCAGCGCGAAGAACCCCGCCTCCCCCAGCGCCCGCCACATCCCGCGGTCGAGGGTCGCCGGGTTGCCCGCGGCCGCCCCGGCCGCGTCCTCCCGCAGCCGCTCCGCCGGGTACAGGCGCGCCAGCAGCCCGCGGGTTCCCGCGGCGAGGGCCCGTTGGTCCTCGGTGAGGCGGAAGTCCACGGGCGCTCACGCCCCCTTCGGCAGGCCGAGGATCCGCTCGGCGACGATGTTCCGCTGGATCTGCGACGTGCCCGCCGCGATGGTGTAGGAGAGCGAGGAGAGCCGGTCCGCCGTCCACAGGCGGTCGGCGTCCAGCGCCCCGGTGGGCCCGAGGACCTCGGCGGCGGTGTCGTAGAGCTCCTGCCGTGCGTGCGAGTAGCGCAGTTTGAGTACCGAGCCCCCCAAGCCCGGGGCGCCGGCACTGACGTTCCACTGGACCAGCCGCCACAGGACGCCGAACTCCGCCGCCAGCCGGCCCAGCCTGCGCCGCAGCACGGGGTCGTCCCAGGCCCCCGTTTCCCGGGCGGTCAGGGCCAGTTCGCGCAGGGTCCGACGGCAGGCGACGACCTCCCCGGCGAAGGCGGTGCCTCGCTCGAAGGAGAGCGTCACCATCGTGACGCGCCAGCCGTCGTTCTCCGCGCCGACCCGGTTGGCGACCGGCACGCGCACCTCGTCGAGGAACACCTCGGCGAACTCCGTGGTCCCGGCGAGGGTCCGCAGCGGCCGTACCGTCACGCCCGGTGAGTCCATCGGCATCGCCAGCCAGCTGATGCCGCGGTGCCGCGGCGCGCCGGGGTCGGTGCGCACGAGCAGTTCGCACCAGTCGGCGGCCTCGGCGTGCGAGGTCCAGATCTTCGACCCGGTGACCACGTAGGCGTCGCCGTCGCGCACCGCCCGCGTGCGCAGCGACGCCAGGTCCGAGCCCGCCCCCGGCTCGCTGAACCCCTGGCACCACACCTCGTCCCCGCGCAGCACCGGGGGCAGCCAGCGTGCGCGCTGGCCGGCCGTCCCCTCGGCGGCGATGGTGGGCCCGGCGTGCAGCAGGCCGACGAAGTTCGCGCCGACGTAGGGCGCCCCGGCCAGCTCGGTCTCCTCCAGGAAGATCAGCCGCCGGGGCGGGTCGGCGTTCCAGTGCACGTCGGCGTAGCCCGCCTCGTGCAGACGCCGCTGCCAGCCGGTGTCGTACGCCCGCCGGGCGGGCCAGTCGGCGGGGTCCGGCGCGGGCGGCAGGGTGGGCAGCGTCCGGGCGAGCCAGCCGCGCAGCTCCTCCCGGTACGCCAGCTCCGCCTCGGTGTACGTCAGGTCCACCGGTCCGGCTCCAGCCCCAGCATGCGGATGGCGTTGCCGCGCATGAGCTTGTACACCGTCTCGTCGTCGAGGCCCTTCACATGGTCGAGGGCGACCTCCTTGGTGTGCGGGAAGGTCGAGTCGACGTGCGGGTAGTCGGTCTCGAAGGTCGCGTTGTCCCGGCCCACCACGTCGATCGAGGCGACGCCGTGCTTGTCGCGGAAGAAGCAGCAGAAGATCTGCCGGTAGTAGTAGGTGGACGGCGGCTCGGGCACCACGTCGCGCACGCCGCCCCAGGCCCGGTGCTCCTCCCAGACGTCGTCGGCCCGCTCCAGGGCGTAGGGGATCCAGCCCATCTGCCCCTCGCTGTAGGCGAGCGTGAGCCGGGGGTGGCGCACCAGCACCCCGCTGAAGAGGAAGTCCATCATCGAGGCCATCGCGTTGTTGAAGGAGAGCGAGGCCTGGACGGCGGGCGGCGCGTCGGGGGACGCGGCCGGCATCTGCGAGGACGAGCCGATGTGCATGTTGACCACCGTCCCGGTCTCCTCGCAGACCGCGAAGAAGGGGTCCCAGTACCCCGAGTGGATGCTGGGCAGTCCCAGGTGGGTGGGGATCTCGCTGAAGGTGACGGCCCGCACCCCGCGGGCCGCGTTGCGGCGGATCTCCGCGACGGCCAGGCCGACGTCCCACAGCGGGATCAGGCAGAGCGGGATCAGCCGGCCGCCGCTGTCACCGCACCACTCCTCGACCATCCAGTCGTTGTAGGCGCGGACGCAGGCGAGGGCGACCTCCTTGTCCTTGGCCTCGGCGAAGGTCTGGCCGCAGAAGCGCGGGAAGGTGGGGAAGCAGAGCGAGCCCTCGACGTGGTTGAGGTCCATGTCGGCGAGCCGGGCCTTGGGGTCCCAGCAGCCCCGCCGCATCTCCTCGCGGGTGATGCCCTCCAGGGTCATCTCGTCCCGGTCGAAGCCGACGGCGGCGATGTTCCGCTTGTACGGGAACTTCAGGTCCTCGTAGATCCACCAGTCGGTCGGCGGCCCGTCCGGGTCCATCGTGATCTGGTACTTGCCGCCGACGTAGGCGAGCTCCCCGATCCCGGCGGTCAGCGGCTGGGGACCGCGGTCCCGGTACTTCGCCGGCAGCCAGGTCTCGAAGAGGTGCGCGGGTTCGATCACGTGGTCGTCGACGCTGATGATCCGGGGCAGTTCCATCGCTCCCCGCCCTTCCTTGAATCTGATGCATCGTCAGATTCACATTACGCCCGCCGCCCCGGACCGTCCATCGAAGGCGCGCGGACCCTGGACCGCACCCGGCCCGGCACCTACGCTCCGGCCAAGCTGTCTGACGTTGCGTCAGATTCCTGACCGGGAGGAGAAGAAATGCGAAGCCTGGGCGACTCACCGACCCTCTGGGCGCTCATCGCGGGGCGCGCCGCGCTGACCCCCGACGCCCCGGCGCTGCTCGACACCGACGACCGCCGGCTGACCTTCGGGCAGCTGCGCGACCGCGCCGAGCGGGTCGCCGCGGGGCTGCACGCCCGGGGCGTCCGGCCCGGCACCGCGGTGGCCTGGCAGCTGCCGACCCGCATCGAGACGGTGGTCCTCTCGGCGGCCCTCGCCCGGCTGGGCTCCGTGCAGACCCCGATCATGCCCTTCTACCGCGACCACGAGGTCGGCCACATCCTCCGCCAGACGACCCCCGCCCTCTTCGCCGTCCCCGGCACATGGCGCGGCTTCGACCACACCGCGATGGCCCACCGCCTCGGGGCCCACGAGGTCCTGGAGGCCTACGACTGCCTCCCGGAGGGCGACCCGGGCTCGCTCCCGGCCCCGCCCACCGACGGCACCCGGGTACGCTGGATCTACTGGACCTCGGGCACCACCTCCGAACCCAAGGGCGTGCTGCACACCGACCGCAGCCTCATCGCCGGCGGCACCTGCCTCGCCCTCGCCCTGGAACTGGGACCCGACGACGTCGGCTCCGTCGCCTTCCCCTACGCGCACATCGGCGGCCCCGACTACCTGGTCATGCTGCTGCTGTGCGGCTTCCCCGCCCTGCTGCTGGAGCACTTCTCGCTCCCGGAGTCCCTGGAGGCCTACCGCAGGCACGGGGTGACCATGGCGGGCGGCAGCACCGCCTTCTACTCCCTCTTCCTCGCCGAGCAGCGCAAGCAGCCCGCGGGCGGCAGGATCATCCCGACCCTGCGCCTGCTGTCCGGCGGCGGCGCCCCCAAGCCGCCCGAGCTCTACCACGCGGTGGTCCGCGACCTCGGCTGCGCCCTCGCGCACGGCTACGGCATGACCGAGGCCCCCATGATCACCATGGGCTCGCCGCGCGACCCCGTCGACCGGCTCGCCACCACCGAGGGCCGCCCGCCCGCCGCCATGGAGATACGGATCGCCGAGGACGGCGAGGTGAGGCTGCGCGGCGAGGCCGTGTGCCAGGGCTACACGGACCCGCGGCTGACCGAGCGGGCCTTCGACGCGGACGGCTTCCTGCGCACCGGGGACGTCGGCAGGCTGACCTCGGACGGATATTTGGTCCTGACCGGGCGCCTCAAGGACATCATCATCCGAAAGGGTGAGAACGTCTCGGCCAAGGAGATCGAGGAACTCCTCTACGCCCACCCCGGCGTCGCCGACGCCGCCGTGATCGGCCTGCCCGACCCCGAACGCGGGGAACGCGTCTGCGCCGTCGTCGAGCAGCCGCGGGACGCCGGACCGCTCACCCTCGCCGAGGTCACGGCCTTCCTCCGCGAGGCGGGCCTGGCCGTCCACAAACTGCCCGAACAGCTCGAGGTGGTGGACGCGCTGCCGCGGAACGAGACCCTGCGCAAGGTGCTGAAGTACAAGCTCAGGGAGCGCTTTACGAAAGCGTGAGGCACGTCCGGCGCAAAGCCGCGTAACCTCCTCCGCAAGAGTTCCAGAGGGGAAGGGTCACGGTGGGCACACAGGACGGCCAGGACCGGGCGCAGGACGGCCTGGAGGAAGGTCCCGGCACAGGTCCGGAAAGCGGCCCGCAGGACGGCCCGCAGGATCCCCTCGAACTGCTCCGGCAGGGCGACGCCGCACTGGACGCGGGCGAACTCACACAGGCGCGCGTCCACTTCGAGACCGCGGAACGGCTGCTGGACGCGGACCCGGCGGCCGACGACGCCCGGCGCGCCGCAGCCCTGCGCGGCCGGGCCGTCTCCCACCTGCTGGCGGGCGAGGTGCGCTACGCCTCCCATCTGCTGGAGGAGGGCATCACCCGGCTGGAGCGGCGGACCGCCCCGGACGGTGCCCGGCCCGATCCCGACGCCCTGCTGATGCTGTACATCGCGTCGATCGGCCCGTACACCGACCTGGGCGCATACGCCCGGGCCGCGCACGCCGCGGAGCAGGCGCTCAACCTCGCTCCCGAGGCGGGTGATCCGGCCCTGGTCGCCCAGATGCACCGCAGCATCGCCCGCACCCTGATCGTCGCGGGCCGCACCGGCGAGGCCGAGGCGTCGCTGGCCAAGGCGCAGGAGCTGTTCCAGCGACTGGAGTTGCACACGGACCTGGCCCACTGCCACTGGATGCGCGGCTACGTCCACTCCCAGGACGGCGACCTGGAGCAGGCCGAGCGCGAGTTGCGCACCGCCCGCGACATGCTGTCCGCCGGCCGGTCCGTGCTGTTCACGGTGCAGGTCGAGGTGGAGTTGGCGGACGTGCTGCGGCGGCGCGGCAAGCCCGCCGAGGCCGAGGAGCTGCTGACCCGGCTGCTGGACGAGCTCGGCCCGTGGCGCGGTGCCGTCCACGCCGGCGGCGCGCACCGGCTGCTCGGTCTGCTGGCCGAGGAGCGCGGCGACCCGGAGGCGGCGGAGGAGCACTACGTGTCCGCCCTGGCGCTGCTGGAACGCGCGGGAGCCGCCGGGGACCTGGCGGACATCTGCCGGCTGCTCGGCGACCTGCTGCGCCGCTCCGGCCGCGTCGAGGCCGCGCTGGACGCCTACCGGACGGGCCTGGGCCACCGGGCGGCGATCGGCACCACCACACTGGGACCCGCCCCGGCCGACACCTGACCCCGGCCGACCGCCCACCCGGGCCCACACCTCACCCGGCCCCACGCCTCACCCGGGCCGCCCCGCCGCGCGGGGCGGCTCAGGGCTCGCGGACGGTGTTCACGTAGCCCGTGCCGCCCGCGGCGAGGCCGTCGACCGCCTTCTCCACCTCCGCCTGGGACAGCGCCTTCCGGGCGTCGTGGTAGAACCAGTCGACCTGCATGTCCCAGGTGCGCTTCCCCGCGAACGGCAGGTCCACGAACCAGGTGTTGAAGTTCACGGACATGTTCTGGGTCGGGTAGTACTTCCCCCCGGTGCGGAACAGCTCGTGCCCGTCGAGGCTGTAGGTCACGACACCGTGGGCGGCGGTGGTGACGAGGGTGTGCCACCCCTGGAGGGCGGCCGTCGTGGCCCGGGTCACCCGGTCCCCCTCCCTGGCGCTGCGCCAGGTCGTCGTGTCGAGCCGCGGACCGGGCGCGCCCCAGCCCCCGTTGGGCTGGTACTCGTTGTCGAGCTCGCTGTACTCGGCGTGGTGGTGGGGCGAGATCATGAAGAAGGTCTCGTTGATGTGGTCGCCGTTGCGGCCGCTCTCCGGTTCGTCCGCGAAGCGGATCCGGGCGGCGAAGGTCCCGGTCAGGAACTTCGTGCCGGTGGTGTGCACCTCGGCCTGCGTGGTGCCGCGCCGCGTCCCGTCGGTGGCGGCGCGCAGCCGCAGGACCTGACCGCCCAGGGCGCTCTTGTCCGCGGGGAAGGCGACCCCCCGCGACGACCACGTGTCGTGGATGCCGGGCCCGCCCCCGCTGGTGCGGACCAGCCAGCCGTGGGCGCGCAGCGCCGGATCCCGGGGTCCGCTGTAGCGGAAGTCGTCGAAGACGATCCCGGGAGGCGGCGCGGGCCGTGCCGCGCCCGCGGCGGAGCCCCGGGGAGGCGTGCCGGCCTCACCGTCCGGCTCGTCGCCCCAGACGTGCCTGCCGTCCAGGTAGCCGGTGACCAGCTTCGACGGCCGGAAGGTGTCGTGGGCGGGGCTGAACGACCGGTCGTCGCGCTGGTCCACCTTCCCGCCGGGACGGTACAGCTGGACCCCGATGGCGCCGCTCTTCGCGCCGGGCGCCAGGGTGCCCGCCGCCTTGGTGAAGGTGATCTCCAGGTAGTGGTCGGCGTTCGCCGCCGGGCCGTCCAGGGCGACGGTCCGCCCGTCGACGTCCGAGCAGCCGACCGAGGCCTGGACGCAGTTGAACGCGTACGGCGTGCCGCCGTCCTGCGTGAAGTAGTACCGGACCGCCACGTCGGCGAGGCGCACCCGGTGGTCGGAGGTGTTGACGACCTCCAGCCACGGCCGGGCCGTGCCGGCGGACACCGGTGTGCCCGCCTTGTAGCGGACGGTGAGCTCCGGCGGCGGCTGCTGCGCCTCGCGCCACTCGGGGTACAGCGCCGTGACGCCCGCGCCGACGGCGGCCGCCAGCAGCAGGTACCCGGCCGCCCTCCGGACGGGGCGGCGCCGTTTGCCGTGACCGGCGGGGACAGGGCGCTCGGGCCGGACGGAGGGACGGACGGAGGGGCGGGCAGAACCCACGGAAGCTCCTAGCACGGTGGAGGGGCGATGCCGAGGGCATGCCATGCGGTCTCCGCGACGCGGCCGGACCGGACGGGACGGGACGGGAACGGACGCGCCGCCTACGGGGCGGTGTCGCGCACGGGCCCGGCCGGGCCGACGGCGCCGAGGGCCGGTGGCGCGGTCCCGGGGTGCACGGACGCGTCCCATGGGTCCCACGTCCCGCCGGCGGCCTCCCGGCGCTGGTGCGGCAGGTGGGGCTGCGGGTGGGCCTGCCCGGCGGGCTCGAACGCGATGTCGTCGTGGGCGCCGCCGACCTCGATCCGGGCGCGGGTCCCCCAGTTGGTGCGCCGCAGCGTCGCCAGGGACCACAACCGCAGGGGCAGCAGCAGGCCGATGTTGAGCAGGGCGTACAGCGGGGCGGCGAGGAAGGTCAGCAGCCGGTCGGCGATCCGCACCTGCGCGGCGCCGCGCAGGTAGTGGACGGAGCGCACCCAGGCCATGACGCACATGTAGGCGAGGTAGCCGGCCAGCAGCGTCCAGCCCCGCGGGTGCATCACCACCGCGACGAGCGCCGCGAGCAGTCCCGCGGTGAAGGCGACCCAGGTGACCAGCTCGACGAGGTTCAGCCACCAGTACATGCGGTGCAGGCGGAGCTTGGCGAGCAGCAGGAAGCCCTCACGGATGAACGACTTGCCCCAGCGGATCTGCTGGCGCACGTAGTGACCGAGGCGCTCGGGGACGTCGGTGTAGCCGACCGCCGAGGGCTGGATCAGGGAGAGTCCCTCGGTGAGGCAGTAGTACGTCAGGCGCCGGTCGTCCCCGAAGGTCGCCGGGCGGCCGAGGAACCGCTGGTCGAGGAAGTCGTCGAGGTGCTTGCGGACGACCCACCCGCGGTACATGGCCAGCGACCCGCAGGCACAGAGCACCGAGCCGAGGCGGGAGTAGGCGACCCGCTCGCCGAGGAAGGCGTTGACGTACCGCATGTCGATCAGGCGGGTCAGGAGGTTGGTGCCGCGGTTGTGGGCGAGCACCAGCCCGGTGACGCACTGGACCCGGCGCTTGGCGAAGGGCTGGGCGAGCTCGGCGACGGCGTGCCGGTCGAGCAGGGTGTCGGAGTCGACGCACAGGTAGACGTCCGCCAGCGGCTCCTTCCCGAAGCCGGCGGCGAGCCCGTGGCGCTTGCCGCGGTTGTCGGGGAACCGGACGAAGTCGAGACGGACCCCGGCGCGCTCGAACTGCGGGCGCATCTCCTGGACCAGGGCCCCCGCCGAGTGGTCCTCGGAGCAGTCGTCGACCACGGTGAGGGAGTGCGGCAGCAGGGTCTGCGCCAGGACCGACTCCAGGCAGCCGCGCAGCATCGCCGGGGCCTCGTTGTAGACCGTGATCACGGCGTGGATGCGCAGCCGGGTCACCGGCTTGTCGAAGGCGAGCTCCGGACGGCGGCGCCGGCGGACGGAGAGCAGCAGTTTGACGGCGAGGAGTGCACCGACGGTCACTCCGTACCAGTGCACATGACGAAGGGACCACGAGACGTGGTCCCATGCACCCGCGAGATCGAGCATGGGCGGTGGAGACCTCCGAACGAACGCCCCCACCCGCCGGACAGAACCTTGAACACGTGTTCTGCGCACGAAGGTAACCCGAGCGGGGGGACGACGAAAGGTGCGTCCTCCGAAGATTTCGCCCGAGGGGCCGCAATCGGGCCTCCAGGGACGCCTCATGGACGAAGCGGACACCGGATGTGAGAGTGCTCACACAGGACTTGGCGGACCCGCCCGCCCCTCGGAGGCGCGCCTTAGGCGGACATCGGCCCCGCGGTGTCGTCGGTGGCGGCCTCCAGGTCGGGGAAGACCTCGAAGAGCCGGCGTACGCCGAGCGCGGCCAGCACCCGGTTGACGTGCGCGACGCCGTCGGAGGGGCTGTTCCGGGGGAGGATCAGGCGCAGTTGCCCGGCACAGGACCGCATCAGCCGCCGGGCGGCGATCAGCACGCCCACACCGCTGGAGTCGCAGAAGTGGACCCCGGCCAGGTCCAGCACCACACTGTGCCGCCCGTCGGCCACCGCGTCGTGCACGTGCTGGCGCACAACCGGCGCGGTCACGAGATCCATCTCCCCGGACACGGTCAGGACCACCCAACCGTCCCGTTCGTCCTGCAACACCTGCAATGCCACTGTCTGGCCCTTCTCCTGGCAGCGGTCGTACAGACCCTATGCCCCGCCGGAGCCGCTTCCCCGCAATCTTCCGGTCACACCCGGGTAACGCATTACCAGAATCGATCAGTTATGGCAGAAGCTTGCCGCAAGGCGCCGTACGTGGCAGCAATCGGCGGATACATTCGATCCGAGGCAGTGCGACCGTAGTAGGGCGACGGCGACAAAGGGGGAGACGCGATGGCGGCATCCGCACCACCCCGCTGGGACCGCAAGATGCAGCAGCGGCTCGCGCGCGGCGAGGAGGCCGCGCTCGGAGAGCTGTACGACCGCTACGCCTCCCTCGTGCACAGCCTCGCCCACCGCGTCATGGACGACGAGGAGGCCGCCGCCCAGATCACCCGCGAGGTCTTCGGCTACATCTGGGAGAACCCGGACGCCTACGACCCCAAACAGGGTTCGCTGCGCTCCTGGGTCGCCGGCCTCACCCAGCGCCAGGCCGTCCACCGGCTGCGCCAGTCCGAGAACCGCGGCGCCGGCACCCCCGAGCAGGTGGAGGCCCGGGTCCGCGAGGCCTCGACGGCCGCCCGCGCCGACTACATCGTGACCTCCATGCCCGAACCCCTGCGCCAGGCCCTCGACCTCGCCTACCGCCGCCGCATGGACTACCGCGAGGCCGCCGCCGACCTCGGGGTCACCGAGGACGAGGCCCGCCGCCGCCTGCGGCTCGGGCTCCAGTTGCTGTCCACCGCCGTCCAGGACTCCGCGCCCCGGGGAAGGTCCCTGTGAACGGACCGGCCGAGAACGGCGAGACTCCCCCGCCCGGGACCAACCTGCCCCGGGTGCCGATGCCGCGCGGCGCCGCAGAGGACGGTCCGCTGCCCGAGGCCGGACCCGCGGCCCCGGCCCTGTCCCCGTCCCCTTCCTCACCCGAGACGGCGCGCGAGACGGCGCGCGAACCCGCGCGGGAGCCCGCGCGGTCCGGTCCCCCGGAGTACGACCACCGCGTACTGCGCTCCCTGCTCGGCGCGTGGGCGCTGTCGGCCTGCTCCCGCGACGAGGCCGGCGCCGTCGACGTCCACCTGACCGACTGCGCGCCCTGCGCCGAGGAGGCGATGCGGCTGCGCCGCGCGGTGGGCCTGCTGCACCAGGAGGAGTCCCTCGACCTCGACCCGCTGTTGCGCGCCCGGGTCCTGGAGGGCTGCCTGGGGCGCCGCCCGGCGCGCATCCCCGTCCCCGAGTGGGCCGCCCCCTACGACGCCGAGACCGCGCGCCTGGACGCGCTCCTCGCCGACCTCGGCGAACCCGAGTGGGACATGCCGGTCAAGCTGGTCTGGGCCGGCGGGGCGCGCGAGCTGACGCTCTGCGGCGTCCTCGCCCACCTCGGCTCGGTGGACGGCGTCGTCGCCACCGCCCTCGGCCTCGACGACCCGCTCGGCCCGGGCGCGCCCCGTACGCGCCTGGAGCGCACCGAGCTGGCCGGCGAGCGCTGCCGCCGCCACACGCACGCCTTCGTCCGCAACAAGTGGCGCACCCAGACCCGGGACATCGTGCGGACGCTGTCCTTCGCCGGGTCCGCGACCGGCGGCCTGCCGGTGGACTTCACCGACGCCGTGGTGCCGATGCGGGACGCCCTGATCGACCGCGCCTTCGAGTGCTGGATCCACGCCGAGGACATCGCGCAGGCGCTGGACTACCCCGAGTACGGGCCGCCGGCGGCGCCGCACCTCAACCGCATGATCGACCTCGCGGCCCGGATGCTGCCCACCGCCCTGGCCGCGCTCCGGCAGGCGGGGCTGGCCGAGTCCTCCGCCCGTCTGGTGCGGGCCGGCGCCCCCGGCCGCACCCTCGACCTCCACGTCGAGGGCTCCGGCGGCGGCCACTGGTACATCTCCCTGGACTCGCCCGGCGCGATCGGCACCCCCGAGGCGGTGGTCGCCGAGATCGCCGTCGACCAGCTCGACTTCTGCCAGCTGGCCGCCGGCCACATCGCCCCCGGCCGCATCGCCGCCGGCCGCGACGGGGACGGCGCGGCGATCCGGGACGTCCTGTACGCCACGGCATCGTTGTCACGCCTCTAGGGCCCGCACCCGCCCGCCCGCCCGCCCTCCGCCGCGCGGGGCCTACCCCTTGCTCACCGCCGTCAGCACCTCCGGCAGCCGGCCCAGCAGACGGGGCGCCGCCGAGCGGACCCCCGCCACCGCGAACGCGGCCCCGTAGAGGCAGCCCAGCGGCAGTACGAGCCACAGCGCGCCGTGCCGCCCCGAGACGTGGAGCCAGATCAGCACGCCGAGCACCGGAAGCGTGATCACCGCGCCCGTCAGCGCGCCCCCGACGAGGCTGAGCCACGCCAGGCTCGTCTGGCCCGGCGCGGCGGCGCTGCCGAAGCGGTTCTCCTGCGGCATGGAGTACGGGAAGCGCACGCTCGCCCAGGCGCCGGTGGCGACCAGCGCCCCGAGCAGCGCGAAGGAGAGCCCGAGCGTCTCGGCCACCGCGTCGGCCCGCCCCAGCAGGAAGGCCGCGCCGATGGTGACGACGGCCACGTACGGGACGCCCACCACCGCGATCGCCAGGGCCCGCCCCCGCAGTTCCGCGTACGCGTCCGCGCGGGAGGAGATGGTCGCGGCGACCGTCCAGAAGGCGGAGCCGTCCATGCCGAACTGGTTGTACATCTGCAGCCCGAGCAGCCCGGCCGCCCAGCAGGCGGTGTAGACGCTGCCGTCCTGGACCGCCGAGACGAGCGGCAGCAGCAGCCCGACGGCCAGCGCGGTGGCCCAGGCGGCCTTGGTGCGCGGATCACGCCAGGCGTAGCGGAACTGGCGCTCCATGACGGTACCGGTGCGTCCCTCGGGGAACAGCCGGAACCGGGTCTCACGGACGCTCGAGGGCCCCGCCTGGAGCGTGGAGGCGTCCGGGCGGGTCATCAGCCGGTCCAGGCTGGTGTGCCACCACAGGAGCACCAGGCCCACCACGACCGCGGTCCAGGCGAGTTCGGCGGCCGCGAGCCCGTACGAGCCCTCGCCCACCGACCGCACCGCGTCCAGCGCCGACGCCGGCGGCACCCAGCGCAGCACGGTGGTGAAACCGCTGATCCGCTCCAGGCCGTTCCCCGAGGTCAGCGCGTTGGCGGCCAGGCTGACCAACTGGGCGCCCACCGCGATCAGCACGCCGCTGAGCACCGCCAGGTCGCGCCCCTTGCGGCTGGTCAGCAGGCGGGTGTTTGCCGCGGCGACGGCACGCGACACGGCCACGCACATCAGCACGGCCAGCGGCACCGCGAGCACCGCGGCCACCGCCGAGGCGGCCCCCGCCACGACGGACACCGCCGCGCCGGCCACCACCAGGAGCGTCAGCAGCGGCCCGACGCCGACGAGCGAGGAGACCAGGAGCGCCCGGACCAGCGGCCACGGCCGCAGCGGCAGCATGGCCAGCCGGGTCGGGTCGAGGGTGTCGTCACCGCCGAAGACGAACAGCGGCATGACGGCCCAGCCGGCCCCGAGCACCACTCCGACGCCGACGGCCGCGGCGGGCGCGTACTCGTTGCCGTGCAGGAGGACGAGCCCCACCACCATGCCCAGCGCGTACAGCAGGGAGACCAGGGTGCCGACGATCCAGCCGACCCGGCGTCCGGTGGACTGGCGCAGCCCGTTGCGGAGGACCGACAGCTTGAGCCGTACGAAGGTCCCCGTCACGACCGGTCCGCCCCGGCCGGACCGCCCCCGGCGTTCGCCCCGCCGAGCCAGTCCAGGTCCTGCCCCGGGCCGCGGTCTCGGGCGCCCACCAGGGTCAGGAAGGCGTCCTGCAGCGTCGGCGCCTGCCCGCGCACGTCGGCGATGGGGCCCTGCGCCACGATCCGGCCGGTGGCCATCACCGCCACCCAGTCGCACAGGCTCTCCACCAGCTCCATGACGTGCGAGGAGAAGACAACCGTCGCCCCGGACCCGGTGAAGCGCTCCAGCACCCCGCGGATCACCTGGGCGGAGACGGGGTCGACCCCCTCGAAGGGCTCGTCCAGGAAGAGCACTTTGGGGTTGTGGAGCAGGGCCGCGGCCAGGCCGATCTTCTTGCGCATGCCCGTCGAGTAGTCCACGACGAGCTTGTTGGCGGCGCCGGCCAGGTCGAGGACGTCGAGCAGTTGCGCGGCGCGGCGGTCGGTCTCCGCGCCCGGGATGCCGCGCAGCCGCCCCGTGTACGCCAGCAGTTCGCGGCCGGTGAGCCGTTCGAAGAGCCGCAGCCCCTCGGGCAGGACGCCGATGCGGGACTTCACGGCGACCGGGTCGCGCCAGACGTCGGCGCCGCCGACCTCGATGAGGCCGTGGTCGGGCCGCAGCAGTCCGGTCACCATCGACAGGGTCGTGGTCTTGCCCGCCCCGTTGGGCCCCACGAGTCCCACGAAGTGCCCGGCGGGCAGGCTCAGGTCGATCCCGGCGACGGCGACCTGCTGCCCGAAGCGTTTCCACAGTCCCTGGACACGTACGGCGGGCGCGACGGATGCGTTCGGCATCCGCCCACCCTATGCCGAGGGGGGTACGGCCCGGCTAGCGTCCGCGGCCGCAGGCGTAGGCGAGGGGGGAGATCAGTTCCTCGGTGTCCGGCAGCCACCGGTTGAGGGCCGTCGGCTGGCGCACCCACTGGACGACGCCGCCCGTCCCGAGCCGGGTGGGCGGGGCCGGCACCCAGTCGCCGTCGCCGCGCACCACCAGGTCGAGCGAGGACGGTGCCCAGCCGAGCCTGCGCAGCAGGTCCGGCGCCTTGGCGGCGGCCCCGGGCAGCACGAAGAAGATCATCCGGCGGGACGGGGTCCCGAGCACCGGCCCGAGCGGCAGTTCCATGCGCTCCATGCGGGCCAGCGCGAGGCAGCCGGCGTCCTCGGGGACCTCGATCGCGTCGAAGGTGCGCCCGGTGGGGAGCAGCACCGACGCGAGGGGCTGCCGCAGCCACATCCTGCGTACCGCGGCGCCGCTGCCGCTCGCCTCCCCCACCCAGCCCGGCCCGGTCGGGTGCGCCCCGGGTGCGGGGCAGCCGGTGTCGCCGCAGGAACAGCGCGGGGTGCGCGGGACGCGCGCGCCGCCGCGGCCGGAGGGGGCGGCGTCCTCGACGAGCCACGCACCGGGCAGCACATCCCAGTGCCGTTCGTCCGCGTACCCGACGGCGGCGTCGAGGAGTTGGCCGGCGATCCGCCGCGGGGCTGGGACGGTGTGTTCCACGGTGTCTTCCACGACCTTCACAACTGCCCTGCCCAGCGCGGGTTACGGGCAGTGAGGTCCCGGCCTCGCGGCTCATGGCGGGCGCACGGGAGCACGTGCGGGGGCGCGCGGTAGGGGGAGGTCCGACATCCGGGTAGTCACCCTTGCGTGTGTAGGCATGCATCCAGCCGCAAATTATGTCCTTTGCGGGGAATTTGAGTGGCGCGTACCGGGAAGGGATCTTCAGGAAGGGATCTTGAGGTCCCAAAGCGGCAGCTGTGAGGGGGAGCCCATGGCCGCACGACCGCTCGTCGCCCGCCAGCCGAACGAACGGCTGCAGGCACTGATCCAGGAGGCAGGCTGCTCCAACGCCGGATTGGCCCGCCGGGTCAACATGTGCGGCGCGGAGCACGGCCTCGACCTGCGCTACGACAAGACCTCCGTGGCCCGCTGGCTACGCGGCCAGCAACCGCGGGGCCGGGCCCCGGCGATCATCGCCGAGGCCATCGGCCGCAAACTCGGCCGCACCGTCACCATCGACGAGATCGGCATGGCCAACGGCAAGAACCTGGCCACCGGCGTCGGCCTGCACTTCTCACCCACCGTGCTCGGCGCGATCGAGCAGGTCTGCGAGTTGTGGCGGAGCGACGTCGGCCGCCGGGACTTCCTCACCGGCTCCAGTGTGGCGGCCTCGGCCCTGGTCGAGCCCAGCCGGGACTGGCTGATCACCCGCGCCGACGCCCAGGTCGCGCGGGCCGGCGGGCAGCGCGTGGGCATGTCCGACGTCGAGGCGGTACGGGCAACCACCCGCGCGCTCAACGAACTCGACCACCGCTTCGGCAGCGGTCATGTGCGCCCGGTGGTGGTGCACTACCTCAACAGCGTGGTCTCCGGGCTCCTCGCCGGCTCCTACCGCGAGGCGACGGGGCGTCAGCTCTTCTCCGCCGTCGCGCGACTGACCGAACTCGCCGGCTACATGGCCGTCGACACCGGCCAGCCCGGCCTGGCGCAGCGCTACTACATCCAGGCGCTGCGGCTGGCGCAGGCCGCGGGCGACCGTGCGTACGGGGGCTACGTCCTGGCCGCCGGGATGAGCCACCTCGCAGCGCAGCTCGGCAACCCGCGCGAGATCGCCCAACTGGCCCGCGCCGCCCAGGAGGGCGCCCGCGGCCAGGTCACCGCCACCGCGCAGGCCATGTTCTACGCGGCGGAGGCGCGGGGCCACGCGCTGATGGGCGACGCGCGCGCCTGTGGGGCCGTCGCGGGACAGGCCGTGGAGACGCTGGAGCGCTCCGAGCCGGGCGACGACCCCGACTGGATCCGGCACTTCGGGCCCGCCTACCTCGCCGACGAGCTCGCCCACTGCCACCGCGACCTCAACCAGGCGCCGCAGGCGGTGCGCCGGGCCGAGGAGGCACTGGCCGGGCACGCCCCGGAGAAGGCCCGCCGCCGCGCGATCGGGCTGCTGCTGCTCGCCCAGGCCCAGGTCCAGCAACGGGAGGTCGAGCAGGCCTGCCACACCGGCGCCCGGGCCGTCGAGCTGCTCTCCACGCTCCGCACCAACCGCGGTGCGGAGTACCTCGACGACCTCCGCCTGCGCCTCCAGCCGTACGCGGCGGAGAACGCCGTCCGGGAGTTCGACGCCCGGCTGGAGGAGGAGGAACTGGCGGCGTGACGGCACGGGGACGGGGGTGGCACACGCCCCCGTCCACCGAATCGTTACAGGAACGACATCAACCCCGCGGTAGGGGCACCCTGTTCTGCGACGCGGCGGCCGCCCGGACCCCACGGGACCGACCGCGGCGTGGTGACCCCCGAAGCAGACCCGGTAGCGTGAGCCGACGATTCCGTAGCGACGGAGAAGGCAGAGGTACCGGAGATGCACGGCGGACGCGGTGACGAGGCGTATCCGGAGGTGCACGAGGGCGTGGTGCTGCCCGCGGACGGGGGCATACCCGGCCCGGGAGCGGCCACGACGTGGGGTACCGGCCCCGCGGCCGGGCAGCCGTGGGGCGAGCAGCCCCAGGCGTACGGCGCCCCGCAGCAGTCCCTCCCGGACTCCGACGCGACACAGCTCTTCCCGCCGTACCCGCAGGCCCGGCCGCCCATGCCGGCCCATGCGCCGCAGCAGCCCCCGGCGCCCCAGTACCAGCCCGGCCCTGTGGCGGACGCCACACAGATGCTGCCGCCGTACCCGATGGCCGACGCCTCCTACGGCGTGCACCCGGGCGCCCCGGCCGAGGCGGACGCCACCCAGCACCTGCCGCGCTTCGAGGACGCACAGGCCCCGCAGCAGGCACCCGGCTACGGCTACCCGCACGACCCCCAGGGTCACCAGGGCCACGACGACGGGATGCTCGCGCCACAGCAGCCCCACGACGACTTCGGGCACCTCTACCGCCAGGACGGCCCGCCCGCGCAGCAGCCGGGCTACGCCGCGACCCCGGACTACGGACAGCCCGCCTACGGCCAGCCCGCGTACGGACAGCCCGCCTACGCGCCGCAGCCGTCCTACGACCACGACGAGCCCGCCCCGGCCCGCCGCAGGATGACCCCGGCCGCGCTGATCGGCATCGTCGTCGGCGGCTGTGCCGTGGCCGGTCTCCTCGCCGGCGCCCTGATGAGCGGCGGGGACGACAGCCCGACCGCGGGCGGCCAGTCCCCCGCGCCCTCGTCCAGCGCCTCGGCCCCGGCGTCCTCCGGGGGCGGCGGCGACGACGCGGCGGAGAAGCAGGCCAAGGGGCTGGAGGCACTGCTCAAGACGAGCGGCAGCAACCGGACCTCGGTGATCAACGCGGTCGCCGGCATCAAGGGCTGCCGGAACCTCGACGGGGCCGCCGCCGATCTGCGGGCCGCCGCGCAGCAGCGCAACGACCTGATGGCGCAACTGAAGTCGCTGCCGGTGGACAAGCTCCCCGCCCACCAGGAGCTCACCGACGCCCTCAACAAGGCGTGGACGGCCTCCGCGGCCGCCGACAACCACTACGCGGCCTGGGCCGATCAGGTGAAGAGCACCAAGAAGCTCTGCCGTCACGACCAGGCGCGCCCGACCGGCCAGTACTCGGCGGGCAACACCCAGAGCGGCACCGCCACGCAGGCGAAGGCGCGTGCGGCGGCGCTGTGGAACCCCATCGCGAAGAAGTACGGGCTGACGCAGCACCAGGGCAGCCAGCTCTGACGCGGGTTCCCCGTGAAACGACGGAGCGCCGGCGGCCGTGGCCGCCGGCGCTCCGGCTGTCCGGGCGTCCCCCGGCGTCGCGGGCCGCTGTTCCCGGCGCCCGGCCGGGCGTCAGCCCGGGGCGTTCTCCAGGGTCTTCGTCACGTCCACGAAGCCCTTGCGCGCGGCGACCAGCCGGCCCTTCTCGACCTTCTGGAAGGTGACCCGGCCGTTGACCAGTCGCGGCTGCTCGATGATGGCGGCCGCGTCCTCGTCCCGCCAGCCGAGCGGGGGCGTGAGGCCGTCGGTGGAGACGTTGTGCGCCCCGTCCAGCGCCTTCTTCAGCGTCGGCGCCGTGACCGCCTGGTCCTTGCCCATCTTCTCGATGACCTCGGTGAGGGCGGTGTAGGCGATCCACGTCGTCTGCACGCCCGGGTCGTTCGGGTCGATGTCGTTGTTGCCGAAGGCGTACCGCTTGATCGTGTTCCGCATCAGCGCCCAGCGCGAGTCGGAGGCCGGCGGGTACCAGCCGGTGATGTACGCGCCCTCCAGCGGGCTGTTCTTGCCGCCGGTGCTGTCGAGGGTGGACTGCTGGACGCTGCCGAGGACGGAGGCGATCCGCGCCTGGGGGCCGTCCTCCAGGCCGGAGAGCGGGTCGGTGGTCGTCGTGCGGCGGAAGGCGTCGAAGAAGGTGGCGGTCTTGTCGCCGAGTGCGGCGCTCACGCAGTCGCCGGGCTTGTTGGAGCCGATGGCCTGCCGGGATATCGCGTTGTAGTCGGTGGCGTCCTCGGCGGCGCGCAGGTCGGTGGCACCGGAACGGCCCGCGGCGCGCAGGCCCGCGTCGAGGAAGCGCACGAAGAGGTCGCCCGCGGCGGTGTCGGGGCGTACGAGGCTCACCTTGTCGCACTTGCCCGCCAGTTGACTGCCGGCACCGGCCATCAGCGCGGGCAACCCGCCGTTGATGGGGTAGGAGAGCGGGCTCTCGAACTCGTCCTGGGTGATGCCGTAGCCGCCGAGGTACGGGATGCCCTCGGCCTCGAGCGTGGTGGTGAAGGCGGCGCCGTACTGGCTGTAGGAGCCGACGACCGCGACCGCGCCCGCGTCGGCGGCCTGCTCGGCGCAGTCGCCGGCGCCGATCGCGGTGTTGTGGTCGTTGCAGGTGATGACCTTCAACTCCCGGCCGGCGATGCCGCCGCGGGCGTTGACGTACTTCGCGTAGGTCTTGGCCATCGCCGGCATGCCCGGCATGTTGGTCGCGTTGGTGTTCTGCGGCGCCCAGGTCATGACGACGATCGGGCCGGTGGTGCCGCCCGTCCCCCCGGGGAGCGTGCCGCATCCTGCGAGCAGGGCGACGCCGGCGATCGCCGACACGAACGGAACGGCTCTGCGTGTGCGGCAATCACTCATGGAATGGGAAGATTCCGCGTTTTCCGCAACGCCAGGGTGAACACGAGGGAACGGAGGGTCACCATCGGGTGAACAGAGTGTGTGAAGCGGGGAGCACGTACGATCGTGCACTGTGCAGAGTACGGAGAAGTCTTCCCGCCGCGGCACCCGCTCGTCCACGATGGGGGGCATGCCGCTCAACGACATGCCCTGGTGGCGCTGGCGCGCGAACGTGCGCTCGGCGCTGCACATGATCAGCGACCCGGTGTTCCAGCGCGACGTCTGGCTCGCCGGGCAACCGGGCTACGGCGACGTGACCGACGCCGTCTACCGCCTCGTCGAGGACACCTGGCTGGACAACTGGTCCGCGGAGAAGTACGTGGGCACCGTCTTCCGGGACTCCCAGGAGGCGGCCCTGGTCGACGTGGCCGTGCTGCGGGTGCTGAAGATCCTGCACCAGGTGGGCGCGGACGCCCCCGTCTCCGCGTACCTGGAGAACCACGCCTGGCCGGAGGCGGTACGGGCGGCCCGCGAGGCGCACGTGCGGCTGGCGACCGGGGACGGCGAGGACCCGGACACGCCGCCGCGTTCACTGGAAATCCTCAAGATCTACACACGCACGGCCTGAGCCCTCGGCACCGCCGTCCGCTCCCGCCGGCCCGTGCCGTCGTCCCGCGCGGCCTTCCGTCGCGCCGCGAACCGGCGCGAGCGCCGCGGCAGCCGGGTGCCACCTGCGACGACACCCGGGCGCCCGGCTGGCGGACGGCTTGGAACGACGGGGCGACTTTGTGCGACGCTAGCCCCGTGAACGCCGCCGACGAGTCGCAGCCGCAGCCGCAGGACCAGCAGTACATCCTCACCCTGTCGTGCCCCGACAAGGCGGGCATCGTGCACGCCGTGTCGAGCTACCTCTTCATGACCGGGTGCAACATCGAGGACAGCCAGCAGTTCGGCGACCACGACACCGGGCTGTTCTTCATGCGGGTGCACTTCTCGGCGGGCCACCCGGTCACCGCCGACAAGCTGCGGGCCAGCTTCGCGGCCGTCGCCGACGCCTACGCCATGGACTGGCAGATCACGCCCTCCGCCGAGCGGATGCGCGTCATCCTGATGGTCAGCAAGTTCGGGCACTGCCTCAACGACCTGCTCTTCCGCACCAGCATCGGCGCGCTTCCGGTGGAGATCGCCGCCGTGGTCTCCAACCACACCGACTTCGCCGAACTGGCGGGTTCCTACGACGTCCCCTTCCACCACATCCCGGTAACGAAGGAGAACAAGGCCGAGGCCGAGGCGGAGCTGCTCTCGCTGGTGGAGAAGGAGAACGTCCAACTGGTCGTCCTCGCCCGCTACATGCAGGTGCTGTCGGACCACCTCTGCAAGGAGCTCTCCGGCCGGATCATCAACATCCACCACTCCTTCCTGCCCAGCTTCAAGGGCGCCCGGCCCTACCACCAGGCCCATGCCCGCGGGGTGAAGCTGATCGGCGCGACGGCGCACTACGTCACCGCCGACCTCGACGAGGGCCCGATCATCGAGCAGGAGGTCGAGCGGGTGGGCCACGAGGTCAACCCGGAGCAGCTGGTCGCCATCGGCCGCGACGTGGAGTGCCAGGCCCTGGCGCGCGCCGTGAAGTGGCACAGCGAGCACCGCGTCCTGCTCAACGGCCGCCGCACGGTCGTCTTCGCCTGACCCCCGCCGCCGCCGCTCCCCGCTCAGCGCTCGCCTCCCGGCGTCCCGCGCCCGGTCAGGCCTGGCACACCGGCAGGCCCGCGACGTCCGCCAGGAAGGTCTCGACCGCCGCGTACCAGGCCTCGGGCTGGTCCCAGGGGACGAGGTGCCCGGCGTCGGGGATCTCCGCGTACGAGCCCCGGGGCAGCACCCGCACCATCTCCTGGGCCTCGGCACGGCCCAGCTCGCCGTCCCAGCCGCGGACGACGAGGGCGGGGCAGGACACCTGGGCCAGCTCGTCCCAGTGGGCGTCGTGGATCCAGGACTCACGGGAGCGCAGCATGTGCCGCCGCGTGAACACCGGGCGCCAGCCGTCGGCGTGCTCCTCCATCACCTCGGCGAAGAACTCCCCCCGCGCCGGGCGGGAGCCCTCCAGCCAGGGATCCTCCTCGCCGAACCAACGGCGCACCGCGTCGGGCCCGGGGAAGGGCAGCGGCCAGGCCCCGAACCAGTCCTCCCAGCGGCGCTGGCTCGCCTCCCCGAGGGCCACCGCCCGCATGTCGCACAGGACCACGGCCCGCACCAGCGACGGCCGGCGGGCGGCGAGCTGCCAGGCGGTGAGGGCACCCATCGAGTGCCCCACGACGGTGACCGGCGCGAGCCCCAGCTGTTCGACGACGGCGGCCGCGTCGGCCACGTAGGCGTCCCGCGTGTAGGGCCCCTCGGGCTTGGCGCTGCCTCCGTGACCGCGCTGGTCCAGGGCGACCACCCGGTGGCGGGCGGCGAGCCGGCGGGCGGTGCCGGCCCATTGGGAGGCCCGTCCCATCAGGCCGTGCAGCAGCAGGACAGCGGGCCGCGGGGCTTCCCCGGACACCGCCCCGGGCCCGGAGGCGGACCCGTCGGCGTACTCCCACGCCGTGAGCGGGAGGCCGCCCGCTCCGGTGACTTCGACGCGCCTGACCATGTGCCGCACCCCCTGGTACGTGACGTTCAGACCCCCAGGTTATCGAAAGCCTGTTCTATACGCGTCTTCACACGCGCAACACCGCTCTTTCGAGTGACAACGCTCAAGGATTGCCGGCCCGCGCCGAGGGGAGGACTTCAGCGGGACGCGGCCCGGCGGGGAAGACGGGCAGCGGGGAGCCACCCGGACAGCTCGGGGATCCGGGTGGCCTCCACGGGGGCCCAGGGGAGGGGACGGGGGAATCGGGGGAGGAAGGGACTCCGGCGCATGGGGAGGCGCCGGGGTCCCTCGGACAAGGCCCCGTTGATCAAGCCGGCATCGGGCAAGGGCCGGGAGGAGCGCAGGGAAGGACCCCGACCGTCCGGCCCACGGCGCGGAACCACACGGACCCGGCGCAGCACCAGCGCCCCCTCGCCCCGCAACAACGACGCGACCGACCGACCGGCCGGCGGGGAACCCCGACGCACCGGTTCCGTCAGCTGCCTCCTCCAGCACGAACCCCGCCCGCGCGCACCCGAAAGGCGCGCCGGACCGCGGAGGAGTCCCGGGGAGCGGGGGTCCTAGCGCTTGGCGACGAACACGTGCGAGGCGGTCTCCGTGCTCAGCTCCGCGGCCTCGCCGCCGCTGCCGACCAGCACGCCGCCCGCCGACGGGGTCACCGACACCACTGCGCCCGGCTGCACACCGGCCCGCCGCAGGGTGTACATCAGCTGGGCGTCCGTCTGGATCGGCTCGCCGATCCGCCGCACGACCACGCTCGCGCCCGCCTGGCCCGTCTCCAGGTCGATCAGGCTGACCATGCCCTCGTCCAGGAAGGGGTCCGCGCCGTCCTTCTCGCCGAGTTCCTCCAGGCCGGGGATGGGGTTGCCGTACGGCGACTCCGTCGGGTGCCGCAGCAGCTCGAGGACGCGGCGCTCGACCGCCTCGCTCATCACGTGCTCCCAGCGGCACGCCTCGGCGTGCACGTGCTCCCACTCCAGCCCGATGACGTCGACCAGCAGGCACTCGGCCAGCCGGTGCTTGCGCATCACGCGCGTCGCGATCCGCCGGCCCTCGGAGGTCAGCTCCAGATGCCGGTCGCCCGCGACGTGCACCAGCCCGTCCCGCTCCATGCGCGCGACGGTCTGACTGACCGTCGGTCCGCTCTGGTCGAGCCGTTCGGCGATTCGGGCGCGCATGGGGACGACACCCTCCTCCTCCAGCTCAAGGATGGTGCGGAGATACATCTCCGTCGTGTCGATCAGTCCGGACATGCGTGCCCCTCGGTGGCTCGTACGTGGCCCTGGACTCAATTCTGACGCATGCGACCGACAACCGGGGCCCTGTGGTTGACAGGCGGACGCCGCGGCAGCACGGTTCTCGGCATGACCGATCTGGCCGCCACATATTTCGATGCCGCCATCGCACTGCTGAGGCGCGTGAGGGACGAGGAGTCCGCGGGGATCGAGGCGGCCGCGGCCGCGCTCGCGGACACCGTGGCGAACGGGGGGCGGGTGTTCGCCTACGGCGCGGGGCACTCCTCGCTCCCCGCCCAGGACGTCGTCTACCGCGCGGGCGGCCTCGCCCTGGTCAACCTGCTGGCCGTGCCGGGCGCGGTCGGCGTGGACGTCGTCCCCGCCACCCTCGGCAGTGCCCTCGAACAGGTCGGCGGCCTGGCCCGCGTCGTGCTGCGCAGCTCCCCCGCCCGGGCGGGCGACCTCCTGGTGGTCATCTCCCTCTCCGGCCGCAACCCGCTCCCGGTCGAGATGGCGCTGGAGGCGAAGGCGCTCGGGATGACGGTGATCGGCGTCACATCGGTGGCGTACGCGAAGGAGACGCACTCACGGCACGCGAGCGGCACCTTCCTGAAGGACCACTGCGACGTCGTCGTGGACAGCAAGATCGCGCCGGGCGACGCCGAGCTGTCCGTACCGGGGATCCCGGCCCCGTTCGGCCCGGCCTCCACCGTGGTGACCAGCGCGCTGATGCAGGCCGTCGTGGCCACAGCCGCGGCGGACCTGGCGGAACGCGGCGTCACCCCGCCCATGCTCCGCTCGGGCAACGTCGACGGCGGCCACGAGTGGAACGCCGAGGTCTTCGAGCAGTACGCGGACCGGATCTTCTACCGCCACTGAGCGCTCAGGCCGCCGCCGGACCGTCGTCGGGCCTCCGCCGGACCACCACCGGTACCGCCGCCGGGCCCGCCGTCACACCCGCGGCGGCAGGTCGAGGCAGGCCGCCGCACGCAGCGCGACGTCCTCGGCGAAGGCGGCGTCCGCGCGGTCGAAGGGACGGCGGCCCGCGCCGCGCAGGAAGGTGAGCACGCCGAGCGTGCGGCCGCGGCTGCGCAGCACGGCGCACAGCCCGTGGACGGTGCCGTCGGGCCAGCGCCGCGCGGCGGCCCAGCTGTCGACCTGGGCCCGTGAGGCGGGCTCCGCGGCCGCGGCCCCGAAGCCGGCCCGGACGGAGCCCGTGCGCGCGACCGCCTGCAGGGCGGGGTGCCCCTCGCCGTAGCGGACCGGGATGCCGCCGGACACCGGCAGGCAGGGCCCGGCTCCGCCGGGGGGCGTGGCGGCGGCCCGGACGAGGCGCACCCCGTCGGGCGCGAGCACGTCGAGCAGGGCGTGCTCGGCGAACCCGGCGAGGGCGAAGTCCACGTAGCAGGTCGCCGCCTCCAGGCGGTCCTCGCACTCGGCGACGGCCAGCGCGGCGCGGTGCAGCTGGTTGCTGCGGAAGCGCAGCCGCGCCGCCTCCTGCTCGGCGAGCTTGGTGTCGGTGATGTCGTGGAAGAGCCATCCGACGCCGAGGGGCACCGGTTCCTCGCCCAGCGGCGAGCCGAGCCGCACGAAGCCGCTGCGCCAGCAGCAGCGTGCGCCGCCGTCCGCCCGCAGGCCCACCCACAGCTCACTGGGCGCGGGGGGCGCGCCCTCGGCGAGCACGTGCTGCAGGGCGCTCTCCAGTTCCTCCGCGCCCTGGTCGAGGAAGTCGCCCAGCGGCCGCCCGAGCGGCGCGTCCCGGCTGGTGCGCAGCACACGGGCGGCGTACGCGTTGACGACGACGGGACGCAGGTCGGCGTCGACGAGGACGACCCCGCACGGCGCGTCGTCGAAGAGGGCCTCGCTGAGGGCTATCGAGCGCTCCAGGTCGATCTGCGCGTGCACCTCGGAGAAGGCGCAGTAGACGCCCGCGGGACGTCCGTCGGGGCCGTGCACGGCGGCGGCCTGGGTCCGCACCAGCACGCGGCGGCCGTCCTTGGTCAGCAGCGCGAACTCGTGGACCTGGCGGCCCTCCGCGTCCATGGCGCCGAGCAGCCGTCCGCGCACCTCCTCGGCGTCGGCGGTGCGCGCCGCCCAGCCGGCGAACCCGCGCCGGCCGACGGCCTCCTCCGCGGTCCAGCCCAGGATGCGGGTGGCCTCGGAGTTCCAGTGCGTGATCACTCCGTCGCGGTCCAGGGCACAGAGTCCGGCCTCCATGCCGTCGAGGAGCGCGGCGAGCAGCTGCGGCGTCGCATCGAATGACTGCACGTCTGGACATTCAACCCCTGTGTGACCGACGACACAGGAACTTCACGAAATTCGGTCGCCTCGGGACCGCCTCTTCCGGGGCGGAAAAAAACCGCTTGTCGTCCGCCGGACCGTTTCCTAGGGTTGCGAGCACACATGAAGGGAGGTGGTCCGGAGAATGATTTCCCATCGGACGCGTGAGGTGGCTGCGGGCTGACGCCTGCGTTCCTCGCCTGCGCGCGATGTGCGTAGCGGGCCAATCCATCGCAGTCACCCGACCCGCGGGCTCGTCGGATTCGTCCGGCCGATGCCCGGACGGTTCGCCGTCCGGGAAGCAGCCCGCGGGTCGTCTGCGTCTGCGGGCGGTGAACGCTCCCGCCCCTCAGGGCGACAGGCGCCGTACCGTCCAGCCGCCCTCGGCTGCGGTGTACACCAGACGGTCGTGCAGCCGGTTCTCCCGCCCCTGCCAGAACTCCACGCCGCGCGCGACGACCCGGAAGCCTCCCCAGTGCGGCGGCACGGGCACCTCCGTGCCCTCGGGGAAGCGGGCCGCCAGTTCCTCGTAGCGGTGTTCCAGCTCCTCCCGCGAGCCCACCACCGACGACTGCGCGCTCGCCCAGGCGCCGATCCGCGAGCCGTGCGGCCGGGTGCGGAAGTACGCCTCCGTCTCCTCGCGCGAGACGCGTTCGACGTCCCCCGCCACGATCACCTGGCGGGCGATCGGGTGCCAGGGGAAGAGCAGCGAGGCGTGGGGCCGTTCGGTGAGCTCGCGGCCCTTCCTGGAGCCGTAGTTGGTGAAGAAGACGAAGCCGCGGTGGTCGTAGCTCTTCAGCAGGACGGTGCGCGAGCTGGGCAGCCCGTCGGCCCCCGCGGTGGAGACCACCATGGCGTTGGGCTCGTCGACGCGGGCGTTGACGGCGTCGGCGAACCAGTGCGCGAACTGGGTGTACGGGTCGCCGGCCAGCTCGGCCTCGGTCAGTCCGTGGGCGCGGTACTGCTTGCGCATGGCGGCGGGGTCGTGGTGGCTGTGCTGCACCCGCACATCTTGCAGCACGGCGGCGGCACCGTGTGCCGGACGCTGCGGGGGAACCCACGCGGGAAGTCCCCGCAACATGTGCCGGACCTCACGCTTCACGTCACCTGCCGGAGGGGACAGACTTACAGCCGGGTATCCGTGCCCTCTCGACATCGGGGGATGTCGTACGGGGCACCGAGTGCCGACCCCCGTGCACCACCCCGCGTGCCACAAGCACCACCGGATCGTCGACCGCATCAAGAGGAGCCGCCTGATGTCCGACTTCGTACCCGGACTCGAGGGAGTCGTCGCCTTCGAGACGGAGATCGCCGAACCCGACAAGGAGGGCGGCGCCCTGCGCTACCGCGGGGTGGACATCGAGGACCTGGTGGGCCACGTCTCCTTCGGGAACGTGTGGGGCCTGCTGGTCGACGGTGCGTTCAACCCCGGCCTGCCGCCCGCCGAGCCCTTCCCGATCCCCGTCCACTCCGGTGACATCCGCGTCGACGTCCAGTCGGCGCTGGCCATGCTCGCCCCGGTGTGGGGACTGAAGCCGCTGCTGGACATCGACGCCGAGCAGGCCCGCGAGGACCTCGCCCGCGCGGCCGTCATGGCGCTGTCGTACGTGGCGCAGTCGGCGCGCGGCCAGGGGCTGCCCATGGTGCCGCAGAGCGAGATCGACAAGGCGGAGACGGTCGTCGAGCGCTTCATGATCCGCTGGCGCGGCGAGCCCGACCCCAAGCACGTCAAGGCCGTGGACGCCTACTGGACCTCCGCCGCCGAGCACGGCATGAACGCCTCGACCTTCACCGCCCGGGTGATCGCCTCCACGGGCGCCGACGTCGCGGCGGCGCTGTCCGGCGCGGTCGGCGCCATGTCGGGCCCGCTGCACGGCGGCGCGCCCTCCCGCGTGCTGGGCATGATCGAGGAGATCGAGCGGACCGGCGACGCCGAGGCGTACGTGAAGCAGGCCCTCGACAAGGGCGAGCGCCTGATGGGCTTCGGCCACCGGGTCTACCGGGCGGAGGACCCGCGGGCGCGGGTGCTGCGCCGTACGGCCAGGGAGCTGGGCGCCCCCCGCTTCGAGATCGCGGAGGCGCTGGAGAAGGCCGCCCTGGATGAGCTGCACTCCCGTCGCCCGGACCGCGTCCTGGCGACCAACGTGGAGTTCTGGGCCGCGATCATCCTTGACTTCGCCGAGGTCCCGGCCCACATGTTCACCTCGATGTTCAGCTGCGCCCGCACCGCCGGCTGGTCGGCGCACATCCTGGAGCAGAAGCGCACCGGCCGCCTGGTACGCCCCTCGGCCCGCTACGTCGGCCCGGGCTCCCGGGACCCGCGCGAGGTCGAGGGCTACGCGGACATCGCACGCTAGGCCCTGCCCGGTGCACCCTGGGGGCATGAGGCTGTTCGTGGCCGTCGTGCCCCCCGGGGCCGCCCTCGCCGAACTGGGGGGCGCCGTGGACGCGCTCCGCGCCCTGCCGGGCGCGGAGGGGCTGCGCTGGACGGAACGTGCCGGCTGGCACGTGACGCTGGCGTTCCTGGGCGAGGTGGACGAGGGCCTGCTGCCGAACCTGGTCGAGCGGCTGGAGAGGGCCGCGCGACGCCATCCGGTCTGCCGGATCTCACTGACCGGCGGGGGCCGCTTCGGCGACCGCACGCTGTGGGCCGGGCTGGTCGGGGACGACCTGGCACGCCCCGCCGCGGCCGCGCAGGCCGCCGCCCGGCGGGCGGGCGTCCACCACGAGGACGAGCACGGCCGCTTCCACGCGCACCTGACCCTCGCCCGGCAGCGCGCCGGGCGCACCAGGGTGGGCCTGCGGCCCTTCACGGACGCCCTCGGGCGGTTCGCCGGGACGCCGTGGACGGCGGCGGCGTTCTCCCTGGTGCGGAGCCATCCGCCCGTGCCCGGGGTGCCGGGGGCGCAGCCCCGCTACGAGACGGTGCGGACCTGCCCGCTGGGGCAGTGAGGCCGCCCCGTTAACCTCGATGCGTGGATCCGAAGACCCGTACCCGAGTAATGACCGCCGCCCTCGCCCTGCTGGTGGTCGTGGTGATCGTCGGCACGCTCGTGCGCGGCTAGCCGTCGGGGCGCCGGGAGGCCGGGAGGACCGGCCGGGTCAGGCGCCGGCGTAGACCCTCTCGACGAATTCCGCGACCTGTTCGTCGGTGAGGTGGCGGGCCAGGTCGGCCTCGGTGATGATGCCGATCAGCTTCTTGTCCTCGACGACCGGGAGCCGCTTGATGCGGTGCGACTCCATCTCGGTCAGGACGTCGGACACGTCGGCGTCGGCGTCGATCCACCGGGGGGTGCCCTCGCACAGGTCGCCGCAGGTCACCTTGGAGGGGTCGTGACCGGCGGCGATGCACTTGGTGACGATGTCCCGGTCGGTGATGATGCCGCACATCCGGTCGTTCACGTCGTGGACCGGCAGCGCGCCGACGTTGAGCTCGCGCATCAGCTGCGCGGCCCGGTCGAGAGTCTCGGTCGCCGGTATCGCACGGGCGCCGGGGTGCATGATCTCCTTGGCTGTGGTCATACCCTCATCGTGCGCCCGAACGGGTGAATCTGCGACCGGGCGCACGACGGGGGCGGGGGCCGTGGAGCCCTACCAGGCGAAGGCCTCCGGGGACGGGCCCGGGCCCGGGAAGATCTCGTCCAGCTCGGCCGACAGCTCCGCCGGCAGCTCCAGCTCGACGGCCCGCAGCGCGGAGTCCAGCTGCTCGCGGGTGCGCGGGCCGACGATCGGGCCGGTGATGCCGGGGCGGCCCAGCAGCCAGGCCAGGGCGACGTCACCGGGCTGCAGGCCGGCCTTGTCGACCGCGTCCTCGTACCGCTGCACCTGCTCGCGCAGCACGGCGTCCTTCAGGGAGTCGGCGCTGCGGCCGGAGGTGGAGCGGGAGCCGCCGCCCTCGCGCTCCTTGCGCAGCGCGCCGCCCAGCAGGCCGCCGTGGAGCGGCGACCAGGGGATGACGCCCAGGCCGTACTCCTGCGCGGCCGGGATGACCTCCATCTCGGCACGGCGCTCGACCAGGTTGTACAGGCACTGCTCGCTGACCAGGCCGAGCGAGTGGCGCCGCGCGGCGGCCTCGTTGGCCTGGGCGATGCCCCAGCCGGAGAAGTTGGACGACCCGGCGTAGAGCACCTTGCCCTGCTGCACCAGGACGTCGATCGCCTGCCAGATCTCCTCCCACGGCGTCGCGCGGTCGATGTGGTGGAACTGGTAGACGTCGATGTGGTCGGTGCCCAGGCGCTTCAGGCTGGCCTCGGCGGCGCGGCGGATGTTGAGCGCGGAGAGCTTGTCGTCGTTCGGCCAGGGGGCGCCGTCGGTGCCCATGTTGCCGTAGACCTTGGTCGCCAGGACGGTCCTGTCGCGGCGGCCGCCGCCCTTGGCGAACCAGCTTCCGATGATCTCCTCGGTGCGGCCCTTGTTCTCGCCCCAGCCGTAGACGTTGGCCGTGTCGAAGAAGTTGACGCCCGCGTCGTGCGCGGCGTCCATGATGGCGTGGCTGTCGGCCTCGTCCGTCTGCGGGCCGAAGTTCATCGTTCCCAGAACGAGCCGGCTGACCCTGAGTCCGGTGCGTCCGAGCTGTGTGTACTCCATGGGGCACAAGCCAAGCCGTTGGAGTGCGCTCGAATCAAGGGGAGTTGAGGGTGCGTCGGTAGGGCGCGCCGAGGCCCCACGCCTGGTGCGCGGCGTCGGCGAACGCCGCCGCGATCCGGTGCTCCCCGGAGGCGTTGGGGTGGGTGCCGTCGTAGGTGTCGCGGGCGATGTCGTACCCGGCCGGGCGGGAGGCCAGCAGCAGCGGCGAGACCGGGGTGTCCAGGTCGGCGACCGCCTTGGCCAGGCGGGTGTTGAACTCCTCGCACTGCGCGCCGAATCCGGGGTCCTGGTCGCAGCGCGAGTTGGGTATGACGGGCAGCAGCACCGCGGCGACCAGGGGGTTGGCGGCCCGCGCCCGCACGACGAACTCCCTTGCGTTGGCCTCGGTCTGCTCGGGGTTGGTGTAGAAGCCGAGGTCGATCAGCCCGAGCGAGACCAGCAGCACGTCGGGGCGGTGCTCCCGTACGGCGCCCTCGATCAGCGGCGCCATGTGCAGCCAGCCCTCGCCCCAGCCCGCGAGGTGGCGGCGCGCGGACGGCGGGAAGGCCGGGTCGGCGTAGCGCTGCGACACGGCCGCGTCGGCGGCGGGGTCGTACAGCGCGGTCCGCGGGCCGACGATCGCGAAGTCCGCGCCCTCCGTGCCCTGCGCCCGCAGGTGCTGCCACATGCGGTAGCGCCAGGTGTGCTCCCCGGCGCTGCCGACGGTCATGGAGTCGCCGACGAACATCCACGCCGTACGGCGCCGGGACGGGCTGCGCCCGGGCGTGCCGCGTCCCGGCGTGCTGCGGGGCCCGTCACCGGGGCCGGAAGGTGCGCTGGACATGGAGGGGATCTTAGGGCCCACGGCCCCGTCCGCACGGCCCTGACCTCGGGCCCGGCGATGTCACGCCCGTCACGACCGGGGGCCGGCGCGCACTGGCCGCCTCCGCGATTGGCCCACCGCGGGCGCCCCTGAGTGGCCCTGCTGAACGGGCCGTTCCGTTCCTAGGGTGACGCGCATGACGCACTCCGTGGACTTCTACTTCGACCCCGTCTGCCCCTTCGCCTGGATCACCTCCCGCTGGATCCTGGAGGTGGAGCGGGAACGCGAACTGCGCCTGCGCTTCCGGGTGATGAGCCTGTCCGTGCTCAACGAGGGCCGCGAGGGCCTGCCCGAGCGCTACGAGCGACTGCTGAGCACCGGCTGGGGCCCGGTGCGGGTCTGCGTCGCCGCCGCGCGGCACCACGGGGAGCACGTGCTGCGGGAGTTGTACACGGCGCTCGGCACCCGGCTGCACGTGCAGGACCGCCCGGTCTCCGACGAGGTGCTGCGCGAGGCGCTGGCGGAGGCGGGCCTGCCGCCGGGACTGGCGGAGGCCGCGGGCGGCACCGCGTACGACGAGGAGCTGCGCAGGAGCCACCACGAGGGCATGGACCCGGTCGGCGAGGAGGTCGGCACCCCCACCCTGCACATCGACGGGGCCGCCTTCTTCGGCCCCGTCCTCACCTCGATCCCGCGCGGCGAGGAGGCGGCACGGCTCTTCGACGGGGTGCGGGCGCTGGCCGGCCACCCGGCCTTCTTCGAGCTGAAGCGCAGCCGCACCGGAGGCCTCGACTTCGCCTGAGCCGTCGTGCACCTGGCAGGCTTGGCGCATGCGCCCACTGCTCGCCGCGGCCGCGGCCTCCGTCCTCGTCATGGGTCCCCTGGTCGGCACGGCGGCCGCCGACGACGACGGGGAGTCCGTGGCCTTCACGATGTCGGACCCGCGGATCACCGAGTCGAGCGGCCTGGTCGCCAGCCGTCTCCACAAGGGCGTCTACTGGACGCACAACGACAGCGACGACGGCCCGTACGTCTACGCCGTCGACTCCGCGACGGGCAAGACGGTCGCCACCGTCACCCTGCGCGGCGTGGGCAGCCCGCGCGACGTCGAGGCGATCTCGATGGGGCCGGACGGCGCCCTGTACGTCGGCGACATCGGCGACAACCTCGACGGCTCCTGGCCGCACGTGTGGATCTACCGCTTCCCGGAACCGAAGCGGCTGGCGGACCAGACGGTGACCGCGACGCAGTTCACCGTCACCTACGACAAGGGCCCGCGCAACGCCGAGGCGGTGATGGTCGACCCGAAGTCCGGACGGGCGTACATCGCGAGCAAGAACGAGGACGGCGGCGGCCTCTACGAGGGCCCGGCGAAGCTCTCCGCGAGCGGCACCAACGTCTTCCGGCGGATCGCGGACATCCCGCTGTGGATCACCGACGGCGCCTTCTCCCCGGACGGCAGCCGGCTGGTGCTGCGCGGCTACTTCGGCGCCCTGATGTACCGCTGGTCCGGCGGCACGGCGCACCGGATCGACCAAATGCACGTACCGCTGCAGCGGCAGGGCGAGTCCGTCGCCTTCACCCCGGACGGCCGGGCCCTGATGTACGGCAGCGAGGGCACGGACAGCGAGGTCTGGCGCGTGCCGCTGAGCGGGGACGACCTGCCCGACGCGGCCCGCCGGGACACCGCCTCCTCCCCCGGTCCCTCGGGGAGTTCATCGGCGGACGCCGCCGGCGCCGGCGCGGACGGGCCCGGTTCGACCCGGCAGTTCACGCTGGGCGCCGTCACCCTGGCGGCGGTCGCCGCGCTGCTGATCGGGGTGCGCCGGCTGCTGCGCCGGGAGCGCTGAACCGCCGCGGGAACGCCGGTGGGCGGGGCCGTCGCCCCGCCCACCGGCGGTGGTGGCCCCCACGGGGCCGGGCGTCAGAGCCGCTCGACGACGAAGTCGACGCAGGCGGTCAGGGCCTGGACGTCCGCCGGCTCGACGGCCGGGAACATCGCGACGCGCAGCTGGTTGCGGCCCAGCTTGCGGTAGGGATCGGTGTCCACGATGCCGTTGGCGCGCAGCACCTTGGCGACCGCCGCGGCGTCCACCTCGTCGCTGAAGTCGATCGTGCCGACGACCTGCGAGCGCTTGGCCGGGTCGGCGACGAACGGGGTGGCGTGCTTGGAGTCCTCGGCCCAGGTGTACAGGCGCGAGGAGGAGTCGGCGGTGCGCGCGACGGCCCAGTCGAGGCCGCCCCGGCCGTTGATCCACTCCAGCTGGTCGTTCAGCAGGAAGAGGGTGGCGAGCGCCGGGGTGTTGTACGTCTGGTTCTTCCGCGAGTTGTCGATCGCGGTGGGCAGGTCGAAGAAGGCCGGGATGTGGCGGCCGGACGCGGCGATCCGCTCGGCGCGCTCCAGCGCGGCCGGGGAGAACACCGCGATCCACAGCCCGCCGTCGGCGGCGAAGGACTTCTGCGGGGCGAAGTAGTAGACGTCGGTCTCGGCGATGTCGACCGGCAGGCCGCCCGCGCCGGAGGTGGCGTCGACCAGGACGAGGGCACCCTCGTCGGCGCCGGCGACGCGCCGCAGCGGCATCGCGACACCGGTCGAGGTCTCGTTGTGGGTGAAGGCGTAGACGTCCACGCCCGCCTCGGCGGCCGCCTCGGGGTGGGAACCCGGGTCGGCGGAGATCACGGTCGGCTCGTCCAGCCACGGCGCCAGCTTGGCGGCCTTGGCGAACTTGGAGGAGAACTCGCCGAAGCTGAGGTGCTGCGACTTGCGCTCGACCAGTCCGTGGGTGGCGATGTCCCAGAAGGCGGTGGAGCCGCCGTTGCCGAGCACCACCTCGTAGCCCTCGGGCAGCGCGAACAGCTCGCGGACGCCGTCCCGGACCCGGCCGACGAGGTCCTTCACCGGCGCCTGCCGGTGAGAGGTGCCCATCAGCGAGGTGCCGGTCGCGGCGAGTGCGCTGAGCGCCTCGGGCCGCACCTTGGAGGGGCCCGAACCGAATCGTCCGTCGGCGGGCTTGATGTCAGCGGGAATCTGGATCTCGGCCACGTTCGCAGCGTAGTGCGTGACGACCCCGTCACGGGGCTCCGTTCCATCCGGTGAGACATGCGCCGCGGTGGGGCAGGCTGAGGGGCATGGCGGACGATCTGCGGCAGGCACTGCGCCGCGACCTGGAGCGGGCCGTACGCGGCGAGGTCTCCTTCGACGCGCAGAGCAGGGCGCTGACCACGATGGACGCGTCCAACTACCGTCGTGTCCCGGTGGGCGTGGTCGCGCCGCACGACGCCGACGACGTGGCCGCGGCGCTCGCCGTGTGCCGGGAGCACGGGGTGCCGGTGGTGCCGCGCGGCGGCGGCACGTCGATCGCGGGGCAGGCGACGGGCACCGGGGTCGTGCTCGACTTCACCCGGCACATGCACCGGATCGTGTCACTCAGTCCCGAGGCGTTGACGGCCCGTGTGCAGCCGGGGGTGGTCCTGGACGACCTGCGGCGCGCCGCCGCCGCGCACGGGCTGACCTTCGGCCCCGATCCGTCCACCCACAGCCGCTGCACCCTCGGCGGCATGATCGGCAACAACGCGTGCGGCACGCACTCCGTGGCCTGGGGCACCACGGCGGACAACGTCCGGGCCCTGGAGTGCCTGACCTACGGCGGCGAAGCGCTGCGCACCGACGGACCGCTCCGCGCCGACCTGCGGGAACTGGTCGACGGCCACCTCGCCCTGCTGCGCACCGGCTACCCGCAGCAGCTCCCCCGCCGCATCTCCGGCTACGCCCTGGACGCCCTGCTCCCCGAACGCGGCCGGGACCTGGCCCGCGCCCTGACCGGCAGCGAGGGCACGCTCGCCGTCATCACGGAGGCCGAGGTCCGGCTGGTGCCCGCGCCCCCGGTGCGCGTGCTGGTCGTCCTCGGCTATCCGGACGAGGGCGCCGCCGCCGACGCCGCGAACGGCCTGCTGCCGTACGGCCCGCTGACGGTGGAGGGGATGGCAGCCGACCTGGTGGGCGGGGAGGCCGCCAAGCTGCTGCCCCGGGGCGGCGCGTGGCTGTTCGTCGAGATGCCCGGCACCGGCGAGGCGGAGGCGCTGCGACGGCTGGCCGACGCGGGCGACTCGGTCGTCGTGACCGACCCCGTCGCGCAGCGGGCGCTGTGGCGGGTGCGCGAGGAGGCCGCCGGGACGGCCACCCGCACCCCCGGGGGCGCGGAGGCCTGGCCGGGCTGGGAGGACTGCGCGGTGCCCCCGGCACGGCTCGGCGCGTACCTGCGCGACTTCCGCGCGCTGCTGGGCGAGCACGGCCTGCACGGCACCCCGTACGGGCACTTCGGCGACGGCTGCATCCACGTGCGCATCGACTTCGACCTGCTCGGGGCCGCCGGTGTGGCCCGCTTCCGGCGCTTCTCCGAGGAGGTCGCGGACCTGGTCGTCGCCCACGGCGGCTCGCTGTCCGGTGAGCACGGCGACGGGCAGGCCCGCGCGGAACTGCTGCCGCGGATGTACGGGGAAGAACTGGTCGCCCTCTTCGGCCGGTTCAAGGACACGCTGGACCCGGCGGGCGGCCTCAACCCCGGCATTCTCGTACGGCCCCGGCCCCTCGACGCCGACCTGCGGTTCTCGGTGCTGCCGCGCGGGCCGGTCGACGTCGCCTTCGGCTACCCCCACGACGGCGGGGACTTCTCGGCGGCCGTGCGCCGCTGCGTCGGCGTCGCCAAGTGCCGCGACACGGGCGGTGGGCCGGGCGCGGGTGTCATGTGCCCCTCGTACCGGGCGACGGGCGAGGAGCGGCACTCCACCCGCGGCCGGGCCCGGTTGCTGCACGAGATGCTCGCCGGCGAGGTCGTCACCGGCGGCTGGCGCTCGCCGGAGGTATCGGACGCCCTCGACCTGTGCCTGTCCTGCAAGGGCTGCCGCACGGACTGCCCGGTCGGCGTCGACATGGCCACCTACAAGGCGGAGTTCCTGCACCACCACTACCGGCGGCGGCTGCGGCCCGCCTCCCACTACCTGATGGGCGGGCTGCCGACCTGGCTGCGCGCCGCCGCCCCGGTCGCCGGGACCGTGAACACCCTGGCCCGGGTGCGCCCGCTGGCCGCCCTCGCCAAGCGGGCGGCGGGCCTCGCGCCCGAGCGGGAACTGCCGCTGCCGGCCGAGGAGTCCTTCGTGCGCTGGTGGCGCCGGCAGGAGCGGCCGGCGCCGGGAGCGGGGACGGGGACCGGGACAGGAACAGGGACAGGGACGACCGTGGTCCTGTGGCCGGACACCTTCACCGACCGCTTCTCCCCCGAGGCCGGCCGCGCCGCGGTGCGCGTGCTCCAGGCGGCCGGTTTGCAGGTCGTCCTGCCGCCTGGGCGTGTGTGCTGCGGCCTGACCTGGGTCTCGACCGGACGGCTCGACCGGGCCCGCCGGGTGATGAGCCGCACGGTGCGGCGGATGGCGCCGGTGGTGGCCGCCGGCCATCCTGTCGTCGTCCTGGAACCGAGCTGCGCGGCGGCGCTCCGCACCGACCTGCCCGAACTCCTGGGCACCGACGAGGCGGCGGCCCTGGCGGGCTCGGTGCGCACCTTCGCCCAGGTGCTGGAGGAGGAGGCGCCCGGCTGGGCACCGCCGCGCCTCGACCGGCCCGTCACCGGCCAGACCCACTGCCACCAGCACGCCGTCCTGGGCGACGCCGCCGAGCGAAGGCTGCGCGCCCGCGCCGGGCTCAGCGGCACCCTGGCCTCCGGCTGCTGCGGTCTGGCCGGCAACTTCGGCTTCGAACGCGGCCACTACGAGGTGTCCGTCGCCTGCGCCGAGGACCGGCTCCTCCCCGCCGTCCGTGCCGCCCGCCCGGACGCGGCCGTCCTGGCGGACGGCTTCTCCTGCCGCACCCAGCTCGCCCAGCTCGCCGGGGTGCGCGCCCGGCACCTCGCCGAGCTGCTGGCGGACGGGCTGTGAGGCGGTGGACCCTGGCGAGCGCGGGGCCTCAGAACTCCGCGGTGTCCAGCTCGAGTCCGAACGGCTCGGGCAGCCGCAGCGGCGTGCCGAAGGGATGCGGGCCGTCCACCGACCGGTAGCCGAGCTCCCCCGGCTCCGCGTACAGGGTGCAGCTCCGTTCCTGCCGGTCGACGAGCAGGTACAGCGGGGCGCCGTACTCGGCGTAGCGGCGGCGTTTGACGATCCGGTCGGTGTCCCCGTTGGACTCCAAGGTCACCTCCACCACCAGCAGGGTCTGGTGGGGGACCAGAGCGTCGGCTTCCGCCAGCTCTTCCGGCACGACGGCCAGGTCCGGCACGTACCAGTTGCCGCTGCCGGGGAGGTCCAGGTTTCCCGAGCCCGAGAGGCAGCCGATCTTCTGCACCACGGGGTCGATCTGCCGTCGGATCATGGCCGCAGCCTTCTCATGCCCCCACGTAGGTGGCACCACTTGCTCGATGACCCCCTCGACGATCTGCACCCGGTCCCCCCCGTGGTGCCGGATCGCGTACTTGAGCGCGGTTTCCGGGTCGTCCGGCGCGTACGAACCCGCGGCCGCCCGAGGCGTCCAGTGAGGCTGTGAGCTCATCGGTCCTCCAGGGGCTCCGTGCGTGCGACTGACGACAGCTCCGATTCTCACGCAGCCGCCGCCCGCCCGGGGCGCCCCGATCGCACATTCACTCGAAACGATGAAGCGCCTCCGGTCGCCGGAGCAGGCGTCACGGCACCAGCACGAGCCTCCCCCGCAGGCCGCCCTCCGCGAGGCGGGCGTGGGCCTTGGCGACCTCCGCCAGTGGGTAGGTGTCGGCCACCCGCGTGGTGAGCACGCCCTCGTCCACCAGGGCCACCAGCTCCGCGAGGCGGGCCCCGTCCGGCCGGACCTGGACGGCGGCGACGCGGACGCCGCGCTCGGCGGCGGGCACCGCGTCGGGCCGGACGGTGACGTAACCGCCGCCGTTCCGTACCGCCGCCACCGCCGGGGCACCCATCCCCGCCGCGTCGAGGGCGGCGTCGGCCCGGACGCCGTCCAGGGACGACACGGCCTCGTCGGCGCCCAGGTCCCGCAGCAGCGGCAGGTCGGCGGGGCGGGCCAGGGCGACGACGCGCAGCCCCGCGTGGCGGGCCAGCTGGACGGCGTAGCCCCCGACCGCGCCCGCGGCGCCGGTGACCAGCAGGCGGTCGCCGGGCCGGGCGGCGAGCAGGCCGAGCGCCTGGTCGGCGGTGAGGGCGTTGGTGGGGAGGGTGGCGGCGTGGACGGGTTCGACGGACGAGGGGGCCGCGGCGACGGCGTCCGCGTCCAGCACGACGTACTCCGCGTGCGCCTTGGTCCGCGGACCGAGCCCGCCCACGGCGCCCACCACGGCGGTGCCCGGCGCGGGGCCGGAGACCCCGGCGCCGACCGCGTCGACGGTGCCGGCGACGTCCCAGCCCAGCCCGAGGAACCCGCCGGGCACCAGGGCCGCGGCACCGAGCAGGCCGGCCCGTACGGCGAGGTCGGCGGGGTTGACCCCGGCCGCGGCGACCCGCACCCGGACCTGGCCGGGCCCGGGCTCCGGCAGCGGCACCTCGGCGACCTCCAGCACCTCCGGTCCGCCGAATTCCCTGATCACGACAGCGTGCATGGCGAAGACTCCCTGTTCCTGTGGACAACGTCCTGTGGACAACGGCGGTCGGACACCGCCACACGCAAACCTAGGGAGAGCTACTCTCTCCGGGTAAGTACGTACCTGGAAGTGCGTACCGAACCCAGGAGTCCCGGAGGGCAGCACCATGGCGACGACCACCGCGTCCCAGCGGCGCGAGGAGGCGCGTACGGCCTACAACGCGTTCATGAAGGGCTGCCCGACGAACCTGCTGCTCTCCCGGATCAGCGACAAGTGGGTCGGCCTGGTCCTCTCCGCGCTCAAGGAGCGCCCGCAGCGCTACAGCGACCTCGGCCGCCGCATCGCGGGCGTCAGCCAGAAGATGCTCACCCAGACCCTGCGCACCCTGGAGCGCGACGGCCTGGTGTCGCGGACGGTCACGCCCTCGGTGCCCGTACGGGTGGACTACGCGCTCACGCCACTGGGTGCGAGCCTGGCCACGTTGTTCTCGGCCGTGAAGGAGTGGGCGGAGGAGAACATCGAGGAGGTCGTCGAGGCCCGCGAGCGCTACGACACGGAGGCGGAGGCGCAGGCCCGGGCCGAACAGGCGGCGTCCTGAGAGGCGGGGCCGGCCGGGGGGCGGACGCCGGGGGCGGACGCCGGGCGCCGGGTGCGCCTTGGCGCGGTGACCGGCCGCCCGGTTTCGCCGATCCCCTGTGCCGTTCATCCGGTTTCCGGCATCCTGTAGAGCCATAATCGGCCATTTCGGCCGAGTTACGGCAATGGGGGGACACCATGCCCGGTGGAGAGCGGGGCACACTCGGTCGGCTCGTGAGAGCGCTCAGCCTGGGGACGCTGGTGACCGTCTACGTCGCCAGCCTGCTGATCACCTACCGCCAGCTGCACGCCAAACCCGTGCTGCAGGACGTCATCGGGGCACCGGACTGGACCCGCGCGGTTCTTGTCATGGGCCTGGTCATCGGCGGCGGGCTGGGCACGGCCGCGGCGATCGTCGACGACCGCCGTGAGCTTCCCTCGTGGTTCCTGACCGCCGTGGGCGTGGCGGGTGCGCTGGCCTGGAGCCTGTGGGCCTCGTCGAGCCTGGGCGAGGACTACGTCCACATGCTCTTCGCGGCCACCGCCCCGGTCACCGGCCTGCTGGTGTGGGCCGAGCTGATGCGGCAGTTCCGCAACCAGCGCCGGGTCGCCGTCGTCTGACGGCCCGGCGGGGCGGGGCGGCGGGCCGAGCCGCCGCCCGGGCCGGGGCCGCGCTCAGGCGGCCACCGACTCCGACTCCCGCGGGACGAACTCGACCAGCTTGTGGTCCTTGCCCCGGTGCAGGTCGATCTTCAGCCGCAACCCGCCCAACCGGGCCAGGACGAGTCCGACGCACGCCGCCGCCACCGCGGCGACCAGGCCGCCCGCCAGGAACCCGGTACGGGCCCCGAAGACGTCGGTGATCCAGCCGACGAGCGGTCCGCCGAGCGGCGTGCCGCCCACGAAGACCATCATGAACAGGCTCATGACGCGGCCCCGCATCGCGGGGTCGGTGGCGAGCTGCACGCTGGCGTTGGCGGTGGTGTTGAAGGTCAGGCCGAAGATGCCGATCGGCAGCATCAGCGCCAGGAAGATCCAGTACGTCGGCGCCAGCGCCGCGACGACCTCCAGCACACCGAACCCCAGCGCCGCGCCCACCAGCAGCCGCAGCCTGCTGCTGCCGCGCCGGGCCGCCAGCAGCGCGCCGACCACGGAGCCGACCGCGAGCACGGAGTTGAACAGGCCGTACATGCCGGCGTCGCCGTGGAAGACGTGGTCGGCGAAGGCGGTGAGCCAGATCGGGAAGTTGTACGCGAAGGTGCCGATGAAGCCGACCAGCACGATGGGCCAGATCAGCTCCGGCCGCCCGGCGACGTAGCGCAGCCCCTCGCGGAGCTGGCCCTTGCCGCGCGGCGCGGTGGGCACCGCGTACAGCTCGGAGCTGCGCATGAGCAGCAGTCCGGCGAGCGGCGCCAGGAAGGACAGGCCGTTGAAGAGGAAGGCCCAGCCGCTGCCGACCGCGGTGATCAGCGCGCCCGCGACGGCGGGGCCGATGAGGCGGGCGCTCTGGAAGTTGGCGGAGTTCAGGGAGACCGCGTTGCGGACGTCGGCCGGGCCGACCATCTCCACGACGAACGCCTGCCGGGCCGGGTTGTCCACGACGGTGACCATGCCGAGGCCGAAGGCGATGGCGTACACGTGCCAGACCTGCACGGCGCCGCTGAGGGTGAGCGCGGCGAGGGCGAGGCCCAGCAGGCCCATCAGGAGCTGGGTGGCCAGCAGGATGCGGCGCTTGGGGTAGCGGTCGGCGATGACGCCGCCGTAGAGCCCGAAGAGGAGCATGGGGAGGAACTGCAGCGCGGTCGTGATGCCGACGGCGAAGGAGGACCCGGTGAGGCTGAGCACCAGCCAGTCCTGCGCGATGCGGGACATCCAGGTGCCGGTGTTGGAGACGATCGCCCCGCCGGCGAAGAGCCGGTAGTTGCGGTTGCGGAGCGAGCTGAACATGCCACCGGGCGCGGACGGTGCGGCGGGACGGCCGGCGCCGGGGGCCCCGGTCGGTCCGTTCGGTCCGTTCACTCCCGGCCCGGCCGGTCCCGCCGCCCCCGCGGCGGCGTCGGCGCCGGCCGGGGTGGGCAGGTCGGCCGGGTCGGCCGTGCCGGCCGGTCCGGTCCGCTCGGGGGTGTTCGGTTCGGGTGCGGCGTCAGATGCGGCTGCCGAACTCAATCCGGTCTCGCCTCCTCGTCATCGTTTCCTTGCGTCGGCGTGAGCGAGCTTGTCCAGGACGGGCGCCGCCTCGCGGAGCACGGCGCGTTCCTCCTCCGAGAGGGTGGCCATGAGTTCGGCCAGGAACGCGTTGCGCCGGGCCCGGCTCTCCTCGAGCATCGCCTCCGCCTGCTCGGTCTGCCGGACGACGACCTGGCGCCGGTCGTCCGGGTGCGGGTCCCGGTGCACCAGGCCCTTCGACTCGAGCATGGCGACGATCCGCGTCATGGACGGCGGCTGTACGTGCTCCTTGCGGGCCAGCTCCCCGGGGGTGGCGGACCCGCAGCGCGCGAGGGTGCCCAGTACGGACATCTCCGTCGGGCTCAGCGACTCGTCGACCCGCTGGTGGCGCAGTCGGCGGGAGAGCCGCATCACGGCGCCGCGCAGCGTGTTCACCGCTGCGCGGTCGTCCTCGGACAGTTCGTTCACGATCATTAGCCTAGCTCATTACTTACGCTAAATAAAATCCGCCGGAACGGTGCCGTGTCCAAACACATTCGTCAAGGAAGTCACCCATCCGGGTGAGTTCCGCCCCGAAAAGGAGGCATGCGCCGACAGGGCCGCCGGACCCTTGGGCCATGGCTTCGAGAGTGCTCAGCATGCGCATAGACGGGGACCTGCTGGACCGTCTCCAGGCTCACGCCGCGAAACGCGGGATGAGCGTCCAGGACTACATCGTCCGGACGCTCATCCGCGATGACTTCGACGAACGGCTCAAGGCCTCCGTCGACGAGACCGAGCAGTTCTACACGGGCGGTTACGTCAGTCCCAGCGCCGGCATCAGGTAGTAGAAGGCGAAGACCGCCGACACCGCGTACAGCGCGGGCGGCACCTCACGGCCGCGTCCCGCCACCAGCCGCAGCACGCAGAAGGTGATGAACCCGATGCCGATGCCGTTGGTGATCGAGTAGGTGAACGGCATGAGCAGCATGGTCAGGAACGCCGGGACGGCGATCGTGACGTCGCTCCAGTCGATCTCCCGGACGCTGCCCGCCATGATCAGGAAGCCCACCGCGACCAGCGCGGGGGTGGCCGCCTGGGCCGGGACCATCGTGGCCAGCGGCGCGAAGAACAGGGCGACGACGAAGAGCAGCCCGGTGGCGATCGAGGCGAGTCCGGTGCGCGCACCCTCGCCGGCGCCGGCGGTGGACTCCGCGTAGCAGGTGTTGGCCGAGCAGGAGGTGAAGCCGCCCGCCGCGGTCGCGACGCCGTCGACCATCAGGACCCGGCTCATCCCGGGCAGGTCGCCCTTGGAGTCCAGCAGGTGCGCCTCGTCGGCGACGCCGAGGATGGTGCCCATCGCGTCGAAGAAGCAGCTCAGCAGCACCGTGAAGACGAAGAGGACGCCGGTGAGCACACCGACCTCCTGGAAGCCGCCGAACAGGCTCACCTTGCCGAACAGCCCGAAGTCGGGGCTCGCGACCGGGTTGCCGGGCCACTGCGGGACGGTGAGGCCCCATGCGGCGTCCTTGACTTTCGCCACCGCGTCCACGACCAGGGCGAGGAGCGTCATGGCGACGATGCTGATCAGGATGGCGCCGGGCACCTTGCGGACGATCAGCCCGAGGGTCAGCAGCACGCCGAGGATGAAGATCAGCACCGGCCAGCCGGTCAGGTGGCCGTTGATCCCCAGCTGCAGCGGCACCGTCGTGTGCGCGGCGTCCGGGATGCGGGTCACGAAGCCGGAGTCGACCAGGCCGATCAGCACGATGAACAGGCCGATGCCGATGGCGATCGCCTTGCGCAGGCCGAGCGGCACCGCGCTCATCACCCGTTCCCGCAGACCGGTGGCGACCAGCACCATGATCGCGAGGCCCGCCAGGACCACCATGCCCATCGCGTCCGGCCAGCTCATCTTGGGCGCGAGCTGGAGCGCGACGATGCTGTTCACACCGAGGCCCGCGGCCAGCGCGATCGGGACGTTGCCGATGACACCCATGAGCAGGGTGGTGAAGGCGGCGGTCACGACGGTGGCGGTGACCAGCTGGCCGCCGTCGAGGTGGTGACCGTACTTGTCCACGCCCGAGCTGAGGATGATCGGGTTCAGGACGATGATGTAGGCCATCGCGAAGAAGGTGGCCAGACCACCGCGGATCTCCCGAGGGACCGAGGACCCCCGCTCGGTGATCCGGAAGTAGCGGTCGAGCGCGCCGCCGGCGGCCGCCGGGGGCGGGGTCGGGGAGCTGGGCACGACCTTGGCGGTGGTCGACGGGGACATGCGGTTCCTTGCGTGGGGGGGGAGCTTTTGGAGGTTCCTACGACTGAAACCGGTCAGCCTCGGACCGTTTCAGTATGAACATATGAGCCTCGCAAACGCTATCTCCGCGCGTAGACCCCCTTGGGTCACTGGGTACGCTGTGCGGTATGAGCAGCAGCAGCCACAGCAAGGGGACGACCGGGTTGCGCGAGGCGCCCGCACCTCTGGAGGCGAACGACGTCGCGACCGTCACCGTCGGCACGGTCATCTGGTTCGCGCTCTTCCTCGTCCAGCTCCCCTTCTACGGCTGGTACTCCGACCACGGCCACGCCTGGTGGATCTGGACCTGCCTGGCCGGCGGCGGCCTCGGCCTCATCGGCCTCTGGTACGTGCGCGCGCGCCGGGACGCCATACAGCGGGCGCGCGCCGCCGAGGACGCCGGACGGGACTGAGCCGGCCCGGCCCACCCGGCCGCCCCGTCCCGCCCCCTCCCCGGCGGCCGCACCGCGCGTCCCACCCCGGTACCGCGCGGCTACGCCCCCGGTCGTACGGCGCCCCGGAGATGTCCCCGAGAGCGGTCCCTCGCCGCGCCGCGCGCGCCGCCCCCCACGTACCGTCGAACCCATGACGGAGAGCACGCAGCGGGAGGCGGCCGGGACGCGACCGGCCGTGCTCGGTGGCCTGACCGCCGCCGAGGTGGCGGAGCGGGTGGCGCGGGGCGAGGTGAACGACGTCCCGGTGCGCTCCTCGCGCTCGATGGCCGAGATCGTGCGTGCCAACGTCTTCACCCGCTTCAACGCGATCATCGGGGTGCTCTTCCTGATCATCCTGGTGGTCGGCCCGATCCAGGACGGCCTGTTCGGCTTCGTCATCATCGCCAACACCGGCATCGGCATCTTCCAGGAGTGGCGCGCCAAGAAGACCCTGGACGGACTCGCCGTGATCGGGGAGGCGCGACCCACCGTCCGCCGGGACGGGGTCGCCACCCCGGTCCCCACCTCCGCGATCGTCCTCGGCGACCTCGTCGAACTCGGGCCGGGCGACAAGGTGGTGGTCGACGGGGAGGTGGCCGAGGCCGACAGCCTGGAGGTCGACGAGTCGCTGCTCACCGGGGAGGCCGATCCGGTCGTCAAGCGCCCCGGCGACCCCGTCATGTCCGGCAGCTTCGTCGTCGCCGGCGGCGGGGCCTTCACCGCGACCAAGGTCGGCCGGGAGGCCTACGCGGCGCAACTCGCCGAGGAGGCGAGCCGCTTCACCCTCGTCCACTCCGAACTGCGCAGCGGCATCAGCCGGATCCTCAAGTACGTCACGTGGATGATGGTCCCCACCGCCATCGGCCTGATCGTCAGCCAGCTCGTCCTGGAGGACAACGACTGGCGCGAGGCGGTCCGCCGGATGATCGGCGGCATCGTGCCGATGGTGCCCGAGGGCCTGGTCCTGCTGACCTCCGTGGCCTTCGCCATCGGCGTGGTGCGGCTGGGCCGCAAGCAGTGCCTCGTCCAGGAGCTGCCCGCGATCGAGGGACTGGCCCGGGTGGACGTGGTCTGCCTGGACAAGACCGGCACCCTCACCGAGGGCGGGATGGACGTCGCCGAGCTGCGGATGCTGGACGGCGTCGCGGAGCCCTACGTACGGCAGGTGCTCGGCGCGGTCAGCGCCGCCGACCCGCGCCCCAACCCGACGCTGGCCGCCGTCGCCGCGGCGTTCCCGGCCCCGGACGACGGCTGGCACGTCACGGACGCGCTGCCCTTCTCCTCCGCCCGCAAGTACAGCGCGGCGGCGTTCACCGAGCCGGGCGGGGAGCGCAGCGCCTGGCTGCTCGGCGCCCCCGACGTGCTGCTCCCCGCCGGCGACCGGGCGCTCGGCGAGGTCGACGGCCTCAACGCCGGGGGACTGCGGGTGCTGCTGCTCGCCCGGACGGCGAAGGAGCTGGACGACCCCGCGGTGGGCGCCTCGGCCACCCCGGCCGCGCTGGTCGTCCTGGAGCAGCGGCTGCGCCCCGACGCCGCCGACACCCTGCGCTACTTCGCCGAGCAGGAGGTGCACGCCAAGGTCATCTCCGGTGACAACGCCGTCTCCGTCGGCGCGGTCGCCGGGAAGCTGGGGCTGCCGGGCGCCGAGCGGACGGTCGACGCCCGGCGGCTGCCCGCCGAGCGCGCGCGGATGGCGGCCGAGCTCGACCGGGGCACGGTCTTCGGCCGGGTCACACCGCAGCAGAAGCGGGAGATGGTGGGCGCGCTCCAGTCCGGCGGCCACAACGTGGCGATGACCGGGGACGGCGTCAACGACGTCCTGGCCCTCAAGGACGCCGACATCGGCGTCGCCATGGGGTCGGGTTCCGAGGCGACCCGGGCGGTGGCGCAGATCGTGCTGCTCGACAACAGCTTCGCGGCGCTCCCGTCGGTCGTGGCGGAGGGCCGCCGCGTCATCGGCAACATCACGCGCGTCGCGACGCTCTTCCTCACCAAGACCGTCTACTCGGTGCTGCTCGCCCTGCTGGTGATCATCTGGCACGCGCCGTACCCGTTCCTCCCCCGGCACCTGACGCTGCTCTCCACGCTGACCATCGGCGTCCCCGCCTTCTTCCTCGCCCTCGCGCCCAACAAGGAGCGGGCCAGGCCGCAGTTCGTGCGCCGGGTCATGCGCTACTCGCTGCCCGCCGGGGTGATCGCGGGCGTCGCCACCTTCGTGACGTACATGCTCGCCCGCCACCATTACCGCGGCGCCGGCGCGCTGGAGGCGGAGACCAGCGCCGCGACGCTGACCCTCTTCCTGGTCGCGATGTGGGTGCTGGCACTGGTCGCGCGCCCCTACACCTGGTGGCGGATCGGCCTGGTCCTCACCATGGGCGCGGGTTTCCTGGTCGTGCTGGTCACACCGTGGCTGCAGGAGTTCTTCGCGCTCCGCCTCGTCGGCACCCAGGGCCCCTGGACCGCCGTCGCCGTGGCGGCGGCCGCCGCGTTCGTGCTGGAGGTGGTCTGGCGCCGCGTACGCCGCACCGACGAGGACGACACCGTGCCGGACAAGCGCCGGGCGCCGGACCCCCGCTGAGGGGGACCGGCGCCCGGGACGCGGCGGGTGCTACCGCACGTCGACGAAGTCGGACGGGCCGGCGACCGCGCCGGTCAGCGAGGTGGTGACGAAGTTGAAGCGCCAGTAGCCGTCCACGGAGGCCTTGACGGTGGTCTTCAGGGCGCCGGTGCTGCTGGACTTGACGGTCTTGACCGTCTTGTAGGTGCTGGTGCCCTTCTTGCGGAACTGCAGCTGCACGGACTGGCCCGTGTAACCGGCGTACTTGTGGGTCTCCCAGTTGGCCCGGGTGAGCTTGCCGGTGACGGTGATGGTCTTGCCCTTCTTCACCGGCTCCGGGGCGGCGTTGACCGTCAGCACGGCGTTGCGCTTGATCTTCGCGGTGCCGGCGGCCTCCTTCTCGACGAAGTCGCCGTCCTTGCCCCCGACCACGGCGTACACCTTCCAGGTGCCGGCGAGGGCGTTCTTGTAGAGGTCCGCCTTGGGGTCGACGGTGATGCTGACCTTGCAGGTGGACGTGGTGGCGTTGACCGCGGTGCAGGCGGCGTCCTCCGAGGCCGGGAAGAGGGCGCCGTCGGTGCCGGTGCCGGTGAGGGCCGAACCGTGCCAGAGGAAGACCACCGCGCCGTCGATGCCCGACGGGTCGGTGGCGGTCACCGCGACGGAGACCGTCTTCTTGGCGCTCGTCCCGAGGACGATGTCCTTGCCGCCGTTGACGACGACCTTGGTGATCCTGGTGTCACCCGTGAGGGTGTCCGCCGCCGCCTTGGCGGCGGAGGTCCGGAGCGGGGTGGTGCCGCCCGGCCCGTCGGCGGCCTGCGCGGCCGGGACGGCCGACGCGGCGAGGGCCAGGGCGCCGGAGACCGCGGCCACAGTGGTGCGCATACGCATGCGTGAAGATCCCCCAGAAGAAGCGACGCCCGTCGATCCCCCCGACATGGCGTCTCGAGTGGTGAGAGGGAGGTTATGTGCGAACACTCACCTCGTGGACACCTTTTCGACACATGATCCGGTGTGATCACCGACACGCCGGGCCGCGGCCGGCTCAGTCGAACCAGCGGTCCCGGGCCAGCTCCTCCGTGCGGGTGAGGTCCTCCAGCAGCGCGGCCACCTCGAAGCGGCGCTGCCACGCCCCGGCCGCCCACGACAGGCCGGCGGCGACGCCCTCCAGCGTGGCGGCGTGCAGGGTGCTCCCGGTCCACCGCCAATCGAGTTCGGCGGTGCCGCCGTCAGGAACCCGGACCAGCAGTTCCTCGTGCTCGACGTAGGACAGCGGGGCGCCCGGCAGCAGCTCCCGCACCGCGTCCGCGACGTCGTGCGGCTCCCCCTCCGAGACGACCGGGGCCTCGAAGGCCTCGCTGAGCCGGCGCACCTGGAACAGCTCGGCCAGCGCGGCGGCACGGACCGGCGGCACCGGGAGCAGGGGCAGGCCCACGGTGAGCGGGATCAGGTCGGGCGCGTCCGCGACGAACGCCTCGCCGGCCTCGACCACCCGCGTCTCGCGACCGTCGACGACGGCCCGCAGCTCGTCGGGGAGGGTGACCTGATCGGGGTCGAGGGTGGCCAGCTCGGAGTGGAGCCGGTGCAGTTGGGCCGGGGTGACGGCGGACTCCGGGTCGGCGAGCCGGGCGAGCAGCTCCGCGCCGCCGCCGGGCTCGTCCAGCAGGGCCGTGACGGACGTGCGCACGCCCAGGGCGCGCAGCACCTGGTCGTCCACGGCCCCGGCCTCGGCGTCCTCGTACAGCCCGGCGAGCAGCGGGTCGCCGCCGGCGGCGCGCAGGCCCACCGGGCGGCGGCCGTCGAGGACGGGGTGGTCGCGCAGCCACCAGGCGGTGTAGGGCCGCACGGACTCCGTGGTGCCGTCCGGCAGCAGGACCCGCACCGGCTGGGTGACCGCGTCGCGCAGCGGCGGCACGGAGAGCATGGCCAGCGCCTGCGGCCAGGCGTCGTCGTCGACGAGGTCGAGGTCGCGCACGGCGACGATCTCGGTGGCGACCGGCGGCACGTCGGTGTCCGGCAGCCGGTCGAGGACGTCCTCGCACCAGACGTCGACCGCGTCGAGCAGCCCCGCGTCGTCCGGCTCGGCCCAGTCGCCCTCGCGGGGCTCCAGCTCGTCCGGGTCGAGCACCACGTCGGTGGCCCTGACCAGCGCGAAGGTGGCGAGGACGCCGACCGCGGTCAGCGGCTGCTCACCCCAGCGGGCGGCCAGGTCCGCGTCCACGGAGCCGAGTTCGCCCTCCCGGATGACCTGCTCGAAGGCGCTGCCCGGCAGCACCAGTTCACCGGCCGGCGCGAGCTCGCCCTCGTCGTCGGTGAGGGCCAGCGCGGCCAGCCAGGGCTCGTCGCCGGGGGCGAGGTTCGCGGCACGGACCAGGCCGAGGACGACCTCGGCCAGTTCCTCCGCGTCCAGCGCGGGCGCGTCCTCGTCCCAGGCGTCGTCGGCGTCCAGGGACGCGGCCACCGCCGCGCGCACCTGCGGGGTGGTGAGGACGGCGCGCGGGGTGGCCGGGGTGGCGCCGAGCTTCTCCAGCAGCGGGTGCGCTGCCTCCGGGTCGGCCACCTTCAGGCCCAGCCGGGCCAGTTCCGAGGCGGCCGGCAGCCCGGTGCTGACCGGGGCGGCCCCTTCGGCGTAGACGCTGTCCATCTCGGGCAGCGGCAGCAGCACCTGGCGCGGTCCGATGACCGTGCGACGGTCGGCCAGCGGTACGGGCAGCCCGCTCAGCCGGTCGGGGTCGGTGCCGGCCAGGGAGTCGTACAGGCGGTGCCACCAGGCCGCGGGCCGCTCCACCCCGGCGAGCCGGTCGATCGCGTCGCCCAGCGGCAGTCGGGCCACCCCGAGGACGCGCAGTTCGGGGCGGCGTTCCAGGCCGGCGGGCAGCAGCGTCGGGAAGACCTCCGCGAGCACCCCGACCGTCTCCGCGCCGGTGCCCTCGACGACCTCTGCCTCCACGGGGCGCAGCGCGGGCGGGAGTTCGTCCTCGCCCTCGCCGCCGGTGACGTCGGCGGCGCGCGGCAGGAAGGCGGTGCGCGGCAGCCGCTCCAGCACGTGGCGGCGCAGTTCCGCGTCCAGCTCGCCCTTGCCGAGCGGGCCGGGCACCAGGTCCACGATGCCCGCGGTGACCGGCCGCCAGTCCGCCAGCAGCCGTACGTACAGCTCCGCCGCCCGCGCGACCAGGAAGTCGGTGAGGGCGCCGGGCGCGGCGTGGCGCCGGCTCGGGTCCAGCGGCAGCGAGGCGATGAGCAGCGCGGGCAGTCCCAGTGGCTCGTCCGTCGGGGTCGGGGCGTGCACGAAGGGCGCCGTCCGCGGCCGCTCGGGCGCACCGTCCCCGCCCACCGGGACGGCCCAGGTCACCGACCACACCGGCCGCAGCCGCTCCTCCACCGGGCGGTCGGCCAGCAGTGCCGCCTCCAGCGCGCCGGCCTCGCTCGCGGTGCGCCAGCGGGTGGTGCCGTTGACGCTGTCCACGACGACGGTCAGCCCGTCCTCCTGGCGCCGGGTCAGCGTCCTTACGCCCTCCGGCGTCTCGACGACCACCTCGGCCAGGCCGGGCAGGGACAGCAGCAGCGCGTCGTCGATCCCCGCGAGCAGGTGCGCCGCGAGGTCCGCGGCGGCCCCGTCGCGCAGCGGCAGCACGACGCAGGTGTCGTAGCCGTCCGGGGCGGTGCCCTCCGCGGGCAGCGGCAGCCGCAGCAGCGGTACGTGGCCGTCGCGACGGCGCAGTTCGTCGGTGAGCCCCGGGGAACGTCCACCGGTCTCCCGCGCCAGGTCCCGGGCCTCGGCCAGCGACCAGCGGACGCCGCCGCTGCGGCTGAGGATCGCGGGCTCGTCGCTGACGGACAGCACGGCGGAGAAGCCGACGCCGAAGCGGCCGACGGCCAGGTCGCCCGCCTCGCGCTTGGCGCTGGCGCGCAGCGTCGACAGGGACTCCACGCCCACGGCGTCCAGGTGGGCGCCGGTGTTCGCGGCCGCGAGCACCCCCTCGCGCAGGGTCAGCCGCAGCCGGCCGGTCACCCCCGCGCGGGTCGCCGCGTCGGCGGCGTTCTGGGCCAGTTCGACGACGAGGCGGTCGCGGTAGCCGCCGAGCGCGAGGTCCTCCTCCGCGTTGGCGTCCTCCCGGAACCGGGCGGGCGACGCGGCCCACGCGTCCAGCACGGCCCGCCGCAGCCGTGCGGTCCCGAACGGATCTGCGCCCCGGTCCATCGCGGTCCCGCTCACGTCGTCTTCTCCCTCAAGCGCTCTCGCATGCCCTGTGCGGGTGACGCTACCGCGTGCGCCCGCACCCGGTCGTCCCGCACACCCCGGCCCCGGGCCCCGCCGGGACCACCGGCGGGACCGGTCATCCGGTTCGTACGGGACGTCGGCCACCCCCGGGGCACACCGCGACCGCCACCCGGCTCCTCGCCCTGCCGGCGCGCCCCGCACGCGGCACGAACCGCATCAACCTGCTGCGCCACCTCGTCCCGCAACTGGCGTACGCACAGCTCACCTCGCCCGACGACGGCATCGTGCCGTTCGGCCGGATACGTCGTCGGGCCGCCGCTTCCCAGGGCGTGCGCGCCCGCGTGCACTCGTGCGTGAGCGCGGTGGGGCCCTTCCGTCGTTTCCTGGCGCCGCCCAGGGAGCCGTGGCCCGCGCCGGGACGTACCTGTGTGGTGGGGGTCGTCGCGCCGGCGCCTCCACACCGCTCACCGCGGGCACGCACACCGCGCCCACCACCGGAACCCGGGGCGACAGCCCGCACCCAACAGCGAGGCGCACACCCCCGGCGCCGCTCGCCACCCGCGCACACCCCGACCACCGCCCGCGAGCCGGAACCCGCCGACCGCCGACCGCCGACCGACAACAGCCGCAGCCGCAGCCGCACCCGACGCGCGAACCGGCACGCCACCAGGCAAAGGCCGGGGCACCCCGCGAGGTGCCCCGGGGACCGGCGGAGCCGTCAGCTGTGGCCGAGTTCCTCGGCCGGGGTGGTGTCCTCGACGGAGCCGTGGCGGTCCGGGTGGAGGGGGAGCGGCTCGACCGCGGTCTCGTCGAGGACGGGCGGGGCCGGGCGCGGGGTCTTCGGCATGACCGCGGCCTCGGAGTGCGCCCCGCACCCGTAGGCGAGGGAGACGACGCGCCCGTCGGCCGGGGAGAACTCGTTGGCGCAGACGCCGAAGGCCTGCCGCAGGGAGCCCGCGATGGGGACGAGGAAGCCGCAGGAGACGCACTGGGCGGGCGCGGCCTGGGCCATGGGGGCCTTGGGGCCGTACTCGTCCTCCCAGCGGTCCGCGGCGACGTGCAGCCCGTAGCGGGACAGCACGCGCGGCCGGGCCATGCCGATCTCCTCCGCGACGGCGCCGATCGTGCCGACCGTGGGCGCCAGCGGCAGGGCCGCGGGCGGTCCGCCGGAGACGTCGGCGTCCTCGGCCTCGACGAGTTCGGCCATCTCGTCGGAGACCGGCGAGTTCGGCGGCGGCACGTCCTCCCCGGAGAAGCCGGCTTCCAGGCGCAGGTCCTCCGCCTCGGTGGGCAGCAGGTCGCCGGGGCCGAGGTCGCCGGGGCGCAGGCGCTCGCTCCACGGCACCCATTCGGGCGCGAGGACGGCCTCGGGCCCGGGCACGAGCACCGTCTCGTCCAGGGTGATCGACTTGGCGCGGGAGGCCCGGGTGAGCGTGACCGCCCACCGCCAGCCGCGGTAGGCGGCCTCGCGGCAGTCGAACAGGTGCGTCACGACACGGTCGCCCTCGGCGACCGCGCCGAGGTGCTCGCCCACCGCTTTCTCGCCGAAGGCCTCGACGGCGGCTTCGAGGGCGAGGTCGACCGCCTCGACGCACAGGCGGTCTGGGGTACGGCTTCGCATCGCAGCACTCACAAGAATCGATTCTCTCCTACGCCGTCTTACGCGTGCGCCGCCGAGGGTCGGGCGGGGCGGTGGCGGAGCGGACCGGAGGACCGCTTCAAACGCTGCCTGCCCGTACGTCCACGGGCGCACCTGATGACTCCATTCTGCGCGATCGCACGCTATCGGTGCGCGCCCCGTTCGGAAAGCCGCCCGGTAGGGCAGACTGGCGAGCGTGGCACGCACAGTGACGTCCGGCCCCGGACGGGTTCGCAGGGCGGGGAACGCCGTCGCGCGCGCCACGCAGCGTACGTCGTCCGCCGTGGTGCGCCGCTTCAGGCGGCACACGCATTCGGGCGGGGCGGGCGAGTCGGGCCTGGCGAAGCTGATCGAGCTGCACGCCGTGAACTCGGCCGGCGACATGCTGATCACCGTGGCGCTCGCCAGCACGATCTTCTTCTCCGTGCCGACCGGCGAGGCGCGCGGCCGGGTGGCGCTCTACCTGCTGGTCACGATGGCCCCGTTCGCGCTGCTGGCCCCGGTGGTCGGTCCGCTGCTGGACCGGATCCCGCACGGGCGGCGCGCCGCGATGGCGATGTCGATGCTGGCCCGGGCGATCCTGGCCTGGACGATGGCCGGGGTGGTGGCGACCGCCGGACTGGAGCTGTACCCGGCCGCCTTGGGCGTGCTCGTGGCGTCGAAGGCGTACGGGGTGGTGCGCAGCGCGGTGGTGCCGCGGCTGCTGCCGGTGCGCACGACGCTGGTGAAGGCGAACTCCCGGGTGAGTCTGACCGGCCTGCTGGCCACGGCGCTGGCGGCGCCGATCGGCGGGCTGCTGCATCTGATCGGGCCGGGCGTGCCGCTGTACGGGGCGTTCGTCGTGTTCGTCTGCGGGACGCTGCTGTCCTTCTCCCTCCCGCACAAGGTGGACTCCGCCAAGGGCGAGGCGCGCGCCGAGCTGAGCGCGGGCGAGGACGTCGAGCCGCACCGCCTGGGCCGGCAGTGGCGGGAGAAGCGGCCGGGGCTGCGGAGCGTCGGCGGCCCGGTGCTGCACGCCCTGCAGGCCAATGCCGCGCTGCGGGCGCTGTCGGGGTTCCTGACGCTCTTCCTCGCGTTCCTGCTGCGCGAGCATCCGCTGGGCGGCCTGTCGGGGCCCGTGTCGCTGGGCCTGGTCGCGGTGGCGGCGGGCGCCGGCAACGCCTTCGGCACCGCGCTCGGCTCCTGGCTGCGCGCCCGCGGACCGGAGCGGATCATCATCAGCGCGCTGGCCGCCGCCCTGGCGGCGACGTGCCTGGCGGCCGCCTGGTACGGGGTGCTGACCATCGCCGTCGTCGCGGCCGCGGCGGGCATCGCGCAGGCGCTGGGCAAGCTCTCGCTGGACGCCCTGATCCAGCGTGACGTGCCGGAGGAGGTGCGCACCTCGGCGTTCGCCCGCTCGGAGACCGCACTCCAGCTGGCGTGGGTCATCGGCGGCGCCATCGGCATCGTGCTGCCCCTCCACGGCACGCTCGGGATGGCGGTGGCGGCGGCCCTGGTGGCGCTCGGCGTCGTGTTCTCGGTCCGCGGTCTGGCCACCGGCGCCCGGGGAAGGGCGACGCGTCCGCGCACGGTGTGAGCACGGGAGGCCCACGGGAGGCCGGGGACACGAGCGGGCCCCCCGCGTAGCGGGAGCGCGACCGCCCGGTAGCCTCACCTTCATGAGCAATCGCCGCCGTGCCGCCGCCCTCGGTGCCGTGTCCCTCGGGCTGATCGCCCTCTCCGCCTGCGAGAAGCCGACCCCCCTGGCGACCGTCACCGTCGGCGACAGGACCGTGACCACCGAGGCCACCAGCAAGTGCTACCTCGACGGGAAGAAGCTGACGGAGCAGGCCTTCCTGGCCTGCCTGCAGGGCAAGCCCGAGAAGACCATCACGGTCCGGCCCGGTGACAAGGTGCGCATCGGCGTCGACCCCGCGATCGCCGAGAAGGGCTGGGTCGTGGCCGCCGGTACCTCCGGCAAGTCGGGGCTGCTGAAGGACACCACCTACCGCTCCTTCGACGCGGAGACGCTGCTCGCCGACGCGCAGTCGGGTGCCTCGGCCAGCGAGGTCACCCTCAACATCATCGAGACCGGCAGCGCCCAGGACTACCTCGGCGTCTGGCAGTTCAAGCTGAAGACGGCGGGCTGAACCGCCAGCCGGGTCCGCCGGTCGAGGACATGACGCCCCGCCTGCTCGTCGTCACCGCCGTCCCGGCGGAGCGCGACGCGGTCGTGCGCGGTCTCGGCGGCGCGGCCGCCGAACGGCCCGTACCGGGTGGCCGCCTCCTGCTGCGCACCGCGCTGGCGGACGTGCTGGCCGCGGGCGTCGGGCCGGCGGCCGCCGCGGCCGGCACGGCGGCGGCGCTGACCGCGGCCGAGTACACGCTGGTCGTCTCGGCCGGGATCGCCGGCGGTTTCCAGCCCGGCGCACCGGTGGGCTCGGCGGTCGTCGCCGACGCGGTCGTCGCCGCCGACCTGGGCGCGGAGGGCCCGGAGGGCTTCCTCCCGGTCGCCGAGCTGGGTTTCGGCACCTCCGAGCACCGTCCGCCCGGGCCGCTGTCACGCCGGGTCGCCGAGGTGCTCGGCGCGGCGTACGGGCCGGTCCTGACGGTGTCGACGGTCACGGGCACGGCGGCACGCGCCACCGAGCTGACGCACCGTCATCCGGGTGTCCTGGCCGAGGCCATGGAGGGCTTCGGCGTCGCGGAGGCGGCCGCGGCGCACGGGCTGCCCGTCCTGGAACTCCGTACGGTGTCCAACCCCGTGGGCCCGCGCGACCGCGCGGCCTGGCGGATCGGGGAGGCGCTCGACGCGCTCGCCGACGCCTTCGCCCTGCTCGGGAAGCAACCGGCCGTACTCGACGTTGGAGATCGGACATGAGCCAACAGCGCGCGCTGCGGATCGCCTACTCCCCGTGTCCCAACGACACCTTCGTCTTCCACGCCTGGGCGCACGGCCGGGTCCCGGGCGCGCCGCCGATCGACGTGACGTTCGCGGACATCGACATCACCAACGGCATGGCCGAGCGCGGCGAGTTCGACGTCCTGAAGGTCTCCTACGCGGTGCTGCCCTACGTGCTCGACGAGTACGCGCTGCTGCCCTGCGGCGGCGCGCTGGGCCGCGGCTGCGGCCCGCTCGTGCTGACCAGGGACGAGGGCACGGGCACGGGCGCCGACCTGAGCGGGCGCACGGTGGCGGTGCCGAGCGAGCGCTCGACGGCGTACCTGCTCTTCCGGCTGTGGGCGGCCGCCGAAGTGCCGGGCGGCGTCGGCGAGATCGTCGTCCTGCCGTTCCACGAGATCATGCCCGCGGTGCGGGACGGCCGGGTCGACGCCGGCCTCGTGATCCACGAGGCGCGCTTCACCTACCAGGACTACGGACTGCACAAGCTCGCGGACATGGGCGAGCACTGGGAGCGGACGACCACCCTGCCCATCCCGCTCGGCGCGATCATCGCCAAGCGTTCCCTGGGCGAGGAGCGGCTGCGGGAACTGGCGGACGCGGCCCGCACCTCCGTCCTCATGGCCTGGGACGAGCCCGAGGCCTCGCGCGACTACGTCATGGAGCACGCGCAGGAGATGGACCCGAAGGTGGCGGACCAGCACATCGGGCTGTACGTCAACGAGTTCACGTCGGCGCTGGGCGAGGAGGGCTACGCGGCGGTCCGCGGGCTGCTCACCCGGGCCGCGGCCGAGGGGCTGGTGCCGCCCCTCGGCCCGCACGCGCTCGAGTGGTGAGCCCGGGCCCGGACGAGGTCAACGGGACGGGGTCAGACGTCCAGCTGGTCGGCGACGACACGCAGGACGGAGGCGATCTTGTGGCCGTGGGCCTTGTCCGGGTAACGGCCGCGCTGCAGCGAGCGGGCGACGTCCTCCAGTAGTGTGGTGAGGTCCTGCACGATGGGCAGCAGTTCGTCGGGCTTGCGCCGCTGCGCGGCCGCCACGGACGGCGCCGGATCCAGCAGGGTCACCGAGAGGGCCTGGTCGCCGCGTTGCCCGGCGACCACCCCGAACTCGACTCGCTGCCCCGGCTTCAGCGTGGCCACGCCGTCCGGCAGGACGGAGGAGTGGACGAAGACGTCGCCGCCGTCGTCGCGGGAGAGGAAGCCGAAGCCCTTCTCGCTGTTGAACCACTTGACCTTGCCGGTAGGCACGTCCGACCTCGTCCTCGCTGTAGACAGAAAAAAGCTCTTGGATAGCAAGACAGCGGGTCCTTGGCAGACCCGCCGCCCATAAGGCTAATGGCCCGGGGGCGTGTGACAAGACTTCGTGGTCCTACGGCTCCGGCCCGCATCCGGTCGGTGCGCTGCGACTTCCCCGGGCGATCTACCCTGGTCCGGTGACCAACGAAACCCGGAAACCGGGCGATCTCCTCGTGCGCGCCGGCGCCGCCGTCTTCGTCGTCGGCGCACTCGGCACTCTCGCCACCGTGGCCCCGCTCTTCCTCGGGTCCGACCCGCTGCCGACCGCCGCCTACCTGGTGTCGATGCTCATGGGCGTCGGCTTCGGGCTGGCCCTGGCCGGGCTGCTGCGCTCCGCGCGGGCGCAGAGCCGTCAGGCGACGGCGTCCGGATCCGGGGCGTAGGAGGCGAACCAGGCGGGGAACTCCGTCAGGTCGGCGAGCACCACGTCGGCGCCCGCGGCGCGCAGTTCCTCCGCGGTGACGGGACCCGTGGCCACCGCCACGGACAGCGCGCCGGCCGTACGGGCCCCGACGACGTCCCCCACGTGGTCGCCGACGTAGACCGCCGCCCCGTACTCGGTCAGCGCCTCCGCCTTCGCCTCGGCCCACAGCCAGCCGCGCACCTCGTCGACCTCGATGCCCAGGTGCGCGAGGTGCAGCTTGGCGTTCGGCTCGTGCTTGGCCGTGACCACGACGGCCCGGCCGCCCGCGGCGTGGACGGCGGCGACGGCCTCGCGCGCCCCGGGCATGGCCGGGGTCGGGGCGACGGCGTACTCGGGGTACAGCGCCCGGTAGCGGTCGGCGGCCGCGGGGATGTCCGCCGCGGGGAACCAGTGCTCCAGCTCCCAGTCGAGCGGCGGCCCGAGACGGGTGACCGCGAGCGCGGCGTCGATGTGGACGCCGGTCTCCTCGGTGAGGCGCTCGTACGTGGCCCTGATGCCGGGCCGTGAGTCGATCAGGGTCATGTCGAGGTCGAAACCGACCGTTATCGGGGACGGCGGCAGGGAAGCGGGCATGGCAGCCACTCTAACGAGGCGGCCGGCGGGCCCTGCTCCCCCGCCAGAGCAGGAAGGCGGCGGAGGCGACCGCCGCGATCCGCACGACCGTGGGCAGCGCGTCGGCGATCGCGGAGTCCAGGCCCCCCTCGGGGATCGGCTCGCCCCACCGTCCGGCGAAGCGGCCCCATATCCAGGTGAGCGCGGCCGCCGCCGTCAGCCCCGGCAGGCCCAGCGCGGCGAAGCGGGACGCGCGGCGCGACAGGCGGCGTGAGCCGTACGCCACGGCCCAGCCGGCGAGGAGCGCGATCCAGGAGCCCAGGACGGCCCCGGCGAGCAGCAGCAGCGCGGCGGCGGTCTCCAGCACGCCGGCCCGCCACCGCCACCGCCTGCGGCGCTCGGCCGGGACCGGGACTGCCTCCGGTTCGGTCTTCGGCCCGGGTCCGGACGCGGGCCCGGCCCCGGGTTCCTCCTGACCGCCGTCGCGGGCCGCTTCCGGGTCCTCCTCGGGATCGATGGGGATGATCAGGCCGCCGGTCATGCCGGGCAGCCCCTCCACTTCGTCCCCGGGTGCGGGCCTCCGCGACGGGGACCGCGTGGGCTGCGTGCGCTGCTCGGGCAGCCGCCACCACTCCGGCTCCGCCGGTGCGGGTTCCTGTGGGATGCGGGGCGCGGGCACCGCGGCGGCCTCCTGCACGACGGTGTCGGGCGCGCCGAGGCGGCCCAGGATCCGCCGCACCACGGCGGGGTTGTCGCTGCCGTGCCGCTCCCGGTCTATGTCCTTGCGCAGCTGTGCCACGAGGTCCCGCCGGCGGTCCGCCGGCAGGGCCGTCTGCGCCAGGTCCCCCACCTTGCTGAGGTAGTCCAGAACCAGCCGGTCGCTCTCCTCCGCACCCATGCCCCGACGCTACCGCCCCCCGGCCCGACCCCGGGCACGGTTGCGTCCCGCCCCCGCCCCGGACGCCGCTGCGCGGTACGCCACGGCAGGTCATCGCCGACGCCCGCACCCCCACGGACGGGCACGGGCACGGTCGCATGCCGACCCCCACCGGAAGCCGCAGGCCGCGCCGCCCCACGGCAGGAGTCCGCAACGCCTCTACCGCCCACAGCCCGTCTCGGCCCACCCCCGGCCAGCCATGGGCGCGGTTACGCGCCGACCCCCCCACCGGAGACCGGGAGCGGCCACACGGAGGTGACCCCGCCACCATGTAGCCGTGCCACCCCACGACAAGGGCGCCGCACCCCCGCCTCCCCGTGCACCGGCACGGTCGGGTGCCGCTCACCGGAAGCCCGAGGCGGCCCGGAGCAGCGCGCCGCCACCACGTACCCCCGCCGGAAGCCGCGGGCCGCGCCGGCCCACGGCACGAGGGCGCAACGCCCCTACCGCCCACTGCCCGTCGCGCTCACCCCGGGCCAGCCATGGGCACCGTTACACGCCAACCCGCCGGAGACCGAGAGCGGCCCGCACGAAGGCGGCCCCGCCACGTCTCGCCGACCCCCACACCCCGCACCCCCGCTCACCCGTCGACGCCGTCACCCTCCGGGCCGTGCGTGGGACGGTGCGTACCGGCCCGCCCGCCGGAGGCCGGAGGCGTCCCCATCGCGGGGCGCCGGCCCAAGGGGCCGCCCCCAATGCGCCCACCGCCCACCGGTACCGGTACGCCCGCCACCCCGCGCACCGGCACGGTCGCGCGCCGACCCCCCACCGGAAGCCCCGGCGCAGCCGGTGAGGCTTGGGGAAAACCGGGGACGACGCCCACGTGGCTCGGGGGCGGGCAGGGCTAGTGTGGGGGAGATGAGCACTGACGGCCCTGCGGCGGCGCCGCGCACGCTCGCGGAGGACCTGCGCGCCCGCGGCGACGACGCGTTGACCGCACTGCTCCGGGCGCGCCCGGACCTGCTGAACCCGGTCCCGAACGACCTCTCGCAGCTGGCGACCCGCGCCGGCACGCGTGCCTCCGTCGTCCGCGCCCTCGAACGCCTGGACCGGTTCACGCTGCAGACCGCCGAGGCGCTGGCCGTCGCGGCGGACGGCGCCCCCTACGACGCGCTCGCCGCGCTGATGGGCCCGGAGGCGGCGGAGGCGCTGCCCGGCGCCGTGGAGAGGCTGCGGGCGCAGGCACTGCTGTGGGGCGGGGACGAGCGGCTGCGCCTGGTGCGCACCGCGCGCGACATCCTGGCCCCGGCGGCGGGGAGCCCGTCGCCGACCGGTCTCGGGCCGTCGGTGGCGGAGGCGACGTCCGGCATGTCGCCGACGCGGTTGCAGCAGATCCTCACCACGGCCGGGCTGCCGCCGACGCACGACCCGGTGAGCGCGGTGGGGGCGCTGACGGCGCTCTTCGCGGACCGCTCGCGGATGGCGGCGCTGCTCGGCGGGGCGCCCCCCGAGGCCGTGGCGGTGCTGCGCCGGCTGACGTGGGGCCCGCCGTACGGGGAGGTGGCCGACGTGTCGGTGCCGCCGCCCCCGGTGGCCTGGCTGCTGGAGCGGGGGCTGCTGCTGCCGGCCGGGGCGCGCAACGTCGTGCTCCCCCGCGAGGTGGCCCTGCACCTGCGCGACGGCAGGGCGCACCAGGTTCCCGAGCCGGTCGCACCGGACGTGGCGCCGAAGGAACACGATCCACAGGCTGTGGACAACACCGCCGCGGGCCAGGCCTTCACGGCGGTCCGGACGGTCGAGGAACTGCTGAAGCAGTGGGAGACCGGCGGCCCGCCGATGCTGCGCGCCGGCGGGCTGAGCGTGCGGGACCTGAAGCGGGTGGCCACGGCGCTGGACGTGGCGGAGCCGCCGGCCGCGTTCTGGCTGGAGCTGGCCTACGCCGCGGGCCTGGTCGCCTCGGACGGGGAGGTGGACGAGGCGTACGCGCCGACCCCCGCGGCCGACGTGTGGCTGGCCATGCCCGCCGAGGACCGGTGGGCGGCCCTGGTCACGGCGTGGCTGGCCGCCACCCGTGTGCCCGGTGTCGTCGGCACGCGGGACGCGAAGGGCCGTGCGCTGGCCGCGCTCGGCCCCGACCTGGACCGTTCGCTCGCCCCCGAGGTGCGCCGGCGGACGCTGGAGCTGCTGGCCGCGCTCCCCGAGGGCGCGTCGGCGGACCAGGACGCGCTGCTGGCCCGGCTGCGCTGGGAGCGCCCGCTGCGGGGCGGTGCCGCGATGGACCCGCTCCGCGCCGACCTGGTCCGCTGGACGGTGTCGGAGGCGGAGTTGCTGGGGATCACCGGCCGCGGCGCGCTGTCGGCGCACGGCCGTGCGCTGCTGCGGCGTTCCGGGGACGTCGCGGCGGCGCTGCTCGGGCCGCTGCTGCCGGAGCCACTGGACCATGTGCTGCTCCAGGCGGATCTGACCGCGGTCGCGCCGGGCCCGCTGCAACCGCACCTGGCCGAGACGCTGCACGTGCTGGCGGACGTGGAGTCCAAGGGCGGCGCGACGGTCTTCCGCTTCACCCAGGGGTCGGTGCGCCGGGCGCTGGACGCCGGACGTACCGCCGCCGACCTGCACGCCTTCCTGGCCGCGCACTCGCGCACCCCTGTGCCGCAGCCGCTGAGCTACCTCGTGGACGACGTCGCCCGGCGGCACGGCCGGCTGCGCGTGGGAGCTGCCTCGGCGTACGTGCGCTGCGACGACGACGCCCTGCTGAGCGAGTTGCTGGTCGACCGCCGGGCGGCCGGCCTAGGGCTGCGCAGGCTGGCGCCGACGGTGCTGGCGGCGCAGAGCGACCCGGCGACGCTGCTGGAGCGGCTGCGCGCGCTGGGCCACGCACCGGCCGCCGAGTCCGCCGAGGGCGATGTGCTGATCACCCGCGCGGACGCCCGGCGCACGCCGCCGCGCAGCGCGCCGGTGCCCGTGGTGGACGGTCCGCCGACCCCGGACGGCACCCTGCTCGGGGCGGCCGTGAAGGCGATCCGGGCGGGTGACCGCGCCTCGACCGCGGTGCGCCGGGAGTCCGCGGACCGCCCGGGCGCGGGCGCCGACGGCCGCCTGCCGCGTACGGCGGCGGCCGAGACGCTGGCGACGATGCAGGCGGCGGTGCTGACCGGCGAGTCGGTGTGGATCGGCTACGTCAACGCGGAGGGCGCGGCGAGCCAGCGCGTGATCGGCCCGATGCGGGTGGAGGGCGGCTTCGTCACCGCGTACGACCACACCGCGGACGAGGTCCGCACCTTCGCGCTGCACCGGATAACGGGTGTCGCCGAGCTCGCCGACGACCTGGCCTGACCGGCCGCCCGGGCGCCCGGCGGGCGGGCCCGCGGTATCGATCGCGGGGACCGGGGCGTTTCCACAGCGGGATGGGGGACCATGGATAGTTCAGCCCGGCCCCTCTCCCGGTCCCGGCCCGCCCATTCGCGGAGGTTTGCGTGTCCTGCCTGATCGTCCAGAGCGACAAGACCCTGCTCCTGGAGGTCGACCACGAGCTCGCCGACGAGTGCCGGCGAGCCATCGCCCCCTTCGCGGAACTGGAGCGGGCGCCCGAGCACATCCACACCTACCGGATCACGCCGCTGGGGCTGTGGAACGCCCGCGCCGCCGGGCACGACGCGGAGCAGGTCGTGGACGCGCTCGTGCAGTACTCCCGCTACCCGGTGCCGCACGCGCTGCTGGTGGACGTGGCCGAGACGATGGCCCGCTACGGCCGGCTGACGCTGAGCAAGCACCCGGCGCACGGCCTGGTGCTGACCACCACGGACCGTCCGGTGCTGGAGGAGATCCTCCGCTCGAAGAAGGTCGCGCCGCTGGTGGGCGCGCGGCTCGACCCCGACACGGTGGTCGTCCACCCCTCCGAACGCGGCCAGATCAAGCAGGTGCTGCTGAAGCTGGGCTGGCCGGCCGAGGACCTCGCCGGGTACGTGGACGGCGAGGCGCACCCGATCGAGCTGGACCAGGACGGCTGGAAGCTGCGCCCCTACCAGGAGCAGGCGGTGGACGGCTTCTGGCACGGCGGCTCCGGCGTGGTCGTGCTGCCCTGCGGCGCCGGCAAGACGCTGGTGGGCGCGGGCGCGATGGCGCAGGCGAAGGCGACGACGCTGATCCTCGTGACGAATACGGTCTCGGCCCGGCAGTGGAAGCACGAGCTGGTGAAGCGGACCTCGCTGACCGAGGACGAGATCGGCGAGTACAGCGGCACCCGCAAGGAGATCCGCCCGGTCACCATCGCCACCTACCAGGTGCTGACGACCAAGCGGAAGGGCGTCTACCCGCACCTGGAGCTCTTCGACTCCCGTGACTGGGGTCTGATCGTCTACGACGAGGTGCACCTGCTGCCGGCGCCGGTCTTCAAGTTCACCGCGGATCTGCAGGCCCGCCGCCGGCTCGGACTGACGGCGACGCTGGTGCGCGAGGACGGCCGTGAGTCGGACGTCTTCTCGCTGATCGGGCCCAAGCGCTTCGACGCCCCGTGGAAGGAGATCGAGGCGCAGGGCTACATCGCGCCCGCCGACTGCGTGGAGGTGCGGGTCAACCTGAGCGACTCCGAGCGGCTGGCGTACGCGACCGCCGAGCCGGAGGAGAAGTACCGCTACTGCGCGACGACGGAGACCAAGCGCAAGGTCACCGAGGCGCTGGTGGCCAAGCACCGCGGGCAGCAGACCCTGGTGATCGGCCAGTACATCGACCAGCTCGACGAGCTGGGCGAGCACCTGGCCGCGCCGGTGATCAAGGGCGAGACGACGAACGCACAGCGCGAGAAGCTCTTCGACGCGTTCCGCCGGGGCGAGATCTCGGTGCTCGTGGTCTCGAAGGTGGCCAACTTCTCGATCGACCTGCCGGAGGCGACGGTCGCCATCCAGGTGTCGGGCACCTTCGGCTCCCGCCAGGAGGAGGCGCAGCGCCTCGGCCGGGTGCTGCGGCCGAAGGCCGACGGCCACGAGGCCCGCTTCTACTCCGTGGTCGCCCGCGACACCATCGACCAGGACTTCGCCGCGCACCGGCAGCGCTTCCTGGCCGAGCAGGGTTACGCGTACCGCATCGTCGACGCGGACGAGCTGCTGTAGCGGCCGCGGCCGCGGGGCCGCCGCGTCAGTCGCGCGCGGCGGCGCCGTCCTGGCCCAGCACCACCACGCGGAAGGCCGTGGCGACGAAGACCCGGAAGGCGCGCAGGGCGTCCCCCACGGGGTGGACCGGATGCCGGTGCGCGCCGTCCTCGGCGATGGCGGTGCTGCCGCGGACGCGGGAGACCACTGGTCGTGCCATGCCCCCAATGTACGCATCCGTGACGCTTTGGGCAGAGGTCCGGGCCACGGGCGGGTGGAATAACGGTTAGCGCCGCCCGTCGGCGAAGCGTAAGATCCTGCGTCTTGCCGCCCGCCCCCGAGGGGGACGGTGCCACCGGCCGGACGGAAACCGGTCGGCCCGAGTCGTGATCCGTATCAGGACAGCGCCCCGCCCCGCGCCCCCGTGCGCGCCGGTCAGGGGCCGGCTGAGCCATGCCCTACGTGCCGCCGGAGGCAACCCGTGCCAGGGGAACAGTCCCTCACCGCCGACAATCCGCTCGACCGCGAACGCTCCCACCTCGCCGAGTCCCGTTCCGCCCTGCGCGCGATGCGCGCCGACGTCGAGGCCCTCGACATCCGGGACGTGACCGCCAACTGGGTGAACGCGGAAGTGCTGCAGTCCGAGATCGACGCCCGCATCAAGGCGCTCGCCGATCTCGCGCACACCCCGCTCTTCTTCGGCCGCCTCGACTACGAGGAGGGCGAGGCCTTCGGCGGGGAGGAGGTGGGACACCGCTTCTACATCGGCCGCCGCCACGTCCACGACGCGGACGGCGACCCCATGGTCATCGACTGGCGCGCGCCGGTCTCCCAGCCCTTCTACCGGGCCTCCCGCACCGACCCGCAGGACGTCGCGCTGCGCCGCCGCTTCGGCTACACCGGCGGGGAACTGACCGCGTACGAGGACGAGCACCTCACCGACCCGGCCGAGGCGCAGACCTCCAGCAAGCTGCTCCAGCAGGAGATCGAGCGGCCGCGCGTCGGCCCGATGCGGGACATCGTCGCCACCATCCAGCCCGAGCAGGACGAGATCGTCCGTGCCGGGGTCGGCGGCACGGTCTGCGTGCAGGGGGCGCCCGGCACCGGGAAGACCGCCGTCGGCCTGCACCGGGTGGCGTACCTGCTCTACGCGCACCGCGAACGGCTGGCCCGCGCGGGCACCCTCGTCATCGGCCCCAACGCGTCCTTCCTGCACTACATCGAGCAGGTGCTGCCCGCCCTGGGCGAGCTGAGCGTCAAGCAGGCCACGGTCGACGACCTGGTCGCCCACGTCCCGGTCAGGGGCACCGACTCGGCGGCCGCCGCCGGCGTCAAGGGCGACGCGCGCATGGCCGAGGTGCTGCGGCGCGCGGTCCGCTCCGGCATCACGATGCCCACCGAGCCGGTGGTCGTGGTGCGCGGCTCACGCCGCTGGCGCATCCCGGCCTACGAACTGGAGGAGCTGGTCCGCGAGCTCCAGGAGCGCGACATCCGCTACGGCGCCGCCCGCGAGGCACTGCCGCAGCGGATCGCGCACGCCGTGCTGGTCCGGATGGAGGCGGCCGGCGAGGCCCCCGACGACCGGGTGCAGGACGCGGTGGCGCGCAACGCGGCCGTCAAGGCCGTCGTCAAGGAGCTGTGGCCGCCGGTGGACCCGGCGAAGACGGTGCTGCGGCTGCTGTCCGACCCGGAGTTCCTGGCCGCGTGCGCGGAGGGCTTGCTGACCGCGGAGGAGCAGAAGGAGATCCTCTGGGAGAAGCCCGCCCGCTCGGTGGCCTCCGCGAAGTGGTCGGCCGCCGACGCGGTGCTGGTCGACGAGGCCAACGACCTGGTGCACCGCACGGCCTCGCTCGGCCACGTCGTGCTGGACGAGGCCCAGGACCTCTCCCCCATGCAGTACCGGGCGGTGGGCCGCCGCTGCTCCACCGGCTCCGCGACGGTGCTGGGCGACCTCGCCCAGGGCACCACCCCGTGGGCGACCGGGACGTGGGAGGAGGCGCTCACGCACCTCGGCAAGCCCGGTTCGCGGATCGAGGAGCTGACCCAGGGCTTCCGCGTCCCGCTGGAGGTCATCGCCTACGCGTCCCGGCTGCTGCCGGAGATCGCCCCCGGGCTCAAGGAGGCGACCTCCGTCCGGGAGAACCCGGGCGCCTTCTCGGTGACCGGGGTCCCGGCGGCGGAGCTGACCGCGGCCGTGCTCGACGCCTGCCGGCAGGCGCTGGGCCGCGAGGGCTCGATCGGCCTGATCGCCGCCGACGCGCGCCTGCCCGAACTGGCCGGGGCACTCGCGGCTGCGGGGCTGGCGTACCTCTCCCCCGGCGAGGAGACCACCGCGGAGGTCCGCCTCACGCTGGTCCCGGCCTCCCTGGCCAAGGGCCTGGAGTACGACTACGTGGTCCTGGACGAGCCCGCCGCCGTCGTCGACGGCGAGCCCGACGAGCGCACCGGCCTGCGCCGCCTGTACGTCTCCCTCACCCGCGCGGTCTCGGGCCTCGCCGTCCTCCACGCGGCCCCCCTGCCGGAGGCGCTCCGGCCGGCCCCTGGCGCACGGTGACCGACGTGGACGGCGCGCTGCCCCCTCCGGCCGCGGACGCACGGGGCAGCGCGCCGAAACAGGCGACGGTCAACGGAGCGCCGGCGGAATCCGTGGCCACCGCCGAGCGGCGGCGGTTCATCGAAATGCTCGACGAGGGTGCCTTCGACGACCTCAGGGACGCCGAGGTAGCGGCGGACGCGTGGCGGTGACCCGGTATCCGGTCGACAAGTGCGCCTGGGCGCGCGAAGCAACCGGTGGTGAGAACGGCTCTGGGCGAGACCGCGCCCGCGCCATCGAGGTCCGGACGCTGCTCGCCGAGAGAGGGCATCACCGCGCCGCTTCGCCCGCGGATCTGCTGATCGCCACCACCGCCGAGCGGCACCGCTTCGCCGTCCTGCATGGCGACGCGGACTTCGACGCCATCGCAGGTGGCGAACCAGGCGGTCCGACGGGTCGTACCGCCCGGCTCGGCCGACTGACGGAGCGGGAGATCACGCGGAGCGCCCGGGCGGCAGCCCGGCGCGGCCCCGCGCCCGCTCAGCCGCGGGCGTCGGCGACCGCCACCAGCAACGCCGCACGCAGATGGCCGTCGGCCTCCGCCAGGAGGCGGGCGGCCGTCGGGGCGTCCACGCCGCCGAGGACGACGAGGATCGCGTCCTTGACCTCGCCGCCGGTGGCGGTGAGGGCGGCCTCGATCTCGTCGTCGGGGGCGCCGGTGGCCAGGGCCACGATCCGCCGGGACCGCGCGCGCAGCTTGTCGTTGGAGGCGCGGAGGTCGACCATCAGGTTCCCGTAGGTCTTGCCGAGCCTGATCATCGTGATCGTCGACAGCATGTTGAGGACGAGCTTCTGGGCCGTGCCGGCCTTGAGCCGGGTGGAGCCGGTCAGGAACTCCGGGCCGGTGACGACCTCGATGCCGTGGTCGGCCGCCGCGGCCAGCGGGGAGCCCGGGTTGCAGGACAGCCCGACGGTCAGGGCGCCCAGGGCGCGGGCGTGCTCCACGGCGCCGACGGCGTACGGGGTGCGGCCGGAGGCGGAGACGCCGACCACGGTGTCGTCCGGGCCGACCCCGAGCGCGTCGAGGTCGGCGGCGGCAAGCTCCCCGCTGTCCTCGGCGCCCTCGACCGCGTCCACGATCGCCGCGGGGCCGCCCGCGATGAGCCCGCTGACCCGGCCCGGCGCGGTGTTGAACGTCGGCGGGCACTCGCTGGCGTCGAGCACGCCGAGCCGCCCCGCGGTGCCCGCGCCCGCGTAGACCAGGCGGCCGCCGCGGGCCATGCGCGCGGCGATGCCGTCGACGGCGGCGGCGATGGCGGGCAGTTGCTCCGCGACGGCGGCCGGCACGGTGGCGTCCTCGGCGTTCATCAGCCGGGCGATGTCGAGCGTCGGGAGCCGGTCGACCTCGGCGAGCTCGGCGCGGAAGGCCTCGGTGGTGAGGTGGTCCAGCTCGCGCCGGAGCTCGGTGTGCGTCATCGCTGATGGTTCCTTCGCGGGCTGTGGCGGTGGGCGAGGGCCTCGTACGAGGCGGACAGGGCGGGGGCCGCGGTGTCGTACGTGTGCTGGGCGACCCCGACGAACAGGCAGTCCACCACCAGCAGCTGACTGGTGCGGCTGGCCATGGCGGCGGGGCGCAGTTCGCTCTCCCGGCCGCTGGAGGTGAGCAGCACGTGGTCGGCGTAGTGGGTGACGGTGCCGTCCGCCCGGCCGGTCACGGCGATCGTGGTGGCGCCCCGGTCGAAGGCGGCGCGCAGCGGTTCGACCACGTCGTGGGTGTGGCCGGAGTGCGTGATGGCCACGGCGACGTCGCCCTGGCGCAGCTGGACCGCGTTGGTGAGGGTGAGGTGCGGGTCGCCCAGGGCGTGCGCGACCAGGCCGATCCGCAGCAGTTTCTGCACCAGGTCCTGGGCGACCAGGCTGGACGCCCCTATCCCGTAGACGTCGATGCGGCGGGCCGCGGCCAGCGCGCCCACGGCGGCCTCCAGCTGGGCCACGTCCAGCTGGGCCGCGGTGTCGGCCAGGCAGCGCTGCTCGTCCAGCGCGAGCTTGGCGACCACGTCGGCCAGCGGGTCGTCCACCGCGATGTCGGGGGTGACGGCGGGCGGCGCCCCCGCCTCCTCACGGGCGGCCAGCGCGGCCAGCGCGAGCCGCAGGTCCCGGTATCCGGGGTAGCCCAGCAGCCGCGCGGTGCGCACCACGGTCGCCTCGCTCGTCCCGGTACGGGCCGCGAGCGCCGTCACGGTCAGCCGGGAACTGCCCGCCGGGTCGGCGGCCACGGCCTCCGCGACGCGCTGCATCGAACGGGTCATGGACGGTGCCAGGGTCCTGACCTTGGCGGCCAGCCCTCCGGCGTTGAAGGTTTCCTTCATCCTCTCGGCCACGGACGAAAGCTATTTTCAGCTCCGGACGACGTCAAGGACGCCCGCACGCCGGTTGGTCCACAATGGACGCCATGGATCCTGACGCACCCGGCTCCGCCGCCGGTCTGGAGGCGGCCCTGCACGGTGCCCGCGCGCTCGTCCTCGCCGACCTGACCGCGACCGGCGTCGCCGACGCGGACGTCGTCTCGCTGGTCGAGGAGGCCGTCTCCCAGCGCCGCTGGTGGGTGGAGCAGTGGCCCGACGGCGTCGCGTTCGTGCCGGGGCTGGTGGCCCAGGACGTCAAGGACGCGCTGCTGGAACGGATGGGCCGCTGGCCACTCTGCCCGCGCTGCGAGGACCCCCACGCCCTCGACGTCGAGCCCGAACTCGGCCCCGACCCGCACTGGGTGTGCGAATCGCTCGGCGAGGCCGTCGCCCCCCTCGGCGGTCTGTCCGCCGTGCTCGGCGGGCCGCGCTGAGGTGACCGTCTACATCGACCCGCCGAGCTGGCCGGGCCACGGCCGCATGTGGTCGCACATGGTGAGCGACAGCTCGTACGAGGAACTCCACGCCTTCGCCGACACCATCGGCGCGCCCCGCCGCGCCTTCGACGGCGACCACTACGACGTGCCGAGCGAACGCTACGACTCGGCGGTCGCCGCGGGCGCCGTCCAGGTCGGCAGCAAGGAACTGCTGCGCCACCTCACCGAGGCGGGCCTGCGCCGCCCCAAGGGCCGCCCGCAGGGCGAGTAGCCCTCGGCGCCGGCCCCGCGACGGTCACAACGACGCGCCCTCCAGCCGCCCGGCGGGCAGCCGGCGCCCGCACATCGCCAGGGCCAGGTCCTGGCCGGTGCCCCGCAGTTCGGGACCCGAACCGTACGACCAGTCCAGGTCGGTGGCCCGCAGCCGGCGGCCCTCGACGGCCACACCGAAGTGCGCGTGCCCGCCGCCCGCGGTGAGGTCGTGGAGGAGGACGCCGAGGGTCTCCGCCGGGACGCGGCGCTCCGCGCCCAGCGGCACGGTCATGTCCAGCCCGTGGATCACCACGTGGTTGAGCGCGCCGTGGGCGCCGCCGCCCGGGGGCTGCCACCGCTGCATCACCTCGGAGCGCAGGGACCCGACGAGTTCCCCGGTGGGCAGGGCGCCGTCCCGTGCGGCGACGGCGTCGGACAGCCGCGTGAAGTCGTGGGCGTGCTCGGCGAGGAGTGCCATGAACTCCTCCCGCGAGTACCGGGCGGCCATCGTCATGTGCGCCACGACCTCGCGCACCCGCCAGCCCTCGCACAGCGTGGGGTGGTCCCACCATGCCGCGGGGACCCCGTCGAGCAGGTCGGCCAGGGCCGTGAACTCCGCCGCGACGGCGGCCTGCACCTCGGTGTCGTCGGTCATCGCTGTCGTACCCCTTCGTCTCGCGCCGCGGGCAAAGGCCGCCCGCACGGACAAGGACCGCCCGCGCACGCCGGACTCATCGGTGGGCGCCGGAGTCGTCGGCCGGCGTCACGGCCGGGCGTCGTCCGCGTCGCCCGGGGCGAGCAGTTCCAGCTCGGTGGTGAGGTTGCGGCGGGCGGTGGCCTCCCAGCGCCCGTACGCCTCCGGGGTGCGGTACAGCCGGGGCAGCCGCAGGAGTTGGCGCAGGACGTCGGCGCGTCCGGCGCGGAAGGCGTCGTCGGGAACGAAGCCGTACTCCTCGCGGACGGCGGCCGCGTACTCGGCGTAGCCGGTGGGGTCTCCGGCGAGGACGGCCAGGTCGGCGTCGCAGAGGACCTCCCCGTCGCGGTCGCCCGCGGCAGGGTGGTGGGTGACGGTGAGCCGGACCAGGCGGGCGACCTCGGAGGTGATCGTGTCGGGGACCCCCGCCTCGGGCAGCGCGCGTTCGGCGAGCCGGGCGCTGCGCTCCTCGTTCTCGGAGCGGTCGGGACGGTAGACGGCGTCGTGGAACCAGGCGGCGAGGAGCACGGCGTCCGGGTCTTCGGCGTGCGCGGCCAGGGCCTCGACGTGGTCGAGGACGGCGACCAGGTGGGTGGTGGTGTGGTAGCGGCGGTGCGGCTCGGCCCAGCGGGCGATCAGGTCCTTGCCGTACGGCACCGGGTCGACGGACTCCGTCTGGCAGCGGCGCAGCAGGTCGCACCAGCGGGCGAGGAGGGCGGAGCCGGTTTCGGGTGCGGTGTCAGCCATGGAGGTCATTGTGGTGTACGGGGGTCGCGGGCACGCGGGGGCATGTGACACCCTGGAGATATGTCTAGACCAATTTTCGAAGTGATCGCGCTCGACGCCGACGACGCCCTCGCGGCCCGCACGGGCGGCGCGGACCGCCTCGAACTGGTCACCGACATGGCGGCGGACGGCCTGACGCCCTCCCGGGAGACCTTCGCCGCCGTCCGGGCCGCGGTGGACATCCCGGTCCGGGTGATGCTGCGGGCCCGCGCCGACTTCGGCGTGGGCGGCACCCGCGAAGCGGACGCGCTCTGCGTGGCCGCGGCGGCGCTGCGCGGCGAGGGCGCCGAGGAGTTCGTGCTCGGTTTCCTCGACGGCTCGGGCGCGCCGGACATGGCCGCCGTGCGCCTGCTGGTCGACGCGATCGGCTCCGGTGCCCGCTGGACGTTCCACCGCGCCATCGACCACTCCGCCGACCGGGAGGCCGTGCGCTCGGCGGTGCACGGGCTGCCCGGGCTGGACACCTTCCTCACCGCGGGCTCCGCGCGCGGTGTCGACGACGGGCTCGGCCATCTGCTGGCGGAGGCGGGACGTCCCGGCGAGCCGCAGCTGATGGTGGGCGGCGGACTGCGGGCCGAGCACCTGCCGCGGCTGCTCGCGGCCGGCATCGACGCCTTCCACGTCGGGGGCGCGGTACGCCCCGGCGGCTGGACCGGACCGGTCGACGCGGAGGCGGTGCGGGCCTGGCGCGACCTGCTGGACGCACCGGTCGCCGTCCCCTGACCCGACCTGACCCGACCTGACGGGGCGGCGCCCGGAAACGCCCGAGGGCGGTACCCCGTGTGGGGTACCGCCCTCGGTCTTCTGCCGTGGTGCGGAGTCCTGGTCCCGGAGGATCAGAAGTCCATGTCACCGCCGGGCATGCCGCCGCCGGCCGGCGCGGCGGCCTTCTCCGGCTTGTCGGCGATGACGGCCTCGGTGGTGAGGAAGAGCGCGGCGATGGAGGCCGCGTTCTGCAGCGCGGAGCGCGTGACCTTGGCCGGGTCGATGATGCCCTCACCGATCAGGTCGACGTACTCGCCCGTGGCGGCGTTGAGGCCGTGGCCGGGGGTCAGGTTGCGCACCTTCTCCACCACGACACCGCCCTCGAGGCCGGCGTTGACGGCGATCTGCTTCAGCGGGGCCTCGAGGGCCAGCTTCACGATCGACGCACCGGTGGCCTCGTCGCCGTCGAGCTCGAGCTTCTCGAAGACGTTGGACGCCTGGAGCAGGGCCACGCCACCACCGGCGACGATGCCCTCCTCGACGGCGGCCTTGGCGTTGCGCACCGCGTCCTCGATGCGGTGCTTGCGCTCCTTGAGCTCGACCTCGGTGGCGGCACCGGCCTTGATGACGGCCACGCCGCCGGCCAGCTTCGCCAGACGCTCCTGGAGCTTCTCGCGGTCGTAGTCCGAGTCGCTGTTCTCGATCTCGGCACGGATCTGGTTGACGCGGCCCTGGATCTGGTCCTGGTCGCCGGCGCCGTCCACGATCGTGGTCTCGTCCTTGGTGACGACGACCTTGCGGGCGTGGCCGAGCAGGTCCACGCCGGCGTTCTCCAGCTTGAGGCCGACCTCCTCGGAGATGACGGTGCCACCGGTGAGGATGGCGATGTCACCGAGCATGGCCTTGCGGCGGTCGCCGAAGCCCGGGGCCTTGACCGCGACGGACTTGAAGGTGCCGCGGATCTTGTTGACGACCAGGGTCGACAGCGCCTCGCCGTCGACGTCCTCGGCGATGATCAGCAGCGGCTTGCCGGACTGCATGACCTTCTCCAGCAGCGGGAGCAGGTCCTTGACCGCGGAGATCTTGGAGTTGACGATCAGGATGTACGGGTCGTCGAAGGACGTCTCCATACGCTCCAGGTCGGTGGCGAAGTACGCCGAGATGTAGCCCTTGTCGAAGCGCATGCCCTCGGTGAGTTCCAGCTCCAGACCGAAGGTCTGGGACTCCTCGACGGTGATGACGCCTTCCTTGCCGACCTTGTCCATCGCCTCGGCGATGAGCTCGCCGATCTGCGGGTCGGCGGCGGAGATGGAGGCGGTGGAGGCGATCTGCTCCTTGGTCTCCACGTCCTTCGCCTGCTCGAGCAGGGCGGCGGAGACGGCCTCGACGGCCTTCTCGATGCCACGCTTCAGCGCCATCGGGTTGGCGCCGGCGGCGACGTTGCGCAGGCCCTCGCGGACCAGCGCCTGGGCGAGGACGGTCGCGGTCGTCGTGCCGTCACCGGCGACGTCGTCCGTCTTCTTCGCGACCTCCTTGACCAGCTCCGCGCCGATCTTCTCGTACGGGTCCTCGAGCTCGATCTCCTTGGCGATGGACACACCATCGTTGGTGATCGTGGGGGCGCCCCACTTCTTCTCGAGGACGACGTTGCGGCCCTTGGGGCCGAGGGTGACCTTGACGGCGTCGGCGAGCTGGTTCATCCCGCGCTCGAGACCGCGCCGTGCCTCCTCGTCGAACGCGATGATCTTGGCCATGTGAAGTGGTCCTCCCGGACTTGGGGTCCCCCCGCGGCGCACGGCTGCGGGGAAGGATTACTCCAGGACCGCGCCGGCGCCCGCGACGGACGGCCTGCCCTCCCGCCGGTTCCTTTCCGGCGTTCGAGCGGGCCTCACCCACTCGGTCCTTTGTCACTCTCAACGTCAGAGTGCTAACGCCAATGATTAGCACTCGCCCTAGGAGAGTGCAAGCCGCTTGGCCGGTGCCGTGGACAACCCGCAGGTCCCGGTCCGCGGGCCCCCGGACAGCACGAAGGCCCGCCCCTGTGCGGGGCGGGCCTCGACGCGTACGTTTGAGCGGCCGTACGCGAAAGTGCTCCGTGGCCGATGCGCGGCGCGTCAGCCGGCTGCGAGACGGACCATGTCCGCCTGCGGCCCCTTCTGGCCCTGCGAGATCTCGAACTCGACCCGCTGACCTTCCTCGAGGGTGCGGTAGCCGTCCATCTGGATCGCGCTGTAGTGCACGAAGACGTCCGCACCACCGTCGACCGCGATGAAGCCGTAGCCCTTCTCCGCGTTGAACCACTTGACGGTGCCCTGAGCCATTCCTAACTCCCCTATTGCTGGCCCTTCGCAGACCCGCACCTCGCGGACCCGGGTCAGACCTCACCCCCTACAGCCAAGGGGGCGTGCGCCGGAACGCGTCGACCGCGGCTGAATGTATCTGCCCGGACGCTGTCTGCAACAGGTCAATCGGACGAGAATTCCGGGCACACGGAATCGGAAGAAGAGCCTGTTCGGCGAATAATCCGGGGCAACTCGGACCGGACATAGGGGGCCAACACGACAAACGCCACGTGAATTTGGCGATAAATCGTCGACAAGACCGCCCCGGGAAGGGGGGTTGCGCAGAGCGTTGCAGGGAGTTGCGACCTGCTCAGGGCAACTGTACAGGCCTTCAACTACCCCTCACGCACACAGGGGTGCCGGGAGGTACCCGGCACCCCTGTCGCCCGCGGGCCGTGCGGCTCAGCAGCCTCCGGCCACCGCCGGGATGATCGAGACGGACGCGCCCTCGCCCACCGAGGTCTGCAGCCCCTCGGAGAAACGGACGTCGTCGTCGTTCACGTAGACGTTCACGAAACGGCGCAGCTTGCCCGTGTCGTCCAGGACCCGCGCGGAGATGCCGGGGTGGTTCCGCTCCAGCGAGTCGATGACCTGGGCCAGGGTGCCGCCCTCGGCCGGGACCTCGGCCAGGCCGCCGGTGTAGGTGCGGAGGATGGTGGGGATGCGGACGGTAGCGCTCATGATGCGGGGTTCACCTTCAGTCTGGGTCAGCCGGTGCGGTGGGGTCAGCCGGCCAGGCCGGCGGCGCGGAACGCGTCGAGGCTCGGGCGGATGGTGGCCGTGGGACGGGAGGTCGGGGCGACGGCGTCCAGCGTCTTGAGGCCGTCGCCGGTGTTGAGGACGACGGTCTCCCCGGCCGGGTCGAGCTGCCCGGTCTCGATGAGCTTGCGCAGCACGCCGACGGTCACGCCGCCGGCCGTCTCGGCGAAGATGCCCTCGGTCCGGGCGAGCAGCTTGATGGCGTCGACGATCTGCTCGTCGGTGACGTCCTCCACCGCGCCGCCGGTGCGCCGGGCGATGTCCAGCACATAGGGGCCGTCCGCCGGGTTGCCGATGGCGAGCGACTTGGCGATGGTGTTCGGCTTCTGCGGGCGCACGACGTCCTGCCCGGCCTTGTAGGCGGTGGACACCGGGGAGCACCCCTCCGCCTGGGCGCCGTAGATGCGGTACGGCTTGTCCTCGACCAGGCCGAGCTTGATCAGCTCCTGGAGCCCCTTGTCGATCTTCGTCAGCTGGGAGCCCGAGGCGATCGGGATGACGATGTTGTCCGGCAGGCGCCAGCCCAGCTGCTCGCAGATCTCGTACGCGAGCGTCTTGGAGCCCTCGCCGTAGTAGGGGCGCAGGTTGACGTTGACGAAGCCCCAGCCCTCGCCGATCGGGTCGCCGATCAGCTCGCTGCAGAAGCGGTTGACGTCGTCGTACGTGCCCTCGATGCCGACCAGCTCGCCGCCGTAGACCGCGGCCATGACGACCTTGCCCTCCTCCAGGTCGTGCGGGATGAACACGCAGGAGCGGAAGCCGGCCCGGGCGGCCGCGGCGCCCACGGCGCCGGCCAGGTTGCCGGTGGAGGAGCAGGACAGCGTGGTGAGGCCGAAGGTGCGGGCGGCCTCCAGGGCGATGGCGACGACCCGGTCCTTGAAGGAGTGCGTCGGGTTGCCGGAGTCGTCCTTGACGTACAGGCCGCCGGTGACGCCCAGTTCGCGGGCGAGGTTGTCGGCCTTGACCAGCTTGGTGAAGCCCGGGTTGAGGTTGGGCTTGGCGGCCACGTCCGCGGGGACGGGCAGCAGCGGCGCGTAGCGCCAGATGTTGTTCGGCCCGGACTCGATCCGCTTGCGGAGGGTCTCGGGGTCGCCGCTCGGGAGGTCGTACGCCACTTCGAGCGGCCCGAAACAGACCTCGCAGGCGAAGAGGGGGGCCAGCGGGAAGCGCTCGCCGCACTCGCGGCAGGAGAGCGCGGACGCGGGGCCGAAGGCGGAGTCGGTGGACGCGGGTGCAACGGTCTGCGCAGCCATGTCAGGCGAGGCCCTTTCTCCTCATCTTCCTCGCGGCGCATTTCGCCGCGAGACGGAATTGGCACCTTCCCCACCTGGACCTCGCGGTCGGCGGGAGGGTTGCCGGGGCTTCAACGGGCCGTTCCCTCTGCCCCTCTGGATGAGCGGTATGGCGCCGGGCGCAGGGCCCGGGCATTTGTCGGACGGGGCGCGATCACCGTGGACATACGATGGTCATGCCTCGTGTTCAAGACTGTAACCGACGACCTCGAACCTGGTCATAGGCCGTCCGTCCTTCGAGACGGGCAGAAACGGAGCGATCCAGTGCTCGACGAGGTGGCCCGCTGGCTGCGGCGGCGGTCCTGGACGGCGGACCACAGGCCACTGCCGCAACTGCTCGCCGCCAAGCGCGCGGCCGGTGCGCGCGGCACGGTCAGCGTCGTGCTGCCCGCCCTCGACGAGGAGGCCACGGTCGGGGCGATCGTCGGGACGATCCGCCGCGAGCTGATGAGCGAGGCGGTCCCGCTGGTCGACGAACTCGTCGTGCTGGACTCCGGTTCCACCGACCGCACGGCCGAGGTCGCGGCCGCCGCGGGCGCGGTCGTCGTCCACCGGGACGAGGTGCTCCCCCGGCTGCCCGCGCTGCCCGGCAAGGGCGAGGTGCTGTGGCGCTCGCTGCTCGTGACGCGCGGGGAGATCGTCTGCTTCGTCGACTCCGACCTGCGGGAGTTCGACGCACGCTTCGTGTCGGGGATCGTCGGGCCGCTGCTCACGGACCCGGACCTGCAGCTGGTCAAGGCGATGTACGACCGGCCGCTGGAGACCGGGGGCACGGTCCTGCCGGCCGGCGGGGGCCGGGTGACGGAGCTGGTCGCGCGGCCGCTGCTCAACCTGCACTGGCCGCAGCTGGCGGGGTTCGTCCAGCCCCTCGGCGGCGAGTACGCGGCGCGGCGCTCGCTGCTGGAGCGGCTGCCGTTCCCCGTGGGGTACGGGGTGGAGCTGGGGCTGCTGGTGGACGCGCTCAACACGGTCGGGCTCGACGCGCTCGCCCAGGTCGACGTGGGCGTCCGGCACCACCGCCACCAGGACGGCCAGGCGCTGGGCCGCATGGCGGCGGCGATCTACCGGACCGCGCAGATCCGGCTGGCGCGCGGCCATCTCGTGCGGCCCGTCCTCACCCAGTTCGACCGGGCGCCGGGCGGCGGTTTCGAGCCGCGCGTCCACGAGGTCGCGACGGAGGAACGCCCCCCGATGCGCACGGTCCCCGAGTACGCCCACCGCCGCGCCGTGGCGTAGGTCCCCGGCCCGGGGGCCCCGGCGGGAGGCCGGAAACCCCCGGCTGGGCTAGCTCGTACGTTTGCGGTCAGGGATGCGTGGCTAGGCTGGCCGCATGGTCGCTTCGCATGCCGCGCGCGTTCTGGTCGCGTCCAACCGCGGCCCCGTGTCGTACAGCCTCCGCGAGGACGGCACGCTCGACCCCCGCCGCGGCGGCGGCGGACTCGTCTCGGGCCTGAGCGCGATCGGGCCGGACGCGGACGCCGTCTGGGTCTGCGCGGCCCTGGGCGAGGGGGACCGGGCCGCCGTGCTGCGCAGCTCCGGGGGCACGGGCCGGCTGCCCACCACCGACACCGGCGGCCAGCACGTACGGATGCTGGACATCCCGGCGGACACCTTCGCCTCGGCGTACAACGGCATCGCCAACTCGGTCCTGTGGTTCGTCCACCACATGCTGTTCCAGACCCCGCTGGAGCCCGTCTTCGACGAGGACTTCCGCGAGCAGTGGGCGGCGTACGTGGCGTACAACTCCGCCTTCGCCGACGCGCTCGCCGAGGAGGCGGGCCAGGGCGCGGCCGTGCTGGTGCAGGACTACCACCTGGTGCTGGTGCCGCAGCTGCTCCGCTCACGCCGCCCCGACCTGCGGATCGGCCACTTCTCGCACACCCCGTGGGCCCCGCCGGACTACTTCCGCCTGCTGCCCGACGACGTCGCCGCGGAGGTGCTCAGCGGCATCCTCGGCGCCGACCGGGCCGCCTTCCTGACCCGGCGCTGGGCGGACGCCTTCGCCGCGTGCTGCGCCGACGTGCTGGGCGCCTCCGTCATCCGCGACGCGGGCAGCCTGACGATCACCCACCGGGGCCGCACGACCCGCATCGGGGTGCACGGCCTCGGCGCGGACGCCGACTTCCTGCGGGAGCGGGCGCACCGGCCGGACGTGGACGAGCGCCTGGCGGCGCTGCGGGAGACGGTGGGCGGCCCGGACCGCAAGGTCGTCGTGCGCGTGGACCGCACCGAGCTGTCGAAGAACATCGTGCGCGGCCTGCTCGCGTACGCGCAGCTGCTGCGCGACCGTCCCGAGTGGCACGGGCGCGTGGTGCACATCGCCTTCGCCTACCCCTCCCGTCATGACCTGGCCGTCTACCGGGAGTACACCGACGAGGTCTCCGACCTGGCCGAGGAGATCAACGAGGAGTTCGCCACGCCGGGCTGGCAGCCGGTGGTCCTGCACGTCAAGGACGACTTCGCGCGCTCCCTGGCCGCCTACCGCCTGGCGGACGTCGCGCTGGTCAACCCGATCCGCGACGGCATGAACCTGGTGGCCAAGGAGATCCCGGTCGTCTCGGACGACGGCGTGGCGCTGGTGCTCTCCCGCGAGGCGGGGGCCTACGAGGAGCTGGCGGACGACGCGTTCGTGGTCAACCCGTACGACATCCGGGCCACTGCGAACGCGCTCCACCAGGCGCTGTCCGTGTCGCACGGCGAGCGGGCCGAGGCCACCAAGCGGCTGGTGGCGGCCTCGACGGCGCTCCCCCCGCAGCAGTGGTTCCTGGACCAGTTGCGGGCACTGGGTTAGCCGGGACGGCCCTCGCGGGCGGTCTCAGGCGCCGAAGGCCTTCACGACCTCCGCCACGAACTGCTCCGGGCACTCCTCCGCGAGGAAGTGGCCGGCACCGGGGAACTCGACGAACGTGACCTCGTCCACGAAGGGCTCGACCAGGGCCTTCGAGACCGGCAGCAGCTTGCCGCTGAAGTACACCATCGGCAGGGTCAGCTTCGGGTTGGCGTGGAAGTCGCCGATGTCCTGGTGGAGCGTGTCGAACCACTTGTTGGTGGCGGCGATCGCCTCGGGGGTGTCGTACCCCGCGGCGGCGGTGGAGCGGACGTCCTCGTCGAAGACCTCCGGGTGGTCGCCGCCGATCTTCTCGATGTTCCAGTCGATGATCGCGCGGGCCTGGCCGGCGAAGAGCTTCTGGGGGAGGTCCGGGATCTGGCCCATGACCCACCACCACGGGAAGATCATCGCCCGCGCCTCGGGCGGCTGGACCATCGAGAACTTGTAGTAGCCCTCGTTGGGGTGGACGCCGTCCGCGATGATCAGCTTCTTGACGACCTCGGGGTGGTTGAGCGCGAGGCTCCAGGCGACCATGCCGCCGATGTCCTCACCCTCGATGTACGCCTGCTCGTAGCCGAGGGAGCGGATCAGCTCGTAGACGTCCCTGGCCATGTTCTTCTTGTCGTAGCCGGACTCGGGCCTGCCCGAGTCGCCCATGCCGCGGATGTCGACCGCGATGACACGGAAGTGCTCGGCGAGCCCGGGCATGACCCGGTGGTAGTAGTACCAGGTGCGGGGGTATCCGCCCATCAGGACGAGCGGCTCCCCCTCGCCGCCGATCACGTAGTGCAGTCGGGTGCCGTTGACGTCGGCGTACGCGTGCTCGAAACCCTCCGGGGTCCTGGGCATGGTGAAGTCCTTGTCGTTCTCGGGTTGGTGGTGGTGGGGCGCGGCCCCTCTTCTGGCCGCGCCCACGGCGTGGACGGCCGCCGCCGGGCCCGCCAGGCCTACGCCTCCTCGGGTGCGATCACATTGCCGAGCTTCTCGACGAACGCCAGCATCTCCGGGGTGTAGCGCTCGATCGGCCACAGTTCCGGGCCGTGCCCGGGCAGCGGCTCGTCGCCGTAGCGGAGGAAGAACTCCTCCTGGCCACCGGGGGTGAACAGGAAAAGCATCCGCGCGGCGCGCGTGCCCTTGTTCGTGAAGCGGTGCCGCGTACCGCGCGGCACGAAGACGAAGTCGCCGGTCTTGATGTCGAAGACCTCTTCGCCGTTCAGGAACTCCAGGTCGCCGTCCAGGATGTAGAACGTCTCGTCACCGGTGGTGTGGATGTGGGCGATCGGGCCGCCCCCGGGGGGAACGCTGGCGAGGACGAAGCCCAGCGTCCCGTTCGACTGCTCACCGGAGATCTTGATCGTGTACTCATCACCGGCGACCCACTTGACGGGCCCCTCCCCGTCGGGGACGTAGATCGCGGTGCTCTCGTACTTCTCGGGGGCTGCTCCGGACACGGGAGTCGTCCTTTCCAGGCGAAGCGGTACCGGCGGCCGTCCGCGCGGAACCGGCGGTGCATTCCGTGCCACCGCACCGTTCGTCCGGGCCACCGAAGTACTTGTCGAGTCAAGTAGATGCGTCCACCTCCGGCCTGTCAAGGCGATCCCGCCAGGCCGGGGAGTGGCCCGGGTCACTCGGAATTCTACTTGACTCGTCAAGTAGATTGAGGGCTAACTGCTTGATACGTCAAGTAGATGTGGCCTCGTGCGGCCTCCCGCCGACGGCCGTCCGCCCTCACCAGCAGGAAAGGTCTCCATGTCCCCTGCGACATCCACCGGCACCCCGGTCCGGCCCTCGATCCCCACCCCGGCCCACTGGATCGACGGGCGAGCGGTTCCCGTGGAGGGGCCCGGCCTCGACGTGGTGAACCCCGCCACCGGCGCGGTGATCGCCTCGGCGCCCCGGGGCACGGCCGAGGACGTCGACCGCGCGGTGAGCGCGGCGACGGCCGCCTTCCCCGCGTGGTCGGCCACCGACGTCGCCGAGCGGATCGCCGTGATCCGCCGGGTAGCGGAGGGCCTGCGGCAGCGCACGGAGGAACTGGCGACGGTCATCACCGCGGAGATCGGCTCTCCGATCTCCTTCTCCCGGCAGGCCCAGGCCGGCTTCGCCGCCCACGCCATCGCCGCCGCCATCACCGTGGTGGAGGAGTTCACCTGGTCGGAACAGGTCGGCAACTCCCTGATCGTGCGGGAGCCGATCGGAGTGGTGGGAGCCATCACCCCGTGGAACTTCCCCCTGCAGCAGATCGTGACCAAGGTGGTCCCCGCGCTGCTGGCGGGCAACACCGTGGTCCTGAAGCCGTCCGAGGTGACGCCCCTGTCGGCGCAGATCTTCGCCGAGGTGACCGCCGGAGCCGGCGTCCCGGCCGGTGTCTTCAACCTCGTGCACGGCACGGGACCCGTGGTGGGCGAGGCCATCGCACGGCACGTCGGCATCGGCATGGTGTCGTTCACCGGCTCGACCGCCGCGGGCAAGCGGGTCGCCGAGGTCGCCTCCGGCACCGTCAAGCGGGTGTCCACGGAACTCGGCGGCAAGGCCGCGTACATCGTGCTCCCCGAGGCCGACCTGGACGAGGCCGTCAGCCAGGGCCTCGCCATGGCCTGGGTCAACGCCGGTCAGGCGTGCGGCGCCTGGACGCGCATGCTGGTCCCGGCCGGCGTCCACGACGCGATGGTGGAGAAGCTGCGCGAGGCCGCCACCACCTACACGACGGGCGACCCCACCGACGAGGCCACCGCCATCGGCCCGCTGGCCTCCGAGGCCCAGCGGGAGCGCGTGAACGCCTACATCGAGAAGGGCATCGCGGACGGCGCCACCCTCGTGGCCGGCGGCCCGGACCGGCCCGAGGGCCTGGAGACCGGCGCCTACGTCAGGCCCACCATCTTCGCCGACGTCGACCCGGACTCCGTCATCGCCCGTGAGGAGATCTTCGGACCGGTCCTGACGGTGATCCCCTACACCGGCGACGACGAGGCCGTGGCCATCGCCAACGACACCGTCTACGGGCTCAGCGCCGCGGTCGCCGGCGAGAGGGAGCACGCGCTGGCCGTGGCACGCCGGATCCAGGTCGGGCAGGTCACCGTCAACGGCGGCGACTACAACTTCATGGCCCCCTGGGGCGGTTACAAGCAGTCCGGGAACGGCCGGGAACTCGGCCGCGCCGGTTTCGAGGAGTTCCTGGAGACCAAGGCGATCAACATCTGACGCCCCGTCCCGGCCTCCTCGCCCGCGCCGCCCGTGCGCGCGCCGGGCCAGGAGGCCGGCCCCACGGACGACCCGGCCCCACGGACGACCCGGTCCGACCGGACACACACGACAGGCCGCGACCGTCGGCATCGAACACAAGACGAGCGCACCCCCACAAGAGGCACCGCAGCATCGGCCCTCCTGGCGGCCGCTCCAGGAGCGGAGACCTTCCATGTCCCAGGACCCAGGACGCACCCACCACCAGGTCGTCTTCGTCGTACTCGCGGCGGGAATCCTGGCCTTCTCCCTGCTGCAGTCGCTGCTCACCCCGGTGCTCCCCACCGTCCAGGGCGCTCTGCACACCAGTCAGTCGACCGTGACGTGGGTCCTGACCGCGTACCTCCTCTCCGCGTCGGTCTTCACGCCGATCATGGGCCGCGTCGGTGACGTGGTCGGCAGGAAGCGCGTGTTCATCGTCGCCATGGCCGCGCTCTCGCTGGGCGCCCTGCTGGCGGCGCTCGCCGGGAACGTCACGGTGCTGATCGTCGCCCGGGTCGTCCAGGGCGTCGGGGGCGGGGTGCTGCCCCTGGCCTTCGGGGTGATCAGGGACGAGTTCCCCGAGCACAAGGTCTCCGGGGCGGTCGGGTTCCTCGCCTCGTTGACCGCGGTCGGCGCCGGGGTGGGCGTCGTGCTCGCCGGGCCGGTCGTCAACGCCCTGGACTACCACTGGCTGTTCTGGATCCCCATGATCCTCACCGCCGCGGCCGCGCTCGCCGCCCACTTCCTGGTCCCCGCGTCGTCGGTGCGCACCCCCGGACGTGTCAGCTGGCTGCCGGCCGTGCTGCTCTCGGCGTGGCTGGTGGCACTGCTGATGGCGCTCAGCAAGGCGCCGCGGTGGGGCTGGGGATCGGGCAGGGTCCTCGGCCTGCTGGTCGCCGCCGCCGCCCTGGGGTTCCTGTGGGTCCAGGTGGAAAAGCGGTCCGCGGCCCCGCTGGTGGACATGCGGATGATGCGGCTGCCCGCGGTGTGGACCAACAACCTGGTCGCGCTGCTCCTGGGCATCAGCATGTACGCGCTCTTCGCCTTCGTCCCGCAGTTCGTCCAGACCCCCGTCTCCTCCGGCTACGGCTTCGGCGCCGGCGTCACGCAGTCCGGCCTGATCCTGCTCCCCCTCACCGTCATGATGTTCCTCAGCGGCTTGGTCAGCGGCGGTCTGGCGGCACGGATCGGCGGCCGGGCGGTGATCGGGCTGGGCCTGCTGATCAGCCTGGCCGCGGTGGCGGTGCTCGTCCTCGCGCACGCCGCGAAGTGGGAGCTGTACCTCGCGACCGGGCTCATGGGCACCGGATTCGGCCTGGCCTTCTCCGCGATGTCGAGTCTGGTCGTCGGTGCGGTCCCGCCGGACCAGACCGGCGTCGCCGGCGGCATGAACACCAACATCCGCACCGTGGGCGGCTCCATCGGCGCCGCCCTGATGACCAGCGTCGTCACCGCCGACCTCGCGCCGACGGGGCTGCCCCGGGAGTCCGGCTACACCCACGGGTTCGCCATGCTCGGCGGCGCCCTGGTCATCGCCGTCCTCGCGGTCCCGCTCATGCCCCGGCCCGGCACCGGCCCGCGCACCGCGGTCAGCGGGGAGGTGAGGGCGCCCGCCGGCTGATCCCCAGCCGGATGCGCCCGCAGGTCGTCCCCAGGGCCAGGTAGGCCTCCACCGCCGGCAGCGGCGCGCCGCGGGCGAGCGGGTCGAGCCCCACGACGAGCGCGACCGGTCCGCCGCCCGCGACGAAGGCGGACCACCGCTCCCCGGCCGCGACCTCCAGCAGGGCCCCGCCGTCCGCGCCGCGCACCGTGGCCCGCCCGTAACCGCCGACGGTGACGCGGGCCCCGAGCTCCGGCAGTCGCCGCCCGGGTTCGGCGAGCCCGAGGAGCGCGGCGAGTTCCGCCGTCCCGCGCCCGTGCGGATGGGCCAGCAGCAGGAACGCCACCGGCCCGTACGCCGTGTCGTCCAGCCAGGTCCACGAGGCGGGCCTCACCGCAGCACCACCCACACCTGCTTGCCGTCCGGGGTCGGCAGCACGCCCCAGCGGTGGGCGGCGGCCGCGATCAGGTGCAGGCCGCGGCCGCGTTCGGCCGCCCAGTCCGGCGGCCCGGGGGACGGGACCGGCAGGACGGGGGAACGGTCGCTGACCGCGGCCCGCACCCCCTCGGCGGCCAGGTCGTCCAGGGTCAGTTCGCACTCCGGGGAGCCCGCGTGCCGGTGCACGTTGGCGAGTATCTCCGTGACGCACAGCGCGGCGGCGGGCGCCAGGTCCTCACGGCCCCAGGCGCGGAGCTGTTCGCGTACGGCCCTGCGGACCTCGGCGATGCGGGCGGGCTCGGCGACGACGCGCATCGCCGCCACGGGTGGTGATTCCTGCGTCATGGGTCCAACGGTTCCGTGCCGTGGCTAGCCTGACCAGGGCGGACCTGACCCCGGGTCAGTTGTGTCGGGACCGGTCCGCCGCTGTGTACGGCGTGTGTACCGGGAGGTGGTGCCGTGTCCGCGAAGGGCGAGGGCTCGGCCAGCATGCGGATGTTCGGTTCCGTCGCGCGGTCCCTGCGGGAGGCCCGCGGGGTGTCGACCGAGGAACTGGCCGCGCATGTCGGCTACTCGAAGTCGCTGGTGGTCAAGATCGAGCGCGGTGAGCGGATGCCGCCGCCCTCGTTCGTGGAGAGGGCGGGGACCCTGCTGGGCGACGGCGGCGGAGTGCTGCGGTCCGCGGCGTGCCATCTGGAACGGGCGGAGTTCCCCTCCTGGTTCGAGGAGTACGCGGAGCTGGAGCGGGCCGTGGTGAGCCTCTACACCTACGACACGCACGTCATCAACGGCCTGCTCCAGACCGAGGACTACGCCCGTGTCGTGCTCGGCGCCTACTGCCCGACGCTGGAGACGGAGGAGGTCGAGCGCCGCGTACGCGCCCGGCTGGCCCGGCAGTCGCTGCTGACCCGCGCTCCCGCCCCGCAGCTCGCCTTCGTCATCGAGGAGTGGGTACTGCGCCGCCCCATCGGCGGAACCGCCGTCCACCGGCGCCAGTTGGCACGGCTGCTGGAGGCCGGGGCGCTGCGGCACGTCACGGTCCAGGTGATGCCGCTCTCCCACGAGGCGCACGCGGGCTTCGACGGGCCCATGCACCTGCTGGAGACCCCGGACCTGCGGCTGCTCGCGTATCTCGAAGTCCAGGGCCGCAGCGTGCTGGTGGACGACCGGAACGAGGTCAGCAAGCTCCACCAGCGCTATGCGATGATCCGCTCACAGGCCCTCAGCGTGGGGGACTCCGCCAGAGTGATCGAGCAGATTGCGGGGGAGCTATGACATCCCGACTCGCCTGGTACACGAGCAGTTACAGCGGCAGCGAGGGCGGCGCCTGCGTCGAGGTCGCCCAGGCCCCCGGCGTCGTGCACGTGCGGGACTCCAAGGACCCCGCCGGGCCCGCGCTGGCCTTCACCGGCGAGGCGTGGACGGCGTTCGTCGCCTTCGTCGCGGACAACACCGTGACACCGGTAGAGTAATCGGCCGATCACGCTTCGTGCCCAGCGCATGAAGCGGCCCCCAGTGGTGCGCCAACACCGGCCGGGGGCCTACACGTACGAGGCTTACAAGGAGCCCCGCAAATGATCCGTCATGCTATCCCGCCGACCCGTTTCTTCTCCCAGACGCCGAACGACCTCATCCGCCATCCGCGCCTGAACGGCACCGCCGTACGGCTGTTGCAGTGGGCGCTCTCCGTGCCGGAGGGGTCCCGGGAGACCCTGCAGTCCATCGGCGCGAAGATGCCCGAGGGGCGCATCGCCCTGCGCCGGGCCCGGCAGCAGCTGGAGGCGGAGGGCTATGTGCACACCCGCCGCACCCAGAGCCCCGAGACCGGCCACTGGACGACCCAGGTGCTCGTCTCCAACGTGCCGCTGCACGACCCCGCCGAGATCGATGCCGCCTTCGCGGCACCGGGCGGCAGCATCCTGACCGCCGGTGCGCCGTCCGTACGGGCCGTCGGCGCATCCCCCAAGGGGGAGAAGAGGGAGGAAGAGAACACCTCCCACCCCGAACCGCCCGCCGACGCGTCGCTGGTCGCCCGCGCGGCGGCAGCGCTGCAGCGCCTCGGGCGGCGGGAGGCCCGGCTCGCCCTCGGCGTCGCCGAGGCCGCCCGGCTGGCGCCGCTCGCCGCGCGCTGGCTGGCCCACGGCGCGAGCGAGCTGGAACTGGGCACCGCCCTGTCCGCCGGGCTGCCGCGCGCCGTCCACTCCCCCGCCGGTTTCATCGCACGGCGCCTGCGCGACAAGCTCCCGGCACCCCGGCCCGCCCGCGACCCCGCCGCCCCGGCGGCCCCGCTCCCCGAATGCCCCGCCTGCGGCGACCCGCTGCCCCCCGGCCGCACCGGCCCCTGCCCGCCCTGCGCCGGAGCCGCCCCCGTCGCTCCGTCAGGCGGTCCGCACGGCGCCGCCCTGGCCCGCGCGGGTATCGCCCACCGGCGGCCCCGTGTGAAGCCGTCGCCGGCCGCCGATATCATCTCCAGCTCGTTTTGATATCGTTGGGTCAAGTACCCATGCCCGAGGAGGCTCGAATGACCCGCACCGTCATAGACGTCGACGACCAGATGCTGGCGGAGGCGGCCGAGATCTTCGGCACCACGACCAAGGTCGCCACGGTGAACGCCGCCCTGGAGGACGTGATCAAGCGCCGCAAGCGCGCCTCGTTCCTCAACTGGCTGGCGGAAGGCGGTCTTCCGGGCCTCACCGGCGAGATCGCGGCAGCGGACGATCCGAACCGAGCCGCATGAGGGACCGCTTCCTCATCGACAATTCCGCCCTCGCGCGCTACCCGAAACCTCCGGTGAGGGCCGTGGTCGAGCCTCTCCACAACGCGGGAAAGCTCGCCGTCTGCGGCGCCGTCGAACTGGAAGTGCTGCACAGCGCACGGTCCACAGCGGACGCGGACCGCATCCGCGACGGGATGCGAGGATTCGACTGGCTGCCCACACCGGACGAGGCCTGGGACCGTGCGCTGGACGTGCAGACGGGCCTCATCGCCGCGGGCAACCGGAAGGCCCTCTCCCTCGCGGACCTGATCATCGCGGCGACCGCGGAGCGGCACGGCGCGACCGTCCTGCACTACGGCGGCGACTTCGACATGATCGCCGGTGTCACCGGCCAGCCCGTGCGCTGGGTGGTCCCGCCGGGGACGGCCGACTGAGCGACCTGCCGCCGCTCCGTCAGATCGCGGCCCGCGCACCGTTCATCCTCTTTGGTCACCCAAAGTGCGGAACACCTCGCACAGGGTGACGATGAGCGCAATCGCTTCGACCCGGAGCGAGCTCCTTCCGTCATCTTCGAAGGCAGAGAGATGAACATACGAGCGAAGAAGACCATGTCCGGTCGACCCCGTCGTAAGGTGCTTTGGGGTGTCGCCGGAACCATGACGGTCGCCGCCGCGGTCGTCACGACCAGCGCATTCGTTGCCCCCCTGAACGCCTCCGCCACCGCGCGCCCCGCCGCGGTCGCCGACGACGCCGCCGGAACCCCCCTCGCGGGCAACGGCAACAACCGTGACAACTTCGGGCGGCTGAGGACCGCCGAGTTCCTGGGTGTCTCCGTCACCGTGCCCTCGGGCACCACGCAGACCGTCTCGGCGCGCTGCCCCTCGCGCACCGAGGTCACCGGCGGTGGCTTCGTCCTCAGCAGCACCGACCTGGCCGTGCTGACGAGCCAGCGGTCCGGCAACGGCTGGACGGTCACCGTCCGGAACAGGAACGGCATGACCACCCCCGTCCCCACCGCCCGCGCCGTCGTGGAGTGCGCGGCGATCGTCCGGGACAACAACAACTGGTGACCCCTCCCCTACCACCCGCCGGCGCCCCGGCCCCCCGTCACACAGGAACGGGGGACCGGGGCGGGCCGTGCGCGACCGGGCGTCAGGAGCGCTTGCCCGCCGAGTCCGACGCGAAGAGGACGGCGACGCCCAGCACGACCAGGAGGACGCACACGTAGATCTCGTAGCCGTCCAGGAAGCCGATCCGGTGCGTCAGCGCCCACACGCGGAACCAGCCGTCGGTGAGCTGGTGGACGATGCCGCCGATGCCCTGGGAGAGCAGCACGAAGCCGAGGAAGCCGAGGAATCCCTTCATGCCACGAGGCTAGGGAGCGGCCGACCGCCCCGGCTGTCGGCGAAAGTCGCCGATCGCGCGCGGGCTGTCGTCCCAAGGTCTCGACTTCGGGCGCGGGGGTGGTGCCGGCGCCCCGGGACCGTACATTCGGTGGAATGCGACGCGTACGGAAGGGCATCGTCGCCGACATCGCGGTCTTCCTCGGTGCGGCGGCCTTCTCCGTGCTGTCCGCGGACGGGGTGGGCGCCCGCGTCGGGCCCGTCGAGCAGGCGGTCGCCGCGGCCGCGTGCGCGGCGCTGTTCCTGCGGCACCGGTGGCCGGTGCAGCTGGCGGTGGTGCTGCTGGTGACGGGCTGGTTCGCGCACCTGGTGGGCGGCCCGACCGCGGTGGCGGTCTTCACCGTGGCCGCGTACCGGCCGCTGCGCGGCACGGCCTGGGTGGCGGCCCTGGCGTTCGCGCCGCTGCCGGTGTTCGTGGCCCGCGGCCCTGACCCGGACCTGCCCGAGACCGGCTCGGCGATGACCTTCTTCGTGATCATGGCGGGCTCGATCGGCTGGGGGCTCTACGTACGCTCCCGGCGCCAACTGCTGGCCTCGTACGCCGAGCGGGGGCGGCGGCAGGCGCGCGAGGAGATCGCACGGGAGATGCACGACGTGCTGGCGCACCGGCTGTCGCTGCTGAGCGTGCACGCGGGAGCGCTGGAGTTCCACCCGGGGGCGTCCCCGGCGGAGATCGAGCGGGCCGCCGGGGTGATCCGGGAGAGCGCGCACCAGGCGCTGGACGACCTGCGCGGCATCATCGGCGTGCTGCGCGAGCCGGCCGGGTCCGGCACGGCGGACGGCGCGGGCGGACGGCCGCAGCCCACGCTGGCGGACGTGCCGCGCCTGGTGGAGGAGTCCCGGGAGGCCGGGATGCGCATCGTGCTGGAGGCGGACGACGACGCCGTGTCCGCGGCGCCCACCGCCTCGGGGCGCACCGCCTACCGGATCGTGCAGGAAGGACTGACCAACGCCCGCAAGCACGCCCCCGGCACGGAGGTGACCGTGCGGCTCGCCGGCGGTCCCGCGCGGGGCCTGACGGTCGAGGTCAGCAACCCGGTGCCGGCCGCGGCGGCCGTGGTGCCCGCCATCCCCGGCGCCGGACAGGGGCTGATCGGGCTGACCGAGCGGGCCGCGCTCGCCGGGGGCGACCTGGAGCACGGCCGGTCCGGCGGGGACTTCCGGGTGCGCGCCTGGCTACCGTGGGCGGCGTGAGCATGGTGCGGCTGCTGCTGGTGGACGACGACCCGCTGGTGCGGGCCGGGCTGCGGATTATGCTCGGCGGGGCACCGGACGTCGAGGTCGTCGCCGAGGCCGCCGACGGGGGCGAGGTCGCGGCGCTGGTCCGGGAGCACTCCCCCGACGTCGTGCTCATGGACATCCGCATGCCCACCGTCGACGGTCTCGCGGCCACCGAGGCCCTGCGGGCGCTGCCGGGCGCACCGGAGGTGATCGTGCTCACCACCTTCAACACCGACGAGCACGTGCTGCGGGCGCTGCGCGCCGGCGCCGCCGGGTTCGTCCTGAAGGACACCGCGCCGCGCGAGATCGTCGAGGCGGTACGGAAGGTGGCGGCCGGCGAACCGGTGCTGTCCCCCGCGGTGACACGGCAGTTGATCGCCCAGGTCGCCGGCTCCGAGGCCGGCGCCGCCGAAGGGCGCGGCGCGCGGGCCACCGCCCGGCGCAGGCTCGCCTCGCTGGGCGAGCGGGAGCACGAGGTCGCCCTCGCCATCGGGGAGGGCCGGTCCAACGCGCAGATCGCGGCCGGGCTCCACATGAGCGTGCCGACGGTCAAGACCCACGTCTCCCGGATCCTCGGCAAGCTCGGCCTGAACAACCGCGTCCAGATCGCCCTCCTCGTCCACGACGCGGGCTCCCCGGGCCGCGGCTGACGCGGTCACGGACCGTGGTGCCCCGCGGGCGACCCGTTCAGTCGGTGAGCGACTGCATGGCGACGGTCAGCATGGCGAGCAGGACGACGGCACCACCGAACAGGAAGATCGACCCGGCGACGAACATCACCACCCTCTGCGACGGGTTCGCCCGGAAGTACTCGCGCCGCGTGAGCCCCGGGTGCATGAACGACCTCGTGATCTTGAGGTCGAACACGAGGGTGACACCGATGAGCAGAGCGACGGCGCCGAGGCAGAACCCGACGAGAAACGCCGGCCCCGCACCCAACTCGCCCGCGCCCTGAACCATTTCGCCCCCCTCAGTTCGAGCAGGCACAGCTGCCGACGGGCGTCGGCGGCCGCGATGCTGTCGCGGCAGGAGGCTCGGCGGAGACCGGCCCGCGCCACGGACCCGGGGCCGCTCCGGCCTGCCGTGCCGCCGGGACGCAACGGCTGCCTAGGCTGCTGTCACCAGCACCCGCAGAGAGTGAGAACCACCGCATGACCACCGGCAACCGCAGGACCGTCCTCGTCACCGGCACCTCCTCCGGCATCGGCCTGGCCACCGCCGTCGCCGCCGCCCGCGCCGGCTGGGACGTCGTCGCGACCATGCGCGACCCCGGGAAGGCGGACCGCCTCCGCGAGACGGCGACCGCGGCGGGGGTCGCCGAGCACGTCCACGTCAGGCGGCTCGACGTGACCGACGCCCGGCTCGTCGCCGCGGTCGTGGAGGACGTCGTCGTGGAGTTCGGCGGCCTGGACGCGGTGGTCAACAACGCCGGTGCCGGGCACGTCGGCACCATCGAACTGGAGACGGTCGCCGACGTCCGCGCCACGATGGAGGTCAACTTCTTCGGCGTCGTCGAGGTCACCAAGGCCGCGATGCCCCACCTGCGCGCCTCCGGCGGGCGGCTGGTCACCGTCACCAGTGTCGGCGGCGTCGTCGGGCAGCCCTTCAACGAGGCCTACTGCGCCGCGAAGTTCGCCGTCGAGGGCTACATGGAGTCGCTCGCACCCGTGGCGGCCTCGGTCGGCGTCACCGTGAGCGTCGTCGAACCGGGCGCGGTCGGCAGCGAGTTCGTCGCGAACCTCGGCATCGACATCCCCGCGTACGCGGCGGCCGCGGGACCCTACACGCCCGCGCTCACCCACTACCTCGACCGCACCACGCAGGCGTTCAGCGCCGCCCAGACCGTCGACGAGGCCGCGGCGCCCATCGTCGAGGTCCTCACCGCCGAGCGGCCGCCCTTCCGCGTCCAGACCTCCCCGCGGGCCCGCGAGTTCACCGGGGTGAAGCTCGCGGACCTCGACGGGTCCGCGGTTCAGTCGCTGACCGGCGGGTGGGTCTCGGCGCCGTCCTGAGCGTCCCGCTCCTCCAGGGCGTCCGCGAGGGCGTCGACCAGCGCGACGACGCCCTCCGGGCCGTCCACGACGAGGTCGGCCCGGGCGGCCAGTTCGGCCACCTCCGCGCTGCCGCTGCACACCAGCACACCGGGGAAGCCGTCGGCACGCCGCTTCTCCACGGCCCCGAAGGCCGCCAGGTCGCCCAGGTCGTCACCGGCGTACAGCACGGGGCCGGCGCCGACCTCGCGCAGGTAGTCGTTGAGCGCCACGCCCTTGTCCATCCCGGGCGGCCGTAGTTCCAGCACCATCCGGCCCGGCTCGACGATCAGCCCGTGGCGGTCCGCCAGTTCACGCAGCGGCCCGTTCAGCGCCTCGAACGCGGCCTGCGGATCCTCCGTGCGGCGCGTGTGGACGGCCACCGCGCGGCCCTTGTCCTCCACCCACGTGCCCCGCCACGCCCCGATCGCGTCCAGCACGCCCGGTAGTTCCGCGCGTACGGCGTTGACCCCGGGGTGCGAGCCGGGCGCCTTGACCTCGCCGGAACGGGCGTCCCAGCGCTCGGCGCCGTAGTGGCCCAGCACGACCATGTGCTCCAGCGCGGGTACGCCGGCGAAGCCCCCGTACCGTACGGCCACGCCCGCGGGGCGGCCCGTCACGACCACCACGGAACCGATCCGCGGGGCCAGCCTGGCCAGCGCGGCGGCGGCACGGGGGTGAGCCCGCGCGGCGTCCGGATCCGGCACGATCGGTGCCAGTGTCCCGTCGAAGTCCAGTGCCAGCACGGCCCTGCGGGGCTCCGCGAGCAGTGCGGCCAGGCCGTCCTTGCCCTCGGGCGTCGTGGGTACCGGCAGTTCGTCCCTGCGGCTGCGGCTCATGCCCCCGACCATACCGACCCCCGCGGGGGGCATGCCCGGCGTACGGGAGCATCCCGCCTCCGGCGGTGTTCCCGGGGGCCCCGTGAGGTGGGTGGTTGGGCTGTCGCGCCGTCTCGCGCCCTGCGGGCGCAAAGCGGCGGGACAGCCGAACAACCAGCCCCGCACCCCACCCACGCCGCGTGGCGTCAGCGGGTGGTGCGGTGGGTGTCGCGCGTACGGCGGAGGCGGTTGACCGTGACGGGGTCGTGCGCGAGGGCGCGGGGGTCGTCGAGGAGGGCGTTGAGCAGCTGGTAGTAGCGCGTGGGGGAGATGCCGAGGCGCTCGCGGACGGCCCGTTCCTTCGCGCCGGGACCGGCCCAGGCGCGGCGGGCGATGTCGAGGACGGCGCGGTCCTGTTCCGTCAGCCCGTCCTCGGGGGCGTCCCCGGAGGCGTCCGTGGAGGCGTCCCCGGATGCGTCCCCGGAGGCGTCCCCGGATGCGTCCCCGGAGGCGTCCGCGGAGGCGTCGGCCCCGGTCTCGTCCCGTTCCATCCGACAACCATATCCGCGCCCGCCGCGTGACGCCCCGGTCACACCGTGCCCCCATGAGGTCTACACCACTCGCCCTGTACGCCGTAGGCGATCTCTTTCGACGAGTGGACTAGACCTTTTATGGGTTACCGCGCGACACTGTCCCCCGTGAGACACGTCATCGCCCTCGATGTGGGCGGCACCGGCATGAAGGCCGCGCTGGTCGCGACGGACGGCACGCTGCTGCACGAGGCACGCCGCCCGACCGGCCGGGAGCGCGGCCCGGACGCCGTGGTCGAGACCGTGCTCGACTTCGCCGCCGACCTCCGGGCCCACGGCGAAAGCGTCTACGGCGAGCCCGCCGCCGCGGCCGGGGTCGCCGTGCCCGGACTGGTCGACGAGCGGGCCGGCGTCGCGGTGTACTCCGCGAACCTCGGCTGGCGCGACGCACCCCTGCGCGACCTGCTCACCCGCCGCCTCGAGGGCACCCCCGTCGCCCTCGGCCACGACGTGCGCGCCGGCGGCCTCGCGGAGGGCCGGCTGGGCGCGGGGCGGGGCGCCGAACGCTTCCTGTTCGTGGCGCTCGGCACCGGCATCGCCGGAGCCATCGGCATCGAGGGCCGGGTCGAGGCCACCGAGCTCGGACACGTCGTCGTCCGCCCCGGCGGCCCGGTCTGCGGCTGCGGCCGGCGGGGCTGCCTGGAGACCGCGGCCTCCGCCGCCGCCGTGGCCCGCGCCTGGGAGGCCGCGGGCGGTGGCCCGGACGCCGGTGCCGCCGGCTGCGCCGCCGCCGTCGAGGCGGGCGACCCCCGTGCCGCGGCCGTGTGGGACGAGGTCGTCGCCGCCCTCGCCGACGGCCTGGTCACCGGGATCACCCTGCTGACCCCGGGCACGCTGATCGTGGGCGGCGGGCTCGCCGAGGCCGGCGAGACCCTCTTCGCACCGCTGCGGGCCGCCGTCGAGCGGCGGCTGACCTTCCAGCAACTCCCCCTCATCGTGCCGGCGGCCCTCGGGGACACCGCCGGATGCCTGGGCGCAGGGCTGCTCGCCTGGGATCTTCTCTCCGTGGAGGTGACCGCTTGACTGCGGCAACTAGCGTGCTGACCGGTGCCCGTGTGGTGCTGCCGGACGGCGTGGTCGAGGACGGCCGGGTGACCGTCGAGGGCCGCTCGATCATCGCGAACGACCCGCTCCAGGCGTCCACCCGCGACCTGACGGGGCACTGGGTCGTCCCCGGCTTCGTCGACATCCACGTGCACGGCGGCGGCGGCGCGTCCTTCTCCTCCGGCGACGCCGAGGCCGTCCTCACCGGGATCGGGACCCACCGGCGGCACGGCACCACGACCCTGCTCGCCTCGACGGTGACCGGGGACCTGGACGACCTGTCCCGGCAGGCGGCGCTGCTCTCCGAACTCGTCGAGCAGGGCGACCTGGCCGGCATCCACTTCGAGGGGCCGTTCATCTCCCCGCACCGGCGCGGCGCGCACAAGCCGTCGCTGCTGCGCGACCCGCACCCCTCGGACGTCCGCAAGCTGCTCGACGCCGCGCGGGGCACCGCGCGCATGGTCACCCTCGCCCCCGAACTGCCCGGCGGGCTCGACTCGGTGCGGATGCTGGCGGACCACGGCGTCATCGCCGCCGTCGGCCACACCGACGCCGCGTACGAGGCGACCCTGCAGGCCGTCGAGGCCGGCGCCACCGTGGCGACGCACCTGTTCAACGCCATGCCCTCGCTGCTGCACCGCGAGCCCGGCCCGATCGCCGCACTGCTGGAGGACGAGCGGGTCACCGTCGAGCTCATCAACGACGGCGTCCACCTCCACCCGGCCGTCCTGGAGATGGCGTTCCGCAGCGCCGGCGCCGACCGGGTCGCCTTCATCACCGACGCCATGGACGCGGCGGGCTTCGGCGACGGCCGCTACCTGCTGGGCCCGATGGAGGTCGACGTCGTCGACGGTGTCGCCCGGCTCGTGGAGGGCGGCTCCATCGCGGGGTCCACGCTCACCCTGGACACGGCGTTCAAGCGGGCGGTGACCGTGGACGGACTGCCCGTGGGCGACGCGGTGCGCGCGCTGAGCGCCAACCCGGCGCGGCTGCTGGGCGCGTACGACCGGATCGGTTCGCTGGAACCGGGCAAGGACGCCGATCTGGTGGTCCTAGACGCGTCGTTCGACCTGGTCGGTGTGATGCGCAAGGGCAGCTGGGTCGTCGAGCCCTGAGCGGACCCCGGGCGGCGGGGTCTGTGCCTCCGGGCGTTCCTTTGGCATGATCCCTTCCCATCGCACACGCTGTTCGAAGGGATCATGCGGTGATCGTCACCGTCACGCTGAACGCCGCCATCGACGTGACCTACCGCGTCCCCCGGCTGCGGCCGCACACCACCCACCGGGTGTCGGAGGCCGCGGAACGTCCCGGCGGCAAGGGGCTGAACGTCGCCCGCGTCCTCGCCGCGCTCGGCCACGAGGCCGTCGCGACCGGCTTCGCGGGCGGCGCCTCCGGGGACCGGCTGCGCGACTGGCTGTCGGGGACCGACGGCGTCACCGACGCCCTCGTGCCCACCTCCGGGAGCACCCGGCGGACGGTGGGCGTCGTGGACGAGTCGGGCGGCGACACCACGATGTTCAACGAGCCCGGGCCGACGATCACTTCGGAGGAGTGGTCGGCCTTCCTCGGCACGTACCGCAAGTTCCTGGAGGGCGGCACGACGCGCGCCGTTGCCCTGTGCGGCAGCCTGCCGCCGGGGCTGCCCGTCGGCTGCTACGCCGACCTCGTACGGGACGCGCGCGCCGCGGGCGTCCCGGTCCTCCTGGACACCAGCGGCGAGCCCCTGCGGCGGGGACTGGCCGCCCGGCCCGACCTCGTCAAGCCCAACGCCACCGAACTGGCCGGGCTCACCGGCGCGACGGAGCCCATGCGGGCCGCCCGCGACGCCCGCCGGCGCGGCGCCCGAGCCGTCGCGGCCTCGCTCGGCCCCGACGGGATGCTCGCCCTCGCCGAGGACGCCACCGTGTGGACCGCCCGTCCCCCGGCCCCCGTCCCCGGCAACCCCGCGGGCGCCGGCGACTCCGCCGTCGCCGCGCTGCTGTCCGGGATCGTCGAGGGCCTCGACTGGCCGCGGCGCCTCGCGCGCGCCGTCGCCCTCTCGGCGGCCACCGTGGCGGCACCGGTCGCGGGCGAGTTCGACCGCGGGGTGTACGAGGACCTGCTGGAGCGGGTCAACGTGATCCGGGAGGGCGACCCACGGCCGTAGCCCGCCCACCCGGGGCGGGCCGCGGCGGGATCAGCCTCACCAGCCCGCGGGCTTCTGGTCCTTGTCCATGAGAGCCAGCTGGTCGAGGTTGAAGTGGCAGGCGTCGCCCTGACCGCAGGTCAGGGCGAGCGTGTTGCTCCCCTGCTTCAGGTCGAGAGTGGCGTAGGAGCGGTACCAGTGGTTCCAGTCGCCCTCCTTGCCGAAGTTCCTGAGGTCCGGCTTGTAGCTCTGGGGCGCCCCGTTGACCACGATCGTGGCGCTGGCCGAGTCCTTCTCCGCGTTGCCGTAGCGGATCCAGAAGTCGTACGAGCCGTCCTTCGGCACGTCGACCGTCCAGGTCACCGACGCGCCCACCGCGCTCATGTTCTCGACGTACTTGCCGCCCGCCGCCTTGGTGCCCTTGTACTGGGAACCGACGCGGGCGCCGCCCGCCATGGCGAGCGAGGCCGCGTCGACGACGCCCGGATCGGTGGTGCTCGCGGAGGCCGAGGGCTCGCCGGAGCTGTCGCCCTTGCCGCCGTCGCTGCTCGCCGTCGGGGTCGGGGTGCTGCCCGCCTGCGGGTTGTCGTCGTCGCCGCCCGCCATGGCGACGCCGATGCCGATCGCGACGGCCGCCACCACGGCGACGGCGCCGATCAGCAGGCCCTTGTTGTCGGGGCCGCCGGAACGCGGGGCCGCCGCGCGACGGCTGCCACCGCCCGCCGGGCCCGCCGGGCCTCCCGGACCGCCCGGGCCCTGGGGGAACGCCTGCGTCGCCTGGGCGTGCTGGGGCTGCTGCTGGCCGTAGGCCGGCGGCTGCTGACCGTACCCGGGCTGCTGCTGCGGGTAGCCGTACCCGGGCTGCTGCTGTTGCTGCTGCGGCTGCTGCGGGCGCCGCTCCCCGACCCGCTGCACCTGGTTGTACGAGGTGCGGGGCACGCCGGGCTGGGCAGCAGGCGCCTGACCCGGCTCCTCGCCGTCCTGGCGGTACAGGTACGCGAAGGGGTCGTCACTCCCGGGCTCGGGGGCACCGTTGTTGCCGGCCGTCATCGCTCTTCACCTTCCACTGCCTGTCGCTTGCACAGCACCTATCAGTACCGGGGCATCCGGCAAAAGGCGTGCGCCCTGCACGATGGCGAATGTTCATGATCGATTCATCCGCGGCCGTCACGGGCGGACACACCTCTGACCACGGCACCCTACCTGGAACCGGTGACGGTCCGCTCAACCGTCCGAAGCCCCGGGTCCTGCGCATACGGTGGGATCGTGATCGACAGCACAGCCGCCTGGACGGGGTGGCGCGAGGCCACGGAGCGGGCCCTGTACGGCCCCGGAGGGTTCTTCCGGCGGGAACGCCCGGCCGCCCATTTCCGCACGTCGGTCCATGCCTCACCGCTGTTCGCGGGGGCCGTCGCCCGCCTCCTGGAACGCGTCGACGCGGACCTCGGGCACCCCGGCGAACTGGCCCTGGTGGACGTCGGCGCGGGGGCCGGGGAACTGCTCACGGGATTGCTCGATGTGGTTCCCGCCACGTTGCGCGACCGCCTGCGGCCGTGCGCGGTGGAGAAGGCCCCGCGACCGGACGGCCTGGACGCCCGGGTGACCTGGTCCGACGCGCTGCCGCGGGGCCTGCGGGGCCTGCTCTTCGCCAACGAATGGCTGGACAACGTGCCGGTCGACGTCGTGGAGACCGACGCGGCCGGGGTGCCCCGCCGGGTCCTGGTCCGCTCCCTCGACGGCGCCGAACGCCTCGGTGACCCGGTGGACGGGGAGGACGCCGCCTGGCTGCGCCGCTGGTGGCCCGTCGAGGGCGCGGAGCCGGGGACCCGGGCGGAGATCGGCCGCGGGCGGGAATCCGCCTGGGCCGCCGCCGTGGCCTCCCTGGAGGCCGGACTCGCCGTCGCCGTCGACTACGGGCACGTGGCCGGGGCCCGCCCGCCGTACGGGACGCTGACCGCGTTCCGGGCAGGCCGCGAGGTGTCGCCGCCGGTGCCCGACGGCTCCTGCGACATCACGGCACACGTGGCGCTGGACGCCTGCGCGGGCCCCGGGGCGGTCCTGCGCACCCAACGGGAGGCCCTGGGCGCCCTGGGGGTCACCGGGGCCCGCCCGCCCCTGTCGCTGGCCTCCTCCGACCCCGCCGGCTACGTACGCGCCCTGGCCCGCGCGGGCCAGGGGGCCGAACTCACCGACCCGTCCGGGCTCGGCGGCTTCCTCTGGCTGGAACAGCCCGTGCCGGCCGCCGGACGAGCCCCGGGGGGCACGCCCCCCGACACGTAAAGGGATGGGAAACTGGGGCCATGACGGAGACCACGATCGGCATCGGCGGCGCGGCCGAGGGCACCGACATGGTGCTGAACATCGGCCCGCAGCACCCCTCGACGCACGGTGTGCTGCGTCTGCGGCTGAACCTGGACGGCGAGCGGATCGGCGCCGCCGAGCCGATCATCGGGTACATGCACCGCGGTGCCGAGAAGCTCTTCGAGGCCCGGGACTACCGCCAGATCATCATGCTGGCCAACCGGCACGACTGGCTCTCCGCCTTCTCCAACGAACTCGGCGTCGTGCTCGCCGTGGAGCGCATGCTCGGCATGGAGGTCCCCGAGCGCGCGGTGTGGACCCGCACGCTGCTCGCCGAACTCAACCGGGTGCTCAACCACCTGATGTTCCTCGGCTCCTACCCCCTCGAACTGGGCGGGATCACCCCGATCTTCCACGCGTTCCGCGAGCGCGAGGACCTGCAGGCGGTCATGGAGGAGGTCTCCGGCGGCCGCATGCACTACATGTTCAACCGCGTCGGCGGCCTCAAGGAGGACCTCCCCAACGGCTGGCACGGCCGGGTCCGCGCCGCCGTCGCCGCCGTGCGCTCACGCATGGGGACCTTCGACGACCTCGTCCTCGGCAACGAGATCTTCCGCGGCCGCACCCGCGGCGTCGGCGTCCTCTCCGCCGGGAACGTGCACGCCTACGGGGTGAGCGGGCCGATCGCCCGCGCCTCGGGCGTCGACTTCGACCTGCGCCGCGACGAGCCCTACCTGGCCTACGGGGAGCTGCGGGACACCCTGAAGGTCCCCACCCGCACCGCGGGCGACTGCCTGGCCCGCTTCGAGGTGCTGCTGGAGCAGACCCACAACGCCCTCGACCTCGCCGACGCGTGCCTGGACCGGCTGGCCGAGCTGCCCCCCGGCCCCATCAACCAGCGGCTGCCGAAGGTGCTCAAGGCCCCCGAGGGCCACACGTACGCCTGGACCGAGAACCCGCTCGGGCTCAACGGCTACTACCTGGTGTCCAAGGGCGAGAAGACGCCGTACCGGCTGAAGCTGCGCTCGGCGTCGTACAACAACGTCCAGGCGCTGGCCGTGCTGCTGCCGGGCACGCTGGTCGCCGACATGGTGGCGATCCTGGGCTCGATGTTCTTCGTCGTCGGCGACATCGACAAGTGACGGGCGGGCCGCCCGCGGGCGGCCCGTCCCCGGTGGGCGTCAGGAGGAGCGGGCGCGCAGCTCGCTCAGGTCGAGCTGCTCGGTCTCGTCGTGCGCGGTCAGGTCGATGACCTCGGCCTGGTCGGCCACGGCCTCGTCCCCGACGACGTCGGCGAGGTCCGCCTCCGCGGGCGCCGCGGCGCCGTCCGCCTCCAGCTCCTGGGGGCGGGCCTTCTCGTTCTTCGTGCCGAAGAAGTCGAAGCCGCCCTGGGCGCGGCTGGCCTGCCGGTTGGGCTTGGCGTACGGCAGCACGGCCGCGGCGACCGCCGGGACGAGCTTGGGCTGACGCACCGGCAGCGCCGGGGTGCTCCCGCTGCCGCCGGTGGTGGGGTCCGCCGGGCGGTCGCGCTCGGCCGGGTCCAGGGCGTGCCTGCCCTGCGGCTCGTCGGTGTCGGCGAGGTCGCGGCGGCGGGCCTCCTCGACGGTGAGCGCGGCCTGCTGGCGGGCCCCGTTGCGCGACAGGTCCCGCAGGGCGGCGGACGCCCGCAGGTACGCGGCCGGGGTGACCGGCGCCGTGTAGGGCACCGGGAGGGCGGAGACCGCCTTCTTCGCGACGCGGCCGTCCTCCAGCGCACGGGCCCGCTCGGACTCGGCGGTGGCGTAGCGGCGCAGCAGGTCCGCGTGCTCCGTACGGAGCCGGGCCAGTTCGGCGCGCTTGGCGCGCAGCTTGTTCTCCAGCTTGCCGCGCAGCTCGCGGGAGTCCTCGAGGTCCACCTCGAGCTCCGCGATCCGCTCGTCGGCCCGCCATTCGTCGCGCACCCGCGCGGTCTTGAGGTCGGCGACCTGCTTGCCCGCGGCGCGGTCCCAGCTGCGCAGCAGGAAGGCACCGCCACCGGCGACACCGGCCGCCACGACCACGAACACACGGAGCAGCACCGGATCACCGATCACCAGCGCGCCGACGGCGAGGGCCGCGGCGGAGCCGGCGACCGTCACGGGCGGGAGCAGCCGGTGCAGCGGCTGTGAATGGCGGTGTCGTCCACGGGGCATGGTAGGGAACTTAGCGTGCCCGTGGGTCGTGTGGGGCCGCGGCATCCGATTTCTCACCGAACACACAACGACAAATACGGAGGGCGCCCACGCGTATGCGAAACGTCACGCGAACGCCCTCCCGCCACCATTTATTCGATCTTGTCCACCGGGCCTCAGCCCTTCAGCAGACCCTTCGACTTCAGGTAATCCGCGGCGACGTCCTCGGGCTTCTTGCGCTCCGAGTCCACCTGCTTGTTCAGCCCGGCGAGGTCGGCCGTGGTCAGCACCTGGGTGAGCTTGTCGAGGGCGGCGGCGACGTCAGCCCCGCCGGCCTCCTTCGCGTTGACGACGGGCAGCAGGTTGTCGGCGTTCTGCAGGCCCTTGTCGTCCTCCAGCAGCACCAGGCCGAACTGGTCCAGCGTGGCGTCCGTGGTCGTGGTGAGCACCAGCTGGTCGATGCCGTCCTTGACGGCCTGCTTCGACTGGACGGTGCCGACGCCCTTGGCGTCCACCGACGTGACGTCTATGCCGTAGATCTTCTTCAGACCGGGCGAGCAGAAGGGGCGGATCGAGCATTCCTCGCCCGCGGCGAGCTTGACCTTGATCTTCGACTTGCCGAGGTCGGAAAGGGTCTTGAGGTCGTTCTTCTCCGCGAATTCCGTGGTGACCGCGAATGCGTTCTGGTCGACGGCCTCCCCGGCCGGCAGCACCTTCAGCCCGAGCGGGCCGGCGAGTTCGGTGAGCGCCGTGACGGTGGCGTCGACGTCGGAGGAGGCGACGGGCGGGGCGTCCTTGCCGTTCACCTTCGCGTTGAGGAACTCCGCGAGGGTGGCCGCGTACTCGGGGACGACGTCGATCTGCCCCTTCTCCAGGGCCGGTTCGTACAGCTCGCGGTTGTCGACGGTCTTGATCGTGGTCTTGTAGCCGGCGTCGTTCAGCAACTGCGCGTACAGCTGCGCGAGGACCGTGCTCTCGGTGAACCCGGCGGAGCCGACGGTCAGGGAGCCCTTGCCGCCGCCGGCCTGCGAGCTTCCCCCTCCCCCGCTCTTCTCCAGACTGTCGCCGCCGCAGGCCGCCAGGCCCGCGGAGAGGACCGCCACGGCGGCCAGGGCGGTGGCGGTGCGCAGGGCCTTGCTCATGTGAACTCCATCTGATGGGTGGGACGGGCAGGTCTTCGGGCGGGTCGGGACTTCCGTGCGGGGGACACCAGGCGTTGCAGCAACAGGAAGACTCCCTCCACGAGAAGGGCGAGGCAGGTCACGAGGGTCGCGCCGGCCACGACCTTGGCCGTGTCGTACTGGGCGTAGCCCGCGGTGATGATGCGGCCGAGGCCGCCCTCACCTGGCAGTGCGGCGAGCGTGGCGGTGGCGACGACCTGGACGGCGGCAGAGCGCACCCCGCTCATGACGAAGGGCAGCGCGAGCGGCAGCTCGATCCCGCGGAGCACCTGGCCCCCGGTCATCCCCATGCCTCGGGCGGCCTCCACCGCGTCCCGGTCCACCTGACGCATGCCGACGTAGGTGTTGGTGAGCAGCGGCGGGACGGCGAAGAGGACGAGCGCGAGGACCGTCGGCAAGTGGCTCGACGAACCCAGCGCGATGATCAGGAGCACGAGCACCGCGAAGGTGGGCACCGCGCGCCCGACGTTGGACAGGTTGACCGCCAGCGCGCCGCCCTTGCCGAGGTGGCCGAGGAGGATCGCGACGGGCAGCGCCACGGCGCAGGCGATGGCCAGGGAGACGAACGTCAGGGCGAGGTGCTCGCCGAGCCGCTGCAGCACCCCGTCGGCACCGGTCCAGTTGGCGCCGTCGGTCAGCCAGGCCCACGCGTCGGGAACCACCCCCATCACGCCACCGCCTTCGAGGCGCGGCTCCAGGGCGAGAGGAGCCGCTGCAGACCGAGCAGGAGCACGTCGGCGAGGATCGCGAGCACGACGCAGATCGCCGAGGCGGTGAACACCTCCGCCTTGAAGAAGCTGCGCATCCCGTCGTAGATGAGGTTGCCCAGCCCGCCGTAGCCGATGATCGCGCCGACCGTGGTCAGGGAGACCGTGGCGACCGTGGCGATGCGCACGCCCGCCATCACCGCCGGCAGCGCCAGCGGCAGCTCCACCTCGATGAGCAGCCGCAGCGGCCCGTACCCCATGCCGCGCGCGGCCTCCCGCGCGTCCTCGGGCACGGAGTCCAGTCCGGCGAGGAAGTTCCTGACGAGAATGGTCAGCGAGTACAGGGTCAGTCCGCTGACGACCACGGCCGCGGAAATCCCGAAGAAGGGCACGAGCAGCGAGAAGAGCGCAAGGGACGGCACCGTGTAGAGGACGGTCGTGACCCCCAGCACAGGTCCCTCCGCCGCCCGCCAGCGCCGGGCCACCAGGGCCAGCGGCAGCGCGAGCAGCACACCGGCGGCCACCGACACCGCGGTGATCCACAGATGTTCCACCCCCGCGTCCAGCAACTCCTGGCTGCGCGTGCGCACGAACTCGCCGCATATCCAGTCGTTCGCCGCGAGACAGTCCTGTCCGGCCATGCGATGCCACCTCCCCCGCCCGGTTCAGATCATGCAGGTGAGCGTAAACCCGACCCCGGACATTCCCGGTGTCCCGCCACATCCTCGCAACACCCCCTTCACAACCATCGCCGAGCGTGTACCAAGCTGGAGGGGTAAGCCGCACCACCGAGCGCCGACGAGAGGTCCCGATGATCCGCTTCGAGAACGTCACCAAGCGCTACCCCGACGGCACCACCGCCGTCGACGACCTGTCCTTCGACGTGCGCGAGGGCGAACTCGTGACCCTCGTGGGGCCGTCCGGCTGCGGCAAGACCACCACGATGAAGATGGTCAACCGGCTCATCGAGCCCACCGCCGGCCGCATCCTGCTGGACGGCGAGGACATCGCGCGCACCGACCCGGTACGGCTGCGCCGCCGCATCGGCTACGTCATCCAGAACGTCGGCCTGTTCCCGCACAAGACCGTGCTGGAGAACACCGAGACCGTGCCGCACCTGCTCGGCTGGACGCGCGCCAAGCGCCGGGCCCGCGCCGCCGAACTGCTGGAACTGGTCGGCCTGGACCCGTCCGTGCACGGCGCCCGCTACCCCGAGCAGCTCTCCGGCGGCCAGCGGCAGCGGGTCGGCGTGGCACGGGCGCTGGCGGCCGACCCGCCGCTGCTGCTGATGGACGAGCCCTTCGGCGCCGTCGACCCGGTGGTGCGGGAGCGGTTGCAGTCGGAGTTCCTGCGGCTGCAGGAACAGGTCCGCAAGACCGTGCTGTTCGTCACACACGACATCGAGGAGGCGGTCCGGCTCGGCGACCGCATGGCGGTCTTCGGCCCCGGCCGGATCGAGCAGTACGACACCCCCGCGACCGTGCTCGGCTCCCCCGCCACCCCGTACGTCGCGGACTTCGTCGGCTCCGACCGCGGTCTGAAGCGGCTGTCCGTCACGCCGATCGAGACGACGGACCTGGAGCACCCGCCCGTCGTGCGTGCCGGATCGCCGGCCGCGGAGGCCGCGGCCGTCCTCGCGAAGCAGGGCCACCCCTACGCGGTGGTCCTCGACGACGACGGCGGGCTGCGCGGCTACGTGGCCGCGGGCACCCTCACGTCGGGCACCGTGGCCGACCACACGCGCCGCCTGGAGGCCTGGGTCCCGGTGGGCGCCCCCCTCAAGCGGGCGTTCAGCACGATGCTCCAGCACGACGCCGGCTGGATAGCCGTCGTGGACGGCGACCGCTTCGCCGGGGTGCTGACCCCTGCCACGCTCCACGCCGCGCTGCGCCGTTCGGTCAACGAGGACGGCGACGGCGAGGAGGCGGAGCCGGTGGCGGCCCCGGCCGGAGCGGGTGACAATCGCCGGGCGGAACCGGACGCCGATGCCTCGTGATGCGGAGCGTTCCATGACCACCCCGCGGGATCTGATCGTCACCGCCCTGGAACGGGCCCCCGAACACGCCGTGGAACCGGGCGACCTCTCGCTCGCGCTCGCCGCGGCCGAAGCCGTCGACCTGCTCGCCGCCCGGGCGGTGGCATTGGACGGTGACCGTCTGGTGCCGGGCGCGGAGCCGGCGATCAGCGACCCCCTGCTGGCCGGGGCCGCCGCCGCGCTGGTGCACGAGGCGCCGTACGAGTCCCCCGGCGACTGGCTGTGGCGCAGGGGCCGCGGCCTCGCCGACGTCTACCTGACCGACCTGGCGGCAGAGGGCGAGGTCGTACGGGAACGGCACCGCAGCTGGCTGGTCCGCGACACCCGGACCGTGCTCACCGACTCCCGCGCCCGGCGCCGCGCCGCGGACCGCCTGGCGGCGGACGAGCCCGTGCTGGCCGCCCTCGCCAGGACGCTCGGCCTGCGCGAAGGCCCGGCCGCCGAAGCGGCACCCGAGGTGACCGACCCCGCCGCGGCCCGCGTGCTGGCCGCCCTCGACGACGCGCTCGCCGAACTGGCCGCCGAGCGCCGTCGCCGCTCCCGGCGCCAGGCCGACGCCGCCGCCGAGAACGTCCGGCGGGGGTACTGAGCCTGCGCGTACCGGGGCGGTGGGTGGGGCCGGTGGGCGGGTGCGGGTTCGTCTCGCGCCCTGCGGGCGCACGGCGGCGGGCTGCGGAGGGGAGGGTGGGGGGCCCGCCTTGTCGGCAGTGTGTGGGCCGTGGGGGTGAGGGTTCAGGCGCCGGAGCGGGCTGCCTTTCCGGTGGCGGAGGTCTCGTTGCCGCCCGCGGGTATAGATGGCCGGTTGCCACGCCTAATCCCGGTGGTGGGCGTGCCCGCCGTAACCCGCGACTGCGGGTATTTCGGGGTGCTGTTGGGGGGTCGGGGGGAGATCGGGCTCGCTTTCGGCGGCATATCCGGCGGAACGGAGCCCGATCTTTGTGCGGACGGAGATCGGGCCCGCTTTCAGCGTCATAGACGTCGAAACAGAGCCCGATGTCGGATCGGGGAAGCACCCGCAGACGCCGGTTACGGCAGGCGCGACAGCCGAACAACCAGGGCGGTCCGCGTAACGGCCGGCGCTCCGCTACGCGCGGCCCCCCACCGCGCCGGTGCGGTTGTCGTCCTCGTCCTCGGGGAGGCGGCAGACGCGCTCCAGGAAGATCGCGGCGGCGCAGACCGCGATGCCGGCGATCACCGCGACGCCCGCGTAGATCGCCTGGTCACGGCGGGGGTCGTTGTCCAGCTGGTACATGACGAGGAAGACGCACACGCCGCCGTACATCCCCGCGACCAGGGCGGCGACCAGGGCGCTGGCCTGCCCGAAGACCACCGCGCGGGCCGCGAGCAGCGGGTCGACGCCCTTGGCCCCGGGACGCCGCTCGCGCTGCGCGCGCAGCCGGGAGCGCAGCGACAGCGCCGTCGCCGCCAGGACGGCGGCGATCAGCGCCAGCACGATCGGCGCGGCCACGGGCACGCCCGGCAGGGTGCCGAGCGAGTCCCAGAGCTTCGCGCCCGCCCACGAGAGCACTCCGGCGACCACGAACAGTCCGACCAGGGTCCTGATGCGCAGCGCCTTCACCGAGTGCTCGCTCCCCACATCACATCGACGAACGTACTGACGGGATCGTAACGATTACTCCGGCAGCCTGAGTTCCACGTCGCCCCTGGCCCACACGCTCTCGCGGCCGACGCCCGCCAGCAGACCCGCCACCGGTCCCTGGCCCGGCAGCTCGGCCGCGGGGTCGATGTCGAGCCACGGCGCCAGCACGAAGGCCCGCTGGTGCGCCCGAGGATGCGGCAGCGTCAGCTCCGGGTCGTCGGAGACGACACCCTGGTAGGCCACGATGTCGACGTCGATGGTGCGCGGACCCCAGCGCTCGGTGCGCGTCCTGGCGAAGGCGTCCTCGATCGCCCGGCCGCGCTCCAGGAGCGAGGAGGGCGGGAGCGTCGTCCTGACCAGGACCACGGCGTTGAAGTAGTTGGGCTGCGAGCCGGGCTCGACGCCCCAGGGCTCCGTCTCGTACACCGGGGAGACCTTCTTCACCCGCAGGCCCGGGGTGTCCTCCAGCGCGTCCACGGCGCCCTGCAGCGTCTCCAGGCGGTTGCCGAGGTTGCTGCCCAGCGAGATGACGGCGAACTTCGGGTTCTGCAGCGTCGAGTCCGCCGCGTCGACCTGCGCGACGACGGAGGCCGGGACCGGCTGCACGGTGGGGTCGTAGCTCACGGGCGCCTCCGGGTGATGGTGACGGACACATCGGTGAACGGGACGGTGATCGGGGCCTGTGGCTTGTGCACGGTGACCTCCACCTCCTGGACCAGGTCGTGCTCGAGCACCTGGTCGGCGATCCGCTGGGCCAAGGTCTCGATCAGGTCCACGGGCTCGCCCTCGACGACGGCGGTGACCTCCTCGGCCACGATGCCGTAGTGCACGGTCCTGGTCAGGTCGTCCGTGGCGGCGGCGGGAGCGGTGTCCAGGCCGAGGACGAGGTCCACGAAGAAGTCCTGGCCCTCGCGGCGCTCGTGTTCGAACACGCCGTGGTGCCCGCGGGCCTTCAGGCCGCGCAGCGCGACACGATCCACGATTCACTCCCGCTGGTCGACGTACGGACGGGTGGGCGCGGTCCGCCCGCCCAGCGGGAGGGGAGGGCCGCACCGCCCTCACTCGAATCTACCTTCGACCGCCGACACTCCCCAGTACCGGGCAGCGAGCGAGCGACCGCCCCGCGATTACCCCGGGACGGAACGGCCTACTCCGGCCTTCACCACTTCTTGCCACTTCTTGGCACGAACGGGTGGTCAGAAGGCCTCAGGCTGACCCCTCGCCGCCGTTGTCGGCGTCCTCCGCGGCGTCCTCGTCGATCCCGTCGGCCATGACCGGCGAGCCGTGGTGCACCCACAGCCGCCAGCCCTCCGGTGTGCGCCGAAACACATTCGTGGCGACCACCAGGCCGCCCACCAGGGAGCCCATCTCGCCCTCCTCCTCGGCGGGGCCGCCGGTGAGGATGTTCTCGGTGCAGGTCACCAGGGCGGTGTCGCCGTCGACCGCCACCTCGACGTCGGTCAGGAAGAACTGGATGTACTCGGTGTTCGCCATGATCAGGGCGTACGAGCGCATCACCTCGCGGCGCCCCCGCAGCACCGGCCAGCCCGGGTGCACGACGGACACCGTCTCCGCCAGCGGACCCGTCAGGACCAGCTCCTCCAGCGCGTCCAGGTCGGACCGCTCCACGGCGTCGTAGAACGCCTGGTTCGCCTGTTCGACCCGTGCGGCCTCGGCCGTGCGCGGCGTCATCGTGCCCCCTCCAGTGCCCGTGCGACCCGCACGGCGTCGGCGCTGTCGTGCACCTCGTGCACCCGGACCGCCCAGGCGCCGCGCCCCGCCACGATGGCGGTGACGGCGGCCGTCGCGGCGTCACGCTCCCTGGCCGGGGGCGGATCGCCGCCCTCGCCGGCCAGCACCCGGCCCAGGAACCGCTTGCGGGAGGCCGCGATCAGCAGGGGGCGGCCCAGCGCCAGCAGGTCCTCGACGTGGGCGATCAGGGTCAGGTCGTGCTCGGCGTTCTTCGCGAAGCCCAGGCCCGGATCGAGGACGATCCGCTCCGGGTCGACGCCGCCCGCCACCGCGTGGTCGAAGCTGCGCCGCAACTCGTCGGTGACCTCGGCCACGACGTCCCCGTAGACCGCCCGGTTGTTCATGTCGATGCTCTGGCCCCGCCAGTGCATCACGATGAACGGGCTGCCCGTCGCCGCGACGACGGGGATCATCGCCGGGTCCGCCTGGCCGCCGCTCACGTCGTTGACCAGGACCGCGCCCGCCTCCACGGCCTTCTCCGCGACCACGGCCCGCATCGTGTCCACGCTCACCACGACCCCGGCCCTGGTCAGCTCGCGGACCACCGGGACCACCCTGCGCAGCTCCTCCGCCTCGTCCACCCGCGCCGCGCCCGGACGGGTCGACTCACCGCCCACGTCCACCAGGTCGGCACCGGCCGCCACGAGGTCCAGGCCGTGCTTGACCGCGAGCTCGGTGTCGAACCACTCGCCGCCGTCCGAGAACGAGTCCGGCGTGACGTTCACCACGCCCATGACCGCGCACCGGTCCCAGGACGGCAATCCGGCCACGTGGCCGCGCATCGTACCCATGGGCTCAGCCTAGAACGGGGTGCTCACCGCAGGCGCCGGGAGGCCCACGCGGGCAGGGCCAGGGTGACGAATCCCTCGGCCCGCATGGCGGCCAGGCCGATCCGGGGCAGGTCGCCGGTGGCCCGGAAGACCAGGAACCGCGGCAGCCACTCCGGCTGGAACTTGGCGTTGAACCGGTACAGCGACTCGATCTGGAACCACCGCGACAGGAAGACCAGCAGCCCCCGCCAGCTCCGCAGCACCGGCCCCGCGCCGAGCCGCTCCCCGCGGGCCAGCGCCGACCGGAACATCGCGAAGTTCAGCGAGACCCGCCGCACGCCCAGTCGCGGCGCCTCGCCCAGCGCCGCCACGATCAGCAGCTCGTTGAGCCCGGGGTCGGCCGACCGGTCCCGCCGCATCAGGTCGAGCGACATGCCGTCCTCGCCCCAGGGCACGAAGTGCAGCACCGCCCGCAGCGCGTCCTGCGCGTCGTGCGCCGTCACCACCACGCACTCCTCGTCCGCCGGGTCGCCGAACCGGCCCAGCGCCATGGAGAAGCCCCGCTCGGTGTCCGTACCGCGCCAGGCGTCGGCCGCGCGGCGGACCGCCTCGCGTTCCTCCTCGCCCAGTTCCGCCACCCGCCGCACCCGGCACACGTAGCCGGCGCGCTCGGTGCGCTTGACCATCTGCCGCACGTTGCGCATCGCGCGCCCCGACAGCGAGAAGCAGGAGGTCTCCACGACGGCCTCGTCGCCCAGCTCCAGGGCGTCGAGACCGGTCTCCCGGGTCCACACCTCGCCGCCGGTCTCGCTGCAGCCCATCACCGCCGGGATCCAGGCGTGCGCCCGTGCCTCGGCCATGTAGCGCTGTATCGCCCCGGGCCAGGCCTCCACGTCGCCGATCGGGTCGCCGCTGGCCAGCATCACCCCCGACACCACCCGGTAGCAGACCGCCGCCTTGCCGCTCGGCGAGAAGACCACGCTCTTGTCCCGGCGCAGCGCGAAGTGCCCGAGGGAGTCGCGGGCCCCGTGGCGCCGCAGCAGCGCCCGCAGCCGCTCCTCGTCCGCGCCCGTCAGCTCGGCGACCGGGTGGGCCGGGCGCAGCGCCAGGTAGGCGGTGGTGGCGACGGTCAGGAAGCCCAGCCCGCCCAGCGAGTACGCGACGACGTCGGACGTCTGGCCGGTGGCGTAGCCGACCGGCCCGTCGAAGCCGAACAGCCCGTACAGCACCTCGGTGAACCGCTGCGCCCACGTCGGGTCGCCCGTCTCCGCCGCCGGGTGGGCGCTGACGACGGCCAGCCCCACCACCAGGCTGAGCCCGCCCAGCCCCGCGAAGGCCGCGACCGCCCGCAGCCGGGTGTGCGGGTCGCCGAGCGCCGAGAACTCCGTCCGGTACCGGATCAGCAGGGTCAGCAGGACCGTCGACAGCAAGGCCCCGCCCAGCGAGTGCCGGTGCAGCACCTGCGCCACCGCGGCCACCGGCAGCAGCAGCACGGCCGCCCGCCAGGCACGCCTCTTCCCCCGCTTGAGGGCGTGCGCCAGCATCAGCATCAGGATGCCGGTGACCACGCCGGCCGCCGCGGCCACCGAGGTGACCGTCCCCGGGACGACGCCGGCGAGCACGTGCATCCGGCTGTGGCGGAACCCGGGGAACACCGCCGCGGCGAGGTCCAGCAGCCCCACCAGCGCGCAGGCCGTCCCCACCACGCGGGGCGCGGCGGAGGCCGGCATCGCCCACGGGAGCCGCCGCACCCTGTCCCGGGGAACCCGGACGGCGGGATCTTCCTCTGCCACGACAGACATCGCTCACCACGCCCCGGCGGTGCGGATCACCCCGCACGCCCCACTCTCGTCGGAGATTTGCGCCCTGTAGGACGTGAACTCCGCCGTGCGGGTTCCGTCGCCGGGCGGGGAACGGGCACATAGGCCGGGACGGCCGGGGGCCGCGGCCCCTCAGGTCACTTGGCCATGATCAGGCTCATCGCCTCGGCGCGGGTCGCGGAGTCGCGCAGCTGGCCCCGCACCGCCGAGGTGATGGTCTTCGCGCCGGGCTTGCGGACCCCGCGCATCGTCATGCACATGTGCTCGCACTCGATGACCACGATCACGCCGCGCGGTTCGAGTATCCGCATGAGCGAGTCGGCGATCTGCGTGGTCAGCCGCTCCTGCACCTGCGGGCGGCGGGCGAAGACGTCGACCAGCCGGGCCAGCTTCGACAGACCGGTGATCTTGCCGTCCGTCGAGGGGATGTAGCCGACGTGGGCGACGCCCACGAACGGCACCAGGTGGTGCTCGCAGCTCGACAGCACCTCGATGTCCTTGACCAGCACCATCTCGTCGTGACCGAGGTCGAAGGTGGTCGTCAGGACGTCCTCGGGCTCCTGGTAGAGCCCGGCGAAGATCTCCCGGTACGCCCTGGCCACCCGCGCGGGCGTCTCCCGCAGCCCCTCGCGGTCGGGGTCCTCGCCGACCGCGATCAGCAGCTCACGGACCGCGTTCTCGGCACGCTTCTCGTCGAACTCACCGACGGGGCGCAGGTCGCCCTCAAGGGTCACCGGGTCGGTCATGTGTGCCTCGTTCCTCTTGCGTACCGGATGCGTGTGCCGCGGGAACCGCGGAAACGCAGCGCCCCCCAGGATAGGAAACCTGGGGGGCGCGGCACGCATTCCGATGTCCGTGACCAAGGCCACGTCCGAGGTCTCAGGCCTCGGGGTTGGGCTCCTCGGGGAGCTCCACCGTCTCGGCGGGCTTGCTCAGCGACGCGGTGGCGCTGCCGTTGGCCGTCGGCTGGGTGCCGTTGGTCAGGGCGAGCTCACGCGGCGAGAGCACCGGCGGGCGGGTCGACGGCGTACGCCGCGAGGAACCCGTCCAGGCCGGACGCGGCGGGCGCTTGACGATCGGCTTGAAGATCTCCGCGAGCTCCTCCTTGTTCAGCGTCTCCTTGTCCAGGAGGGCCAGAACCAGGTTGTCGAGGACGTCGCGGTTCTCGACCAGGATCTCCCACGCCTCGTTGTGCGCGGTCTCGATGAGCTTCTTGACCTCTTCGTCGACCAGCCCGGCGACCTCTTCCGAGTAGTCGCGCTGGTGGGACATCTCACGGCCGAGGAAGGGCTCCCCGTCGCTCGTCCCGAACTTGATCGCGCCCAGCCGCTCGGTCATGCCGTACTGCGTCACCATCGCGCGGGCCGTGGTGGTGGCCTTCTCGATGTCGTCCGCGGCACCCGTGGTCGGGTCGTGGAAGACCAGCTCCTCCGCCGCGCGGCCGCCCATGGTCATGGCGAGCCGGTCGAGCATCTCGTTGCGGGTGGTGGAGTACTTGTCCTCGTCCGGCAGGACCATCGTGTAGCCGAGGGCCCGGCCACGCGACAGGATCGTGATCTTGTGCACCGGGTCGCTGTTCGGAGAAGCCGCGGCGACCAGGGCGTGACCGCCCTCGTGGTACGCGGTGATCTTCTTCTCCTTGTCGGACATGATCCGGGTGCGCTTCTGCGGGCCGGCCACGACGCGGTCGATGGCCTCGTCCAGCATCGCGTTGTCGACCAGCTTCTTGTCGCTGCGCGCGGTGAGCAGCGCCGCCTCGTTGAGGACGTTCGCCAGGTCCGCACCGGTGAAACCGGGGGTGCGGCGGGCGACGGCCTTGAGGTCGACGTCCGGGGCGACCGGCTTGCCCTTCTGGTGGACCTTGAGGATCTCCAGGCGGCCCTGCAGGTCGGGGCGGTCGACGGCGATCTGCCGGTCGAAACGGCCCGGGCGCAGCAGCGCCGGGTCCAGGATGTCCGGGCGGTTGGTGGCGGCGATCAGGATCACGCCGCCCTTGACGTCGAAGCCGTCCATCTCGACGAGCAGCTGGTTCAGCGTCTGCTCGCGCTCGTCGTGACCGCCGCCGAGGCCCGCGCCGCGGTGCCGGCCGACGGCGTCGATCTCGTCGACGAAGACGATCGCCGGGGCGTTCGCCTTGGCCTGCTCGAACAGGTCGCGGACACGCGAGGCGCCGACACCCACGAACATCTCGACGAAGTCGGAACCCGAGATCGAGTAGAACGGGACGCCCGCCTCGCCGGCGACGGCGCGCGCGAGCAGGGTCTTGCCCGTTCCGGGCGGGCCGTAGAGCAGCACGCCCTTGGGGATCTTGGCGCCCACGGCCTGGAACTTCGCCGGCTCCTGCAGGAACTCCTTGATCTCCTGGAGCTCCTCGACGGCCTCGTCCGAGCCCGCGACGTCCGCGAAGGTGGTCTTCGGGGTGTCCTTGGTGATCAGCTTGGCCTTGGACTTCCCGAAGTTCATCACCCGGGAGCCGCCGCCCTGCATCTGATTCATCAGGAACAGGAAGACCACGACGATGAGGACGAACGGCAGCAACGACAGCAGGATGCCGACGAAGGCGTTCTGCTTCGAGGGCGCGACGGTGTAGCCGTCGGGCAGCGTGGTCTTGTTGCCGTCGTCGACCTTGGCCTGAAGGATCTTGGCCACGTCGACGCCCTGGTCGCCGATGTAGCTCGCCTTGATCTTGGAGCCCAGATCCTCGCCGCCTACCTTGGCGCCGTCCTTGAGCTCGACCTTGATCGTGTTCTCGTCGCCGGTGGTCAGCTCGGCGGACTTGGCCTGGTTGCTGTTGATGGCCTCAATGGCCTGGCCGGTGTCCACCGTCTTGTAGCCACCGGACGAGCCGACGACCTGCATCAAAACGACCACGGCGAGGACAGCCAGCACGATCCACATGACTGGCCCACGGAAATAGCGCTTCACGTCCATCCATGCGGGGCGATCACGCCCCGTCCCTCCTGCCACAGTGAGGCACCGCGGCCTGGGGGCCGCCGGTGCATCCGGTGTATGAACCGACCTTCGGACGGTACCCCAGCATTGTCACCCGAAGTCGCCGGAGACCGTAAACAAACAGCGTTACCACCCTCCAACGCGGAGGAGGGCGTCGGGGTTCCCGGAGCCTCAGCCGCCGTACACGTGCGGCGCAAGGGTGCCGATGAACGGCAGGTTCCGGTACTTCTCCGCGAAGTCCAGACCGTATCCGACCACGAACTCGTTGGGGATGTCGAAGCCGACGTACTTCACGTCGATCTCCACCTTGGCCGCGTCCGGCTTGCGCAGCAGCGTGCAGACCTCCAGCGAGGCCGGACGGCGCGAGCCGAGGTTGCTGATCAGCCAGGACAGCGTCAGACCGGAGTCGATGATGTCCTCGACGATCAGGACGTCCCGGCCGGCGATGTCGGTGTCCAGGTCCTTGAGGATCCGCACGACACCGGAGGACTTGGTGCCCGCGCCGTACGAGGACACCGCCATCCAGTCCATGGTGACCTGGGAGGACAGGGACCGCGCGAGGTCCGCCATCACCATGACGGCGCCCTTCAGGACGCCGACGATCAGCAGGTCCTTGCCCTCGTAGTCCTTGTCGATCTGCGCAGCCAGCTCCGCCAGCTTGGCGTCGATCTCTTGCTTGGAGATGAGCACCTTCTCGAGGTCGGTGCCCATGTCGTTCTCGTTCACCCGCACAACTTCCGGCTCGGTCTACAGGGCCTGGAAGAACAGTCTGCCATTCCGCCGGCCGACGACGACGCCGCCGGGTAGATTGAGCGGTTTCTGCCCCCGCCACCCGGTGAGCAGGCGGTCGGTCTCCTCGATGTGCCGGGCGAAGAGCGAACCGGCGGGTGAGCCCGCCGCGACGGCCGCCCGGCGCAGCACCCGGCGGCGCACGGCGGCGGGAAGGGTCAGCAGCCGGGCGACGTCCAGCCCGCCGTCGGCGTCGGCGGCCGTCCGCTCGGCCTGCGCCGCCCACTGGTCGAGGGCGTCGGCGTCGTCCCGGGAGAGCTGGGCGGTACGGGCCAGCGCCTCCACGACGCCCTTGCCCAGGGACTTCTCCAGCACCGGCAGCGCCTCGTGGCGGACCCGGGAGCGGGTGTAGGCGGGATCGTGGTTGTGCGGGTCCTCCCACACGTCGATGCCCTGCACGAGGCAGGCCTTGCGCACGGTGTCCCGGTCCAGCAGCAGGAAGGGGCGGCGGTAGCGGCCGTTGACCGCGGGCATGCCGGACAGCGACCGGATGCCGGAGCCGCGGGCCAGCCCGAGCAGCACCGTTTCGGCTTGGTCGTCGCGGGTGTGGCCGAGCAGCACGGCGGCGGCGCCGGCCCGCTCCGCGGCCGAGTCGAGCGCCGCGTACCGGGCGTCGCGCGCGGCGGCCTCCGGGCCGCCCTGCCGGCCCACGGTGACCGCGACGGCGTCGACCGGGTCGAGGCCGAGGCCGCGCAGGCGGTCGGCGACGTCGACGGCGCGGGCGTCCGAGCCGTCCTGCAGGCCGTGGTCGACGGTGACGGCGCCGGCCCGGACGCCGAGCTTGGGCGCTTCGAAGACGAGGGCGGTGGCGAGGGCCATCGAGTCGGCTCCGCCGCTGCAGGCGGCCAGCACGAGCGGGCTGCCGCCGGGGTGGTCGGTCAGGACGTCCTGGAGTACGCGGCGGACCGCCAGGCGTATCGCCGCGACCGCGGGGTGGGGACCCATGTCCGGTTTCCCTCCTGGAGAGGCTGGGGGAGGCGTCGGGACGGAGAAGATGACGCAGGGTAGCTAGATGGTGACAGACAGCGTGCGATACTCGAGCATCGCACGCTTACCCTGCGCCCACGGTCCCTCGGACGGGTGAACCGGGAGGCCCCCGGGGCCTGCTGTGCCCCGGGTCGACTCAGGTTTCGCTCCGCCCGTGCACCCGTGCCACCCAGTCCGCGGGTTTGGCGATCTCCTGCTTGGTGGGCAGGGTGTTGGGCGAGGTCCAGATCCGGTTGAAGCCGTCGATCCCGGCATCGTCCACCACGGCCCGCACGAAACGCTCGCCGTCACGGTACTGCCGCAGCTTGGCGTCCAGCCCCAGCAGCTTGCGCAGCGCCATGTCCAGCCGCCCCGCGCCGCTCTGACGGCGGCGCTGGAACTTCTCGCGGATCTCCGCCACGGAGGGCACGACGTCCGGGCCCACGCCGTCCATCACGTAGTCGGCGTGCCCCTCCAGCAGGGACATCACCGCGGTCAGCCGGCCCAGGATCTCCCGCTGGTTCGGCGTCTGCACCAGGTCGATCAGGCTGCGGCCCTCGTCGCCGTCGGCGTCGACCGACGCCTCCTCCGCGTCCGGGCGGCTGCCGGAGGAGAACGCCTGGAAGGCCTCGCGCAGCCGCTCGATCAGCGTCGACGGGTCGATCTCCGTCTCGCCGAGGAAGGCCTGGATCTCCTGCTCGATGTGGTCCCGCAGCCACGGCACGGCCGTGAACTGGGTGCGGTGGGTCTCCTCGTGGAGGCACACCCACAGCCGGAAGTCATGCGGGTCCACGTCGAGTTCGCGCTCCACGTGGACGATGTTGGGGGCCACCAGCAGGAGCCGCCCGGTGCGCGGCTCGCCCGGCCCGGGCGCCGCGGGACCGGCGGGCATGTCACGGCTCGCGGGGGCGAAGGTCTCGTACTGGCCCAGTACGCGCGAGGCCAGGAAGCTCAGCAGCATCCCGACCTCGACCCCGGTCACCTTCCCGCCGACGGTGCCCAGCACGGCACCGCCGGGGCCGCCCGGCTTGCGGGCCTGCATCTTGTCCAGCAGCGGCTTCAGCACCTCGCGGAAGCCGGCGACGTTCGCCTTGATCCACCCCGGGCGGTCCACGATCAGCACCGGCGTCCCGGTGTCGGCCGGGTCCTCCTGGTCGCCGAACATCCTGGTGAACGCCCGGACGTGCGCCTCCGACTCCTTTGCGTGCCGCCGCAGTTCCGCCACGACCGCACGTGCCTCGTCCCGGCTCACCTCGGGGCCGGGCCGCACGAAGCGGGTCGCGGTCGCGACCGCGAGGTTCCAGTCGACCATCTCCGCACCACCGATGCTCGTCATTCCTTCACGGTACGTGCTTGTCCCCTTCCCCGGGAGCGTTCCTCGCGGGGGCACGGGCAACGAACACTCCCCGCAGCCGCTACGTGCGGCAGCCGCACGTGGCGAGTTCCGCGGCGAGGCGGTCGAGGGCGGACTGCGCGGCCACGGTGTCGGTCGTGCCGTTGGTCAGGAAGGCGAACGTCAGCAGCCGGCCGTCCGCGTCCACCACGGTCCCGGCGAGGGCGTTGACCCCGGTGAGCGTCCCCGTCTTGGCGCGGACGAGGCCGGCGCCCCCGCCCGCCGTGGTGAAGCGTTCCCGCAGGGACCCGGTGAAGCCGGCGACGGGCAGCCCGGTGAGGACGGGGCGCAGCTCGGGGTGGTCGGGGTCGGCCGCCAGGGCCAGCATCCGCGCCAGTTGCTCCGCCGTGAGGTGGTCGGCGCGGTTGAGCCCGCTGCCGTCGGTGAAACGGGCCCCCTTGAGCGGGAGCCCGAGCTCACGCAGTGCCGAGCGGACGGCCTCGGCGCCGCCGGAGAAGGACCCCGGACGGTCCGCGGCGAGGGCGGTGTGCCGGGCCAGCGCCTCGGCGATGTCGTTGTCGCTGTTGGTCAGCATGCGCTCGACCAGGTCGGCGAGGGGCGCGGACCGCACCTCCGACAGCCGGTCGGCCGCGTGCGCGCGCGAGGGCGCCTTGCCGGCCTTCACCGCGCCGTCGACCTTGACGCCGCGCTTGCGCAGCAGGTCCGCGAAGGCCGCCGCCGCCTTGGTGGCCGGGTCCCAGTGGCGGGCCACCGGGCCCTTGACGCTCTTGCCGTCGCTGCGGCCCTCGTCGGCCATCAGGGCGGTGACGGGCGCGATGTTCTCGTTGTGCCCGATGGGGTGGACGGCGGGCCCGGTGAAGAGCGAGGTGTCGTACGTGAGCTTCACCGAGCGGACGCCCTTGGCGCGCAGCGCGCGGGCGGTGTCGGAGGCGAGGGTGCGCAGGGAGGCCGCGGTCCAGCCGCCGCCGGGCTCGGCGCGGGCGGTGAGGGTGGGGTCGCCGCCGCCGACGAGCACGACGCGGTCCTTGCCGGCGGCGACCACGGAGGTGGTGAGCCGGTGGTCGGGCCCGAGGAGCGAAAGGGCCGCGACGGCCGTGGCGACCTTGGTGGTGGAGGCGGGGACGGCCGCCGTGGCGGGGCCCTGCCCCCAGACCTTCCGGCCCGAGACGGCGTCGACGACGGCGCCCGTCGTCAGGGTGCCGAGCGCGCGGTCGTGCAGCAACGGGCCGAGCCGCCCGGCCAGTCCGGAGGTGGTGGGCAGCGGCGCCCCCTGCGTCCCGGACACGGCGCTGAGCACCTCCGGGGCGGCGGGCGGCACCGGCGCGACCGCCCCCTTGTGGCCTCCCGCGCCGCCCTTCTTGTGGGGACGCGCCTGCTTCCCCTGGCCCTCCCGGGAGGCGGCGATCGCCCGTTCGGCCGTACGCTGACCTGACTCCCACGGTCCCGCTGCGGCCACGGCCGTCAGCGCCACGGCAAATCCTGCGGCAGCCGACCCTGCCACCACCTGCCAGTTCTTCGGAACGGGCACCCCGGACCAGCCCCTTTCGCGACCACACACAAGCGTGGGAGACACTTAATCACCAGAAGTATGTGCTGATCATGGAGGACAGGCTGTGCTCGAGTTCGACGTAACGATCGAGATCCCGAAGGGTTCCCGCAACAAGTACGAGGTGGACCACGAGACCGGTCGTATCCGCCTGGACCGGCACCTGTTCACCTCGACGGTCTACCCGGCCGACTACGGCTTCGTGGAGAACACCCTGGGCGAGGACGGCGACCCGCTGGACGCCCTGGTGCTGCTCGACGAGCCGACCTTCCCCGGCGTCATCGTGCGCTGCCGCGCGATCGGCATGTTCCGCATGACGGACGAGGCCGGCGGCGACGACAAGCTGCTGTGCGTGCCCGCCTCGGACCCGCGGGTCGAGCACCTGCGTGACATTCACCACGTCTCCGAGTTCGACCGCCTGGAGATCCAGCACTTCTTCGAGGTCTACAAGGACCTGGAGCCCGGCAAGTCCGTCGAGGGCGCCAACTGGGTGGGCCGCGCCGAGGCCGAGGCCGAGATCGAGGCGTCCTACAAGCGCCTGAAGGAGCACGGCGGTCACTGACCCGCCGGCTCCCGCCGACGTGAGGGCGGCGCGCTCCCTGCCGGGGCGCGCCGCCCTCACGCGTCCGCGGCGGCCTCATCCGCAGGCGTCGAGGAGCTCGGCCAGCGCGCCGTGCAGGGCGGCGGCCAGCGTGTCGGCGTCCGGCAGCGACCGCGCGTCCGCGAGCAGCCCGATGTGGACCCGGCGGCGGTACGTGGAGCAGGCGACCGCGAGGGACTGGCCGCGGGCGAGCGGGGCGATCGGGTAGAGCTCCGTCATGCGGCAGCCGTCCAGGGTGAGCGGCACGTCGAGCATCGGCACGTTGGTGACCAGCACGTCGAACAGCAGTCGCGCGGAGGCGGCGAGCAGCGGGGCGGCGAAGCGGTGCGCGAGCGGCGGCACGCTGTCGGCCAGCAGGGCGACGGCGCCCGGGCCGGTGTCGGGGCCGGCGTCCTTGTTGCGGTCCATGCCCGCGCGCACGTCGCGCAGCCGGGCGAGCGGGTCGGGCTCGCCGACCGGCAGCCGCAGCAGGTAGCCGGAGATGCGGTTGCCCCGGCCGCCGCGCACACCCCGGCGGCGGCGCCGCGCCACGGGGATCAGGGCGCGCGGCCCCGGGCCCGCCGGGTCGTCGCCGCGGGCCTCCATCCAGCGCCGCAGCGCGCCGGCCACGACGGCCATGACGACGTCGTTGACGGTACCGCCGCTGGTCTTGCGGACCTGGTGCAGGTCGTCGACGTCGAGGGAGGCGGTGGCGAAGCGGCGTTCGGCGCCGCCGGGCGTCCAGACCGCACCCAGCGCGGCGGGACCGCCGGGGTCGAGGGAGGCGCGCAGCACGGCCGAGCCGATGCCCAGGGCGCGCCCGGCCTCGCGCACCCGGTCCGGCAGGGAGGCGACGACCTGCCGGGGATCGGGCAGCGGCAGCGCGGGCAGGTGGATGCCGGGCCCCCGGACCTGGGCCGGTACGGCGGCCGCGGCGTCGGCCTCGACGGCGGAGCGCTGCGGCGCGGCCGCGGGAGCGGTGGCGCCGGCCCGGGCCGGCGCGGCCGCCGGGGTGCGGGCCCCCTGGTCGAGCAGCGCGGCGCCGAACTCCACGGCGCGCAGCCCGTCGGCGAGGGCGTGGTGCAGCTTGACCAGGACGGAGAAGGGCGCGTCGGGGGCGCCCTCGATGACGTAGACCTCCCACGGCGGCCGGTGGCGGTCCATGGGCCGGGACATCAGCTCGGCGACGGCCGCCGTGGCGTCGGCACGACGTACGGCGTGGACGTGGTGCCGCGCGTCGAAGTGCTCGTCGACCGCCCAGGCGGCGCCCCCGACGCCGTACCAGACGTCCTTCACGCGCTGCCGCATCCGCGGCACGGCCTCGGCACGGGCGGTGAGCAGCGCGGCGAGCCCGTCGGCGTCGACCGGGCGCTCCGGGTCGCGGTCGAAGACGGCCACCGCTCCCAGGTGCATGGGGTGGCCCGGCGAGTCCAGGTTCCAGAACGCGAGGTCCAGCGGGCTCAGGTGCTCGTCAGCCAAGGCTCCATGCCTCCGAAAGGTCGGGGTTTGCCCTGGAACGGACTCCAGTTGGTGAAGTGAAACCCCTAAAACCGATTACAGTCAACTACGACCACGATACGGACAGTTAACATCAGGTTGCCCGTACGACCGCCCGACGGCGAGGCGGCGGCGTCCGGAAGGCTCAGAAACCGCGGGTGCGCTTGGCCGCCGCGCGGCGTCGTGCCTGGTCGACGCCACCGGGCAGCTTGATGAACAACCGCGCGATCTCGCCTCCCAGGTTCACCCCGATGGCCACGGCCAGCGCCAGCGCCGCCGCCTTCGTCAGCGAGGCGAATCCCTGGTCCAGGTGACCGCGGGTCAGCCCGAGGAGCCCGAAGTACGTCGCGGAGCCCGGCAGCAGCGGGCCGATGGCCGCCGTGACGTACGGCAGCGCGGAGGCGTGCCGGTAGCGGGCGAGCACCTGGCCGAAGAGGCCCACCAGTCCGGCGGCGACGGCGGTGGCCGCGACCGGTGACATGCCGACGCCGATGCCGTCCTGGTGCAGCGCCGCGTAGACCGTCCAGGCGACCCCGCCGTTGAGCGCGGCGACCACCAGCACGCCGCGCTCGCACTGCAGCAGCACGGCGAAGGCGAGGCTCAGCACCATCGCCGCGACCAGTTGCACCGGCGGGTTCTCGTACGCCCGGAAGGCCTGGTCGGGGTCGAGCACGGCACCCAGGCTCACCCCCGCGTAGAGGATCAGCGTCACGCCGACGACGATGCCGGTGAAGAGGTACATCACCTCCAGCAGGCGCGCGGAGGCGGTGATGTAGAAGCCCGTCAGGCCGTCCTGGACGGCCGCGACCAGGGCCCGTCCCGGGATCAGGGCGAAGAGGCCACCGGTGATGACCGCCGAGGCCTGCAGGGTGCTCGTACCGGGCAGGTGCTGGCCGAACCGGGCGACCAGCACGCCCATCACGGCGGCCGGCATCGCCGCGGCGACGAACTGGTAGAACTCCGGCAGCCCGCGCCCGGCGCAGAGCCAGGCCAGCCGGTCGCCCAGCATGGCGCCGAGCGCGGCGATCGCGAAGACCAGCGGACCGCCGCCGCCGACCAGCATGCTCGCCGCGCCCGCCAGGAGCCCGGCCGCCACGGTGAGCAGCCAGCCCGGGTACGGGTGCCGGTTGCGGCGGATCTCGGCGAGCCGCCGGTAGGCGTCCTCCAGGGTGAGGTCGGCCGCCGTGATGTCGTTGATCAGCCGGAAGACGGCCGCGAGGCGGGTGTAGTCGGTGGCCCGGCGGCGCACCGTGCGGTTGGCGGTGACCGGGGCGTCCACCAGCGAGGGCTGGTAGGAGATGCCCAGCAGCGTGAACGTCACGGTCGGCTCGACCCGGCCCAGACCGTAGGCGTGGGCCACACCGAGCATCGCGGCCTCCACGTCCTCGGCGCCCTCGCCGCCGGCGAGCAGCAGTTCACCGATGCGCAGCGTCAGGTCCAGCACGCGCGGCACCGGCGGGCCGGCCTCCGCCTCCGGCCGCCGGGCGGGCTGCTCGGGGGCCGGGCGCTCTCCGACGGGCATGCGCAGCATCGTGCGCATCCGGTCGGGCCAGGGGGTCTCCTTGGAGAGGCTGACGACCGGGATGCCCTCGGGGGGCGTGAAGGCCGGGTGGGACAGCTGCGGGGAGGTCCGCGTCCCCGGGCGGGAGAAGGCGGAACCCTGCGGTTCCGGCCGGGGCAGCTCGACGCCCAGGGGCGGCGTGAACTCCGAACCGCCGGGCTGCTGCTGCTCGGGCTCCTTGGGATGCGCCACGGGATCCTCCTTTCGGCGCGTGATCGCTACGGGTGCCGGGTGGTGCGCCGAGGGGGGAGGGTGCGGACACCCTCCCCCCTCGGCCTGTCGTCACATGCGCGCCTGCCCCACAGCGCCTGGCACGGCACTCCCCCAGCTCCGCTGGGAGGTGCCCCCACGCTGCGTTGTCGAATCGTCCGAGTAGCCCACTACGAGGACGACTCTCCGCCTTGCGATGCACCGCACCTGGGGGCACCTCCCGGCGCAAGCCGGGGGAGCCGTGGGGCCCGCCCTCCGGGCGGTGGGGGCACCTCCCAGCGGCAGCTGGGGGAGCTCATGTGACGACAGGCCTCGGCACAGCGGGACGACTGCCCACTCCCTCCGTCGGCTAACGGCGGTTCGCGCGGTGGCGCCCGCCGTTGCCGCGCTGGAGCGGCGGCTGGCCGGCGTCTCCGTCGGCATCCGCGGCCCCGGCGTCGTACGCGTCCACCCCGGGCAGCGGCGCCGCCTTCCGGGAGGCCGAGCGGGCCCGCAGGAACTCGATGGCGATCGGGACGACCGAGAGCAGCACGATCGCGATGAGGATCAGCTCGATGTGCTCGTGGACGAAGGCGATCTGCCCCAGCCAGTAGCCGAGCAGCGTGACACCGACACCCCACAGCAGGCCGCCGATGACGTTGTACGTCACGAAGACGCGGTAGTTCATGCGGCTGACGCCGGCGATGACCGGCGTGAAGGTCCGCACGATCGGGACGAAGCGGGCGAGCACGATCGACTTGGCACCGTGCCGCTCGAAGAAGTCGTGGGCCTTCTCGACGTTCTCCTGCTTGAAGAGCCGGGAGTCCGGGCGCCGGAAGAGCGAGGGACCGACCTTCCGACCGAAGAGGTAGCCCACCTGGTCGCCGGCGACGGCCGCGATCCAGACCAGCACGCAGACCAGCCAGATCGGATAGTCGAGCTTGCCGCCCGCGACCAGCAGGCCGCCGGTGAAGAGCAGGGAGTCACCCGGCAGGAAGAAGCCGATGAGCAGACCCGACTCGGCGAAGACGATCGCCAGCAGGCCGATCAGGCCCGCTGACGAGATGAGGTAATCGGGGTCGAGCCATTGCGGGCCCAGGGCGATAGTCGTCACGCGCCAAAAGTATCAACGCGGTCGCGACCGAACCGTTCCCAGCCCGGGAACGCTCGGCTACGTTCCTCCCAAGCGTTTCACCGTGCAACACCGCAAGTCGCCCGTCACTCCTGAATCATCATGATCCGGCGGAACCCACATGACTCGCGCCATCTCACTGCACGACGTCTCGAAGACCTACGCCCGCGGCGTGCGCGCCGTGGACCGCTTCTCCCTGGACATCGCCCCCGGCGAGTTCCTGGTGCTGCTCGGCCCCTCGGGCTGCGGCAAGTCCACGGTGCTGCGCATGATCGCGGGGCTGGAGGACATCACCTCCGGTGAGCTGCTGCTGGACGGCGAGTACGCCAACGACCTGGGGCCGGGCGACCGGCGGATGGCCATGGTCTTCCAGAACTTCGCCCTGTACCCGAGCATGACCAGCCGGGAGAACATCGGCTTCCCGCTGCGCTTCGAGATGCCCGGGCAGGACACCGGGCCCCGGGTCGCCGAGACCGCCCGGACGCTCGGCATCGAGGACATCCTCGACCGCTACCCGGGGCAGCTGTCCGGCGGCGAGCGGCAGCGGGTCGCCATGGGCCGGGCCATCTCGCGGCACCCGTCCGTCTTCCTGATGGACGAGCCGCTGTCCAACCTCGACGCCAAGCTCCGCTCGCACCTGCGCGCCGAGATCGCCCGGCTGACCCGTGGCATGGGCGTGACGACGGTGTACGTCACGCACGACCAGGCCGAGGCGATGTCGCTGGGCGACCGTGTGGCGATCATGCGCAGCGGGGTGCTGCAGCAGGTGAGCACCCCGCGGGAGGCGTACCACCTGCCGCAGAACGTGTTCGTCGCCGCCTTCATCGGCACCCCGAGGATCAACCTCATGGAGGCGACCGTGGTCGCCGCGCTGGACGGCGGGATGTGGATCGACCTGGGGCGGCAGCGGCTCGTCCTCCCGCAGCCGCTGAGCCGGGACCACCAGATGCTCCGCATCCAGCAGGGCCGGCCGGTCATCGTCGGCCTGCGCTCGGAGGCCGTGCGCATCGACCGGCCGAGCGGCGCCCGGCCCGGGGAGGTGGTGCTCAGCGGCGTCGTGGAGCACGTGGAGTACCAGGGCCACGAGTCGCTGGTGCACCTGGACACCGGCGCACGGCCGGCCGTCGTGCCCGAGCTGGAGTCCGCACGGCCGGGCGGCGCGCGGCAGCGCTCCCGGGCGGCGTCCCGGCAGGGCGGCACGGCCGGCCTCGGCCGGCTGGTGCAGAAGGCCGCCGCGCGGGTCTCGGGCCAGGGACGGACGGCCGTGCTGGACCGTCCGGCACCGCGCCCGGAGACCGGGTCCGCCACCGGGGGCGGGGACCTGGTGGTGCGCACCGGGCCCGACCTGCGGCTGCGCGCCGGACAGCACGTGCCGCTGCTGGTCGACCTGGCGCACCTGTACGTCTTCGACCACGCGGGCCACCGGATCTGCCCCGCCCCCGAGCGGGCACCGCACCTGGAGTACTGAACCGCGCGGGACGACGGCGACGGGACGACGATGCCGGTATGGGTATCGACGAGTACGGCGGCGGACAGTCGCCCCGGTCCGCCGTCCTGGTGGTCACCACGAACGACGTGCCGGGCTACCGGATCGAGCGGGTGATCGGTGAGGTCTTCGGCCTCACCGTGCGCTCCCGCCACCTGGGCAGCCAGATCGGCGCGGGCCTGAAGTCCCTGATCGGCGGCGAGCTGAAGGGACTCACCAAGACCCTGGCCCAGACCCGCACCGAGGCGATGGAGCGGCTGGTGGAGCAGGCGCAGTCGCGCGGCGCCAACGCGGTGCTGATGATGCGCTTCGACGTCAGCGAGGCCGCCGACGTCGGCACCGAGGTGTGCGCCTACGGCACCGCTGCGGTGATCACGCCCCGGCACGCCTAGCGTTGGCCATGATCGCGTCGTGGACGTACCGGGCGGTGCCCGGCGCGATCGCCTCGTAGAAGGCGTTGAAGCGCGGGTCGTCCAGGTACATCCGGGCGAGCCCGGTGTGGATCTCGTAACCGCAGTCGTAGTAGTGGTCCACGATGAACTGCCGGTGCTCCTCGGCCAGGTCCATCGCGGCCTCGCCGTCGGCCGGGGCGCCGGACCCGCGGAGCGCGACCAGCCGGGCGCCCCAGTCCTCCTGCTCGGCCTTGATCCGCAGCCAGTCCTCCTTGGTGTAGGAGGCGGCCCGGCGCTGCGACTGCTCGTACGCCTCGGTGTTGCCCCAGCGCTGCCGGGTCTCCTCGGCGTGCTGGTCGGGGTCGTACTCCCCGAAGACCTCGAACTTCTCCTCGGGCGTGAGGTTGATGCCCATCGTGCGTGCCTCCATGGCTCGTTGGACGGCGTCGGCCATCTCCGTCAGCTTCCCGATCCGCGCCGTCAGCAGTTCGTACTGGCGCCGCAGGCGCTCCCGCGGGTCCGCGTCCGGGTCGTCGAGGAGGGCGGCCACCTGCTCCAGGGGGAAGCCGAGCTCCCGGTAGAAGAGGATCTGCTGCAGCCGGTCGAGGTCGGCGTCGCTGTAGCGCCGGTGACCCGCGTGGCTGCGGGCGCTGGGCGAGAGCAGTCCGATCTCGTCGTAGTGGTGCAGCGTCCGGACGGTCACGCCGGCGAAGCCCGCCACCTGCCCGACCGGGTAGCCCGTGCTCGTGTTCATGACCACACCCTCCGGCCTCACGCCACGTGAGGTGCAAGTGCCATATTGGTGCGCATGCTGGGAATCACCGACCTGTCGACGTACGTGCTGGGCACCGTACTGATCGTGCTGCTGCCCGGGCCGAACTCGCTGTACACGCTCTCCGTCGCGGCGCGCCGCGGCGTCCGGACGGCGTACCGCGCGGCCCTGGGCGTCTTCCTCGGCGACACCGTGCTGATGACCGCCTCGGCGGCGGGCGTGGCCGGGCTGCTCAAGGCCAACGCCGTGCTCTTCGGCATCGTCAAGTACGCGGGCGCCGGCTACCTGGCGTGGATCGCCTTCGGCATGGCGCGGGCCGCCTGGGGCATGTGGCGGTCCCGGAGCGTGGAGCCGGCGGCGGTGGCCGCCGCGGCCGAGGAGGTGGCGGACGCCGAACAGCCCTTCCGGCGCGCGCTGGTGATAAGCCTGCTCAACCCCAAGGCGATCCTCTTCTTCATCTCCTTCTTCGTGCAGTTCGTGGACCCGGGCTACGCCCACCCCGCGCTGTCCTTCCTGGCGCTGGGCACCATCGCCCAGGTCTTCAGCTTCTGCTACCTGACGCTGCTGATCTTCGGCGGCACCTACCTGGCCGCCCAGTTCCGCCGCCGCAAGCGCCTGGCGGCGGGGCTGACCTCGGGTGCCGCAGCGCTCTTCCTGGGCTTCGCGGCGAAGTTGTCGCTGTCCTCGGCCGGCTGACCGGCGCCCCGGCAGGAGCCGGCGGTCCGGGCTCCCCGGGCCGCCGGCCGCCCGTCGCCGACCTGCCGGTGACTGATTTCACCCTTATCGTTACGGTATGTCGCTCCACAAAGGTGCCGAGGGCCTGCCGAAGCTCGCCGTGAACCCCTTCTACGCGGGGGCCGACCCGGTCGCCGGGATGCGCGCGGCACCACCGAAGCACCGGCTGCCCGACGGCCCGATGGCACCCGCCACGGCGTACCAGCTCGTGCACGACGAGCTGATGCTCGACGGCAACGCCCGGCTCAACCTGGCCACCTTCGTCACCACGTGGATGGAGCCCGAGGCCGGGGTGCTGATGGGCGAGTGCCTCGACAAGAACATGATCGACAAGGACGAGTACCCGCGCACCGCCGAACTGGAGCGGCGCTGCGTGGCGATGCTCGCCGACCTGTGGCACGCCCCCGACCCGGAGAGCGCCATCGGCTGCTCGACCACCGGCTCCTCCGAGGCCTGCATGCTCGCCGGGATGGCCTTCAAGCGCCGCTGGACCAAGCGCGCCGCCGACCGCTCCGGCGGCGCGTCCGGCAAGCGCCGCTGGCCGAGGCGGTCCGGCGACCGCCACCCGGACGGCGCCAGGCCCAACCTGGTCATGGGCGCCAACGTCCAGGTCTGCTGGGAGAAGTTCTGCAACTTCTGGGAGGTCGAGCCGCGCCTGGTGCCGATGGAGGGCGACCGGCTGCACCTGGAGCCGGACACCGCCGTCGCGATGTGCGACGAGAACACCATCGGGGTCGTGGCCGTCCTCGGCTCGACCTTCGACGGGTCCTACGAGCCGGTGTCCGAGATCTGCGCCGCCCTCGACGCCCTGCAGGAACGGACCGGGCTCGACATCCCCGTCCACGTCGACGGGGCCTCCGGGGGCATGATCGCCCCCTTCCTCGACGAGGACCTGGTCTGGGACTTCCGGCTGCCCCGGGTGGCCTCGATCAACACCTCCGGCCACAAGTACGGGCTGGTCTACCCCGGCGTCGGCTGGGCGCTGTGGCGGGACCTCGAGGCGCTGCCCGAGGAACTGGTCTTCCGGGTCAACTACCTCGGCGGCGACATGCCGACCTTTGCCCTCAACTTCTCCCGGCCGGGCGCCCAGGTCGTCGCGCAGTACTACACGTTCCTGCGGCTGGGCCGGGACGGCTACCGCACCGTCCAGCAGACCGCCCGTGACGTGGCCACCTACCTGGCCTCGCGGATCGAGGAGTGCGGTGACTTCCGGCTGATCACCCGCGGCGACCAGCTCCCCGTCTTCGCCTTCACCACCGCCGACCACGTCACCGCGTACGACGTCTTCGACGTCTCCCGGCGGATGCGCGAGCGCGGCTGGCTGGTGCCCGCGTACACCTACCCGGCGGACCGCGAGGACCTGGCGGTGCTGCGCATCGTCGTCCGCAACGGCTTCTCCGAGGACCTCGCCGACCTCTTCCTCGCCGACCTGGAGCGCTACCTCCCGCAGCTGCGCGCCCAGGACCACCCGCTCCACCCGCCCGGCGAGGCACCCACCGCCTTCCACCACTGAGCGGCGCGTCGCGGGGCACACGCTCCCCATGGGGAAGGACAAGCAGACCAAGGCGACCGTCTTCGTGGCCCTCGCCGCGAACCTGGTGATCGCCGTGGCGAAGGCGGTCGGCGGGCTGCTCACCACGTCACCGGCGCTGCTCTCGGAGGCGGCGCACTCGGTGGCCGACACGCTCAACGAGGTGTTCCTGCTGGCCGCGCTGCGCCGCAGCCGGCGCAGTCCGGACGCACGGCACCCCTTCGGCTACGGCAAGGAGCGCTGGTTCTGGTCGCTGCTGGCCGCCGTGGGGATCTTCGTGATGGGCGGCTGCTTCTCCTTCTACCAGGGTGTGAACGCGTTCCACGAGAGCGAGCCGCACACCACCCGGGCCTTCCTGATCGCGGCGGCCGTCCTGGTCGTCTCCCTGCTCGCCGAGGGGACCTCCCTGGTCAAGGCACTTGTGCAGGTGCGCTCCGGGGCCCGCGAGCACGACCGCCCCTTCCGCACCGAACTGCGCGAGGGCGAGGACCCCACCCTGCGCACCGTGCTCGCCGAGGACAGCGCCGCGGTGTTCGGCGTGCTGCTCGCCCTCGCCGGCGTCGTGCTGCACTGGACCACCGGCGACCGGACCTGGGAGGCGTACGCGTCCCTGGCGATCGCCGCCCTGCTGATGTACGTCGCCTACCGGCTCGGCAAGGACTGCCGGGACACCCTCATCGGCGAGGCCGCCGACCCCAGGTTGCGGCAGCGGGCGCACGAACTGCTGACCCGGCAGCCGGAGATCGACACCGTCACCGCGCTGCTGACGATGCGCCTCGGCATCGACTCGGTGCTGCTGGCCGCCCGGGTCGACCTGACCGAGGGCATCGACAGCGAGACGGTGGAGGAGGCCGCGGTCCGCATCAAGCGCTCGCTGGCCGGGGAGTTCCCCGAACTGGACCAGATCTTCCTGGACGTCACCGACGCCTCCGACGAGGACCGCCGCGCCGCCCACCGGCTACGGCAGGCGCTGCGCGCCGAGGCGGGCGAGCGCGAGGGCGGGGGCTGACCGCTCAGCGGCCGATGCGCACGCCGTGCCGCGCCAGCCAGGGGAGCGGGGGGACGGCGGAGCCCATCTGCGGCGTGACGCGGACCTCGAAGTGCAGGTGCGGCCCGGTGGAGTTGCCGGAGTTGCCGGACAGACCGATCCGCTCGCCCGCCCGCACCCGCCGGCCGGGGGCCGCCTCCAGGACGGACAGGTGGGCGTAGTGCGTGCAGTAGCCGTCGTCGTGCCGGACGACGATCTGGTTGCCGAAGCCGTCGCCGCACGCGGCCACCACCACCGTGCCGTCGCCCACCGCCCGGACCGGGGTCCCCGGCGGCACCGCGAAGTCCTGGCCGGTGTGGCGGTGCGCCCAGTGCGCCCCGGCGGCGTCGTAGCCGGCGGTGAGCGTGTAGTGCGCGACGGGGCGCACCCAGTGCGGGGCACCGTGGCGACGGGACGCGGCCGACGACCGGGGCGGGGCCGGGGGAACGTCGCGGGGACAGTCAGCCGAGAGCCCCTCGTGCGCCATGAGCGCCAGGTCGCGGGCGGACAGCCGGGCCCGGGCACGCAGCAGCCGCTCCTCGATGTCCCGGCGCAGCGCGTCCTTGCGGCGGGCCTCGCGGGCCAGCACCCTCAGCGTCCGGTCGACGGCCTCGGTGTCGGCCGCCAGCCGGCGCTCGGCGAGCATCCGCTCCGCCAGCAGCGCCGCCTGCGCGTGGTCGCCCTGCCGGGCCAGCGTCGCGCCCTCCAGCAGCCGGTCGGGCCGCCCGGTCAGCAGCAGCCGCGCGGACGGCCCCAGCCCCCCGTTGCGGTACTCGCTGCGCGCCATCGCCCCGATCCGGTCCCGCAGCGCGTCAAGCCGACGCCGCTCCACCGCCGCCGCGCGGTGCAGCAGCCGCAGGTCGGCGCGCTTGCGGCGGACCGCCCGCTCCGCGTCCTCGTGCGCCCGCACCGCGCGGGCCGCCTCCGCGTACAGCCGCTCCACCCGGGCCGGCGGGCCGGGGCGCGGTTCGGGGCGCTCGCCGGCCACCGCCGGCGAGGCGGTCAGCAGCAGGCAGAGGGCCGCGGCCGCCGTCCTCCATCGCATCGCCCGATCCTTTCGGGCCCGGTCACCGCGCTGCCCGGACGACACGCCCCCGCCGGTCCCGGGCCACCCGGCGGGGTGACCGCATCCGGGCGTGCGCCCGGCGGAGGACCGTCCGATCATGGGAACGGGCGCACTCGGCGGACAGGAGGGTGACCGGGTGAGCGGTGACGGTGAGCCCGGCGGCTGGTCACCGCCGGACCACACGGTCCTGCGGCAGGTGCTGGACGGCACCCCGGCGGGCGTGGGCATCTACGACCCGCAACTGCGCTACGTCTACGTCAATCCCGCCCTCGCCCGGATGAACGGCCTGCCCGCCGAGGAGCACCTGGGCCGCCGGATCACCGAGGTCCTGCCGGACCTGGACGACGCCGGCGAGGAGGCACTGCGCCAGGTCCTGTCCGACGGCAAGTCCCGCGAGGTGCCCTCCAGCGGCCGCACCCACGCCGGGTCCGAGGCGGGCCGGCGCTACTGGCAGGGCGCGTACCACCGGCTGGCCGCGGCGGACGGCACGGTGCTGGGCCTGGTCGGGATCGTGCTGGAGGTCAGCGCCTCCCGCCAGCACCAACGGGAACTGGAACGTGCCCGGGAGCGGCTGGCCATCCTGGACCGCGCCGCCACCTCCATCGGCACCACCCTGGAGATGGACGAGACCTGCGCCGAACTCGCCGGGTTCCTGGTGCCGCTGCTCGCCGACATCGCCACCGTCGAGGTCTTCCCCACCGAGCGCGCCACCCCCTACAACCGCGGTGTGCTGCGGCTGCGCCGGGCCGCCATGGCGGCGCTGCCGAACCTGCGCGAGCAGGTCAAGGCCTTCGGTGAGCCGGGGGAGTGCGTCGAGTACCCGTCGGGCACGACCATTCCGCGCTGCCTGCAGTCCGGCAGCCCGGTGGTGCAGAACCTCTTCGAGGACGACGCCCTGGGCCGCGGCGGGTCGGCCCGCGAACGGATGGCCGCCTTCCGCTCGGTGGGCATCCACTCGGCGCTCGTCGTGCCGCTCGCGGCTCGCGGCGCGCCCATCGGCACGGTGACCCTGGTCCGCTGCGGCGAGTCCCCGGGCTTCACCGAACGGGACACCGAGACCGTCCAGGACATCGTCCGGCGGGCCGCGATCTACCTCGACAACGCCCGCCGCTACACCCACGAGCACGGCATCGCCCTGGAGTTGCAGCGCGCCCTGATGTCCGAGCCGGGCTCCCCGCACCCCTCCGTGGAGGCCGCGTTCCGCTACCAGCCGGCCGGCAGCACCGCGCTGGTGGGCGGCGACTGGTACGACACCGTACGGCTGTCCTACGGGCGCACCCTGCTGGCCATGGGCGACGTGATGGGGCACGGGGTCGAGGCCTCGGTGGACATGAGCCAGTACCGCTCGATGCTGCGGTTCGTGGCGGCGGCCGACCTGCCGCCGCACCGCATCCTGCGCCGGCTGGACACCCTCATCTCCCAGACGGAGTCGGGCCGTCCGGCGAGCTGCCTGCTGGCCCTCGTCGACCCGGCGCGCGACAAGTGCACCTTCTCCAGCGCCGGACACCTGCCGCCCGCCGTCATCCGGGCGGACGGCACGGTGCGCATCGTCGACGTGCCGGTCGGCCCGCCGCTGGGCACCGGCCACGGGGGCTACGAGGCCGTCCCGGCCCCCTGCCGGCCCGGTGACGTCCTGCTGCTCTACACCGACGGCCTCGTGGAACGGCGCGGGGAGGACATCGACGCCTCGCTCGACCGGCTCGCCGGGTTGCGTCTGCACCCCGACGGTGATCTGGGCGGACTGGTCGACCGGGTCCTTTCCCTGCTGGTCGTGGAACCGGCGGACGACGACATCGCGGTCCTCGCGGCACGGGTCGTGCGATAGGCGGATCAACCGCTCGGAGTACCACAACAGGCGGATCTCGACTTGCGCCCGCACGATGATCAGACGGGCCGCCGCAGGGGCGGTCCCGGGAACCGGCCCCTCGGGGAGGATCTGCCGTGACCGTCAGTCTGGCGCATCTGCGTCGTTGCTCCGTTGCCGTCGACCTCGGGGCGTCGCGCACCCGTGTCTACCTCAAGCACCAGGGACTCGTCGTGGACGAGCCGAGCGTGGCCGCCGTCAACGCGCACAGCGGTGCCCTCATCGCGGTCGGATCGCTGGCCGAGAAGATGACCGGCCGTACGCCCGAGCACATCCGCGTGGTCCGCCCCATCCAGGCCGGGATGGTCGTCGACATCGAGATGGCCCAGCGCATGCTCCGTCACCTGCTGGGCGGTCAGCTGCGCAAGGCCTGGCGGCGCAAGCCGATGCTCCGGGCCGCCGTCTGCACGCCCCACGGCAGCGGTCCGCTGGCCCAGCGGGCTGCCGTCGAGACGATGTACGGCCTCGGTTCGCGCCGGGTCGAACTCGTGGACTCCGTCGTCGCGGCCGCCATCGGGTGCGGGCTCCCGGTCGAGGAGCCCGAGGCGACGATGATCATGCTCGCCGGGGCCGGCACCACGCAGATCGCCGTCATGTCGATGGGCTCGATCGTCGCCGCGGAGACCATCGGGGTCGGTGGCGAGGCGATCGACCACGCCGTCGTCCAGCACCTGCGCAACACCCACGAACTGCTGCTGCCCAGCCAATCGGTGCGGTCCCTGCACGAGACCCTCTCCGCGCCCGGGCCCGTCGCGCCCAGCGCCGAGGTCCAGGGGCGCGACGTCGCCAGCGGGATCGCCCGCACGGTCCGCGTCGACACCGAGGCGGTGCGGCAGGCGATCCGGATGCCCATGGCGACGCTGGTCGACGGCATCGGCCAGGTGCTCCGGCGGTGCCCGCCGGACCTGGTCGCCGACCTCACCGACCGCGGCGTCATGCTGGCGGGCGGCAGCGCGCTGCTGCCCGGCCTGGACATGATGCTCCGTCAGGCCACCGGGATGCCGGTCACCATCGCGGAACGGCCCGACGTCTGCGCCGTCCTCGGGCTCGGCGCCATGATGGAGGGCCATCCCGTCCCGACGCCGCTCGACCCGCTGTCGGTGTAGGGGCCCGGCCGGGTTCACACCTCCAGGACGAGCCGGGACGGGGAGCACTTCTCCGTCCCGGCCGAGCCGCACGTCGACACCGGCGCCGGGCGCAGGGCGGGGATCAGCGCGGGCGGACCGCCTTCTCGGTGCGCTCGACGAGGCGGGCGGCGTGCCCGGCGACAAGGTCCGGGCGGTGGGAGGGCAGCCAGTGGCCCCCGTCCACGCGGTGGACCTCGGCCCGGGGCGCCCAGTCGGTGATCTCCGTCTGCCAGGGCGGCAGGACGAACACGTCCTTGGACGGGGCCAGCACGACCGCGGGCAGCGCGGCGTGCCGTACACGGGGGCGGAGCATGCGGGGCAGCACGTTGGCGCGGTAGAGCTTGAGCGCGGCGCGGTTGCGCGCAGCGAGCCGCGGGCCGTAGCCGGCCGGGGCCTCGCCCGTCTCCAGGCGGCGCAGGGTCGCGATGACGCCGTCCAGGAAGCCGCTGCGGCAGGCGAGCTCGGCGATGCCGGGCAGGTGGAAGAAGCCGACGTACTGCGAGGCCAGCGCCTGTCTGGCGAACTTCAGCAGGCGGGCCGGGGAGGGACGGCGCAGCTGGGCCCGGTACCAGCGGCCGGTGTGGTCCAGGTCGGGGCCGGAGATCGAGGTGATCGAGGCGTAGCGGTGGGCGAGTTCCGGCGTGCTGACGGTGTGCCAGCTCTGCACCGACCCCCAGTCGTGGGCGAGCAGGTGGACCGGGGCGCCCGGGCTGACCGCGTCCGCGACGGCGGTCGTGTCGGCGGCGAGCCGCGGCAGCCGGTAGGCCCGGGTGCGGCGCGGGGCGTCCGAGGCGCCCGAGCCGCGCACGTCGTACGACACGACGTGGAAGCCGCGGGCCGCCAGGAGCCCGGCGACGCCGTCCCACACGCCGTGATCGTCCGGGAAGCCGTGCACGCACAGCACCGTGGGCCCGGCCGGGTCCCCCTGCTCGTACACCGCCAGCCGCACCCCGTCGGAGACCGTGACCCAGCGCTGCGCCATGTCCGCCGCCCTTCGCCTTCACGTCGCCGCGTCGCCGTGGCTTCGCATGACCGTCACCGTGGCTTCGCACCGTCGTTCCGCTGTCGTTCCGTCGCCGGTCCCGGGCGCCACGATGGCAGCTTGTTGACGCAGTGTCTAGCAGTGGGACGGTATACCTTTGCCGCCGTGACCGGTGGGAACGCGATACTGCAGCGACGGCTCGGCGTCTTCGACGCCACCGTCGTCGGACTCGGCTCGATGATCGGCGCCGGAGTCTTCGCCGCGTTCGCCCCGGCCGCCCGCGCCGCCGGGTCCGGGCTGCTCCTCGGGCTCGCGGCGGCGGCCGTCGTCGCCTACTGCAACGCCATGTCCTCGGCCCGGCTCGCCGCGCTGTACCCCGCCTCGGGCGGGACCTACGTCTACGGGCGCGAGCGGCTCGGGCCCTTCTGGGGCCACCTCGCGGGCTGGTCCTTCGTCGTCGGCAAGACCGCCTCCTGCGGCGCGATGGCCCTGACGATCGGCGCGTACGTCTGGCCGGAGCAGCAGCGGGCGGTCGGTGTCGCCGCGGTCGTGGCGCTCACCGCCGTCAACTACGCCGGCGTCCAGAAGGCCGCCTGGCTCACCCGGGGCATCGTCGCGGTCGTCCTCGCGCTCCTCGCGGCCTTCGTCGTCGCCGCGTTCACCGGTGGCGACGCCGACGCCGCCCGGCTGGACATCGGGGCCGATGCGAGCGTGGGCGGCGTGCTCCAGGCGGCCGGCCTGCTGTTCTTCGCCTTCGCCGGGTACGCCAGGATCGCCACGCTCGGCGAGGAGGTCAGGGACCCGGCGCGCACCATCCCCCGCGCGATCCCGCTCGCCCTCGGCATCACCCTGGTCGTCTACACCGCCGTCGCGGTCGCCCTCCTCGCGGTGCTCGGCCCGCAGGCGCTCGCCGACTCGGCGGCACCCCTGGCCGACGCCGCGGGCGGCCTCGCGCCGCTGACGCGGGCGGGCGCGGCCGTCGCCGCCGTCGGCTCCCTGCTCGCGCTGATCCTCGGGGTCTCCCGCACCACCCTGGCCATGGCCCGCGACGGCCACCTGCCCCGCACCCTGGCCGCGGTGCACCCCAGGACCGGGGTGCCGCACCACGCCGAACTCGCCGTCGGCGCCGTCGTCGCCCTGCTCGCCGCCACCGCCGACCTGCGCGGGGCGATCGGCTTCTCCTCCTTCGGCGTCCTGGCGTACTACGCCGTCGCCAACGCCTCCGCCTGGACCCTGGGCCCCGGCGCCCGGCGCGCCGTCCCCGCCCTCGGCCTGCTCGGCTGCCTCGTCCTGGCCTTCGCCCTGCCCTGGACGTCCGTCGCCGCGGGCGCGGCGGTCCTGGCCGCGGGGGCGGGCCTCTACGCCGTACGCGCCCGCCGCGCCTGACCCGGCCCGCCCGGGCCTACGCTGAGGCGCATGGACTCCGCGGCACCGGACTGGAACGTCCTGCTCGTCGACCAGCTGGACTGGCACTGGCGGAACCAGCTGCGCCCGCGCCTGGACGGCCTCACCGACGACGAGTACCTCTGGGAACCCGTCCCGGACTGCTGGAGCGTCCGCCCGCGCGGCAGCGGCCGGGCCCCGATCGAGGCCGGCACCGGCGAGTTCCGGCTCGACCTCGCCTGGCCGCCCCCGGATCCCGGGCCCGTGACGACGATCGCGTGGCGCCTGGGCCACGTCATCACCGGCGTCCTGGGCGCCCGCACCGCCTCCCACTTCGGCGGCCCGCCGGTCGACCTCGCCGGCAGGGACTTCCCGTTCTCCGGCACCGCCGACGGCGCGCTCGCGCAGTTGGACGCCGCCTACGCGGCATGGCGCGACGGCGTGCGCGGTCTGGGCGCCGAGGGCCTGGCCCGGCCGTGCGGTCCGCGGGAGGGCCCGTACGCGAAGGAACCGCTGGCCGCGCTCGTGCTCCACATCAACCGCGAGGTCATCCACCACGGAGCCGAGACCGCCCTGCTGCGCGACCTCTACCGCGCCCGGCACCTCGCAACGGGCGGAGGGGCGTTGCCCGACTGAGATCCATCCGCAACGGCCCCGATGCCACTGGCCCGCGGCTTCCTGCGTCACAGTCGCAGAAGGCGCAGGGGGCGCCTCCGGGGGAGGTGGTGACGGTGATGCGGCGGATCACAGCGGCGGTACTGGCGACGCTGACGGCCGGGGCGGTGCTCACGGGCTGCAGCGCGAACACGGACCGGGGCAGCGGCGACCACGCGCGGCGGCCCGGGCCCGTACAGGGCGCGGACGACGCCCCCCAGTGGAACGGCGGAGACCCCGACGAGGACCGGGGTGCGGACCGGGCGCCCGACGCGTCCCTGCTGTCGACCTTCGCGCTGGACGTCGACACCGCCTCGTACGGCTACGCCAAGCGGCGGCTCGACCAGGGCTCGCTGCCCTCCCCCTCCCAAGTGCGCCCCGAGGAGTTCGTCAACAGCTTCCGCCAGGACTACCCCGCGCCCAGGGGCGACGGCTTCTCCGTCACCGTCGACGGCGCCCGCACAGGCGACGAGGAGGGCTGGTCGCTGCTGCGGGTGGGCCTCGCCACGCGCCCCGCGGACGTGGGGAGCAGGCCCCCGGCCGTGCTCACCTTCGTCGTGGACGTCTCCGGCTCCATGGGCGAACCAGGCCGCCTCGACCTCGTCCAGAAGGCGCTGCGCGCCGCGGTCGGCGAGCTGCGGGACGACGACTCCCTCGCCGTCGTGACCTTCAGCGACCGCGCACGGGTCGCCCTGCCGGCCACCCGGCTCGGCGCGGGCGGCGCCCGCGAGCACGCGCTGTCCGTCGTCGACCGCCTCGCGCCCGAGGACTCCACCAACCTGGAGGCGGGGCTGCGCACCGGCTACGACGTGGCCCTGGAGAGCGCCCGGAGCGGGGCCACCAACCGGGTCGTCCTGCTCTCCGACGCCCTGGCCAACACCGGGGAGACCGAACCCGACGCCCTCCTGGAACGGATCGACCGGGCCCGCTCACGGCACGGGATCGCGCTCTTCGGGGTCGGCGTCGGCAGCGAGTACGGCGACGAGCTGATGGAGCGGCTGGTCGACAAGGGCGACGGCCACACCTCGTACGTCTCCACCCCGGCCGAGGCCCGCGCGCTGTTCGTGGACCAACTGCCCGTCAACATCGGCCTGCGCGCCCGCGACGCCAAGGCACAGGTCTCCTTCGACCCGCACACCGTCGAGCACTACCGCCTGATCGGCTTCGAGAACCGTGCCGTCGCCGACGAGGACTTCCGCGACGACCGGGTCGACGGCGGCGAGGTCGGCCCCGGCCACACCGTCACCGCGCTCTACGCCGTCCGCCTGAAGGCGGGCGCCCGGGGCCACGTCGCCACGGCCACCGTACGCTGGCTCGACCCGCACGACCGCTCCCCGCACGAGGCCGCAGGCGCCGTCGAGGCGGACCGGCTCGCCGGCCGGCTGTGGGACTCCGGCACCTCCCCGAGGCTCCGCGTGGACGCGGTCGCCGCGTACTTCGCCGACGCCCTGCGCACCTACGACACCGGCGACGAGCAACTGCCCGGCGCCCCCGGCCTCGCCGTACTGGGCGACCGCGCGCACGCCCTGGCCGCGACCACCGAGGACCCGGCGGTACGCGACCTGGCGGAAGCCGTCGACAGCGCGTACGCGCTGCGCGCGGGCTGATGGAGTATCAGTGGAGGCATGGCAGAAGAGAAGGAACCCGAGCCCGAGCTCGACGCCCGCTACAGCAGCACCGGCGCGACCCCCACGACCTGGCACGACGCCCGCGAACACCTGGCCGGCGCCGAGATCTACTGGCTGACCACCGTCCGCCCGGACGGCCGCCCCCACGTCACCCCGCTCATCGGGGTCTGGCTCGACGACGCCCTGCACTTCTGCACCGGCGCCGACGAGCGCAAGGCCAGGAACCTCGACCACAACCGCCGGATCGTCGTCACGACCGGCAACAACGCGCTCGACGAGGGCCTGGACGTCGTGCTCGAGGGCAAGGCGGCCCGCGTACGCAGCGACAAGCAGTTGCACCGGATCGCCGAGGCGTACGAGGGCAAGTACGGCTCCGAGTGGCACTTCGACGTACGCGACCAGGTCTTCGTCGGCGACGGCCACGAGGCCCTGGTCTACCAGGTGGAACCCACCACCGCCTTCGCCTACGCCCGCGGCACCACCTACAGCCAGACCCGCTGGTTGTTCTAGGTGACCGGCGGCCGGTGGGGCCGGTGGGTGGGTGGGAGACGGCGCGACAGCCGAACACCCACGGCAGTCCGCGTAACCGGCCGGCGCGTCGGCGCCATCACTCACGGAGACGCCGGGACGGGCCGGCCGGACCGTGGAAGGCGGCACGGTCGGCGGCGGCGGTGCCGCGGGCCCAGCCTTCGTGGTCGCGGCCCCGGAGGCGCTGGGTGCGGGTGTCGGGGAACATCGCGTCGGCGGCGCGGCCGACGGCGACCTCACGGGCGGCCAGGACCGGGAGGACCTCCGTGGCGCCGGTGGCCCGCGCGGCCTCCTCCGTCGCGTCGCGGGACGCGGCGGCCAGGCGTTCGCCGACCCGGCCCGCGTAGGCGATGAGGAAGGACTCGCGGAAGTCCCGCGACAGGTCGCCGCCCCCACCGCCCCTGCCGCCCTTGCGACGCGGGCGACGCGCCGCCCGTCCCGGGGCGCCGCCGCCGCGCATGGCCGCCTCGGCCTGCACCAGCAGGGAGGTGTAGAGCACCTCCACGGCCTCCAGATCGGCCTCCCAGCCCACCACCGTAGAGAAGCCGAACTCGGCCGACCACACCGCGCGGCAGCGGTTCGCCGCCGCGACCGCGTCGAGCAGCAGCGCCTTTGGCGCCTCGTACGGCCGGTCCACGCCGATCCGCCGCGCGCCGGGCCCGCCGCCGCCCGCAGCGGTGCCCGCGACCACTGCCTCGTCCACGCTGTGCCGTGCCATGAGGTGCTGGGCCTTCGCGCTCAGCGCCTCCGCCTCCTCCGGGAAGGCCGTGGACTCCGCCTTCGCCAGCAGCGCCCTGATCCGCCGCAGCATCGGATGGCCCGTGGCGCCGGACGCCGCCTCGGGCGCGGCCGCCGGGGTGATCCCGGGCAGCCGCCCCAGCAGGCGGACGAGTTCCAGCACGGTCGTCGCGACGGTGAAGCGGTCCAGCCGCTCGGCCGCCCCGTACGCGCTCAGGAGGCCCCCCGGGTCACCGCCGCCGTCCTCGGTGAGGCGCCCCGCGAGCCGCACGTGCTCGGGGCGCAATTCACGGCGCACCATGCGCAGCAGGTCCGCGTCCTCCCAGCCGCGGGCCCGGCAGCCCCGCACCAGCCCGCCCACCGCGGTCGCCACCGCCCGGCCGACCTCGTCCCAGCCGGCCTCCGCCGCCGCCATGGCCGACGCCCCGGCGTCCAGCGCCGTCTCGACGTCCCCCTCCGGCGCACCCATGGCACCGGCGAACGCCGTCTCGACCACCGTCATCGCATCTCGCACGCGGTTCAGGATCGCACCGACACGCCGCGGACGGAGCACGGTGCCCACGCGGCCGTGCGGACCGGGCCAGGGTGTGGAGCCGTGAGCACCGACAGCGGGCGCGAGGGCTGGGACATCCGCACGGCCGGACCGCCCGACGCCGCACGACGGGCCCTGCTGCTGCCGGGCGCCCTGTGCACGGCCGAGTTCTACGCCGACGTCATGGCCGAACCCGCGCCCGCGGACGCCGGACTCGGCCTGGTGGCCGTCACCCTGCCCGGCCACGGGCGCAGCCCCGCCCCCGAGGACCTGTCCATCGGGAACTACGCCCGCCTCATGGCCCGGCTCGCCGCCGACACCGGCTGCGACGTCGTGGTCGGGCACAGCCTGGGCGCCAACGTCGCCATCGAGATGGCCGCCCTCGGCGAGTTCTCCGGGCCCCTCGTGCTGCTCTCGCCCGTCTTCTCGCGCGGCGACGAGGCGAGGGAACTCGCCCTGCTCGACCGGCTCGCCCACGTGCCGGTACTGGGCCTGGCGGCCTGGGCCGTGGCGCTGAAGACCCTGCCCCGCGGTGTCCGCGACAGCCTGCCGCCCGCGCGCCGCGACATCCTCGCCTCGATCATGGGCGACAACGACCCGGCCTTCTGCCGCGCCGCGCTCCGGCAGTACTTCGCCCACCTCGACGCGCACGGCTCCCTCGTCACCCGGCTGTGCACCAGCGGTGCCCGGGCGGTCGTCGTGCGCGGCAGCGCGGACGACATCGGCCTCACCGACGAGGAACGGCACGACCTCGACACCTGCCCGACGCTGACCCTCGTCACGGTGCCCCGCGCCGGGCACGGGGTCCTCTTCGAACAACCCGGCCGGGTCGCCGAGATCATCGTGGCCGCCGCCGACGGGACCGGCTGACCCCACCCCGCCCCTCACCAGCGCTGCACGCTCCCGAGGGGGGTGAACCCGCCCGCACCGCGACGAACCGGCCATCGCGCCTCCGGGCCGGTCATCCGCCGGTCGCCCGCTGGTCGTCCGGCGGACATCCGGTGATGGGACCGTGCGGGCGTGACTCGCACGATGGCTCTCGGACTGGCCGGTACCACCGCGCTGGCGGTCGGCGGCAGGGCCGCGGGGGCGCTTCCGGTACGGGACGGGATCGCGCTGCCCCACGGGGAGGCGGCGGCCGGGCTGCTGGTGGCGTACTTCGGCCTCGGCCTGCTCGTCGCGGCGTGGTGGCAGCTCGGCCGGATCGTGCGCGGGCCGCGGCCGCCGTCGATCCGCGCCCTGCTGACGACCTTCGCCGTGTGGGCGGCCCCCCTGCTGCTGGCACCGCCGCTGTTCAGCCGGGACGTCTACAGCTACCTGGCGCAGGGTGCGATGGTGAACGCGGGCATCGACGCCTACACGCACGGCCCGAGCGTGCTCGGGGGCACGGCGGCCGCCGAGGTGCCCGCGATCTGGCGGAACAGCCCCGCGCCGTACGGCCCCGCGTTCCTGGCGCTCGCCCGGTACGGGGCACACGCCGGGGTCACCGGGATGCGGGCGCTGGCGCTGCTGGGCGTGGCCCTGCTGGCGACCCTGCTGCCGCGGCTCGCCCGTCGCTGCGGCGCGGACCCGGCCGCGGCCGTGTGGCTCGGGGCGCTCAACCCCCTCGTGCTGCTGCACCTGGTGGCGGGGGCGCACAACGACGCCGTCATGCTCGGCCTGCTCGGCGCCGGCCTGGGCGCGGCGCTGGCCCGCCACCCGGTGCCGGCCGCCGCGCTGGTGACCTTGGCCGCCCTGGTCAAGGCACCCGCCGCCCTCGGACTGCTGGTCGTGGCGAGCCTGTGGGCCGAACAACTGGAGGGCCGCTGGCGCCTGGCGCGCGCCGGGGCGGCCACGGCGGCGGTCGCCGGCGCGGCCACCGTGGCCGTCACCGCCGTCACCGGCGTCGGCTACGGCTGGATCGGCGCGCTCACCACGCCCGCCTCCGCCTCCAACTGGTCGCTGGTCAACGTCCTGGGCCGGTTCATCGGCACCCCCGACGTCTGGCGGTTGCTCGGCATGGCCGCCGCCGCGCTCGTCATAGCCGCCGTGTGGCTGTTCCGCGAGCGGCTCGGGCCGGTCTACGCCCTCGGCATCAGCCTGCTCGCGGTGGCGCTGCTGGGGCCGGCGATCCGTCCCTGGTACCTGCTGTGGGGGCTCGTACCGCTCGCGGTGGCCGCCCCCGACGGCCGGGTGCGGCGGCTCGCCGCGCTCGCCAGCGCCGCGTTGGCCCTCGCGGTGCTGCCCAGCGGGTTCGCCGCGACACCCCGTCAGATCGCCCTGGCGGCCACGGGGGCGGCCCTCGCGCTGCTGCCGCTCGCCGCCGCACGGCTGTTCCGGCTCGTCCGTCCCGCGCTCGCCTCATGAAGCGGATCGTGACGGCGGCCGCCGCCGTGGCCGCGACCGCGCTGTTCCTGGCGACCGTGCCGCTGCACCGGCACTGGTTCGACCTCGGCGTGTACTGGGGCACCGTCAACGCCTGGGTGTACGACGGCGTCGGCGTCTACGACTACCTCAGCCCCGGCACCACGTACGGCTTCACCTACCCGCCGTTCGCCGCCCTGTGCATGCTTCCGCTGACGCTGCTGAACTGGCCCTCGGCCGTCGTCCTCGCCGCCGCGGTCAACATCTGCGCGGCGGGCGCCGTCCTGTGGTGGACGGTCCGGCCGATCGTGCGCCGTCAGGGCTGGACCCCCTGGTACGCGATGGTGCTGGCCGGGTGCCTGATGGCGCTCCTGGAGCCGGTCCACGACACCTTCACCTTCGGGCAGGTCAACCTCGTCCTGCTCACCCTGGTGCTCGCCGACGCCGAACTGCTGCGCCGCGGCAGCCGCTGGGCCGGGTGCGCCATCGGCCTCGCCGCCGCCGTGAAGCTGACGCCCGCGCTGTTCATCGGATGGCTGCTGCTCGCCGGACACCGCCGCGCCGGGCTCGCCGCGGCCGCCACCGCCCTCGGCGCGACCCTGCTGGCGGCAGCCGTCGCACCGGGCGCGTCCCGCGACTTCTGGACCCGGGCGATGTGGGACACCGACCGCGTCGGCTCGCTGTCGTACGCCTCCAACCAGTCGCTGCGCGGCACCTTCGCCCGGCTCGACGCCCCTACGTGGATGTGGGCGGTGGCCGTCGTCGCGGTGCTGGCGGTGTGGGCGTACAAGGTGCGCAGGACCGACGTCGCGACGGGCGCCGCCCTCACAGGTGTGACGGCCTGCCTGATCAGCCCGGTGACCTGGGTGCACCACCTGGTGTGGCTGATCCCGGCGCTGGCCGCGCTGGCCGCCGAGGCGCTGCGGTCGCGGAACCGCGGCACGGTGACCGCCGCGATCGGCAGTTACGTCCTGCTCTGCAGCAGCGTCGTGTGGCTGTGGCGGGGCGACCCGGGCACCGGCGGCGTGGGCGCCCTCGTGGGCGGCAGCGCCTACGTCTGGATCGGCCTGGGGCTGCTCGTCGCGCCCCGTCCCGGATGGCGTACCAGGGCGCGCCCGCGTCCGATCCTGGCTGACAGGGTGGGGGAGAGGGCCGGCTGACGGCCCGTCGGCCGTGCTGTCCGCCGAGCCCCGAGGAGATCGACGCATGCGTGTGTCCCTGCGCCGGACGTTCGCCGCGGTGCTGATGACCGCCGTCCCCGCCCTGGCCGCCCTCCCCGCGACGTCCCCCGCGCAGGCGCACTCCCCCGCCCTGGCACCCCTGCTCGGGGCGGGAGCGCCCCACTCCATCCCCGGCCGCTACATCGTCACCCTGGCCCCGGGCAGCGACCCCTCCTCCGTCGCGAAGGCTGCCGGGATCACCCCGGCCCACGTCTACGACAGCGTGATGCGGGGCTTCGCCGCCCCGCTCACCGGACGGCAACTGGCGCGCGTACGGGCCCTGCCCGCGGTACGCGGCGTCGAGCAGGACACCACCGTCACCCTGCCCGCGGAGGACCGCGTCCCGGTGTCGACCAGCCACCGCCTGCCGGGCGGCACGCCTCCCCCGCCCGGCGGCACCGGACGCTTCTGGGGCCTGGAGCGCGTGAACAACCGGACCCCGGCCACGCACGGCTACACGGTCCGGGCGACCGGCGCCAAGGTCACCGCGTACATCATCGACAGCGGGATCGACTTCACCCACCCCGAGTTCGGCGGCCGCGCCCGGGCCGGCATCGACGAGATGGAGGACGACGACCGCAACGCCGCCGACTGCGCGGGCCACGGCACCCACGTCGCCGGCACGGTCGGCGGCGAGAACACCGGCATCGCCCGGGGCGTCTCACTGGTCTCCGTGCGCGTGCTGGACTGCGAGGCGCGCGGCCCGAACTCCGGGATCATCGCGGGCATCAACTGGGTCGCCCGGCACGCGGTGAGGCCGGCCGTCGCCAACATCTCGCTGGGCGGGCTCTACTCCCCGACGATGAACGAGAGCCTGGACGCGCTGGCCCGCTCCGGGGTCTTCCCGGTCGTCGCGGCCGGCAACGACGACGTCAGCTCCTGCGTCATCTCCCCGGCGAGCGCCACGGAGGCGTTCACCGTCGCCGCGACCGACCGGACCGACCACCGGGCGCCGTTCAGCAACTTCGGCAGCTGCGTCAACCTGAACGCGCCCGGCGTCGACATCGCATCCGCCTTCCCCGGCGGGCTCTACGCGGTCATGAGCGGCACCTCGATGGCGGCGCCCCACGTCACCGGCATCGCCGCGCTCTACAAGGACACCTACGGGGACGCCGGCTACGAGGCGCTGAAGAAGTGGCTGCTCGACCACGCCACCCGGACCACGACCCCCGAACCCACCGGCACCCCGAAGCTGGTGGCGTTCACCGGTGACCTCTGAGCGTTCCTGGACGCGACGGACGGGTGCGTCAGGTGAGCTCCCGCGCGAAGTGCAGTCCCGTGATCGCCATGCGCCGGGCGTGGTAGAAGCGGTGCGCCCCGTGGTTGGTGACGCCCGCGGCGAGTTCCAGCCGCTCGCAGCCCGCCGCCCGGGCCCTGGCCTCCACCTCCGCCAGCAACCGCGTGCCCACCCCGGCGCCGCGCGCGTCCAGCGCCGTGACCATGTCGCCGACGAGCAGCGTCCGCCCCCTGCTGGTGGTCAGCACCCGGTGCGTGGCCACCCCCAGGTATCGCTCCCGCTCGTCCAGCGCCACCGTGAAGACCACACCCTGACCGTGCGCCTCCGCGGCGAACGCAGCGAACCCGTCGGCGGTCATCGCCGGCCTCAACGCCCTGATCAGGGGCCCGACTTCAGCGGTCATGGCCGGTTCACCAGGCTTCACGTCCACGAACGTCAGTTCCATGGCGTGATCCTAGGAGGCGCCGGTGCCCACCGCCTGCCGGTACGGATCAACTTGCCGCGACGTTCACCGGAGTCGGGCAGCCGCACGCCGAAGAACGCGGCACGCTAGCCGATTGGGCCGGGCGTCGCGCGGGAATCCTCAACGCCACGGCGGCGAATGTCCTGGTCTGGTAAGAAACGACCGTGGATCATCGCGTCTCGAGCGATGGTCCCGGGCTCACACGCTGGGAGAGATCGACATGCTGAAGCCCACCTGCTCCTGCGACAAGCACCCGGTCGACGGGGAACCCCCGGCCGGCATGACCCCCGGCCCCCACGCGGCCGACGGCCCGGGCTCCGACGGCCCGGCCGGCTCCCTCCTCGACGACGCCTTCGTACCCGGAAACGGCGGCGCCCTCGTGCCGTCCCATTGACGGACGGAACGAGGGCACCGGAACCACGGGCGGGGCCCGTGGGCAAGGTCAGCCCTCCAGCTGCCGCCACCACCAGGAGATCGCCGGAAGGTCCACGGGGGCGTCACTGCCGGGCATCGGCGCCGGCGCCCAGGTGGTCGGCAGGTAGGCCGGGTCCTCGGGGTTGAGGTAGCGCTCGCAGGTCGTCCCCCACTCGAGGTTCGCCCGGATCCAGTGCCCGAGCGAGGTCACGTACCTCCGCAGCTCGGGCGAGGCGGTACGGCCCACCTGCGCGCTCAGCGTCTCGAACAGCACCATGACCTGGTCGCGCAGGAACATCGCCTCGGAGACCATGCCGGGGACGGGCTTGCCCGCGGCGTCCGCGAGCACGTCGAGCAGGTTCTGGTTGTCGCCGTCGCGCACGTGCTCCTTGCGGTAGGAGAGGATGTCGTTGTCCCAGCCGACCAGCAGGCAGGTCGCCTCCGTGAGGGCGCGCACCTCCGGGCGCTCGAGTTCGGCCGGGGGCACCTCGTACCCGTCCGCGACGTCGAGGAGCATGACGCTGACCTTCATCGCGCCGTTGTGGATGCGCAGGAGCGCGTAGTCGTCGAGGTCGGGTGCCGCGCCCTCGACCCGGTTGGCCGCCTCCCACACCTGGCACAGGAAGTACATGCGCATCGCGTCCGTCCACCGGACTATCTGCGCGGCGGTGGCCACCCGGCCCATACGCAGCCGCAGGTCCCTGAAGGCCGCCTCGAAGCAGAAGTACGGGCTGTCCGGGGACAACGGTGTCTCGGGGGCCTCGAGTATGCGGAGCAGCCTGGTCAGCACGCGGCTGAGCTCACCGGGACGCCTGCCCAGGCGGCCCTCGTCACAGTGCGCGTCGTCGAAGGCGAACAGCCACATGAGGGAGTCCGACGATATCTGCGTCGCCTCCCGGGTCCCGTACGGCGAGGTGAGTGCGGCGAGACGGCCCGCCTCGACGTGTTCCAGGCGCCGGCGCTGGGCCTCGTCCTCGTACAGGCCGAAACGGCGGACCCACTCGATGGTGGTCCGGTCCAGTTCCTCCGCCAGGGGGTGGGCCGCCGGTGAGATCGGGCAGTAGAAGGGCGCCAGTTGAAGGGCGGGCACAGTGGTCACGGACATGCTCCTTCGAGCTTGGGGGAGGGGCGGGCCAGCGCCTGCTACCTTCCGCACAACCTTGCCATGAACGCGCCAAACGTAGACCGACAGGAATAGGCGCGGGCCGCGCACCGGGGGCGCACGGGGCGGCCCGCGGGAGGCCGGTCCGGTGGAACGCAGAACCCGGGTCCCACCAGCGATCACCTCTCAGCCGTCACAACCGTTCCACCTGTGACTCTCCGCACGCATGGCGGAAATCGAACACAAGTGGATCATTCAACTGACCATTACTCCGGCATATGGCGGAGCAGTCAAGAGACCAAAACACGTCACTGGGCTGGCAGTTGACGCGCATTCCGGTTGCGTTCATGGGCGAGATGTGTGCGCCCGCTGCCCGGCCTTGGCAGAACCAGCCACGATGGCCGTACGGCATGGAGGGCGCACGAAGAGGCGCACGGGCGCATTCGCCCGTGCGCCCGTCGTGAACCGGTCACACAGTGAGACACCAGGGGCGTCGGCTACCGCCGTCGCACACCCAGGCGCGAAACGAGCGCGCGCCACCAGGAACCCCGTTGCGCGGGGACCGCGACCGCCGGCCCGGCCGTGTACGCCGGTGCCGGCTGTGCGGGAGGCAGTTCGGCCCCCGTCACCCGCACGGGCTCGGAGGTCCGGCCCCGCGTCGGCGTCTGCGGGACCCGCGGCTCCTGGGGCGCCTGCGGTTCCGCGGGGCCGGACGCCTGGTCACCGAGCGGCTTGGCCGGGCTGAACTCCGCCGGCAGGGCCACCAGGTGCCGGGAGATCCAAGCGGCCTGCGAGGTCAGCGCCTCCTCCGGCACGGACAGCCGCAGGTCCGGCAGCCGCATCAGCAGCGTGTCGATCGCGGTGTCGACGATCGCGCGGGCGATGTCCTTGCCGGGGCACTCGTGCGGGCCGCTGCTGAAGGCCAGGTGCGAACGGTTGCCGTGCACGGGTGTGCTGATGTCCGGCCGCACGCGCGGGTCGACGTTGCCCGCGGCGATGCCGAACATCACCATGTCGCCCTCCTCGATCCGCTGACCGCCCAGCTCGGTGGCCCCGGTGGCCCAGCGGCCCGGCACCACGGCGATCGAGGGCTCGTCCCACAGCACCTGCTCCAGGGCGTCGGGAAGCGTCATGTGCCCACCCGACAGGTGGGCCCGGAAGCGGGGGTCGATCAGCACCATCTTGAGCGCGCCGACGATGAAGTTGACGGTGGGCTCGTTGGCCGCGATCAGGATCAGGCGCAGGTGCTCCGCGACCTCGTCGTCGGTGAGGTTCGCCTCGTGCCGGAGCAACCAGGAGGTCAGGTCGCCTCCCGGGTCGGCCCGCTTGCGCTGTACGAGCTGCTTGCAGGCGGACAGCACGTACTCGTTGCTCGCCACGGCGGTCTCGGTGCCGCGCATCAGGTCGCGGCCCGCCTCCACCAGCCTCGGCCCGTACTCCTCCGGCATGCCCAGCAGCTGGGTCATGACCAGCACCGGCAGCTGCTCGGCGAACTGGGTCACCAACTCCGCCTCGCCGGACTGGCAGAACTCGTCGACCAGTTGGTTGGAGAAGCGGATGATGTGCTGGCGGATGCCCCGGCGGTTGAGGCGGCCCATGCTGGTGGTGACCGCACCGCGCAGCCGCTCGTGCTCGTCGCCGTCGGCGAAGACGCACAGCGGCTGCCAGGCGACCATCGGCAGCAGCGGCGAGTCCATGGCGACGTTGCCCTCGCGGAAGTGCCGCCAGATGCGGGAGTCACGGGAGAACCGCGAGGGGTTCCGCATGGCCTCGAGGTTCTCGTGGTGTCCCAGGACGATCCAGGCGTTCAGATCGCCGTGCACGAGGACGGGTGCCACCGCTCCGTGCTCTGCGCGCAGCTTCTCGTACAGGGCCATGGGGTCGGCGGAGGCCTCGGGGCCGTAGAGCCGCCGCAGGCCGCCCGGGCCGAGGCCGTGGGCGGGGCATTCGGGGGGTGGGGTGGTCACGGGACGCTCCTGATCACGGGCGGGGAGGGATCACAGGGCCGATGCGGCGGCGAGGGACTGGAGATGGCGCATGAGCGTCATCAGCACGTCACGGACGGAACTGCGGGACCGGGCGTCGCACTCCACCAGGGGAACGTGATCCGGCAGGTCCAGGGCGGACCGCAGCTCGTCGAGCGGATGGTGCGGCGACTCCGGGAAGGAGTTGACGGCGACGACGAAGGGCGTACCGCGCTCCTCCAGCCGCCCTATCACGTCGAAGCTGACCTCGAGGCGCCGTGTGTCGACCAGCACCACCGCGCCCAGCGCACCCTCGAAGAGCCCGTTCCACAGGAACCAGAAGCGCTGCTGGCCCGGTGTGCCGAACAGGTAGAGGACCAGTTCCTCGTTGATGCTGATGCGGCCGAAGTCCATGGCCACCGTGGTGGCCGTCTTGCGTTCCACGCCGACGATGTCGTCGACGCCCACGCCGGCCTGGGTCATCGTCTCCTCGGTCGAGAGCGGCCGGATCTCACTGACCGATCCGACCAGGGTCGTCTTGCCGACCCCGAAGCCCCCGACAATCACTATCTTGACCGCGGCGGTTGCCGATTCCGGCAGAGCGTCCTCGCTCCGCGGCCCCCTGACGCCGATCGCGTCAGAGCCTTTCAAGTCCATGCATCACCGCCTCAATCAGTGCAGCGTCGGGAAGAAGTGCGGATGGGATGGGCGGTCGTGCCTCCACCCGCTTGTCGGCCAGCAGATCCGCGAGAAGTACGGTCACCACGCTGACCGGGAGGTTCAGGTACGCGGATATCTCGGCGACGGACAGGGGAGAGGTGCACAACCGCAGGATCGCGGCCTGTTCGGGCGCCATGCCCGGGGGTGGCCCCGAGCGGGCCCGTACCAGGGTGACCAGGTCGATGGCGGTCCCGTCCGAGGAACCGCTGCGCCCTCCCGTCACCACGTAGAGCCGCTCGGGGTTTCCGTTGTCCCACTCCGGAGGTCCGTCGCTCATACGGCCTGCCCGTCCCGGCGCGGAGGACTGGTCAGGTGTGCGCCGATCCGCGCGACCAGGTCCCGCATCCGATTGCCCATGAGCCCGGCGTCGACGCCCTCGTCGGCGAGGACCGCGAGGTACGCACCCGCGCCGGCCGCCATGAGGTAGAAGAAGCCGCCGTCCACCTCGATGACGACCAGCCGCATCCGTCCGTCGCCGTGCGGGAACTCACCGGCGATGGCCGCGGCCAGGCTCTGCAGGCCCGCGCAGGCCGCGGCCAGGCGGTCGGCCGCGTCCGTGTCGCCGCCGTACTGGGCCATGCGCAGGCCGTCCGAGGACAACACCACGACGTGCCGGGTCTCCGGGACGCCCGTCGCCAGGTCCTTGAGCATCCAGTCCATGTTGGCCCGCTGCTGAATCACGGCTACTCACCCTTATCTAACGTTTCGTCACTGTTGCTGTCAGAGGAGGTGGCAGTGCTCTCACCGGACACGGCGCTGGTGAAGGCAGCCAGCCACATGCCCGGTTGCACGGACTCCTTGCCCGGCATCGGGTCCGACGCGGCAGTGACCGAGCCGTCGGCGGGCGTGGCGCCCGTCCGTGCACCGGGGGCGGGACTCGGGGCCGGAGCACGTCGCCGCCGCTGGGGAAGTCCGTTCGCGGTCCTCTCGTGCACGAGCGGCACGTCGTCCTCCGCCCACGAGGGGGAGGCGGCGGGCAGGGAGGGCCGGGGACCCGGAGCGACGGCCGGCGCGGGCGCCGGTGCCGTCCGGGGGTCGGAAGCGCGCTGGTCCGGGACCACGGGCCGGGGGCCCGAGACGGAACCGATGCCGTGCGCCAGGCCCGTGGCGTTCGCCGCCGTGGTGATGACGTCCTGCGGGACGATCACCACGGCGCGCACCCCGCCGTAGGCGGAGGAGCGCAGCGACACCTGGAAGTTCCAGGTCGCCGCGAGGCGTCCGACGACGGCGAGGCCGAGACGGGGTGTCTCGCCCAGGTCGCCCAGGTCGAATCCGGCCTGGGCCTCCGCCAGGGCGCGCTCGGCGCGGGCCCGGGACTCCTCGCTGAGGCCGACGCCGCCGTCCTCGATCTCGATGGCGATGCCGGACTGCACCTCGACGGCGGTGAGGTGGACCCTCGTGTGCGGCGGCGAGTAGCGGGTGGCGTTGTCGAGCAGTTCGGCGACCGCGTGGATCAGCGGCTCGACCGCGGGTCCGACGACGGCCACCTCCGTCACGGAGTGCAGCTCCACGCGGGTGTAGTCGGTGATGCGCGACATCGCGCCGCGCAGCACGCTGAAGAGGGGTACGGCCCGGCGCCACTGGCGTCCGGGGCGGGCGCCGCCGAGGACCGCGATGCTGTCCGCGAGCCGGCCGATGAGGGCGGTCCCGTGGTCGAGCTTGAGCAGGTCGCCGAAGACCTCGGGTGTGCGGCCGTGCCGGTCCTCCATCTCCCGCAGGTCACTGGCCTGCTGGTGGACGATGGCCTGCACGCGGCGGGCGATGTTGACGAAGGCGCGCTGCGAGGACTCGCGGACGTCCTCCTCCGCGGAGACCGCCTCCAGCACCGAGTGCAGCATCCGCTGGTGGGCCTGCTGGAATCCCGGCGTGAGGCCCTCGGAGTCCTCGTCGATGTCCTTGAGCACGTCGGCGACGAACTCACCGCGCTGCAGCCGGGCCACCGCGTTCGGCAGCTGCTCCCGGGCGAGCCTTTCGGTCTCCGCCTCCTGGCGGGAGAGCCGGAACTGCAGTTCTTCCTCACGGCGTACGAGTTGCTCGCGCAACGCCCGTACGGCGGTGCCCCTGCGGGCGGTCTCGGCCCCGAGGACGGCCACGGCCACCGTGGCGGTCACGCCGCACCACAGCACCGCCTCCCGGGCGGCCGACGGGACGGTCCATACGGCGACGGCGGTGACCGCCGCGACTATGCCGACCGGCAATAACCACGCGGACGTGGCGGTGGGCCGGCGGTCTCCGGGGGACGATCCAGCACGAACCATCAGCATCCTCAGGTGATCGCTAGACATGGAACGAACACAGCACGAGCAGGCGGAGTGCGGCCTCAGCGACCTGGGCAATCGGCGACCGGTCGGCGAGGTGCGCCTGACCTGGCGTAATTGCTACAACACGCTGAGCCGCAAGTAGCATAGCCGCTTCCATTCGGTGGCTGATGCCGCCTCATGATGCCTTTGGCACATGCCGGTTGACGTATGGTTATCGGTTCTCGAGCGTCGACGCAAACCCCTCCCGGGCGCTCCCGCACCATCTGTGCGGCCACGAATCGATCATGACCAATGACCGATATAAACTGTTTGACCAGGGATGGCTTGGTCGATTCCGACGCCGGTCCCCGTGCCCCGGGAGGCCCCCATGAGCGAGCAGGAACCCGCCGGGCGGGACGCCCACGCGAGGGCCCCGGGAGGCCGCTTGCGCACGTCACATGCCCCGCGCGGGGCAGGCTGCGGCCCGGGTGGGAGGGGGTGGCGAACGGCACGGGCGGGGGCCGCGCGAAGGCGCGGGGTGGAACCGGAGCGGCCGGCTCCCCACGGCCTGCCCGGACGGTACGGCCGGGCCCCGGGGTACGGGGCGGGGCGGCCCCGGCCGGCACCGTCCGGCCGTACGCGACGCGCCCGGCACGCGGGGCCCGCGGCGGGCGCAAAAATTGGCTTCACCCTTAAGAGTGATGGGTACTTGCGCCCGGCCCGTTCGGGGAGCAGTGTCACGCGCGCGGGGAACACGGACGCCCGCACCGGGGACGGCCCAGCCGTGCCGTTCCTCACCGTGCCCTCCCGAACCGGGCGCGTCCGAACCGGGGACGCCCGATGACGGCCCGGGAACTGCAGGGGCTCGCCGCGATCGTCACCGGCGGCGCCACCGGGATCGGGCTCGCCACGGCGGAGACGCTGTCGGCGCGCGGCGCACGCGTCGCCGTACTGGACCACGCCCCCGGCCGCGCACCCGGGCACCTGCACGCACTCGCCGCCGACCTGGCCGACGACGCGTCCGTGCGGTGGGCGGTCGACCGGGCCGTGGAGGACCTGGGCGGCCTGGACATCCTGGTCAACAACACGGGGACCGGCGCCGTCGGCACCGTGGAGGAGAACCCGGACGGCGAGTGGCGCCGGGTGCTGGAACTCAACCTCCTCGGCGTGGTCCGGGCGAGCCGGGCCGCACTGCCGCACCTGCGCCGCTCCCCTCACGCGTCGATCGTCAACATCTCCTCGGTCACCGCCACCGCCGGTCTCCCCCGCCAGGCGCTGTACGCGGCCAGCGAAGGCGCCGTACTCGCCCTCACCCTGGCGATGGCCGCCGACCACCTTCCGGAGGGCGTCCGGGTCAACTGCGTCACCCCCGGCACCGTCGACACGCCCTGGGTGGAACGGCTGATCGCGACCGCCCCCGACCCGGCGGCCGAGCGGGCCGCGCTCCAGGCCCGCCAGCCCAGCGGGCGCCTGGTCACCGTCCAGCAGGTCGCCGACGCCGTCGCCTACCTGGCCGGGCCCTCCGCCGCCGCCGTCACCGGCACCGCGCTCCCCGTGGACGGCGGCCTGCACGCGCTGCGGCCCGCGCCCACGCCTCCACCCCCGGAACCGCTGCCCTGAGGCCCCCGGGCCCCCGGCCGGCCACGCCGCCCCGCGGCCGCTCCGGCGCGGGGAGCCCCCGCCGACGGGACGTCCTAGCATGGGAGACACGTATCCGCGGACAGGGGACACCCCGCATGGTCACGCCGGAGGGAAGCGCGGCGGCGCCGGCGAAGGCGCCGTTCGACCTGGCCTACGCCGCGTCGGCGCTGATCGACGGCGCGGGGACGATCGTCGGCTGGACGGCCGCCGCGGAGCACCTGCTGGGCTACTCGCCCGCGGAGGCGCTGCACAGGTCCGCGACGCTGCTGCTGGCCGCGCCCGAGCAGGCGTCCAAGGCCACCGAGATGGCCGCCCAGTGGCGCGACCAGGACATCTGGGGCGGTCTGGTGGCCGCCCGGCACCGCGACGGGCGGCGGATCGAGGTGGGCCTGCGGGTGTCCGCCCTGATGGCGCCCGACGGGCAGCAACGCTGGCTGGTGTCCGCGATCGACCTCGCCAGGACCCCGTCCTGGGCGGTGAGCAGCGCCATCCTGGAGGGCTTCCTCACCCGGTCCCCGATCGGCATGGCCGTACTCAGCCCCGACCTGCGGTACGTGTGGCTCAACGACACCCTGGAACACTTCGGCGGCGTGCCGCGCGACCGCCGCATCGGGATGCACCTGGCCGACGCCCTGCCCGGGATGGACACCGGGGCGCTGGAGGCCATCATGCGCGAGGTGCTGCTGACCGGTGAGCCGGCGATCGACCACGAGTTCCAGGGCTGGACGCTCGCCTCCCCCTACCGCGAGCGCTCCTTCTCCATCTCCTTCTACCGCATGGACGACGCCGAGGGCCGGCCGATGGGCGTCTGCTACATGGCGATGGACGTCACCGACCGGTGGCGCGCCCGGGCCAGGCTCGCGCTGCTCAACGAGGCCGGGGCGTGCATCGGCAGCACCCTGGACGTCACCCGCACCGCCCAGGAACTGGCCGACGTGTCGGTCCCGCGGCTCGCCGACTTCGTCACCGTCGACCTGCTGGAACCGGTGCTGCGCGGTGGCGAACCGCCCACCGGCGGCGGACTGGGCAGGGTGCCGCTGTGCCGTGCCGCGATGCGCTCGGTGCACCCGGGCACCCCGGAGTCGGTCGTCGCGCCCGGCGAGCGGATCAACGCCGGGGAGACCTCGCCGCTCGTGCGCTGCATGACCTCCGGCCGCTCCGAGGTGGAGGGCGACATCGCCGTCGACCGGGCGTCGTGGCTCACCGACGACCCGGCACGGGCGGCCAAGATCCGCGAGTTCGGGATGCGGTCGGCGATGTGGGTACCGCTGCGGGCCCGCGGCACCGTCCTCGGCGTGGTGACCTTCGTCCGGCACCGCCGGCCCAACCCGTTCGAGCCCGACGACCTGCTGCTCGCCGAGGAACTCGTGGCCCGCGCCGCGGTGTGCGTGGACAACGCCCGGCGCTGGACCCGCGAGCACGAGGCGGCCCTCACCCTGCAGCGCAGCCTGCTGCCGCAGACGCTGGCCGGCGGCGCGGCGCTGGAGGTCGCCTTCCGCTACCTGCCCACCGACATCCAGGACGGCGTGGGCGGCGACTGGTTCGACGTCATCCCGTTGTCCGGCGCGCGGATCGCGCTGGTGGTCGGGGACGTCGTCGGGCACGGGCTGACCGCGGCCGCGACGATGGGGCGGCTGCGCACCGCCGTCCACACCCTCGCCGACATGGACCTGCCGCCCGACGAGCTGCTGGCGCACCTGGACGACCTCGTCATGCGGCTCAGCGAGGAGGAGAGCGCCGACGGGTCCGTGGCCGCCACCCTCACCGGCGCCACCTGCCTCTACGCGATCTACGACCCGGTGACCCGGCGGCTGACGATGGCCCGCGCCGGACATCCGCCGCCGGCCGTCGTCGACCCCGGCGGCCGCGTCACCTTCGCCGAACTGCCCGCGGGACCGCCGCTCGGCCTGGGCGCCATGCCCTTCGAGGCCGCCGCGCTCGATCTGGCCGAGGGCAGCGTCGTCGCCCTCTACACCGACGGCCTGATCGAGACCTTCGGCGAGGACGTGGACGCGGGCCTCGCCCGGCTCGCGCGCGCCCTGGCCCATCCGGAGCTGCCGCTGCAGGACCTGTGCTCGGCCGTGCTGGAGCACCTGCCACCCGGACCGCCCGCCGACGACGTGGCCCTGCTCGTCGCCCGTACGCACGCGCTCACCCCGGACCACTACGTCGCCTGGGACCTGCCGGCGGACCCGGCGGTCGTCGGCGAGGCACGGGCGCTGGCCGGGCGCCGGTTGGCCGAGTGGGGCCTCGACGAGCTGCGGACGACCACCGAGCTCGTCGTCAGCGAACTCGTCACCAACGCCATCCGGCACGCCTCGGGACCGATCCGGCTGCGGCTGATCCGGCAGTCGGTGCTCATCTGCGAGGTGTACGACGCCGGCAACACCGTGCCCCGGCTGCGGCACGCCCGGACCACCGACGAGGGCGGCCGCGGGCTCTTCCTCGTCGCCCAGCTCACCCGCCGGTGGGGCACCCGCTACACCGCGGACGGCAAGCTGATCTGGGCCGAGCAGGAGATCCCGGACGCCGCCGCGGGGTGATCCCGGCCTCCCCGCGGGGTGATCGCCCGGCCCGGGGACCCGCGGTCAGTCCTGCGGCGCCGCGAGGTCCATGAAGACGACCTCCCACAGGTGCCCGTCCGGGTCCTGGAAGCTGCGGCCGTACATCGGACCCTGCTCCATGGTCTCGTTCGAGTGCGACCCTCCGGTGGCCAGGGCCGTGTCCACCAGCTCGTCCACACGTCCCCTCGACTCGACGCCCAGGCAGACGATGGCCTCCGTGGTCTTCGTGGCGTCGGCGACCTCCTTCCCGGTGAACCGCCGGAAGAAGGGCTCGACGAGCAGCATCGCGAAGATGCCCTCGCCGATCACCACGCACGCGGCGTTGTCGTCGCTGAACGCGGGGTCGAAGGAGAAGCCGAGGCCGCCGAAGAACGCCCGCGACCTGGGCAGGTCCCGCACGGGGAGGTTCACGAAGATCTGGGTCGGCATGGTCGCCTCGTTCCGTTCCGGGCCCACTGTCAGTGGGCTGTGCTGAAGTAGACCGGTGGGCGCTCCGGAACTCATCGGAAGGCGGAGGAGAACCATGGCCGATCTCGCTGCACCCCCGGAAGTGGCGCAGGAGTTGGAGCAGTACCGCGCGGAGCTGACCGGTTACTGCTACCGGATGCTGGGCTCGGCCTTCGAGGCGGAGGACGCCGTCCAGGACACGATGGTGCGCGCCTGGCGCGCGTACGACCGCTTCGAGGGGCGCTCCAGCCTCCGCTCCTGGCTGTACCGCATCGCCACCAACGCCTGCCTGGACATCCTGGGCGGCACCGGGCGCCGCGCCCGCCCGATGGACCTGTCCTCGGCCGGCTCCGCCGACGGCCCGCTGCCCGGCACCCTGCCGGAGACGACCTGGGTCTCCCCCGCCCCCGACGGCCGCGTGCTGCCCTCGACGGGCGACCCGGCCGACCTCGCCGACCAGCGCGAGAGCGTCCGCCTGGCGTTCGTCGCCGCGCTGCAGCACCTCGCGCCGCGCCAGCGGGCCGTGCTCATCCTGCGGGAGGTGCTCGCCTGGAAGGCCGCCGAGGTCGCCGAACTGCTCGACACGACCGTCGCCTCGGTCAACAGCGCCCTGCAGCGGGCCCGCGCCACCCTCGCCACCGCCGCCCCCGCCATGACGGATCCGGCCCGGCCGCTCGACGAGGAGCAACGGGCCCTGCTCGGCCGCTACGTCGCGGCCTTCGAGTCCTACGACCTCGACGCCCTCACCTCGCTGCTCCACGAGGACGCCACGCTGTCCATGCCGCCCTTCGGCCTGTGGCTGCGCGGTCCCGCGGACATCAGGGCCTGGATGCTCGGGATCGGCGCGGGCTGCCGCGGTTCACGGCTGGTCCCCGTCACGGCCAACGGCACCCCGGGCTTCGGGCAGTACCGGCCCGCCCCCGACGGGGGTCACGAACCGTGGGCGCTCCAGGTCATCGAGATGTCAGACGGCCGCATCACCGGGCTCAACTCCTTCCTGGACACCGAACGGCTCTTCCCGCTGTTCGGTCTCCCCGCACGACTCGAACCCGAGGCCCACTGACCCGTCCAGCCCGGTGAGCGCCAGCAGTTCCCGCAGCGCGCCCCCGGCGCCCCGCAGCCGGATCCGGCCGCCGTGGCGCCGGGCGGTGAGCTGCAGCCGGGCGAGGGCGTCGAGCAGCACGGCGTCGGGTGCCCCGTCGAGCCCGCCGACGTCGCACAGCACCGTGCCGCCGCCCCGCTCCGCCAGCAGGAGCCGCAGCCGTTCCAACAGCGGCGGGATCCCGGCGCGGTCGAGCCTGCCGGTCAGGACGAGCACGACGGGCCCACCGCCCGGTCGGGACGCGGGCGGGGGCGGCGCGGGCCGGGCCATGGGCGACCTCCTGGGACGGGTTCCGGGCGTGGGCCTACGGTTCCCCGTACGCCCCCGTACATCCCTAGGACCGGCGGCGCGGCCGTAATCCATCGGAGCCCGCGTCACCGTCCGAGCAGCGCCGTGATCTCCCGGGCGTCCCACGCCCCGTCCGCGCACTCCGCGAGGTAGGCGGCGATGCCGGGCAGGTCCCAGGCGCCCGTCTCGGCCAGGCCCTCGACGATGTGCCGCAGGTAGTTCCCGGACGGCCTGACGTGCTCGGCCCCGGCGGAGCCCCAGGGCGCGGTGAAGGTGAGCACCGGGTGCCCGTCGACGTCGCCGGGGTACAGCAGCGTCTCGTACCGGCCGTCGCCCAGCCGGGCCCTGCCGTGCCGCAGCACCTCGCCGAGGTCGAGGTCGGCACCCGGCGAGCGGTACATCTCCTGGGCCGCGATGTCAGAGAACTGGCCGACCGTCAGCAGATGGGCCCGGGCGCGCACCCCGCCGGCCGGCACGTCGCCGTCGTAGAAGGCCCGCCCGCCCGACCAGACCGGCGACCGCGTCGCGAAGTACATCCGCCCCGGCAGTTCCAGCGGCACCGACCGCAACGGCGGCCGCGCGTCCCGGCAGCCCGGGTACTCCCGGCCGCCCCCGGGCGGCACCCCGCCGGCCAGGTAGCTGTTGAGGCGCACCAGGTGGGTGTTGGAGCCGTACGCCGCGTACCAGACGAATCCGGGCGGCCGGTCCCGCCGGCCGGCACCCCGGGGGCCCACGCTCTGCGGTGTGGTCACCGCTCCATGATGCGGCCGCCGCGGGGTCAGGCGGCCGGCACCGTGCCGCGGATCTGCCGCAGGAAGGCGGCGTTGTCCGGGGTCGCCCGCAGCCGCTCCAGCAGCGTCTCGAAGCTCCCCGCGCCGCGCAGGGCCCGGCGCAGCCCGCGGGCGGCGGTCAGCTCGGCGGGGCTGAGCAGCAGTTCCTCGCGCCGGGTCCCCGAGGGGGCCACGTCCACGGCCGGGAACACCCGGCGGTCGGCGAGCCCGCGGTCCAGGCGCAGTTCCATGTTGCCGGTGCTCTTCAGCTCCTCGAAGAAGTAGTCGTCCGCCCGCGACCCGGTGTCGACCAGCGCGGTGGCCAGGATGGTCAGCGAACCGCCCTCCTCCGCGAGCCGCGCCGAACCGAACAGCCGCTTCGGGCCGAGCAGCGCCGCCGCGTCCACACCGCCGGACAGCGTCCGGCCGCCCGAGGACGCCGCGTTGTTGTGCGCCCGGCACAGCCGCGTGAGGGAGTCCAGCAGCACGACCACGTCCCGGCCCGTCTCCACGAGCCGCTTGGCCCGCTCGACCGCCAGTTCGGCCACGGCGATGTGCTCCTTGGGGGTCCGGTCGAAGGTCGAGGCGACGACCTCGCCGCGCACCGACCGCCGCATGTCGGTGACCTCCTCGGGCCGCTCGTCCAGGAGCACCACCATCAGATGGCACTCGGGGTGGTTGTCCGCGACGGCGTCGGCCAGTCGGCGCAGCAGCATGGTCTTCCCGGCCTTCGGCGGCGCCACGATCAGCCCGCGCTGGCCCTTGCCGACGGGGGCCAGCAGGTCGACGACCCGGGTCGTCAGGCCGCCCTTCGGGCACTCCAGGCGCAGCCGCTCGGACGGGTGCAACGGGGTCAGGTCCGCGAAGTGCCGTCGTGCACGGGCCTGTTCAGCGGGACGCCCGCCGATCTGTTCGGCCCGCACGAGGGCACCCGAACGACCGGGCGTGGCCACGCCTTCGACGGCGTCGCCCTTGCGCAGCCCGTGCCGCCGGATCACCTCCGGCGGCACCGTGACGTCCTGCGGACCCGGCGCGTAACCGGCGGTCCGCAGGGAGCCGCGGCCGCCCTCGATGTCGAGGACACCGGCGACGGGGACGAGTCGTTCTCGGGTGGGGGCGGGGGTGGGGGTGGTGAGGGTTGTGGACATACGGGGTCCTCGGAGGAAGGGCGCGCACGGCGGCGGAACGGCCGGCCGGCGAAACGCGCGGCAGAAGAGGCTCGAGCCTCGGGAGAGTTCGCGGGCGCGGGGCGCGGGCGAACGGGAACATCGACCGCAGCGGGCTGCGGGGGCGGACCGTTGAGCGGTCACGCGAAAGCACCGGCGCCAAACGGGGCGCACAGTCGTGCCCTTGCAATGTAACACCCGGGCCCGCCTTTGTGCCCCCGGGTTGTCGCGTGCGGCGCCGCGGTGGTTGCGGTTGGGTTTCTCCCCCACCCTCCCGCCTGATTGCCCGGCACGGTTGGTGCGGGCCTGCGCCCTGTGCATGGGTGGACCGGGGGCGGGGCCTCCGGGGTGGGCATTCTGTACCGCATATTCATGTGCATGGCGGGCACCTGTGCTTGGTCACCCGGGATGCCGCACATCACATACACGTCAGCGTCCAGAACGCCCACCCTCCCCCAGCCTTCGGCCGGGGGTGCCCCCAACTCCCCCACCCCCTCCGAATCGACAGCGACCAACGGCCGGTGGGAGGTCACAAGGCAGCCCGGGGCACCGCACCTGTCCAACGCACCCCCAACGGGACACCCTGCGCCCGCACAACCGGAAGGGGGTGTGTCGGGGTGCTCCCCTCTGGCCGAAAGCAGGAGAAGACGGGCGGCGGACCCGGTGCCGAACGATGCGGGCCTGAACCACGGGGCCGCGGGGTCAGCGAGCGACTCGGGGCAACCGCGGACTGCCCTCATACCCCAACCGGCCGTTGTGCGCCCACACCGCCGGAGAGGGTGTGTCCCCCTGGCCGAAGGCTGGGGGAGACGAGCGGTCAAGTGCGGCGCCCGACGATGTGGACGTAAACCGCGAGCGTTCTGGGGGTCCCCCCGGCCGAGGGCTGGGGGAGTGCGCCGGCGCGGCCCCGACCCCAACACAACGTGCGAGACCCGCACCGACCGTGCCGGGCAATTGGGAGGGAGGGTGGCGAACAGCCCGCCGCAGGCGCAAACAACCCGCACGCAACAACCGGGCGGCCCGGCGCAGCCGGACGCACTAGCGGGACGGCGCCGCGTAACTCGCCCCCCGCAAACCCGCGACGACCGCATCCACCGCGCCCTTCGTCGGACGGCTGAAGCACGCCCTGACCATGAGCCCGACGGAGGACTTGGCGTCCGGGTCCTCCCCCCACGCCGTCAGCTCGTTCCGCCCACCGAGCGCCCGGCACCCCCCGCTCGCCTCCGTCAGCCCCTTCACCACGAACCGCCCCGGCCCGAACTTGCTGCCCGCGGACTCCTCCATCTGCCGGAAGGCGATCAGCACCCCGCCCTCGGCGACCGCGTCCACAGGCGGGCAGGCCGAGTACGCGACCATCTCCGACTTGGTGCACCCGTCCCGCTCCCGCAGCGGCTGCGCGCCGACGAAGCCGACCACCAGACCGTCCGGGGCAGCGGTCACGAGCGACCTCCAGCCCGTGCCGGGCAGCTTGAGCCCCAGCCCGGACAGGGCGTCCAGGCTGACGTACGCGTACACCGAGTCCGTACTCCCCGCCGCCGCACCCCCCGCCGCACCCGCGTCAGGCGCCGACGTCGGGCCCGGACCCGGGGCCGGACGGGTGGGCGACGCGGCGGGGAGGATGCGCTGCCCCCGGGGCGCCACCGGATCCGCGGGCCCCAGCAGCGCGGCGGCCACCACCGCCGCCGCGGTGGCACCCCCGAGCACGGCGACCGCCCCCGCGGCGACCCGGCGCCTCCTGCGCCGCCGCACGCGCCGCCTGATCTGCGTCATCCGGTCCTGGGGCGCGGGTGTCTGCGGCACGACGCGCTCCAGCAGCACGCTGAGCTCCCACTCCTCCTCCGACTCGGGCTCACGCACAAACTCGGGCTCGAGCTCACGCCCCCGCGCCCGCCTCCACCCCCGCCCGCCCCCGGGCTCAGGCTCCGCGTTCACACCGCTCACCGCTCACCGCCCCTCGCCAGGCTCGGCACGGCCGCGAGCTGCCCCCGCAGCATGGTCAGCGCCTTGGCCGCCTGGCTCTTCACCGTGCCGGGCCGGCAGCCGAGCACCTCGGCGGTCTCCTCGACGCTCAGGTCCTCGAAGTAGCGCAGCACGACCACCGCCCGCTGCCGCGCCGGCAGCCGGCGTATCAGCACCGCGAGCGACTGCTCCAGGTCGACCGAGGCGAAGGGGTCCTCCGCCGCCGTCGCCACCGTGTCCGGCACCTCGCCGTGCGGCAGCTCGCCGCGCCAGCGGCGCTGCCACCAGGAGGAGGCCGTGTTCACCAGGGCCCTGCGCACGTACGCCTCCGGGTTCTCCCCGGATATGTTCCGCCACCTCGGCCAGACCTTGGCCAGGACGGTCTGCAGCAGGTCCTCCGCCAGGTGCGTGTCGCCGGTCAGCAGCCAGGCGACCCGCAGCAACCGCGGCCCGCGCGCGGCGACGAACTCCTCGAAGTCCGTCTCCGCATCCCTCACCGTGGTGTCCTTGCCATCGCGTCCCTGTCCGTGCTCCGAGCAGCCTCACATCCGCTCGAACCGGGTGGGACACCGGTTCGGTTGCCAGGAATCCGGGATCGCCCTCGTTCGTTGCCGCCTCGGACGGCCGCGCGGCGCGCGGTCGCCCCCCAACTGACCTCAGACGAAAGGGCGTTCTCCGTGACAGCCGCACCCGACCAGCCGGAAGCAAGGGGAGCCAGCCTGTGAGCAGCGTCACCAAGGGCATCGCCAAGGTCGAGGTCCGGCTCAAATGGGACCCCAGTCCCGCCGGCGCGCCCGCCAGCGACCTGGACATAGTCGCGGCGACCTACAGCGCCGCCGACCCGCAGGGCGCCCCGGTGTACCTCGTCCACTTCGACAGCCGCTCCCCGGACGGCACCATCACGCTCAACCGCGACAGCAAGACGGGCAAGGGGCTGGGCTTCGACGAGGTCATGACCCTGGAGCTGGACCGCCTCGGCGCCGCCTACCAGCGGGTCGTCGTCGGCGTGGTGGTGCAACAGCGCGACGGCCGGATGACCTTCGGCGACGTCGCGGGGACGGGCGTGCGCGTGGTCGAGGGCCACACCGACCTCGCCGCCTCCGACCTCGGCGAGGTGGCCGCCGCGACGGCGGCCACCGTCGGGGAGTTCCGCCGCGGCGACACCGGCGAGTGGCGCTTCAGGCCGGGCGTCCACGGCTACGACACCGACCCGGCGGCCTTCGCCCGTGTGATGGGCGGCGGCGCCTCCTGATCACCGCCCCCGGGCACGCCGGTGCCCTCCCACGTGCCGCGCGGGAGGGCACCGGCGCGTGGAGGGCGCGGCCTGGGGCAAGCCCTAGACGACGCCCTGCGCCGTCATCGCCTCCGCCACGCGCAGGAAGCCGGTGACGTTGGCGCCGAGGACGTAGTCGTCCGGCGTGCCGCCGTACGCAGCGGCGGTGGCCCGGCAGTGGGTGTGGACGTCGCGCATGACCTGCGCGAGGCGGGCCTCGGTCTCCTCGAAGGTCCACCGCTCACGGGACGCGTTCTGCTGCATCTCCAGCGCCGAGGTCGCCACGCCGCCCGCGTTGGCGGCCTTGCCCGGGCCGAAGAGGACGCCCGCCTCCCGGAACACCTCGATCGCCTCCGGGGTGCACGGCATGTTCGCGCCCTCGGCGACGGCCAGCACGCCGTTCTTCACCAGCGTCCCGGCGTCCTGCCCGTCCAGCTCGTTCTGCGTGGCGCAGGGCAGCGCGACGTCGCAGGGCACGTCGAAGACCGAGCCGCGCTCGGAGTACCGCGCTGAGGGCTTGGCCTCCGCGTACGCCGACAGCCGCGCCCGGCGCACCTCCTTGATCTCCTTGAGCAGTTCGAGGTCGATGCCGCCCTCGTCGACGACGTAGCCGCCGGAGTCCGAGCAGGCCACCACCGAGCCGCCCAGCGCGTGCACCTTCTCGATCGCGTAGACCGCGACGTTGCCTGAGCCGGAGACCACCGCCCGGCGCCCTTCGAAGCCCTGCCCGCGGGTGGCCAGCATCTCGGCGGCGAAGTACACCGTCCCGTAGCCCGTCGCCTCGGTACGGGCGTGGGAGCCGCCCCAGGCGACGCCCTTGCCGGTCAGTACCCCCGCCTCGAAGCGGTTGGTGATCCGCTTGTACTGGCCGAAGAGGTATCCGATCTCCCGGCCGCCCACGCCGATGTCCCCGGCCGGCACGTCGGTGTGCTCGCCGAGGTGCCGGTGCAGCTCGGTCATGAACGACTGGCAGAAGCGCATGACCTCGCCGTCGGAGCGGCCCTTGGGGTCGAAGTCGGAGCCGCCCTTGCCGCCGCCGATGGCGAGGCCGGTCAGCGCGTTCTTGAAGATCTGCTCGAAGCCGAGGAACTTCACGATGCCGAGGTCGACGCTCGGGTGGAAGCGCAGACCCCCCTTGTACGGGCCGAGCGCGCTGCTGAACTCCACCCGGAAGCCCCGGTTGACCCGCACGCGGCCCTGGTCGTCCACCCACGGCACCCGGAAGATCACCTGCCGTTCCGGCTCGCACATCCGCTCCGCGATCCGGGTGTCCAGGTACTCCGGGTGCCGCTCCAGCGCCGGCGCCAGTGAGCGCAGCACCTCCCCCACCGCCTGGTGGAACTCCGTCTCACCGGCGTCGCGCCGGCAGACGTCCGCGTAGACGGCCTCGATGTGAGCACTGACGTTCATGCGCGCCTTCCCTCGTCTCCTGAGTCCCGGAAGCGGCGCCGTGGCGCCGCGTCCGGCCGTTGCCGTGTCAACGAGTACGGAGGGGAAGAGGCCATGTGTCAGCAGAGGGACGAATGTCCGCGACATCCGGAAAAACATCCGAAGCGGCTCCCGGAACGACTCCCGGAGCGTCACCCGGCGGCTCACCGTCGTCGCGTTCCCGGCTCCCGGGCCACGGAGTGCGAGGGGCCCCGCGGCGACCGCCGCGGAGCCCCCTCCGGCGTCACGGGCCCCAGGCCCGCCGCGGTCTATCCCGCGGGGATGGGCCGGGCCCCGATGCGGGCGCAGGCCTGGTCCTGGCCGAGGCCGTCGGCGGGCCAGACGACCTTGCCGGCGCCGCCGGGGTAGTAGCAGGCCGCGAAGGACGTGGGGACGGGCTCGGACGGCCCCCACATCTCCTTCCAGCGCCCGGCGCACACCGCGCCCGGGTCCTTCGGGTCGAACTCCTTGACCGCGTCCGACGGCAGACCGGAGAGGTCGGCGCCACGCGCCAGCGTCCGGGCGCACATCATCTTCCCGCCGGCGTCCTCACCCCACGGCATCCCCCCGGCGACGGCCACGACACCGCCCCCGGCCAGCGCGACCACGGCCGCGCCGCCGGCCACGGCGACCCGCAGCGACCGCCGTCCCGTGGCCCGCGGCGTCGCCGCCTGGTCCAGCACGGAGCGCAGCGTCTCCCGTCCGGCGTCCGACCTCGTCCAGCCCTCGGCCCCCTGCGGACGCAACTCCCGGACGGCGTCCAGGACAGGGTCGTTCGTCATACGTGTACCTCCGAATCGAGCGGGGTGAAGGGTGCGGGACGACGCTCCAGGGCCGCGCGGAACCTCTTGCGGGCCCGGTGGAGCCGCAGCGTGTACGCCGCCCTGGTGCAGCCCAGGGCCTTGGCCGCCTGCTGCGCGCTCAGGTCGTACCAGCCGGTGAGCAGCAGCACTTCGCGATCGGCCTCGGACAGCGCCATCAGCACCCGGAACACGTGCTCGCGGTCGCCTATGCGGTCCTCGAAGACCTCCTGCGGGGCACGGTCCATCACCGCGGATATCCGCTCCGCGAGCGCCTGCCGCCGTACGTCCGACCGCACCCGGTTGGCGAGCAGCCGGCGTGCCGCCGCCAGCAGCCAGGGCAACGCGTCGTCCGGTACGGACCGCTGCTTGCGCCAGGCCAGCAGGAAGGTCTCGGAGAGCACGTCCTGCGCGGTCTCGCGATCCGTGCGGTGCATCAGGTAGCCCATCACCCGGTCGGCGTGGGCCTCGTACCACTCTTCCACCATCTCGTGCCCTCGCGGACCCTCACGTGCCGTCATGCGCACCCTTCCCTCCCTGAACAGGCTTTCACTGGGGAATGTCCGGCCGGGCGCGGACGATTACAGGCCCGGGCCGGGGATGGGTACGACGAGGCGGAGGTCACACCGCCAGGGGGCCGGCGGCGACTCAGGGGCGCTCCGCGGTCACGAGCCAGAGGCGGGCGGTCAGCACGACGCCCCGGTCCGCGGTCGTGAAGCCGCGGAAGGCGTCCAGGGCGGCGTCCCGGGCACGGGAGCGGGCCGCCTCGTCGGCCCCGCCCTCGTGGAGCCAGTACTGCACGGGCCCCCAGCCCATGAGGAAGTCGGCCGCGTCCTCGGCGTCCCTCCCCCAGACCTGCGGGACGTCCACCGCCGTCGAGGTCACCCCGGCGAAACCCGCCCCGGTCAGGACCTTCTCGGTGTGCCCGGGGTCGGCGAAGGAGGCCGGCCCGGTGTCACCGGTGAAGTCGGGCACGGGCACCACGGTCCCGATCGCCCGGTAGATCTTCGTCTGGTCCATGGCCTGGTGGCCGCGCGAGGCCACGAAGGCCAGCCGCCCGCCGGGACGCAGCGCACGCCGGAGGTTGGCGAACGCGGCGACGGGGTCGGCGAAGAACATCACCCCGAAGCGGCTCACGACCGCGTCGAAGCCCTCTAGGGGGAACGGGTGCACCTGTGCGTCGCCCCGGACGAAGGCGACGCCGGCGAGGCCCTCCCGCTCGGCGGCGGCGACCGCCTCGCGCAGCATCGGCTCCGACAGGTCCACGCCGAGCGCCGTGGCGCCGCGACGGCCGGCGAGGCGCGCCACGCGCCCGGTCCCGCAGCCCACGTCCAGCACCCGGCTGCCCGCCACGACCGGGAGGTCGTCGAGCAGGTGGTCGTTCACCGCGTCGTTGAGCGCGTCGTACCGCTCGGGGTACGACGCCCAGTGGCGGCCCTCGTACCCGTTCCACGCGTCGGACTGGTCCAGGTTCACGATCGGGTTGCCCATGGGACGAACGTACTGCGCGCGGCGGCCGTCCGGGCGGGCCGTCCTGACCAGGGGCGGGGCCCTACCAGGGGGCGGGGCCGTCCTCGCTGAAGTAGCCGCCGCTGGGTCCGTCGTCGGGGAGCGTGGCCAGCTCCACGATGATCGCGGCCCCCTGCTCGACCGTCCGGGAGCCGGCGTTGTGCGTGAGGTCGGTGGCGGTCAGCCCGGGCGAGGCCGAGTTGATCTTCACGTGCGCGTACGCCGGCTCCCGCCGGAACGCCTGGGCGTACTGGACGGTGAGCATGTTCAGCGCGGCCTTCGAGGACGCGTAGGGCAGGATGTGGTCGGCGTCGGCGTAGAGGGAGCCCGGCTCACTGGTCACCGTCAGCGACGCGGTGGTGCTGGAGACGTTGACGACGCGCGCGGCGGCCGAGGCGGCCAGCAGCGGCAGCATCGCGTGCGTGACCGTGACCACGCCGAAGACATTGGTCTCGTAGGTGGCCCGCAGGTCCGCCGCCGTGGTGCTCAGCGCGGGGGACTCGACGATCCCGCCGGCGTTGTTCACCAGGATGTCGAGCCGCCCGAACTCCTCACGTATGCGTGCGGCGACCCGCTCGACGCCGTCCACGTCGGTCACGTCCAGCTGGACGGGGAGGACCCGCAGGCCCCCGGCGGCCAGTTCGGCGGCGGCGGCCTCGCCCCGCCGCAGGTCGCGACTGCCCAGCAGGACGGTCGCCCCCGCGGCGGCGAGCCGGCGGGCGGTCTCCCGGCCCAGCCCCTTGTTGGCACCGGTGACCAGGGCCGTCGGATTGTCGATCATCGCGCTCCTCCTACGTACGAGACTAAACGGACCCATGAGTCCGATTGCCTTCACCGTAACCGGACCCGTGAGTCCGGTCAAAGCGCGGACGGAGTCACCGGGGCGCCCGCGGGGGAGGATGGGCGCCATGGTGGAGATCGGCTTACTGACCGCGTCGGACCGCACCCGCTGGGAGGCACTGGCCCGCGGCAAGGACACGTACTTCGGGGTCGAACGGGACGACGACAGCTACGAACGCACCTGGCGGCGCCTGATCGACGACGAGCCGATACGCGGGATCGCGGCCCGGCTGGACGGCGAGCTGGTCGGCATCGCGCACTACCTGTTCCACGCCAGCGTCTGGTACGCCGGGAAGTGCTACCTGGCGGACCTGTTCGTGGACCCGGACGTCCGGCGGCGCGGTGTCGCCACGGCGATGATCGAGTGGGTCGCGCGGGACGCCGAGCAGCACGACTCACCCGGCCTCTACTGGAACACCCTTGAGGACGCCCCGGCCCGCGCGCTGTACGACAAACTCGGCAGGTTCCACCCGGGCTTCGTCCTCTACACCTACCGCCGCGACGCGAACCGGACCCCTCACCAGGCCCGCGACACGTAAGGGGCCGCGCCGACCGGACGCCCGGCAGCGCCCGCACGGGCAACGGGCCTGGGGCGTGCGGGCGTTGGCAGCCTTGAGACTCGGACTGAGACCGCGTTCGAGATCCGGTCGTGGGACGATCGGTCGGTGATGCGTCCCTTGGATCGCGACCGGTCCCTCGAAGAGCTTGAACGTGACTGCTGGCCGGCTCCGTCACCCGAGGCCACCCGGCTGATCACCACTGCACACGCCTTGCGGCGTCGGCCGGTCGGCGAGCTGACCGTCGAGGACATGCGTCTGCTGATCGGGCAGGACATCGGCCTGCCCTACCTCTTGCCGCTGGCAATGGAGGTACTGCGGGAGAACCCGATGGCAGAGGGGCACATGTACGAAGGTGATCTGCTGTCCGCGGTCCTCGCCAGCACCCCATCGGTCTGGGCCGAGTTCCCCGAACTCGACCGGGAGCTTCGCGGGATCATCTCGAAGTTGACTGACCCGCCCACAGACCTGCAGCAGAAGGTTGAGCACTTCCTGGTTCCGGTCCCCACTGAGACCAGAACTGAGACCGCGGACACCCGTACGGCCCGATCGCGCCACCGCCGCTGAACGAAGAAACCCCAGGTCGGAATGGTCCGACCTGGGGTTTCGGTTTGAGCCGCCTAAGGGAATCGAACCCTTGACCTACGCATTACGAGTGCGTCGCTCTGGCCAACTGAGCTAAGGCGGCAGGCTGCCGGGACAGCTTGGCATCGGCAGCGGGCACAAGTCTACACAGTTCTCGAGGGGCCCCTGACCAGGGTGCGGCCGGGGTCCGCCGACGTGCGGCCGGGGTCGGGCCGGGGCCCCTCGGGGGTCAGCAGCTCTTGCCGTCGACCGGGGGCGTGCCGTCGAGGAGGTAGCGGTTGACCGCCGCGTCGATGCAGTTGCTGCCACGGGCGTACGCCGTGTGGCCGTCACCGTTGTACGTGAGCAGCACGCCGGAGTCGAGCTGGCCGGCGAGGGACTTGGCCCAGGCGTACGGCGTGGCCGGGTCGCGGGTGGTGCCGACGACGAGGATGGGGTCGGCACCGGTGGCCTCGATGCGGTGGGGCTTGCCGGTCGGCGGGACGGCCCAGTAGGCGCAGATCAGGCTGGACCACGCCAGGTTCTTGCCGAAGTGCGGGGACTCGGCGGTGAAGGCGGACACGGACTGCTCGGCGGCCTGCGGCCCGGACAGGGCCGGCGGCAGGTCGAGGCAGTTCACGGCGGCGTTGGCGTACATCAGGTTGTCGTAGTGCCCGCTGTCACTGCGCTCGTAGTACGTGTCGGAGAGCGTGAGCAGGCCGCTCCCGTCGCCCTTGTTCGCCTTGGTGAGCGCGGACCGCAGGGTCGGCCACATCGACTCGTCGTACATCGCGGCGATCACGCCGGTCGTGCCCAGCGCCTCCGTCAGCTTGCGGGAGCTGCCGGTGCCGAGCGGCTTGCCGTCCAGCTGCTTGAAGAGGGCGTCGAGGCGGTGCCCGGCGTCGGCGGTGCTCTGGGTGCCGAGCGGGCAGTCGCGGTGGGTGATGCAGTCCGCGGCGAAGGCGTCGAAGGCGGTCTCGAAGCCCGAGGCCTGGCCGCGGCTCGCGTCGAGGGCGGAGATCGAGGGGTCGACGGCGCCGTCGAGGACGAGCCGCCCGACCTTGTCCGGGAAGAGCTCGGCGTAGGTGGCGCCCAGGAAGGTGCCGTAGGACTTGCCGACGTAGTTGAGCTTGCGGTCGCCGACGAGGGCGCGGAAGACGTCCATGTCGCGGGCGGACTCCACCGTGCTGACGTGCTTGAGCAGCTTGGCGGAGCGCTGCTCGCAGCCGTCGGCGAACTTCTTGTCGGCGGCGACCAGGGCGTTGACCTCCGCGCCGTCGTCCGGGGTGACGTCGGTCGCCGCGAAGGCGTCCATCTGGCTGTCGCTGAGGCACTCGACGGGCTCGCTGCGGGCCACGCCGCGGGGGTCGATGGCGGCCATGTCGTAGCGCGAGGTGACCGGCGACGGGTAGCCGAAGGCCGCGTACTGCAGGTAGTCGATGGCGGAGCCGCCGGGGCCGCCCGGGTTGACCAGCAGGGTGCCGAGCCGCTTGCCGCCGTCCTCGGCCCGCTTCCGGGAGACGGCGAGCTTGAGGTCGGTCGCTTCCGACGGGTGCGCGTAGTCGAGGGGGACCCGCATCGTGGCGCACTGCATGCCCGGCATGTCCTTGCAGTCGCCCCAGGACAGGCGCTGCTCGTAGTACGGCCGGAGGTTGCCGTAGGCGTCGGCGGCCGCGCCCGAGGGCGGCGGCCCGCCGAGCGAGCCCGCCGGGGACGACGCGGCGGCGCTGTGGGTGTTGCCACCGGTGGTGCACGCGGACAGCATCAGCCCGGCGACGGCGAGGACGGTGCCGGAGGTACGGAGCAGGCGCGGGGTGTGCATCGGAGCCTCGGTTCCCTCGTGGTGATGATCTGGAGCGTATCCGTACGACCGGTGGCGAACCGTCGTCCACAGTCCTCGTACGGGTGATTCCGGCCCGCGCCGTCAGGGACGGTCCGGGCCGTCGAGCTTCTCGGTCGCGTACCCGGCGACGAGGGCGAAGAGCCGCCGCCGCGGGCCGATGCCGTCCAGCACCCGGACCTCGGCGGACACGCCGCGCACCCGCCCGCGCAGGGCGAGCGCCGAGCGCCGCGCGTCCTCCTCTCCGGAGGGTACGGCGAGCAGCAGCGCGGGGCGCGGCATGTCACGCCCGGCGTAGCCGCCCCCGGCGTACGAGTACGGCGGCGGGCCGGACCGGTCGATCCCCTCGTAGCCGCCCGAGACGCCGATCGCCGTCGCGAAGCCCCGGGGATCGGTCAGCTGCTGCCGTACGACGCAGGCCGCGTCCCCGTCGGCGCCCAGCAGCGCCCGCGCGGGACGGCCCGGCAGGACGCGGTAGAGCCGGGCGACCGCGTCCGGGACGGAGGCGGGGCCGGCGCCCGGACCGGCGTCGCAACTGGCGGGCAGCACCACCACGAAGGGGTCGGCGACGCCGCGCAGCGACTGGGCGGCGAAACCGGCGAACAGATCCGGGTCCGCGGGGTCGATGTGGGCCACGACCAGGGGGAAGTAGACGCCCGCGGAGTCCGGGTAGTCGTACTGCGGGGGCAGCCAGACCCGCGTGCCGTCGGACAACTCCTGGAGCGTACCCCCGGCCGGGTGACCGAGCGTGCGCGGCGGCACCAGCCCCGCGTCCACGGGGTCCGACGGCACCGGCCGCGGGCGCGGCCGCGGCGGGGACGACGGCCGGGACGGCGACGGCCCGGCGGCGGTGACCTGGCGCGGCGGCGAGAGCGGCGGGGCCCCGGACCCGGGCGCCAAGCAGACCCCCAGCGTGATCGCCACCGCGGCGGCCAGGCCCGACCCGGCCCCGCGCAGCAGGGTGCCGGCGCGCTCCACGGGCAGTTCGTACGCGCGGCCCGCACGCTGCTCCCACCAGTGCCGCAGTGCCGAGCGGGCGAGCACCACCGCGACGGCCCCGGCCACAGTCAGCAGCGCGTACAGAACGACGACCTCGGCCACCTCGGGCACGTGCGGCACCACCTCGGGACGTCCCCGAGGGCGCTTCGGGCACGGGTGGGCACCCACGCCGGAGGCAGGGGGAAGCGCATCCCGTGCGCTGGGATCACCCCCGCGGGGACAGCGGCCGGGGGCACCGCACGCCAGCCTGCGGCAAGGCCGGGCGCACCGGGGAGCGGCGACGCGCGGGCACCGCAAACGATCACCCGTCCGCCGGATGATCAAGGGCGCGCGGGCGGCTCCGCGCGGCCCGTCCCGCGCGCCGGTGATGTGTCCCGTACGCCGGTGGTCAGCCCGCGCGCAGGGCCAGTGTCATCGCCTCGACGGCCAGCAGCGGCGCGACGTTCCGGTCCAGGGCCTCGCGGCAGGCGAGCACGGCCTCGATGCGACGCAGGGTGTTCTCCGGGCGCGAGCCGGCCGCGATCCGCTCGACGGCGTCCCGCGCCTCGATGTTCGCGATCGCGACGGACGTGCCGACCTGCACGGCCAGCACGTCCCGGTAGAAGCCCGCCAGGTCGGTCAGGGCCAGGTCTAGCGTGTCGCGCTGGGTACGGGTGGACCTGCGCTTCTGCCGGTCCGCGAGCTCCTTCATCACGCCCGCCGTGCCGCGCGGCATACGGCTGCCCGCCCCGGCGGCCGCGCCGAGCGCCGCGCGCAGCTCCTCCGTCTCCTTGCCGTCCATCTCCTCGGAGACCTGCTTGGCGTCCTCCGTCGCCGCGTCCACCAGCTCCTGGGCGGCCTTGAGGCAGCCCCCGACGTCGTCCACGCGCAGCGGCAGCCGCAGCACGGCCGCGCGGCGGCTGCGGGCCGCCTCGTCGGTGGCGAGCCGGCGGGCCCGGTCGATGTGGCCCTGGGTGGCGCGCGCGGCGGCCTCGGCGATCACGGGGTCGATGCCGTCGCGCCGGACCAGCACGTCGGCCACGGCCTCCACGGGCGGGGTGCGCAGCACCAGGTGCCGGCAGCGCGAGCGGATCGTCGGCAGCACGTCCTCGATGGACGGCGCGCACAGCAGCCACACCGTCCGCGGCGCGGGCTCCTCCACGGCCTTCAGCAGCACGTTCCCGGCGCCCTCGGTGAGGCGGTCGGCGTCCTCCAGCACGATCACCTGCCAGCGGCCGGAGGCGGGCGAGAGCGAGGAACGGCGGACGAGGTCGCGGGTGTCCTTGACGCCGATGGAGAGCAGGTCGGTGCGGACCAACTCGACGTCGGCGTGCGTACCGACCAGGGTCGTGTGGCAGCCGTCACAGAAGCCGCAGCCCGGCGCGCCGCCCAGGGCCCGGTCCGGGCTCACGCACTGCAGCGCGGCGGCGAAGGCGCGGGCGGCGGTGTCCCGGCCGGCGCCGGGCGGGCCCGTGAACAGCCAGGCGTGCGTCATCTTCGACGCGGTCGGCAGCGCGTTGCCGGCGGCTGCCGCCGTCACGAAGGCGTCGGCGTCCCGCGCGGCGGCGGCCAACTGCTCCGTCACCCGGTCCTGGCCGACCAGGTCGTCCCATACCGCCATCGCGTCCGCCCGTCCTGTGGTGCCCGTCGCCCTCTGCGTTCTCCGGCCCCACCATTGTCGGGCACGCCACCGACAGCCCGTCCCGGGACGTGGACGCGGGCGGTGGTCGCCGCACACGGCGAGCGACATGTCAGGGGATCGGGTAAGTGTGCAGGGAGGACTCGGAACGGTCTGAGCCGCGCGGCGACCGGCGGCAGCCGTGAACCGGATACCCCGCGACGACCGCTGCTCGTCGGCGTTCCACGGGACGAAGCGCCGAGAACGGCTCGGGAGGAGGCGACGATGCTGATCGAGGGCGTCATGCTCCTGTGGTTCATCCAGGTCGTCATCGGTGTGCTGTTCGTGGCCATCGACATCCAGACGACCCCGGAGTCCCCGGTGATGAAGTGGGGCTTCGTGATCGTCACCGCGTTCAGCGGACTGTTCGGCGCGTTGCTGTACGTGCTGAGCTGCCGGGAACCGCTGCCGGGCACCCATGAGCAGTACGTCTCCGCGAAGTGGCGGCAGGTGGTCGGTTCCACGATGCACTGCGTGGCCGGCGACGGGGTCGGCATCCTCGCCGCGAAGGCCCTCACTTCAGGAGCCGGCCTGCCGATGTGGGCCGAGGTCCTGTGCGAGTACGCCCTCGGGTTCCTCTTCGGCTGGACCGTTTTCCAGGCGCTGTTCATGAAGAGCATGTTCGGCTCGTACCGCAGGTCCCTGTCCAGGACCTTCGTCGCCGAACTGTTGTCCATGAACGCCGTGATGGGCGGCATGACGGCGGTCATGGTTCCGTGGCTGTCGCACGACATGACGGCCGCGGACCCGACGAGCCCACAGCTCTGGTTCATCATGTCCATCGCACTGTGCGCGGGGTTCCTCGTCGCGCTGCCGATGAACTGGTGGCTGGTCGGCCATGGCCTCAAGCACGGCATGATGACGGTGCGCGACGACGCCCGCCCGGTCCCCCAGGTCGCGGCACTCGCCCTCGCCGGCGCCACGTTCGGCGGCCACGGGCAACACCCGCCAGCTCCCGGTCACCGGACGCCGACGCCTGCCCACGGTGCCGCAGCGCCCGGTACCGGCGGCCACGACATGGAACGGGGCGTCAGCCGGAGCCGGCTCATCGTGATGACCCTGGTCAGCTTCGCGATCTTCGGCGCGGGCTTCCTCGTCGCGGGTCTCTTCGGCGACCTCACGATGACGTAGTCCGCCCGCGGCGGTGCCGCATGACCGTCAAGCGGAGGTGCGGCGGTGGCGGCGCGGTGCGACGGGCCGCCGCCGGAGCATGACGAGCGCCGCGATCGCGGCGATGCCCAGCGCGGCCAGGGCGGAGGCCACGCCGGCCGTGACGTCGGAGGGGCCGGTGGAGGTCGACGCGGACGTGAGCCCCGCGGCCGGCAGGCCCGTGCCCGGCCCGGTGGACGCCGCCGCGCTCACCGCGGGCACGGCCCCCGCGGACGGGGCCGCGGACGCGCCGCCCGGCGACGGCGTCGCCGTCCCGTCCGGGCAGGCCACGGTGAAGGGCTGCGGCTTCGCGTCGGAACCGGCCCACCGGAACCGGTAGGCGCCGTCGGCGAGCACGACGCGGTCGCTGCTCCCGGTGCCCGCGCTCCCGGTGACCAGCGTGCCGACGACCGCGTCCTCGCCCCGCGCGTACGAGACCGTCCAGTTGACCGGCTGGTCGGGGCCGAAGCCCTCGGCCCTGAAGTAGAAGGTGCACACCGTGGCGCCGGCTTCCCGCGTCCTGCCCAGTGCCTCGTCGTACAGGCGGACCCCGGGCCGGTCGGCGGGCGCGCCGGAGGCGTTCGCGGCCAGGCCCAGGAGGGTCGCCGCGGCGGCAGCGGCGGCGAGGGCCGCCACCGTGGTACGGATGCGCATGCTCAAAGTGTCCCGGAGACCCGCGCGGAGGGCTGCGCCGGGGTCCATTTCCAGCCGCCGACATATGTGGAGCAACGGCGTCCATATCCCCCCGGGCAGCGCACACATGGGGCGCGCACGCCGCCGAATTGGCTTATGCACGGGGCAGTTGCGACAGCCGGTGCCGCCCGCCTACAGCGACAGCCGCTGCACCCCGCTCGCGACCGCGCGTTGTTCCGGCACCTCCGTGCCCGTCCAGCAGGAGCCGCGCCGCGCCAGCAGGCGGCGCAGCCAGACCTCCGTGGCGACCAGGTCGGTGAGGCCGTCGACGGGCACCGGTTCGCCCTCCGCCGCCGCGCGCAGGGCGGCCCGTACGACACGGGCCTCGACGAGCCCGGCGTCCGCGAGCAGCGGGGCCTCGAAGAGGTCGAGCAGGTCGTCGACGGCCGACCGCAGGCCCGCACGGACGGCGACGGCGGTCGAGACGTGGGAGTTGGCGCCCCAGCCGGGCGGCAGTTCGCGGATGCCCGCGCCCGCCAGGACCGAGCGCAGGATCGTGGCGCGGGCACCGGGCTGGACGCGCAGCGTCTCCGGCAGCGCACGGCAGGCCCGCACCACCTGGTTGTCCAGGAAGGGCGCGTGGAGCCGCTGGCTGCGCACCTCGGCGGCCTGCTCGAAGACCCGGTGGTCGGCGGCGTGCCGGGCGAGCGCGGCGCGTGCCCGGCGCTCACCGGGGCGCTCCACCGTCGTGCCCGGCCGGGCCGCCGCCTCCTGCAGCCGAACCGATACTTCCGCCAGCGCCTCGCCGGTCAGCCAGCGCGCCGCCGGTCCCGGCCGGCACCAGGTGAGGGCCGCCAGGGACGCGGCCAGCGCGCCCCCGTGCTCCTCGAAGCGCCGGGCCAGCAGCCGTGCGGCGGCGTCCTCGACACCCTGCCGGTAGCCGGTACGGGCCAGCCGCCGCGCCGCCCGGTACACGGTGAAGGGCACGAACACCGAACGCCCGGAGGGTCCGTCCGCACGCGCCAGGGCCGTGACGGGACGCAGCAGGCCGCGCCGCCGCCGGTCCATCAACAGGTCGGCCAGCCGCGCCGGATGCGCGTCCAGCACCTGCCGGGCACCGTGCCCGACGAAGTGGTCGGCGCCGCCCGCCGCGAGGCGCCTCCGGTGCCGTTCCGCGGTGATGAGCGAGGGCCCCGGCTCGTCGGTGAGCGGCCCGCTCTCCAGGTCGGCGTACGGCAGGGACTCCGGCCCGCCCGGCACGACGACGTGGTGCAGCCGGGGGTCGGCGGCCATGCTGCGGGCGCGCTCCAGCTCCGCCTCGCGCGCCTGGACGCTGCCCGTGGCCAGGTCGTTGAAGGTCACCGCCAGCAGGCGCTGTCCCGCCGCGGAGCCGTGCCCGAGCGGGGTGCCCGGCATCCCCGGCAGGCCGGCGGCGAGCAGGGCGAGCGTGGAGGAGGCGCTGCCCCCGGACAGGTCGGCGCCGATGCCAGGCGCCGGGTCCTCCCCGGGGTCGGGTACGAAGCGGGGCTGCGCGAGCCGCGTCCGGACGGCGTCCACCAGCGCGTCCCGTATCCCGGCGATCGCCCGGTCCGGGTCGGCGGAGGCGGACGGGGTGCCGGCGACGGCGAGGGAGGCTCTGGGCTCGTAGCCGCTGACCTCGGGCACCCCGTCGCGCATGATGAGCGCGTGCCCGGGCGGGACCCTGCGCACCCCGGCGTACGGGGTGCCCTCGCCCAGCGCCTCGGGAGAGTCGGGGCAGGCCAGCAGCGCCGCCAGGTAGGTCACGTCCAGGGCGGCCTCGGTGAGGTCGGCCAGCGGCAGCGCGGCCGTGCCGTAGGCCGTGCCCCGCGCCCACTGGGTGTGGAACACCGGCCGGGCGCCCGCGAGATCGCCCAGCACCGTGATGCGGCGGCCGATCTGCAGGACGCACGTGTAGCTGCCGGCCCAGGCGGTCAGGTGGCGCAGCGCCCCGCCGCGCGCCGCGAACAGCCCCACCCGCAGGTCGGCGTCGGAGGCGGCGCAACGGCCCAGCACGGCCAGCCGCGCGACCGAGCCGTTCTCGGCGTGGACGATCCGTACCTCGTCGGGGCGCCAGTCGCCGACCATCCACAGCGGATCGGGGTCGCCCCACAGGAGCTGGGCGCCGACGGGCTGCAGGGTGCGGTCGGCGCGCACGCCGGGAACCTGTCCCACGGCAGCGCTGCTCCACCCCACCAACCACCGCATCGCCGCCTCCACAGGTTGTGGACAACGTGGGCCACCGTGGCCGACCGGCCCCGCGGCAGGCCGAACTGCCGCCCCGTCCGAGGAACATGCTGCCACGGAGCGGCGCACAAAGAGGCGCATGAGGACATGGTTGAGCGCCGGACCGCGCGTCACGCGCGGTCCGACGCGGGCCGGTTCGGCCCAACTCCCCCCTGATCAATGTCACTTGGAACGGGCCACCGAATTTCAAACGTCATTTTCCGGTCAATGTCCGGGGAGCCCGCATTCGTCCGTTGTGCGACGTGTGGGGGTCGCGGTCCGGGAGGCGTGGCGCACCTCCCGGACCGGTCCGCCACCCGCGGGGATTGTGGTGGCGGAGCCCCCTGACCCGCCACTACCCCCCATAGCCGCACATGAGAGCCGCGGGCCAACCCACCCCACCATGGAACCCCCACCGCCCGAACCGGCACAGAGCGCGCGGATGGGCGCACAGCCGCATACGCCGGTAGCACGCGCCACAAGCAGGAGTCGCCAGGCCGCAATCAGGGCAGGAATCTCGCCATCCGGGACAACAGCTCTTAACGGGCGGGATACGGCGAACTACGCTGGGTTCACCCGAGAAGCGATGGTCCCGGCCGCTCGGGGTACGGCGCATGCCCGGTGACGGGCTGCGGCGGGCCCCGGCACGCCTCCACAAAAGGCGCCGGGCCAGCCGTTGTTGTGCGTCGAGAGGGTGTGACAGGCGTGGCAGGCGTACGCGGCCCTCGCGCTTACGGCGAGAGGTGGTAGTGGTCATGACCAAAGAACCCCGAGGGCCCAACGAGAAACTCGGCACCCTTCTCGCCCTGGCCGGCATCAGCAACGCGGGACTCGCCCGCAGGGTCAACGACCTCGGCGCCCAGCGCGGTCTGACCCTGCGGTACGACAAGACCTCCGTCGCCCGCTGGGTCACCAAGGGCATGGTGCCGCAGGGCGCCGCCCCGCACCTCATCGCGGCGGCCATCGGCAGCAAGCTCGGCCGCCCCGTGCCGCTGCACGAGATCGGCCTCGCCGACGCCGACCCCGCGCCCGAGGTGGGCCTCGCCTTCCCCCGCGACGTCGGGGAGGCCGTCAAGTCCGCCACCGACCTGTGGAAGCTCGACCCCGGCCGGCGCGGCCCGGGCGGCGGCGGCATCTGGCAGAGCCTCGCCGGCTCCTTCGCGGTCAGCGCCTACGTCACGCCCGCCTCCCGCTGGCTGATAACCCCGGCCGACGCCCGCGTCGCCCGCGAGGACCCCGCCCCGGGCACGCACCACGTCGGCCACTCCGACGTCGCCAAGCTCCGCGAGGCCGCGGAGGACGCCCGGCGCTGGGACTCCAAGTACGGTGGTGGCGACTGGCGTTCGGGCATGGTCCCCGAGTGCCTGCGGGTCGAGGCGGCCCCGCTGCTGCTCGGCTCGTACAGCGACGAGGTCGGCCGCTCCCTCTTCGGGGCCACCGCCGAACTCACCAGGCTCGCCGGGTGGATGGCCTTCGACACCGGCCAGCAGGAGGCCGCCCAGCGGTACTACATCCAGGCCCTGCGGCTCGCCCGCGCCGCCGCCGACGTCCCCCTCGGCGGATACGTCCTGGCATCGATGTCGCTGCAGGCCACCTACCGCGGCTTCGCCGACGAGGGCGTGGACCTCGCCCAGGCCGCCCTGGAGCGCAACCGGGGCCTCGCCACCGCGCGCACCATGTCCTTCTTCCACCTCGTCGAGGCCCGCGCCCACGCCAAGGCCGGCGAGAGCGCCGCCTGCGCCACGGCCCTGGCCGCCGCCGAGTCCTGGCTCGACCGCGCCCGCGACGGCGACGCCGACCCGCCCTGGCTCGGCTTCTACTCCTACGACCGGCTCGCCGCGGACGCCGCCGAGTGCTACCGCGACCTGCGCGTACCCGGGCAGGTGCGCCGCTTCACGGAGACGGCGCTCGCCCGGCCCACGGAGGAGTTCGTCCGGTCGCACGGGCTGCGGCTCGTCGTCTCGGCGGTCGCGGAGCTCGAGTCCGGCAACCTGGACGCGGCCTGCGCGGCCGGGGTCAAGGCGGTCGAGGTCGCCGGGCGGATCTCATCGGCCCGGACGACGGAGTACGTGCGGGACCTCCTGCACCGACTGGAGCCGTACGGGAACGAGCCGCGCGTCGCGGAGCTGCGCGAGCGGGCACGCCCGCTCCTGGCGGCCCCGGCGTAGCCCGTGGGAGCGGGCGGCGCGCCCTGCCGGTGGTTTTCTCGGCTGTCGCGCCGTCTCGCGCCCTGCGGGCGCAAAGATGCGGGCTGCGGAGGGGAGGGTGGCGGTCCGGGGCCGGTCGGCAGTCTGCGGCCCGGTGGGCGGCTGGGGTTCAGGCGCCGGAGCGGGGCTGGTTGTTCGTCTGGTGCCGGTCTCGTTGCCGGCCGCGGGTGTAGATGGCCGGTGACCACGCCCAATGCCGGTGGGTGGCGCGCCCGCCGTAACCCGCGACTGCGGGTGCTTCCCCCGATCCGACATCGGGCTCTGTTCCGACGGCTATACCGCTGAAAGCGGGCCCGATCTCCCGCCGGCCCCCGGCAGCACCTCGAAATATCCGCAGTCGCGGGTTACGGCGGGCAAGCCCACCACCAGCAGTAGGTGTGGAAGCGGCCATCTATACCCGCGGACGGCAACGAGACCCCAGGCCACCGGAAACGCAACCCGCTCCGGCGCCTGAACCCCGGCCACCCACCCACCCGCACACTGCGAACAAGGCGGGCCTCCCACCCTCCCGTCCGCAGCCAGCGCTGTGCGCCCGAAGGGCGCGAGACGAACCCGCACCCACCCACCGGCCCCACCACCGCGCCGCCCGCAGGTTTGCAGACGGCCCGGACGGGCCAAGCCTTACGCGGGAGGTGACCACGCGCATGGACACCGCGGACGTCGTCGTCATCGGCGCCGGCATCGTCGGCCTCGCGACCGCGTACGCGATCACCCGCACCTCCCCCGGCACGTCCGTCCTGGTCCTGGACAAGGAGGACGGCCCCGCACAGCACCAGACCGGCCACAACAGCGGCGTGATCCACAGCGGCATCTACTACCGCCCCGGCTCCCTCAAGGCGCGGTACGCGACGCAGGGCGCCGCCGAGATGGTGAAGTTCTGCGCCGGCAACGACATCCCGCACGACGTGACGGGCAAGCTGATCGTCGCCACGGAGCGGGACGAGCTGCCCCGGCTGCACGCCCTCGTCCAGCGGGGGCGGCAGAACGACATCCCCGTACGGGAGCTCGGCCCGGCCCAGATCACCGAGCGCGAGCCGCACGTACGCGGCCTGGCGGCGATCCACGTCGGCACGACCGGGGTCTGCGACTTCACCGCGGTCGCCGCCGCCATGGCCCGCCACGTGACCGAGGGCGGCCGCGGCGAGGCCCGCATCGCCTACGGCACGGAGGTCCGGGCCCTCCACCGCGACGGGCGGACCGTGGTCGTCGAGCCCCACGACGGTCCGCCGGTACGGGCCGGGGCGCTGGTGAACTGCGCGGGCCTGTACTGCGACCGCGTCGCCCGCATGACCGGCGCCACCGACCCGGACGTCGCGGGCGTGCGCATCGTGCCGTTCCGCGGCGAGTACCACCAGCTGCGTCCCGCCCGCGCCGGCCTCGTGCGCGGCCTGGTCTACCCCGTCCCCGACCCCGCGTTCCCCTTCCTCGGCGTCCACCTGACCCGCGGCGTCGACGGCTCCGTGCACGTCGGCCCGAACGCCGTCCCGGCGCTCGCCCGCGAGGGCTACCGGCGGCGCACCGTCCGCCCGCGCGACCTCGTCGAGACGGCCGCGTTCCCCGGCACCTGGCGGATCGCCCGACGTCACTGGCGGTACGAGGCCGGGGAGATCCACCGGTCGCTGTCGAAGCGGGCCTTCGTGGAGTCCGTGCGCCGGCTGCTGCCCGAGGTGACCGCCGACGACCTGGTGCCCGCGGCGGCCGGGGTGCGGGCGCAAGCCGTGCTGCGCGACGGGACGCTCGTCGACGACTTCCTCATCGCGGGCGACGGGCCCTTCGTCCACGTGCTGAACGCGCCCTCGCCCGCCGCGACGGCCTCGCTGCCGATCGGCCGGGAGGTCGCCCGCAGGGCACTGGCGGTGCTGGGGCGTACGTAAAATCGACGCATCATGTCGAAGCCCCGCACCCCCCACTTCCCCGGCGGCCCCGCCTCCCACCCGCATCCGAACGCGCACACCGAGCAGCGCATCCGCACCTTCCACCCGCGTCGCGGCCGGGTCACCCACGGCCAGCGGGCCGCGCTGGAACGGCGCTGGGCGGACTGGGGCGTCGACATCGACGGCACGCCGCTCGACCTGGACAAGCTGTTCGCCGACGCCGGCCTCGCCCCGGACCGCCCGGTGGTCCTGGAGATCGGCTTCGGCATGGGCGACGCCACCGCCGCGATGGCCGCCGCCGACCCCGGCACCGGCATCCTCGCCGCGGACGTGCACACCCCCGGCCAGGGCAACCTCGTCCACCTCGCCGAGCGCGAGGGCCTGCGCAACGTCCGGGTCGCCAACGGCGACGCCGTCGTCCTCCTGCGCGACATGCTGGCCCCGGGCTCGCTGGCCGGCCTGCGGGTCTACTTCCCCGACCCCTGGCCCAAGGCCCGGCACCACAAGCGCCGCATGATCCAGCCGGAGTTCCTGGCGCTGGCCGTGTCCCGGCTGCGGCCCGGCGCGACCGTGCACTGCGCGACCGACTGGGAGCCGTACGCCGAGCAGATGCTCGAGGTGCTGACGGCGGAGCCCGGCCTGTCGAACGCCTACGCCACGACCAGCGGCTACGCCGAGCCGCGCCCCGCGTTCCGCCCGATGACCAAGTTCGAGCGCCAGGGGATCGCGAAGGGCCACGTCGTCCACGACCTGGTCTTCGAGCGCGGGTGAACGTCCGGCCGTGCGGTAATCGGCAACACCATCGCGCCGCGCGGTCACCGCCCCGTAAGGTCATCGGGTGTCCTCGTACTCGCATTCGCCCGACTCGCCCCTGCCGGGCCCGGCAGCACAACCCGCCGTACCCGAGTATCCGGAACACCCGCAGCAATCCCCGTTCGCGCTGCCCGCGCCCGGGCAGTGGCGCTACAAGCCGCGCCGGCACTTCTGGGAGAACCGGACGTTCCGGCTGGTGGCGCTCTTCTCCGTACTGGCGCTGTGCGGGGTGATCATCCTGGCGCTGGTGCGCCGGCAGACCGGCACCGAGGGCTTCCTCGTCGGGCTGCTCCTCGCGGTCCTGCCGGTCCCCATCCTCGGCGGCGCCTTCCTGTGGCTGGACCGGGTGGAGCCGACCCCGCTGCGCGACGCGGTCTTCGCCTTCGCCTGGGGCGCGTGCGCGGCCACGCTGGTCGCCATCCTCGCCAACGAGTACGCGACCGAACTGCTCGCGACGACCTTCACCGCCAGCGACTCGCAGAGCGACATCTGGGGCGCCACCTTCGTCGCCCCCGTCGTGGAGGAGAGCGCCAAGGGCGCCGCCGTCCTGCTGCTCTTCCTCTTCCGCCGCCGCGACTTCACCGGGCTCGTCGACGGCGTCGTCATAGCCGGGCTGACCGCCACCGGCTTCGCGTTCACCGAGAACATCCTCTACCTGGGCTCCGGCTTCGCCGAGGACCAGGCGTACGGGACCGACGGCGGCATCGGCACCACCGCGGCCATGTTCGTCGTGCGGATCGTGATGACGCCCTTCGCGCACCCGCTGTTCACCTCGCTCACCGGCATCGGCTTCGCCATCGCCGCCACCTCCCGCCCCGGCCAGGCCCGCCGCTGGCTGGCCCCGCTGGGCGGCTGGCTGCTCGCGATGGTGCTGCACGGCACCTGGAACGGCTCCGCCTCGTTCAGCCCGCTCGGCTTCCTCGCCGTCTACGCGACGGTGATGATCCCCCTCTTCGGCCTGCTGGTCTGGCTCGCGATCTGGTCCCGCTCGAACGAGCTGAGGACGATCCGCACCCAGCTGCCGCTGTACGCCATGGCCGGCTGGCTGAGCCTGCCCGAGCCCGCCGCCATCGGCTCCATGCGGGGCCGCGGCCTCGCCCGCTCCGCCGCCCGCCACGCGCAGGGCAAGCAGGCCGCCCGTACCGTCCGCGAGTACGTGTCCTTCGCGACCTCGCTCGCCTTCCTGCGCGCCCGCGCCGACCGCGGGGCCGCAGGCGCGGACTTCCAGGCCAGGGAGCAGGAGCTGCTGCACCACCTGTGGGAGCGCAAGGCCGTCGCCCAGCCCGCGCTCACCCATGCGGCCCACGCCCTCCGGCCCGCGTTCCCGCCCGTGTACCCGTGGGCGGCGCCCGGTGCGCCGTACGGGCCGTACCCGCAGGTCCAGCCGTACGGGCAGCCCTGGCCGCAGCCTCAAGCGCCCCATGCGCCCCAGGCGTGGCCACAGCCCTGGCCCCAGGCACAACCCCAGGCGTGGCCCCCGCAGCAGCCAGGGGCGTACCCGCAGCGGTGGGGCCCGCGACAGCCGCAGGTGCCGCCGCAGCAGGGGTGGTACCCGCAGGCCGCCCCCTACCAGGACCCCCCGGGCGGCCGTCACCGCTGAGTCCGCTTGCTGGGCCCCGCGGCCGGGGTTGCAATGACCGAGTGAGCCCCCTGACACGACGTACGAGCCGTCCCGACGGCCGTCCGTCCGGCCGCACGAGCTGGACGCGCACGGCCGTCGTCCTCATACCGGTCCTCGCCGTCTCCACCGCCGTGGCGGTCGGCGCGGGCGCCGGCGTGGTGCCCGTCTCCCTGGCGCTCTCACCGACCACGACCGCCCTGTCCGGCCAGAGCATCCAGATCGCCGCCGACCGTCTGACCGGCACCGGCTTCACCCAGTACGTGACCATCGACCACACGGCCAGGGGCGACATCCCGCAGGCGGTCTCCGCCATCAGCTCCGCCGAGCTGCACAACCTGTGCCAGTCTGTGGTCGGCTCCGTCCCCGGCTTCGGCCAGGTCACCCTGTTGATCAAGGCGGGCGGCGGCGACCGGCCCGTCCACGCCGAGCAGCTGATCGTCGACTCCGACGACCTGATGGGCGACGCCGAGTTCCACGACATCCGGATCGGCGTGGACGCCTCGCAGACGGACGCCGAGGGCCGGGCCAAGGGCCCGGCCGGCGCCCCCGGGCAGCAGGCCGAGAGCGTCACCATCGACCACCTGCGGCAGACCACCAGGTCCGTCAGCGCGGCCACGTTCCGGCTGAACGGCCTGCACATGACGGTCGAGAAGGGCGCCCACCCCTGCTTCTGACCCGAATGGGCGAGTACGTACGACCATCGGGGTGATTACGGACCGCCACCGAGCGACCGATCAGACTGTCCCACGGTTGACGGGACGTGCTGACCACCGAGCCCACCGGGTCCCGGCCCGCCGTGTCCCAGGCCGCCGTCGCCGCCTCCGGCCGCACCAGCTGGAAGCGGCTCGCCCTCGTCATGGTGCCGACCGTCGCTGCCGCGGGCGCCGTCGTCGCGAGCCTGGCCAGTGGCGCGCTCGCCGCGTCCTTCGGCGTCTCGGCCAACTCCTTCACCGTCGCCGGCGAGAGCTTCCAGATCTCCTCCTCCCTCCTGGAGGGCGACGGCTTCGTTCAGTTCGGCGTCCTCGACCGGGGCCGTGACGCGGTCTACCCGGAGGCGCTGTCCGCCGTCCGCCGGGCCACCCTGCACGACCTGTGCCAGTCCGTCGTCCAGCCGGTGCCGGTGATCGGCCCGGTCACGCTGCGGCTGACCGCGGACCCGGCGAGCGCCGACCGCCTCATCGCGGACGCCCACGACATCAAGGGCGACGCCGTCTTCAAGAACATCCACATCGGCCAGGACGCCTCGACGGTGGATCAGGTCCCCGGCGTCCAGGGTCCGCCCGGGGCCTTCGCCCAGCAGGCCACGAGCATCCGCGTGCGCGACCTGCGGCAGACGAACCGGTCGGTCAGCGCGGCCACCTTCCGGCTGCCGGACCTGCACGTGCAGGTGCTGCGCGGCGACCACTCCTGCTTCTAGGAGGGGCCACCGTGACGCGCATGCTGATCCGCACCGGAGCCCTCCGGTCCCGCTTCCGCACCTGGCGCCGCAGCCGTCCCTTCTGGGCCGGCGTGTGGACCCTGCTCGCCGGGGTGGAGATCCTCTCCATCCCGCTCGCCCCGCTCTCGCTCCTGATCCACGAGGGCATCGCCGGCGTCTCCGGCCTGCTCATGGGCGTCTTCCTGGTCGTCCTGGGCCTCACCCTGTGGCTCGCCCCGCACTACCGTGCCTTCGCCGGCATCGCGACCCTGGTCTTCTCCGTCGCCTCGCTCGTGCTGTCCAACTTCGGCGGGTTCCTGATCGGCTTCATGCTCGGCGTCATCGGCGGTGCGATGGCCGTCAGCTGGGTGCCGGACGGGGACGGCGACGGGGGCCGCGGCAGGCGCTCCCGGCCGGTGCCCGACTGGGGCGGCGGCGGGCGCGGCAACACCACGGGGCCGGGGACGACCGCCCCCCAGGGCGGTACGCCGGCGGGCGCCCCTGCCCCGCCGCCGACCGCCCCCGCGGGCGGTACGGAACCGGCGCCGCCCACGGCCGCGGGTTCCGACGGGGACACCGTGAGCACCCGTACGGCGACGGTCCCGCCGGCCGTGCGCCCGGCCGTACCCCCCTCGGTCCGCCCCGCCGCGCGCAACCGGGCCGTACGGCTGCGGGCCATCGGCGCCCTCCCGGTCGGCGGGGCGCTGCTCGCCGGCGGACTGCACCCGATGGCGCCGATGGCCGTGGCCCACGACGCCGGTGCCTCCAAGGGCGACGGCACCGCCACGTCCGCCGAGGGCTACCGCAGCGCGGGCGAGGCCGTGTGCGACGTACTGGACGGCCTCTACCACTCCCGCAACCCCACCGTGCACGGCACGGGCTCGGGCTCGGGCTCCGGTTCCGGCTCGGCCACCGGCAAGGCCAGGAACCGGGGCGCGGGCGGCCTCCACGTCGGCGTCGAGGCGCAGGCGCCGCTCCCCGTCCGCGGCTCGCTCGACGTCTCGCCGGGCGGCGCCCCCAAGGGCGCCGGCCCGAGCCCCGTACCGTCCCAGCGCGCGGCACCCCAGCAGCCGTCGGGCGGACTGCTCGGCGCGGTGGGCGACCTGCTGGGGCTGCGGGGCAAGCAGCCGTCGGCGCAGGCCCCGGCGCCGGGACGGACGGGCGCCGGCCCGTACGCGCCACCCGCCCCCCGCGACGGGGGGTCCCACCGCCGTACACGACCCGAGGTGCCTGCGCCGTCCACGGGTCTGCTGTCCGGCAACAAGGTCGGTCCCGACTCGCTGTTGGACCTGATCGTCCCGCGCCGCCCCTCGGACGGCGGCATGGACGAACCGCTCTCCCTGCTCCCCGCCCGCATCCGCCTGGGCACCCCCGACTCGCCCTGGTGCCTGCCGAAGGTCTCCCTGGACCTGTCGATCGGGGCGGGCCGCTACCGCGACCGCGTGATCACCGCCGAGCAGCCGTTCCGCGTGCGCACGCCGCTGCTGGTGCTGACGGGGCTGACGTACCGGGGCATCACCGCCGTCCCCACGCGTGCCGGCGCCGAACGCGTCCTGGTCTTCACCGCCTGGCGCGCCGACATCGCGAGCCTGCGCCAGACCGCGGCGCTGCTCTCCCCCGCCTGCGCCCGCCGCCGCGGCCGCGACTGGACGCCGCCCTTCCACGGCCTGCCCGGGACCGGGCTGCCGCTGCTGGACATGGGGCTGCCCGGCGTCGGCCACGTCTCCCCCGAGCCGCCGCCGTGGGCCCCGTGCCAAGGCGAATTCGAGTCGGACGCGAGGCCCTGGAGCACCACGACCGCAACCGGGCGGCCGGTCGTCCTGCTCACCCGCGTCCTGAGCGGCAACCTCCTCGGCCTGCTCCCGGTCACCTTCACCCCGGACATGCCGCCCCCGCTGCCGCCCGGGCTGACGATCCCCATCCCGGTCTTCTTCACGCAGGTCGTGGCGTACAACCACCTGCTGGCCGCGGACCGGCTGACGATCCCCGGTCTGCACCAGCAGGTGAGGGCGTCACTCCGCTGACTGGCAGACGACGGCGCTGGCCAGCAGCACGGCGGTCAGAGCGGTGACGACGAGGGCCCTACGGACAACGGACATGGCACACCTCAGTGCAGCGGTGGACTGGTTCGAGCAGGCCATAACCTACCGTCACAAGACGACAACTCATCGTCACGCCGCCACAGGGAACCGCCCGCCGACCACCCGCCAGGGCTACGAAGTCCGCTGACCCCGCACCTGGATCCCGGCGAGCAGCTCACGCGTGGCCGCCGCCACGGCGTCCACCGCCTCCTCGAAAGCCTCCCGGTTGTGCGCGGCCGGCGCACGGAACCCGGAGATCTTCCGCACGTACTGCAGGGCCGCGGCCCGGATGTCCTCTTCACCGACCTCGGGCGTCATCGGCGGGCGCAGGGTCTTGATGCTTCGGCACATGGCTCCAGTGTGCCCGCGACCACTGTCAGGCCCACCCGGTGCGCGGCCGCCGGCCCCACCACCAGCCCCCTCCGCCGCCCGGCGCGGCCGCGTCCTCCACCGTCAGCTCGATGTACCGGCCGTCCACCTCCCCCAGCGACTCCCCGAACAGCTCCGCGACCGGCCCCGGCAGCCTCCGCACCAGCCCCGCCACCCCGTCCCGGCACACCAGTTCCCCCCGCGCCGTCGACCGCCCCGCCTCCAGCCCCCGCACCACGTGCTCCCACGCCTCCAAATGCCCCCGCGCCTCCCGCAGCACGCTCCCCTCCACCTCCCACAACGCCTCGTCCACCTCCCCGTACGGCGCCTTCCGCAACGCCTCCATCGCCTGCTCGAACCCATCCGTGACCGGCGTCTCGCTCTCCCTCATGGGCCCATGCTCCGCCCGCGGGGCGCGTGCGTCGCGCACTGCGCGCCACACGTGTCAGTCACTCCTGTTAGAACTGGATCACGCCGATTCGCCTCAGGGGGGCCTACGTGACGAATCCGAACCACGACCTCGATCCCGTCTCCGGGCTGTACGAGAGGCTCATCACCGACAGCCTCGAAGAGCGCATCAAGGCCCTGGGGGCCGACGGGTGGAGCGCCGTCGACGAGGTCGTCGGCAGCGAGTCGGCACCGCACGTGCTGTCCCGGCACATCGCGGGCACCGTCGAACGCGTCCTCGCGGGGCTGACGCCGGCCGAGCAGGTGGTCGCCGCCAACCTCATCCTCGGGTCGATGAACTCCATCGAGGGCGCCCGGCAGGCGACGGACCTCATCTCCGAAGGGCCGCGGCAGCTGCTGGCGCTCGCCGAACAGGAAGCCGAAGGGGTCTACGCGATCCGCCCGGCAACCCCGCTCTCCGAGACCGCACTGATCACCAATTCCCCTGAGGATCCCAGCCTCGGCTACGAACTCCGTGCCGAACTGGCCACGGCGGACCGCGTCGATCTGCTCTGCGCCTTCGTCAAATGGCACGGACTGCGGGTCCTGGAACAGTCCCTCCGAGCGGCCCACGAGCGGGGCGTGCCCATCCGCGTCATCACCACGACGTACGTCGGCGCCACCGAACGACGCGCCCTGGACCGTCTCGTCCGGGAGTTCAACGCCGAGGTGAAGGTCAACTACGAGCTTCGATCCACCCGACTGCACGCCAAAGCATGGCTCTTCCGCCGCAACACCGGCTACGACACGGCGTACGTGGGAAGCTCCAACCTCTCCAAGGCGGCGCTCCTGGACGGCCTGGAGTGGAACGTGCGGCTGTCGTCAGTCGCCACCCCCAGCGTCCTGCGGAAGTTCGAGGCGACGTTCGACGCCTACTGGAGCGAGGCGGCGTTCGAGTCGTACGACCCCGACAGGGACGCCCACCGGCTCGACGAGGCACTCGCCATCGCGAGCGGCGGCAACACAGCGGGCAGCGGACGCAGACTCAGCCTCTCGGGACTCGAGGTCCGCCCCTACCCGCACCAGCGCGACATGCTGGAACGGCTCGAAGTGGAACGCGAGGTCCACGACCGGCACCGGAACCTCCTCGTGGCCGCCACGGGGACGGGCAAGACGGTCATGGCGGCCCTCGACTACAAGCACCTCCGGGCGAAGCTCGGCGGCGACCTGAAGCTGCTCTTCGTCGCCCACCGCAAGGAGATCCTCGAACAGTCCCTGCGCACCTACCAAGACGTGCTCGTCGACGCGAACTTCGGAGAACTCCTGGTCGGCGGCGAGATCCCGGACAACTGGACGCACGTCTTCGCGAGCGTCCAATCCCTCAACGCACAGTCGCTCGACCGCTTCGCACCCGACCACTTCGACGTCGTCGTGATCGACGAGTTTCACCACGGTGTCTCCCCCACCTACCGGAAGATCATCGACCACTTCGCCCCGCGGGAGTTGCTGGGCCTCACGGCGACCCCCGAGCGGATGGACGGCCGCAAGGTCCAGGACGACTTCTTCGACGGCCGCATCGCGGCCGAGATGCGGCTGTGGGAAGCCCTGGAGAACGACCTCCTGAGCCCCTTCCACTACTTCGGCATCACCGACAACACCGACATGAGCGCGGTCGCATGGAAGGCGGGCGCCTACGACCGCACCGGGCTGGACAACCTCTTCACCGGCAACGACGCTCGCGCGCGACTCGTCGTACAAGCCGTCCGCGACAAGGTCACCGACCCCGGCTCCATGCGGGCACTGGGGTTCTGCGTCACCGTGGCGCACGCCGAGTTCATGGCCGACTTCTTCTGCCGGGCCGGCCTCAGGGCCAAGGCCCTGTCGGGCGAGACGCCCCGGGACGAGCGGAAGGCAGCCCTCGAAGAGCTGCGGGCCGGGACCCTGCAGATTCTCTTCTCCGTCGACCTCTTCAACGAGGGACTGGACATCCCCGACGTCGACACGCTGCTGCTCCTGCGGCCCACGTCCAGCGCCACGGTCTTCCTGCAGCAATTGGGACGCGGCCTGCGCCGCAGCGAAGGCAAGGCCGTCCTCACGGTCCTGGACTTCATCGGGCAACACCGCAAGGAGTTCCGCTTCGAGGAGCAGTTCCGCGCGCTCACCAACTTCACGCGCAACCGGCTGCTGAGCAACATCGAGCACGACTTCCCCCAGCTCCCTTCCGGCTGCCAGATCATCCTTGAGCCCAAGGCCAAGGAACTCGTCATCGACAACATCCGCAGCCAGATCAACGTCAACGTCACCCAGCTGACGCGCGAGGTCAGCGCGTACGCGAGCCCCACACTGGCGGAGTACCTCGCGGAGAGCCGCCGCGAGATCAAGGAGATCTACCGCGGCGGCAACTCCTGGACCGGCCTGCTCCGCCGGGCCGGGCTGCTGCCCACCGCACACCCCGAGGGCGAGGCCGCCCTCCTCAAGCGCGTCCCTGCGTTCCTCCACGTCGACGACCCGGCGCGGATCGCCGCGTACCAGCGGGTCCTGGCCGACGACGCCCCCACGTACGACGAACTCGACCCGCGCGGGCAGGACTACGCCCGTATGCTCTTCTTCTCCCTGTGGCCCCTGGGCAACGCCTTCCCCACCTACCAGGACGGCCTGGACGCCCTCCGCGCCCAGCCGCACGTCCGCGACGAACTCCGCCAGGTCCTCGCCCACGGCCTGGACCGCACCGACCACGTCCCCATCCCGTTCGACGGGCCACTCAGCGAGCTGCCCTTGACCATCCACGCCTCCTACAGCCGAGAGGAGATCCTCCCGGCCCTTCGGCAGTCCGCACTGGGCGGCTTCCTGCCCGGGTACTTCCGGGAAGGCGTGAAGTGGTGCGAGTCGATAGGGACGGACGCGCTGTTCATCACGCTGGAGAAGGACGAGAAGGACTTCTCCCCGCAGACGCGCTATCACGACTACGCCCGCAACGAGACCGAGTTCCACTGGGAGTCCCAGAACCAGACGTCCAGCTCGTCCCCGACGGGGCTCCGCTACCAGCAGCACCGCGCACGCGGTAATCACGTCCTGCTCTTCGTCCGCCGCTACAAGAAGACGGACATCGGCGGCCCCCAGCCCTGGATGCTCCTCGGCCCGGCGGATTACGTCGAGCACAAGGGCAGCAACCCCATGGGCATCGTCTGGCGCCTCCAGCACGAACTGCCCGCGGACGTCTGGACCTACTCGGCCATCGCCGCAGGTTGAAGGGCCAACTCCTGTTGCAAAACTGATGCTTGAAGGTTCCTGCACCACTCCCCCGAGCGACCTTGTGTCACCGGCACGCAACACCACGTATCGCGTCGGGGGAGGGTGGCGTTCTCCGATGCGTACGTAGGCAGCAAGCATCGGAGTGCCAAATGAGCCGCAATGAAGTCCGCACCTTCCCTGCTCGGCGCCCTTTCGCGGGGCGGGCTAGGCAGTGGGTCGCTTTGACGTCGACGGCAGTAACCGCTCTGGTGGCCGCCGCTTCCCCGGCTTCGGCCACCGCTGTCGGATACGGCAAGGTGGGCAGCTTTTGCTTTGACGTGAAGGGTATGGAGCTCTGCGCTCCGGGCGCGACGATCGGTCACGTCATCAAGGGCAGCGGCCTGAGCATCACGAGGGAAGAAGCCTCCGTACAGGACATCTTCGGCGCGGACTCCGCAGGCGGAAAGTGGTGCAACTGGCGGATCGATTGGCGCTACGCGGACACCGAGGGCAAGACATACCTCATTCGGCGGGGTCCCATGCACCACTCGTGCACTTTCATGAAGTCCGTAGGGCGTGTCGATGACTCTAGGCGGACGTTGAAGCACTACGGGAAAGCATGCGCGGACTTCTTCGCCAGCGGGCAGAAGCGCGGAACCCAGTGCCACAACATCGTCAAATGAGCGAGGCGGAACCCCATGACCGATAAGTCGCCGAACGTACGGACGAGCCGACTGCTGCGCTGGCTGCTGATGGCCGTGCTCAGCTACATGTTCGCGATGTTCATGGTTCTCGGCGGCTTGTCACTGCTGCCCAAACAAACCCAGATGACCGTGTCCGAGTCTGCGGTCGGCTGGCTCGTGCTGGGTGTCGGCGCGGTCCTGTTCGCCCTGATCGCCAACAAGACGAAGGGGCGAGAGCGCCCCTGACTCATCCCGGGAAAACCAAGCACCCCCGCCCCCGGGCCCCCTCAGGCACGCATCCAGGTGCGGGGGCCGAAGGAGGTGCAGGAGCGGGACGCGATGCCTGCTGCGAAGGCGAGGGCGGCGTCGAAGGCGGGCGGGGTGAGGCGGGTCGTGACGTGGGCGGCGAGGTGGTGGGCGAGGGCGCCGTGGAGGACGTCTCCGGCGCCGAGGGTGTCGACGACGGGGCCGACGGCGGGGACGGGGATCTGCCCGTCGGGCCGGAGGATGGGGGACGGCCCCCGGGTGATGGCGGTCCAGCGCACGCCCGCGTCGTGGAGGAAGGCCAGGGCCTCGGCCGGCGTGGTCGTGCCCGGGGGGTGGAAGTCGGCGGAGCAGACGGCGACGTCGACGTAAGGGAGCAGCGTGGGGGTCGCGGGACGCCAGCTGCCCGCGTCCAGGAGGGTGGGGACCCCGGCGGCGCGGGCGAGCCGGGCGGCGGGGACGGCGAGGGCGGGGTGGTGCGCGTCGACGAGGACGACATCGGCGTCGCCGACCAGCACGGAGAGGTCCCCGGGCGGGGAGACGGACGCCCCTGAGGCCGCGTTGGTGGAGGCGACGGCGCGCTCGCCGGTGGCGGCGGTGACCAGGATCGTGGAGACCGCGGGGGGTTCGGGGGAGTCCGCGGTGAGGTTGATGACGTCGACGCCGAGGGCCGTGAGGTCGGCGTCGATCGCGCCGGCGAGGGGGTGGCCGCCGAAGGCGGTGAGCAGGACGGCTTCCCCGCCGAGGTGGGCGAAGGTGGCCGCGGCTCCCGTGGCGGGGCCGCCGGCGGCGACGGTCTGGGTGCGGGCGGTGAGTTTCTCGTTCGGGGCCGGGACGTGGTCGACGAGGGTGATGACATCGAGGGTGCAGAGGCCTACGAAGAGTGCGCGCATGGGCGCATAGTGGCAGCAGGGGGCGTGCGTTTCGCGTTTTACGCGCCTCCTACGGGTGGGGGTGCACCATTTTTCCGGGAGACCCGACGCGCAGCGCGTCGATGCCACTACGCTGAGTGCTCGCAATGGTGCGCGGGGAATGCCGTGAGCAGGAGGACCGCATGGGGAACGCGCGACCAGGTGGGGCGGGTCCGGCGGACGTCGAGGTGGTGCTGGCCAGGGCGCAGAACGCCTTCGACGTCGACGACCACGTGCTGGGGCGGCTGGCGACCGCGCTGATGGGCTGCACGGAGCTGGCGTCCTTCCGCCAGCGCAAGGGCCCGCCGCGCAGGCTGAGCCGCAGGACGTTGCGGCACACGTTCCTGCTGGCCGACGGCAGTACGCAGCTGCTGTGGGAGATCGAGCACAACACCGGCCCCGACGGCGACGAGCCGCTGTACGAGGTCTACTCGGACCCGGACACGCTGGCCGTCGCCCAGCACACGATCGACGCGCGCTTCGGCGAGCCCTCCCCGGAGGAGCTGGAGGCGGAGGCGGCGGACTGGCTGGCACGGCTGCCGCAGCTGGCGATGGATCTGACGCCCGGGCCCCGGCAGTACACGGAGCAGCACTCCGCCGAGCACGCGTGGCGGGTGCTGCGGCGGGCCGAGAACACGGACGTGCCCGGCGAGGACCTGCGCAGCCGGCTGGGTTCGGCGGTGGGCCACGACATCGCGTACGTCACCGGCCGGCACACCCGGATCGGCACCGGCCGGGTCGCCGGCTGGACGTTGTACGAGCACGCCTTCCTGCTGGAGACCGGCGAGGAGATCAGCCTGTGGGAGGTCGAGCACACGATGACCCCCGACGGGCGGCCGGTGTGCGAGGTCTACGCCGACGAGACGGCGGCCTGCGACTCGGCGGACGTACGGCTGGAGGCGCTCTGACCACGCGTTCACCGCGCGAACGCCCCGTTCTGACCCTGTCCCCGGCCGCGTTCCGGATTGCGGCCGGGGTGCAGCCGGAGGAAATTGGGGCGTAGGCGTGTCGTTGGGAGGCGGGAGGTTCCCATGCCGGTCCTGGCGGAGGTCGAGTTCCCCGGTGTGACGGCCCTGCAGTACGAGGAGGCGAACCACCGCGCGGGGTTCGGGCCCGAGCATCCGCCGTCCGGGCTGCTCTCCCACGCCGCCGTGATCACCAACGAGGGGCTGCGGCTGGTGAACGTCTGGCAGACCGCGCAGGCGCTCGAGGCCTTCATGGAGATCATGATGCCCGCCGCCAAGGAGTCCGGTTTCCCGGAGCCGACCGGACCGCCCCGGATCTCGGAGATCTACAACTTCGTCGTCCCGTAGCGGCGACGGGGAATTCGCCTCGAAAAGGACCGGCGGCCCTGGTTGACGGGGGGAGTCACCAGGACCGCCGGAGTCGGTGCGGTCGTACGCGGCCGGCCGGTCGCGCGACCGGTCGCCTCAGACCGTGAGGCCCTTGCTGCGCAGCCAGCCCATCGGGCCGATCGGGTCGCCGCCGCCGGGGCGCACCTCGAGATGCAGGTGCGGGCCGGTGACGTTGCCCGTGGCACCGACGCGGCCGATGGTGTCACCGGTGCTGACCTTGCCGGAGGTGACGATCATCGAGGAGAGGTGGCAGTACCAGAGCTCGGTGCCGTCGTCGAGGGTCAGGATGATGCGGTAGCCGTACGAACCGGCCCAGCCCGCCTCGGTGATGGTGCCGCTGTGGATGGCCTTGACCGGCGTGCCGGTCGGGGCGGCGAAGTCCTGGCCGGTGTGGGTGTTGGCCCACAGCGAGCTGGACTCGCCGAACCCGGCGGTCAGCGTGTACGAGGAGACCGGCTTGACGAAGCTCTTGGCGAGCTCGGCCAGGCGCTCGGCCTCCAGCTTCTTCGCTGCCTCCGCCGCGGCCTTCTTCTTGGCGGCGGCCTCGGCCCGCACCCGCTCCTGCGCGGCGGACTTGGCGGCCTTGGCCGACGCCTCCTGCTGCGCGGCGGTCCTGGCGGCCTTGTCGGCGGCGTTCCGCTGCTGCTGGGCCTGGTCGAGGATGCGGTTGCGCAGCGCCTCGCCCGCGTCGGGGCTCAGGGCCTCGGCGACGGGCTTGGCCTCGGGGGCGCTGTCGTCCTCGACGAGCGCGCCGATGCCGGGCAGCTGGGACGCGTCGGGCAGGTGCGGGAGGGAGACCGGGAGCGGGTTCTTGCCCTCGGCGGTGGCGACCCCGCCGACGCCGAGCACGGCCACGGCCGCGACGCCGAAGACGGCCGAACCGCGGCCCAGGGAGCGCTGCTTGGCGACGCGGTGGCGGCCGCGCAGGGGGCCGGCCGACTCCTCGGAGGGGTCCCACGGCTCGGCGTCCGGGCCCTCGTAGGGCGCGGCCTCGATGTCGCGGGTGTTCCCGAAGGCGTCGAAGGCCTTGATGTCCTCGTGGCGCGGCTGGGCGGGGGCGGCGGGCTCGTAGGCCTCGTGCGCGGTGGTCTCGTACGTCTCGTGCCGGGCGGGCTCGTGCTGCGCGACGGTGGCGTCGGCGACGGCGCCTGCGTCCTGGGAGCCCGTCGCCTCGGCCGCGGCGAGCCAGCCGGCGGCCATGTTCCACTGCCCGGTGTCCCAGCCGTCGATCGCGTTCTTCGTCGGCGGTGCCTGCTCGGCTGCCGGGGGATTCCAGCCGGCGGCGATGTTCCACTCGGCGGTGTCCCACTCGGAGTACGCGGTCGCGGACCCCTGTTGCTGTCCGGGTATCAGGGCAGGCTCGTTCGACGCCACGCGGGCGCGCTCCTTTCCTTCCTTCTCGCCTACCGGGTTAGCTGACGGGTTCGGAGCAGGAAGGTCTCCTACGAGGACCTCGGAAGGCCCCCGATTCACCCCAGGAAGTGGTTCCCCGGTTCCCGCGGACGGGATTCGGCAAGCGCACGGCGCCGCCCTGACGGCGGCGGGACGACCGCGCTGCGTTATCGAACGTTAATAGAGGCGCCCGCCAATTCCAAGCCACTCAAGCGAGTTCATGACGGGAATCTATGGGGATGGACAGGACGGAACCGGACATTGCGCCGTGACTGCCGTGACCTACGGGAAATGTGAGTGTGCATCAGTCGTTATGCGGAAGGGAGTGCCGCGCTCACGGGCAGTGATGGTCACCCCGGACCCCGGCCGCCGAGCGCGCGCCCCAGACGGCCGTCCAGACGCTCCGCCGTGGCGTCGGTGGAGCGGTGCGCCGCGAGCATTCCGTGCACCTCACGCTGCAGGACCCGGGTGAACGTGACGTAGTGCGCGGTCGCCGGACGGGCCCTGGCGGCCTGCAGCGCGCACCACAGCAGGGTCGTGTACCCGGGGGTCGCGGCGGCGGGTGAGGGGGAGGGCTCGGAGCCGCGGCCCGCGGGGCGGTCGTAGAACCAGGCGCGGGGGTCGTGAGGATCGTCACAGTTGACATCCCCGGCTCCGTATGCTGAGCGCCGCGCGGCGGCGAAACCCGCTCTGAGCAGGGCATGTTGGGCGCTGCGTCCGGTCAGGAAGCGGATCAGGTCCGCTGCGTCGCCGGGGCGGTCGCTGGTGGCCGCGACGCCCAGGCTCTGCCCGCCGAGGGCGGCGACGCCGGGGAGCCGGGCCACGCCGAAGCGGACGCCGGGGGCGAGCGCGGCGTCCAGCCGGTTGTAGGCGTACGGCCAGTTGCGCATCAGCACGCTCTGCCCCTCGGTGAACTGGGCGAGGGTGACCGACTCGTCGGCCTCCAGGGACTCCGGGTTGAGGTTGTTGGCGGCGCCCACCCGGCCGAGCTCGTCCAGGCCCTCGCGCAGCCCGTCCTCGGTGCCGGTGTAGCGGCCGTCGCCGTCGACGAGTTCGACGCCCGCGGTCCAGAAGGTCTCCAGGGTGTTGACCGTCAGGCCCTCGTACGCGCGCAGTTGGGTGGTGTAGGCGGCGTGGCCGAGCGGGCGGACGTCGGCGAGGAGGTCGCCGATCTTGGCGTAGCCGCGCAGGTCGGCGGGGCGGCGGCCGGCCTTGGCGAGGTCGTCGGTGCGGTAGTAGAGCAGTCCGACGTCGGTGTTGAAGGGCACCGCGTACGTGCGGCCCTTCCAGCGGCCGGCGTCCGCGGCCTGGCGCAGGAAGTCCCCGTCGACGAGGGCGGGGTCGAGCGGTCGCAGCAGGCCGCTGTCGGCGAACTCGGGGATCCAGCTGATGTCGAGGTTGACCACGTCGTACGCGGCGGTGCCGGACTGGAAGGCGCCGATCAGCTCGCTGCGCTGCTCGTCGGAGGCGGAGGGGAGCTCGACGAGCCGGGCCGGCCGGTCCGGGTTGGCCCGGTTCCACTCGTCGACCAGGGCGCGGCGGACGCCGGGGCGCCCGCCGGCGGTGAGGTCGGCATCGCTGGCGACGATCAGCGGCCGGGAGCGGTCGGGCCCCGGGGCCGGCGCGGGGCGGGGACCTCCGCAGGCGGCGGTGGCGAGGACGGTGGCCAGCAGGAGCACGACGCCCAGGGTGCGGCGGCGCCGGCGGCGGGCGGCTCCCCCGGGCCTCGTGACCCGTATGACTCCGGTGGACCCGGTGACCCTCTCGGCCGTCATGACCCTCCCGAGGTGAGGCGGGTGATGGTCTCCGCGACCCGGTTCGGCAGGTCCTGCGTGGCGGCCAGGCACGCCCCGCCGCCCTCGGTCACCGCCTTGTTGAAGCGCAGCGAGCAGCCGTAGCTCTCCAGCGAGACGACCAGAACGGGGACGTCCACGGCGGGCGGCTCCTCGCGGGCGCTGTCCTCGTCGTCGGTGATGAGGACGATCAGGGTCCCGGGGGAGTCCGCGAGGGCGCGCGACCACTGGCGCAGGGCGGCGGCCACGGGGGCGTCCCGCTCGACCGGTGCCAGCGCGCGGATCGCGGCGTCCCGCGCGGCGGCGTCGTTCGGTCCCAGCGGCAGGAGGGTGCGGCCGGGCACCGCGGCGATACCGTACCGGTAGCCGGAGGCGCGGGCCAGCACGGAGCGCACGACGGGGACGTTGGCGCCGGAGTAGGAGGAACTGGAGACGTCGACGGCGAAGAGGACGTCGCGCCGGGTGCCCGCGGCCTCGCCGTGGTCCCGCAGCGCGGCCTCGATGTCCTTCCGGGTCGGCGGCCGGCCGCCCGCCCGCGGGTCGGCGACGAAGATCGCGCTGTCCAGCGGGGTGTCGCCGGCCTCGGCCGTCCCGCTGACGTCCGTACGGAAGCCCTGCGCGGCCAGCGCCCGCTGCCCCGGGCGGGAGCCGAGCCATGCGGCGAGGCGGTGCACGGCCTCGGCGCGATCGGCGCGGTCGGCCCGGCCGGTCTCCCAGCTCACCGGTACGAGGGTCAGGTCGAGGGGCGGCACGTCGGAGGGGTAGTAGGCGGTGTAGGGGTCCGACTGGTCGCCCAGGCAGGGCGGATGGGACTCCAGCGTCGGGGTGACGAGGGCGGCCAGGGTGGACTCCGCGGTGAGCAGGGCCTGCTGGGTGCCGCGCCGCTCGACCAGCCAGGTGCGGGCCGAGCAGGCCAGGGCCCGGTCGTCCGCCGGGGGCACGGCGTCGGTGGTGATCCGGGTGCCGGGTGCCAGGTGCAGCAGCTGGTCGAGGGCGGCGTCCGAGGAGTGCGGTTCCGCGCTGCGGACGACCACGTCCTGCGCGTGGGCGGCGTCGACGAGTTGCTGCGCGGTGCTGCCGGTGCGCCCGACGCCCTCCAGCGAGGTGGTCGCGGCGACGACGGCCGGGGAGTGCGCGAGGGTGACCGGCCGGCCGAGGGCGACGACGCTCTCGGGGCGCCGGGTCTCGGCCTGGACCTGGGTGAGGGCGGTGCCGGCCGCCGGTATCCACACGTCGGGGTGGGGTCCGACGTCCCGCAGCGGCATCGCGCACTCCCCGGCGTCCTCGTCCTCGCAGGCGCGTTCCGGCTCGGCCCAGGCGGCGGAGGCGCGGAAGGCGGCGATGGTGCGGTCGGCGGGCGCCGCGTAGACGGTGGTGTTGATCTGGCCGCAGCCTTCGGGCCGGCCGCCGAGCAAGGCGGTGGGGCCGGCGTCCTCGCTGTCCTGGAAGGCGTCCAGCACGGAGGTGAGCGCGGCGCGCGTCTCCGGCGAGGTGAGCACCCGCAGTTCGAGCGGTGCGGGGCACAGCGGTGCCGGGCGGTGCGCCCACGTCCAGCCGGTGACGCCGCCCGCGAGCAGGGCCAGGGCGGCGCCGATGCCGACCGCCCGGTGCCAGAGCGGCTGGTGGGGGCCCGCCGTCCACGTCCAGGTGAAGCCGGCGTACTGGGCGAGCCGGCGCAACGGCGCGCGCCAGCGGGTCCCGCGGGCGGGCCGCGGGGTGAGCCGGGCCTGCGACAGGACGGTGTCGCCGGCGCTGTTGCTGGAGCGCTCGGTCGGGAACCAGGGGTCGTAGTCCGCGCGCTCGTCGAGCGTGGCCGCGTACTCGGCGGCCAGTTCGCGCAGCCGGACCCCGAGGCGCTGCACGGTGACCGGGTCGTACGGGTCGGTGCCCTCGGTCAGCACCCGGACCAGGGCTCCGGTGAAGGGCGTCGGGTCGATGCCGTCGCCCTTGTGGATGCGCGAGCCGACGGCCGAGGAGGTGATCAGGGAGAACGGCCGCTCGGGCAGCGGCACCAGTCCGGCGTTGCCGGAGTAGCAGCAGTCCAGGACGAGGACGACGCGCTCGGCGCGCGAGGAGGCGAGCAGCCGCAGCAGGTCGCGGTACGGGATGCCGTCGAGGCGGGCGCCGTCCTTGGTGGACTCCCGGGTCATCAGGTACAGCTCGGGTTCCCCGCTGCCCAGGTCGACGTACCCGTGCCCGGTGAAGTGGACCAGCAGCAGGTCCTGGGCCTGGGCGGCGGCGGTGCCGATCAGCCGCAGCGCGCGGTCGCGGGTGCGCGGCTCGTCGAGGGTCTCCACGGTGCGCGGGATGAACCGGCCGAGCCCGCCGGATACGAGCGCGGCGCGCAGCCGGGCCACGTTGGCCCTGGCGGAGGGGATGTTGGAGAAGTCACGGGCGTGCTCGTACTGGGACACCCCGATCAGGACCGCCCGCGACCGGGACGCGAACGGTTCGTACGGCATGCCCGCCGGACCTCCCCAGGGCCGTCTTCCTCCGGATCTAGTTCTCCAGCGTCTGGCGGATGCGGGCCGCCATCGCCTCCAGCTCGCCGCGCGTCAGGGCGTCCCTGGCGGTGAGGACGCACTCCACGTCCCCCGCGCGGACGGTGACGCTGAGCGAGTCGCCGGGCTGGTTGCGCAGGTGGTTGCGCAGGGCGCGGAACAGCGTGAGCGCGGTGGCCTGCAGGGTCTCCTGGAGGATCATCAGGATCAGGTCGTAGGCGACGCCCATGCTCTCGTCGGCGGGCCGCTCCCTGCGCACGACCAGCGGCGCCAGTTCCTCGTCGGCCCGCAGCCAGACCTCCAGTCTGCGCAGGTCCTCCGCCGCGTCCTTGCCGCCCTCCAGCTCGATGGTCACGTACGTGTCCATGACGCCTCCCCTCATTCCCAGCCTACGCTGACGTACCGTCATTCACACGGCTCATGCACGGAGTTGTGTGTACCGGACAGGAAGTCGCGGCGGCGCGGGCGCGCCCGCCGCGCCCTACCCCGGCGGCGGCCCGGTGCGGCATGATGCCCGAGTACCCCCCGTACGGGGGATTCGCCCGATCTTGGAGGCCGCCATGAAGCTGGGCAGGGCACTGGCGAACGGCTACGCGGAGGAGACGGACGAGGAGCTCGCGGGCATGGAGCGGCTCGTGGACGAGGAGGCGGCCCCCGGGGACCGGGCCCCGGACGCCGTCGAGGTCCGCGCGGCGGGGCCCGCCGAGGCCGCGGCGCGGTGAGGTTCGGCCGCCGGCTGCCCGAGGAACGGCCGGCGGTGCCCCCGACGGGGTACAAGCTGGCCTTCCCGCTGCTGGCGCACGACGGCGCCCGCGTGGGCTTCCGGGGCGTGTCGCTGGGCGGGCGGATCGTGTACGGCGCCCTCGGCGACGCCGTGTGCGGCTACGGGCGGCGGCACCGCAGCCCGGCACGCGGCTGCGACTGCGGCTTCTACTGCCTTCACACGGCCGCCGAGGCGCAGGCCCTGACCTGCGCGACGGACTGCCGGGACGCGGTGGTGCTGCAGGTGAGCGTGCTGGGCGCGTACACCCGGTACGAACGCGGCACGCGCTACGCCCGGCAGCGGGTGCGCACCGTGCGCATGGGCGCCTGCCGCTGCGGGCGGGCCGCCCGGGTCTTCGTGCGCGACGGCACCGGGCTGCCGGGCTGGCACGGGCTGACGGCGGTCTGCAGGCGCTGCGCGGCGGGGCTGTGGGTGCTGCGGCCGGCGGATTTCGCGCGGCTGGCCGGCCCCTGGGTGAACGTGACCGGGGAACCGCCCGCACCGGGCGCCGCCGGGCCGCGGCTGCCGGGGCATGAAGACGCGGGGCATGGGCGGCCGCCGCAGGAGGATGCGCGGCGCGACGAGCCGCTGCGCGAGGAACTGCTCGCGGAGGCGGACCGGCTCAGGCGGCTGCTGGACCGCTTCCAGGAGCGGCCGGCACGGCTGGACGGCCTGGAGGAGAGCCCTCCCGCCGGGTAGCCGCGAGCACCCCCGACCGGGTAGCCGCGGGCCCCTCCGGCCGGGTAGCCGCGGACCTCTCCGGCCCCGTCGCCGCCGGCCCCTCCGGCCGCGCCGGGCCGCCCCATGATCGGCCGCCCATACTGGAACACATGGAGCACAACGCCGAGCTCAGGGACTTCCTGCGGGCCCGCAGGAACCGGCTGAGCCCGCAGGACGCCGGCATCACCGTCACCGGTGCGCCGCGCCGTGTGCCGGGGTTGCGGCGGGAGGAGCTGGCGCGGCTGGCCGGGGTGAGCACCGACTACTACACCCGTTTGGAGCAGGGCAGGCACCAGAATGTCTCGGAGGCGGTGCTGGACGCCGTCGCCCGGGCCCTGCGGCTGGACGCCGCCGAGCGCGCCCACCTCTTCGAGCTGGCGCGGCACCGCACCCCGCCCCGCCGCAGGCCGCTGCGGCCGCAGCGGGTGCGCCCTGAGGTGTACCGCGTGCTGGACCTGCTGGGCGACCGCACCCCCGTCCTCGTCGTCGGCCGCCGCACCGACGTACTGGCCGCGAACCGGCTGGCCCGCACGCTGCTCACCGACTTCGACGCGCTGCCGCAGCGCGACCGCAACCTCGCCCGCTTCATGTTCCTCGACGACGCGGCCCGCGACCTGCACCGGGAGTGGGACAAGCACGCCGCCGAGACGGTCGCCGCCCTGCGGCTGGACGCGGCGCGCCACCCGGACGACCCGGGGCTGACCGAGCTGGTCGGCGAGCTGACCATCAAGAGCGCCGAGTTCCGGGCCTGGTGGGCCGACCACAACGTGCGGCAGAGGTCGCACGGGGTGAAGCTCTACCACCACCCCGTCGTCGGCGACCTCACCCTGTCGTACGAGCACGTGCTCTTCGCCGGCGACGGCGACCAGTTGGTGTGCATCCACACCGCCGAGCCCGGCTCCACCTCGGAGGCGGCCCTGCAGCTGCTGGCCGCCTGGACCGGATCCGACACGCCCGCCAGCGGCTTCCCCGACCCGGAGCCCGACCCCCGGTGACGCCGCGAGGGCGGCACCGGCGTCGCGCCGGTGCCGCCCTCGTCGGGGGTGCGTGCCTCAGCAGCCGTCCGGCTTGATGCGGACGATCTGCGGGTCGTGGTCGCTCGCCTGGTCGGCGAACTCCGCGTTGATGTGCACCACGTCGTAGTCGAAGCGGCGCAGCGCCGGGCTGAGCAGGATGTGGTCCAGCGACTGCGAGTTGCCCTCGTAGACGTAGGTGTAGCGCTCCGACTGCGGCAGCGTCGTCAGCAGGTCCTTCAGCACGCCGCCCGAGGTGAGGGTGGACACCGTGCCGGAGAACTCGTAGTCGTTGAGGTCGCCGAGGACCACGACGTTGGCGTCGCGGTCGGCCGCGAGCAGCGACTTCACGAAGGTGTTGACCTCGGTGGCCTGCAGCTTCCGCTGGGTCTCGGAGCTGCGCACCGGCTGCTGGTTGACGCTGTGCAGCGGCTGGTCGCCACCCTTGGAGTTGAAGTGGTTGGCGATGACGAAGACCGGCTTGCCGTGGAAGCGGAACTCGCCGACCAGCGGCTTGCGGCTGGCGTTCCACGCCTCGCTGCCCGGGTTGATCCGGCCGGGGGAGACCGACAGCTCGGCGCCCTTGCGGGTCTTGACCGCCTTGACCGCGGTGGTGGCGTCGCCGCCGGCGCGGTCGGTGAACTGCACGCGGTGCGGGTCGAAGAGGAAGACCTGGCGGATGTTGCCGCCGGGCTCGCCGCCGTCGGTGTCGTTCGTCGGGTCGACCGAGCGCCAGCTGTAGCGGGGGCCGCCGGCCGCGACGATGGCGTCCGTGAACTTCCGCAGGGTCTGGCCGGCGGTGACGGTGCCGTCGTCGGTGGCGCCGTTGTCGTCCTGGATCTCCTCCAGCGCCACGATGTCGGGCGAGGAGAGGTTGGTGACGACGCCGTCGGCGAGCCGCGCGAACTTGTCGGCCGGGTCGGTGGGGTCGAGGTTCTCCACGTTGTACGTGGCGACCGCGAGCTCGCCGCCCTTCTGCCTGCGGGTCACCTCTCGCTTGAGGCCCTTGTCCACCAGCGGGCCGAGCTGCGTGGCCTGGAGGTTGTAGCCGCCGAAGCCGTCGTAGTCGATCGGGCCGGTGGTGGTGCCGGTCAGCTCGTCACCGACGTCGGCGGTCGGGACGTCGACGCCCGCGCCGATCGACATGACCTTGATGCGGCCGGTGTTGGGCTGGGCGTACGAGCCGTAGACCGTGCCGCCGCGCCGGGTGGGGTTCTCGGTGGGCTTCACCGTCACCCAGACCTCGTGGAACGCGGTCGTGCCGCCGACGACGCGGGCCTTGGCGAACCGCGCCAGCTCGCCCTCGTGGGCCTCGTAGAAGTCCAGCGCGTAGCGGGCCGGGTCGAGCGCCAGGCCCTCGATGCTGCCGCCGCCGGCGTCCGGCGCGTAAGCGGCCGGGACGGTGGACGCGTCCAGCGTGACGGGGGCGGGCAGGGCGTTGCCGGCCGAGAGCACGGTGGTGGTCGGGCCGATGACCTCGGTGACCGACTGGCTGCCGGTGCTCGGGTAGTACTCGGAGACCTTGCCGGTCACCAGCACCTTGTCACCGACGGCGACGGTGGGCGTGACGGAGCCGGTGTAGACGAACACGGCCTCGCTGGTGCGGGCGTCGGCGTCGGCCTCTGCGTCTGCGGACTGGATCCAGTAGCCCTTGGAGCCGGTGGTGCGCACGCCGGTGACGATGCCGGGGACCCGGGTGACGGTCTGGCCCTTGAGCGGGGAGACCCGGGTGGTGCCCTGGATGTCGTGGACGCGGGTGGTGCCGGGCTCGGTCGGCTCGGGGTCGGGATCCGGGTCCGTGGTGCCGCCGCCCGGGGTCTGGCCGGCGGCGTTGACCGGGGTCGGCGCGCCGGCGGTGAGGTCGGCGGCGTTGTCGTCGGTGTCGGCCAGGGACGCGCCGCGGGCGACGGAGGCGGTGTTGCTCGCGCCGGCGACGGGGCCGCTGCCCTCGCGCACGACCGCGCTGCCGAAGCCGACGAGGTCGACCACGCGCGGGTCGGCCGCGCAGTCGGCGGCGGTGATGCAGGTGAGCGGCGTGGTGCCGTTGACCAGGGCGATGGTGCCGCTGGTGGCGCTCATCGCGATGGAGCCACTGGCGTCGGCGGCGGGCAGCGGCGTGGTGCCGCCGGTCCCGGCGGACTCCGACACGAGGTAGCGGCCGCCGGGGGCGATCGCACCGGTCAGCGCGGTCGCCTGCCACTTGGAGGCGGCGGACGGCGTACCGGGCAGGTACTGCACGCTGTAGCCGGCCAGGTCGTACGCGGCCGAACCGGCGTTCGCGAGCTCCACGAAGTCGTTGGTCAGCGTCGCGCCGGAGTTGCCGCCGCCGCCGTACACCTCGGCGACGACCGCCCCGCTGGAGGGGGTCGCGTAGGCGGCGGGCAGCCCGGTCAGGACGACGGACGCGGCGATTCCGGTCGATATGAGCGCGAGCGCCGCGGCGCGGTTGCGGTGTCGGCTCGGTCTGGCGATCGGCACGAGGGTTTCTCCTATCGGGTCCAACAACCCGTCGACGACGGGCAGCGCACGGCGGACCGGCTCAAGTTACGCGCGTAGAAAGACACATGACAAGGGCAATGAGGTTAATTCTGCGAGTTCGCCCTGGCGTGACCACGACACGCGAGCCTGCGGCGGACCCCCGCGCACCGGCACCGCCGGCCGGGGGGGCACCCCGCCACGCCCCCTCACCTCACCTCACCTGGGCGCGTGACGGCCCGTGGGCCGCCGGCCGCCGTCGGCCGCCGTCGACGGAGGAGGCGGGCCCGGGGGCACCCCGCAACCGGCCGCCACCGTTCGGGCGACCCCCCGATGGGTCACCCGGCGCGCCGGGACGGGCCCGGGTTGCCACATTGGTGACGTCCCGTCAGTACCGGTCGCCCCACCTCATCCCGCGGAGCCCGACGTGCGCCCACCCCTCGGACGGCCCGGCCGCCGCCACCGGCCGCCCCTCGCCGCGGCCCTGCTGGCGGCGGCCGCCGTCCTGCTCACCCCGGCCCCGGGCACCGCCGCCCCGGCGGCCCCCGCCGCCGGATGCGCCCCGGTCGCCTACGCCGGCAGCGGCAAGCCCGGCCGCGGTGGCGACGGGGCCGGCGCCACCACGGCCGCCCTGCACGACCCGGCAGGGCTCGCCACCGACACCGCGGGCCGCCTCTACATCGCCGACTCCGGCAACCGCGCCGTCCGCCGCGTCACGGCGGGCAAGGCCGGCGCCGCCCCCGTCATCACGACCTTCGCGACCACCGACTTCGCCCCGTACGGCCTCGCGGTCGGCCGGGACGGCACGGTCTACGTCTCCGGCGAGGGCAAAGTCGTCTCCGTACGCGCCGACGGCCACGGCACCACCACGCTGCTCGCCGAGGCCGGCCGGCACGACGCCGTCGCCGTCGGCGGCGACCGCTCCGTGTACGTCTCGGGCGGCCCGGCCGGCGGACTGCGGCGGATCCCGCCCGGCGGCAAGGCCCCGGTCCGCTACTTCCCCGGCGCCACCGTCGGCGCCCTGACCGCCGACCGCGCCGGCGACGTCTACGCCGTCGTCGACGGCCGCGTCCGCCGCATCGACCACGACGGCCGGGCCACCCCCGTACCCGGCGCCGCCCGGCTCGCCCCCGGCGACGTCCACGGACTCGCGGTCACGGAGGACGGCTCCCTCCTCTACCCCCCACCGCGCGCCCGCTCCTCCGGGGCCACCCCCCTGAAGCGCCCCTGGGGCACCGCCCTCGCCCCCGGCGGACGGCTCTACGTCTCCGACCGCGCCGCGCACCGCGTCTACGTCGTCGCCCGGCCCGTCCTCGTACCGGGGCGGCTCCGCGTCACGTCCGGCCCGCACGGCCACGCCACCGGGGACGTCCTCGAGGACGTCACCGGGAACGGGACGGCCGTCACCGCCCACAGCGAACCCGCGCGGGGCGTCCTCGTCCAGCAGGCCAACGGCCTCTTCTCCTACACCCCGCACGAGGACTTCTCCGGCACCGACGCGTTCACCGCCACCATCACCGACGCCTGCCGGAACGCGACGACCCGCACCGTCCTGGTGCGGGTCGTCGCCAAGCCCCTGCCGCGCGCCGGCTGACGCGCGGCCCCGTCAGCCGCGCGCCTCGGCCACGGCCGCGCCGAGGGCCTCCTTGATGCGCGGGCCCAGCCGGGCGAAGCCCAGCTCCTTCATGGCGGCACGCAGCAGTTCGTCGTCCGACCGCTTCTCGCCGTCGCCGTCGATCCACCGCACCAGCGCGGTCAGTTCCTCCGCCGAGTACGCCGTCACGGCCTTCCCCGGCGTGACCGCCGGCCTCTCCGGCCGCCCCTCGGGCTCGGACTCGGACTCCGCGGCAGGTGCGTCAGCCTCCGCCACCGGCTCGGCCTGATCAGGAGCGGCTTCGGCCGGGGCCTCGGCCTCAACGGCCGGTTCCTGCACGGGCTCCGCAGCGGGAACCTCCTCGGCGACCGGGGCCTCCGCGGAGGGCTCCGCCGGCGCCACGACCGACTCGGCCTCGACTACCGGCTCCGGCTCGGCAGCAGGTGCGGCAGCCTCAACCACCGGCTCCGCCTCAGCGGGAACAGCCTCGGCCTCGACAACCGGCTCGGATTCCGCGGCGGGTGCGTCAGCCTCAACCACCGGCTCCGCCTCAGCAGGAGCAGCCTCGGCCTCAACGGCGGGTTCCTGCACCGGCTCCGCGACGGGAACCTCCTCGGCAACCGCCACCGCGACCGGCTCAGACTCGACCGGGGCCTCCGCCTCGACAACCGGCTCGGACTCGGCAGCAGGTGCGGGAACCTCAGCCACCACAGCCTCCGCCTCAGCAGGAGCAGCCTCGGCCTCAACGGCGGGTTCCTGCACCGGCTCCGCGACGGGAACCTCCTCGGCAACCGCCACCGCGACCGGCTCA